>DASXGR010000021.1:0-2513 GCA_036488935.1 Caulobacteraceae bacterium | reverse complement strand
GGTCTCCCAAGTCTTTCCGCCGTCGGGCGAGTAGGCCTGTTCCCAATGAGCCGAGTTGCGGGTGATGTTCGACCAGATGAACCGCACCTTGATCGGTTTCCCACGCAGGCTGTCGTCGTTGTAGAAGGTTCCCACGCCGTTGGCGAAACGGCCGAGCATCGGCGGGTCTAGCCTGGCCGTCGGCGTGCGACCGTCGAGCCACCAGATCGCCCATTGCCCGGTCTTCGGATCATAGGCGCGCAAGGTGACGCCGCTGTAGGCGCCGCCCGGCTTGTTGAGGAAAGTGTCGTCAGCATTGCCCCGGCCGTTCAAGACCGACCACCAAGTCTGGGTCCCGTCGTATTCCAGCCAGTCATGGCTGCCCGCCAACCGGTCCTTCAGAACCCGGTTGTGGATCTTCCATTTACCGACCCGCAGGTCGAAGGCGTGCAGCCCGCTGAGGTCGGGCGCCTGGGCGGCCTGAGCCGACGGTCCTGGCGTCGCCAAACCCAGTGCGACGAAGACGGCGATGGCGGAGGCAATGGGGCGGCGACGGATCATCGAAATATCCTTGGGTATGCGAGGTAGGGACGAATTCGTACTCTACTGTAAAGCCAATACCTGTCACCTGGCGTCAGGTATTGGTCTGCCGCTAGCGCGGGGGGATTCGGCGGACGCTCCGATCCGTTGCGGCGTCGGGCCGATCACCGGCGGCGCCGCTTGGCGGAGAGGGCGTTGGCCGGCGGGGGCGCCGGCGCTCCGGGCAAGTCCGGCGGGCGCCGTGTGGCTGAGAGGCTGGCGCCCGGCAGGGACGCCCGCAGTCCGTGTTGCGATCCGGGGTAGCCCGCGGCGCGAAGCGCGCGCTAGAGTGACGGGGCTCCACCCAACGAAGGGAATGTGCGTGACGCAGGTAGACTACCTGGCCCCGACGACGCCTGAGGACGCCGCGCGCGCCCTGCTGGATGGCGGGCCGGCGGCCCGGCCCCTCGCCGGGGGGACCGATCTTCTGGTGCAGCTGAGGTCCGGGCGGCTGGCCAAGGGCCTCATCGTCGATCTCAAGCGCCTGCCGGGCGCCATCGGCGTGCGCCGCGAGGGCGGCGGCTTCGTCGTCGGCGCGGCCACGCCCGGGATCGCGCTTGGCGAGGACGAAGCTTTCTGCCGCGCCTGGCCCGGTGTGGCCGAGGCCGCCCAGCTGATCGGCTCGACCCAGGTGCAGGGGCGCGCCTCGATCGGCGGCAACCTGTGCAACGCCTCCCCGGCCGCCGACAGCGTCCCGGCCCTGGTGGCTGCGCGCGCGGTCTGCGTCGTCGTCGGCCCCAGCGGCCGTCGCGAGGTTCCGGCCGAGGCCGTCGCCAAGGCGCCCGGCGAGACGACCCTCGAGCCCGGCGAGTTCGTGCTGGAGTTCCGCTTCCCGCCGCGTCCGACGCGGGCGTCCGACGCCTATCTGCGCTCGATTCCGCGTACGGAGATGGATATCGCCGTGGTCGGCGCCGGGGTCAGCCTGGCGCTCGACGGCGCCGGCGTGATCGTCGACGCCCGGATCGCCCTGGGCGCCGTCGCGCCTGTCGTCGTCACCCCGGAGGCCGCCGCGCAGGCGATCGTCGGCTCGACGCTGGACGAGGCTGCGCTCGAGCGCCTCGACGCCGCCGCCCGCGCCGCGTGCCGTCCGATCAGCGACAAGCGCGGCACCGTCGAATACCGCACCCGGATCGCCGGGGTGCTCGCGCGCCGCGCCGCGGCGATCGCCTATCAGAGAGCCAAGGCATGACCCGACGCCGACACGTCTCCGCCACCGTCAACGGCGATCCGACCGAGTTCCTCTGCGAGCCCGGCACGACCCTGCTCGATGCGATCCGCGACGAGCTTGGCCTCACCGGCTCCAAGGAGGGCTGCGGCTCGGGCGACTGCGGCGCCTGCAGCGTCATGCTCGACGGCCGCCTGGTGTGTTCGTGCCTCGTCCTGGCGGTCGAAGCCGAAGGACGCCGCATCGAGACCATCGAGGGCATGGCCGAGGGCGGCGAGCTGCATCCCCTGCAGCGCAAGTTCCTCGAGCACGGCGCCCTGCAGTGCGGCTTCTGCACGCCGGGCCTGCTGGTGTCGGCCAAGGCCCTGCTCGAAACCAACCCCGACCCGAGCGAGAGCGAGACGCGCTACTGGCTGGCGGGCAATCTTTGCCGGTGCACCGGCTATGACAAGGTGATCCGTGCCGTGCTCGATGCGGCCGCGGAAATGAGACAGGCGAGGGTCCCGGCATGAGCGACGTCTTAGACCGTCCTGGGGAACGCCCCGGCGCGCGCGGCGCGCAGCAGAAGGACCTGAAGATCGTCGGCACGCGGCCGGTTCGGCCCGACGGCGCCGACAAGGTCACCGGCCGCGCCCTCTACGGCGCCGACCTTGCCCTGCCCGGCATGCTGGTGGGCAAGGTGGCGCGCAGCCCCTACGCCCACGCCCGCATCGTCTCCATCGACACCCGCAAGGCGCGCGCCCTGCCGGGGGTGAAGGCGATCGTGACGGCGGCGGATTTCCCCGACCTC
>DASXGR010000015.1:0-6897 GCA_036488935.1 Caulobacteraceae bacterium | reverse complement strand
AAGGTCGGGTCGGTGGCGGCGGCGCGTCGGATGAACGCTCCAGCTACTGGCGTCGCGATGGCAAACTGCTGGCCACCAGCGAGCAGTTGGCCTGGTACCGGGAGGTTCCGCGCGGCGCGCCGGAGTAGCGCGCCCTGCGGGACTCAATTGCTCCGCCGCGCGCGGTCCTGCCTCGCTGGCAGCCTGGGCCTCGCCAGCCCGTTTTGAACCCTTCTCCCCTTAGACTCCGTCATCGCCGGAGAAATGCGGTGACAGAGAAATGCGGTGACAGGACCACTATTCACCTGTTTCACCGCAACGCCGCACGGCAGGGTCTTTGGACCGGTTGGTGCTCTGCAGAAAATCGGTGAATGATGCTCCCGTCACCGTATTCCATACTAAATCTGCTTGCGAATCTCGCCACGCCTGCAACTTATCGGATTGAGTTGAGCTCCACGCCAGATTGCGTCGCAGCTGTATCAGTAGTCAGTCCGGTTGCCGCCCCCCTGAAGCTTGACCATCCGATTCCGGGATCAGTACGGTTGAGGAACATCGCGCGAGGTCTTTCGTTTTGCGGGCCTGAAAACAGAAGGGCTCTACCTCGATGAAATTTCATACGGCTCTAGCCATCACGCTCGGGCTCAGCGCCTCGGCGCCAGCCGTGGGGCATGCTCAGACGCCGCCGACGGCCAACCCGGCAGCCCCGGAGAACTCCGCTGTCAAGGCGCCGCACGAGAACAAGGCCGGCGCGCCGGCCAAAGGGCACAATTCCTTCACCAAGGGCCAAGCCCAGAAACACATCGAAAAGGAAGGCTACACCCAGGTCACCGGCCTCACGAAGGACAAGGACGGGTTGTGGCAGGGAATGGCCATGAAGGATGGCAAGCAAGTCCACGTCGCCGTGGATTTCGAAGGCAACGTCACCAGCAACTAAGCATCGGCTCGCTGCTGATCATATCAATTTCGCCGTTCTGAAAGCGGCAGGGAGTGAACATGTCTCGTACCATTACTCGTCTTTTCGACAACTTCGCCGACGCCGAGCGGGCCGTGGCGGAGCTGGAGCGCATGGGGGTTCCTCATCGCGACATCAGCCTCATCGCCGGGAACGCGGATAAGTCGCATGACCATCGCGGCCCCTACGACGACGGGCGCACGCCGGGTGATCACGCGGCTAGGGACGCCGGCAAAGGCGCCGCCACTGGCGGCGCGATCGGCGGTGTGGGGGGGCTGCTGGCCGGTCTGGGCCTGCTCGCGATCCCCGGGCTCGGGCCCGTCGTGGCGGCCGGATGGCTGGCGTCGACCTTGGTCGGGGCCGGCGTGGGCGCTGCGGCCGGCGGCGCCGCTGGCGGCCTGATCGGCGCTCTGAAGCACGCGGGAGAGTCGGACGAGAACGCCCAGGTCTATGCGGAGGGCGTTCGCCGAGGCGGGACCCTGGTGAGCGCCAAGGTCGACGACAGCCAGGCCGCCAAGGTGGAAAGCGCACTGATCGGCTTTCACGCCGTCGACGCCGCAACACGCGGCGCCGCCTATCGCCAGAGCGGCTGGTCGCGCTTCGATGACACGGCGCCGGTTTATACCGTCGAACAGATCGAGGTCGAACGCAGCCGTTACACCGCGCCATAACGCGGGCCGCGGACCCAACCGGGGGCGGCGGAGCGATCCGCCGTCCTTTTCCTATTCCGCTCGGGGGCCGCAGACCCGCGTCTCCTGGAGATTCAAGCGCGCCCGACCAGCCCCTCCGCTGCGACCTTCCGAGCTTCTCCGCGGAAGTCATAAGGGACATGGTCGGCGCAATCGGGCCAGCGGCTCGTCTCGACCCAGTAGTCGCAAAGGCCGAGCCTGGCGCAAAGGCGGACGAAACGGGGGTCGCACATCATCCGGCCAGCACCGCCGCGACTGAAGATGAAACCGCCGCTCAACGGACCGCTCGCCCATGGCAGCGCCGGATCGAACATGTATGAGAAAGAGGCGCGCTCTACCAGACCAAAGGCCTCGTCGAGGAGACCGAGTTCACAGAGCGAAGCCAGACGATCGATGGCGACGGTTCCCGTGTTCGCGAGTTGGTCACGTGCTCGCCCCAGCGCTTGCTCGAACACGGCCGGCTGCGGATTGCGCAGCGCCTGGCCCAACCGCACCCAGCTGCGCGTAAGCCGCGCCTGTGCCAGCCGCGGCAGAGCTTCTGCCGCCAGCCGATCGAAGCGGTCCCAGTCGGCCGCTTGCACCGCGTTGGCAATCGCGCCGCGTGCGGCCAAGTCGCTCGCAGGCCATTCGCGGAGAAGCGTGTCCCACAGCCCCTTGCTTTCTACGTGCCGGCCGTCGAAGTCGAGGTAGCTGGCGAAGGCGAAGCCTGTGGCGAAGTTCATCGGATCGACCTCTAGGCTCCGCCGAGCGAGGTCGAGCGCGTCGCGAACGCGTCCCACCTCGCTGACAAAGAAGGCGGCGGCGACCAGGACCCCGGTGTCGTGTGGCCAGGCGACGAGGGCCTTGTTGTATAGCACCTCACGTGCAGAAAAACGGCCGAACGCCTCAAGCGTAGCGAGGGCGTGGTAGACGCCGCCGAGGCCCGGATCCAGCCGCAAGGCCGTATCCGCAGCTTCAATGACCCTTGCGCGCTGATCGGCATAGTCCACAAGTCCAGTTCCGTAGCGTAGCTTGGAGGCCCGCAGGTGCGTCAGTAGTCCCCAGGCCCGCGCGAACCGCGGCGCAATGGCTGTCGCCTCCTCGACAAATCCGATCAGCTGGTCGTACGCAGCCCCGTCAAGTACATTTCCGGTGCCGAGCTGGTTCGCCTTCAGGAACAGGTCGTAGGCGGCAGGATCGATACTCTGCGCCGCGCTATCAGGGGGGGTGAAGACGACGTCGAGAGCCTTGGCGACAGCGGCTGCGATCTCGTCCTGAAGCGCAAAGACGTCCGCGAGGTGGCGGTCGAAGGTTTGCGACCAGACGGCGGTCGCGCGCTCGCACTCGATCAGACTTGCTGAAACGCGGACGGTGGCGCCGCTGCGCCTGACCGAGCCGTCGAGCACGTGCGTTGCGCCGAGAGAAGCGACGACGCGAGCGACAGCCTTGTCCGAGCCGCGGAACTGAAAGCTGGAACTGCGGCCAACGACCTTCAGCCGGGCGCCGCGCGAGACGGTGTGCAGGATCTCCTCCGACAGCCCGTCGGAAAAGTAGGCCATTTCCGGATCGCCGGAGAGGTTGTCGAAGGCCAGCACCGCAAGCAGCGGCTCGGCGCGCAGTTCAGCCGCGTCTGCGGCCTGCCCGTGCGTGTCGAGCCGGTAGCCGACGCGGGTGACGGTGTTGACCTGGAAGCCGCCATAGGCCTCGGCGACGCGCCGGACAGCGCTGATACAGCGGTTGAGGGCGTCCTCGGAGACGATACGGCCGCCCCAACAGCGCGCGATCAGTTCGTCGCGTGAGACGACCTTTCCGCGGCGCCGCGCGAGCGTGACCAGGACCTGCATGACCCGCGGCTCGAGCTTCTCCGAACGCCCGGCGACGACGAGCTCGCATGTCGGCGGACGCACCTCGATCTTGTCCAGAACGAAGGTCTCCTCCTGGGCAAGGTCGATGGGGCTCGCCGGCTGTTCCACGCTCATCGCCAATGTCAGCGCTTCATGGGGTTCTACTCAGGTATAACACAACCCATCGCCGTTTCCGCCGCTTTGGACGCAGGCGCCACAGAGCGTCTGGCCGAAAGCCTCGGCGCTTCATCGTTTTCCCTCGGCGTTTCATCGGCCTTTCCGCAGGTTCACGTCCTGTCGGACGGCGCCGTCCTTGGTGTCTCTTCTGCATATCGATCCACGTGGGTCGCGAAGACCTTGAAGGTCTTCTTGGAAGGCCATGCAGAGAGGACCTGTCATGTCTCGATTAGTTTTCGCCGCTGTGGTCGGCGCCTGCTCGGCCCTCGTTCTTGGCGCCTCGGCCTTCGCCGCTGGGCCGAAGGACCAGGACCTGGTCGTGCGCATCAAGGTCACGAGCGCCGACCTTCAGTCGCATGCCGGCTCCAGGAAACTCGCCTTCCACATCCGCAGGGCCGCCGACCACGTCTGCGGCGCAAATGAAGACCGGATGGTCCGGGAAAGCGAGGCGTTCTGGCGCTGCCGAGAGGCCGCGATCGATCACGCGACCCGCGATCTGAGGATGCTCGCTGCCGCACCTGATCGCTCACCCCAGGTCCTGGCCCACGCCGACCACTGACCATCGTGGCCGGGGATCGCCAACTTAAGGCGCGCACGCGGACGCGTGCGCGCCGCTTTCCCGCCACCTGTGGCGCTCAGGAGGAGTGAGAATGAGGGGACAGGTTATCCGCGCACCGCGCGGGGCGAGGCGAGCCATGGCGCCGCTTAGCATGATGGAACGAAGAGGGAGCATTCAACCTGGCCCCAAACTCGGGACGTCTGTTTCCGGCGCCGAGCGGCGCCCACGACTGAGGGCCGATATCCGCCATGAGCGGACCCCGGGACCGCTCCAGAATGGCGACATTCGCGACGTCGCTTGAGACGGCTAACCGAGCAAAGTCGCGCCAAGACCAGAGGCGCCCCCTTCGGCCGATAAAAGGTCGCGACCCGCGCTCGTGAGCTGAACTAGCCTTTTTCCTCCCGCGTTCACCCGCTCTACGAACCCGCCGTCCACCGCATCCTCCCAAACGGACAACCGCGGGCAGTTCGTGCGCCACGCTTCCATTGTCTCGGAATACGTGCGCGGATGCGCGTCAACCCACTCTAAGAACTCAAGCAAGTTACCAGATGGGCGTATCTGATTGGGCAGCCGAGCAGGTTCTTGGCGCATTCTCAGCGAATCTCCCCTTTGGCGCCAACGGCGGACCGTTGCCCATTCTATCGGGATCGAGATTAGGGCGAGAATAAGAATAGGGGGACAGGTTATCCGCGCACCAAGCTAGACAGCGTTGGCTGAGGATCGGGCGCGAGCGTGGGTTTCCGACCGGGTCGGCGCTTGGCCAGAGGGCGTTTGAGACGAGCCTCCAGATTCCGGACGAAATCCTGGTTCCCAGGGGGAGGCCGTGCGTTCCGCCCAATTGCTGGCCACCCGGGATCATGCGCTTGACAATTAGCTCATTTGGCAAGGTGTCACCGAAACTCCTGGTACCGGGAGGTCACGCGCAGCGCGCCGGAGTAGCGCGCCCCTGCGGGACTCAACTGCTCCGCCGCGGGCGCGGCTAAGCCATAAGGACCGGAACAATGACGGCGCCGCGCGCTATTCTGTTCGATGTCTTCGGCACGATCGTAGATTGGCGCACAAGTCTTGTTGATGAGCTCAACACCTTTGGGCAAGGCCGTGGGATCGCGGCGGATTGGACGGGGTTGGTGGACGCGTGGCGCGCAGCCTACGTTCCGTCAATGGACCGGGTGCGCAAAGGAGAAGCGCCTTGGACGAAACTCGACGATCTGCACCGCGCGACGCTCGAGCAGCTCATTGAAGAGTTCGGCGTCCGCGGCCTGTCGCGACAGGATCTCGCCCACATCAACCGGGGCTGGCATCGCCTCCGGCCCTGGCCGGATTCCGTCGCCGGCCTTATTCGCCTGAAGCAACGACTCATCATTGCCCCACTGTCGAATGGCAACGTCTCGCTCTTGTTGAACATGGCGAAGCATGCCGGACTTCCATGGGATATGATTTTTGGTTCTGACCTCTTCAGGCATTTCAAGCCGGATCGGGAGACCTATCTTGGCGCCTGTAAACTGCTCGACTTGCCTCCGGAAGAGGTGATGCTGTGCGCTGCGCACAACAACGACCTGCGTATGGCGCGCGCGCTCGGGCTCGGTACGGCCTTCATTGCCCGGCCAACGGAGTACGGCCCGCATCAGAGTCGCGATTTCACGGCCGAGGAGGCGTGGGATCATGTAACCGATAGTTTGGACGAACTGGCCGACAAACTCGGCGCACCGAAATGACGGCCCGAAACCGCGCACGATCGGCGGCTGTCCACCCCCGAACTGACCTTCGGAAGGTCCGCTCGCGGCGAGCGGGCCGACGTCCGCTTGCGGGCGCGGCACCAACGACCGGGTTCGACCCTATTCAGACGTAACCGAACGTGATCCGACGTCCTCGAAGAACCTGAGAATATAGCCATCAGGATCTGGAATGACGAACTGGCGATGACCGACTTCTACTCCGCCGCGTCGATACCAACGTTCCTCAAGAGGGATGAGTAGGGCGCGTCCGGTGGCGAGCACTCTTGCATGGAGTTCGCTGATGGCACGCACTCGTATTTGGAGATTAATTCCTCTACCGAACGGCCGCTCCAGCGGCGCGGTCCGGAAACGGCGGCCCGGTCCGTCAGCTTCTTCCAGCATCAGGTGAACATCATCACGGACGAGGTAGGCGAACATCTCGGCGGGGCGCTCGTAGGCGATGCTAAAGCCGATCACCTCGACGTAAAAGGCCAGTGAAGCGGCCAAGCTGGACACGTCGAGTTCTGGAACCAGCGAGGGCGAAACAAGCGTCATACGCCAACAGTAGCAGGCGCCCAGGCAGAGTCCGACTTCTACCCATCGTGGCCCTTCGGAACGTCTGCTTCCCCGTCGGCGGCGCGCGCGGCTGGGAACGTCAGCTTTCCGCGACTGCGACCAATGTCCGCTTTCCACCGAGGCTGTGTAAAAAAGTCTGCCTTAGCGTGGACGTGTACGCCGATCGTGTAGCGAGACCAGGCGAGGTCCGGGTCAGCTTGCGGCTCGCAGCATCGCCTGGGCCGCGCCGGAGAGTTTGCCTACCTGGGCCAGGACAGCGCGGACGAAGGCTTCTTCGCCGCCGAGTTCCTCCTTGAGGTCCTCGAACTCCTTGAAACCCACCATCTCGGCTATGCCGTGGGCGGTGCACCAGGCGGCGATCTGAATCAGTTGCAAGTCGAGGGCGCTCGCAGGATTGGCGCCGGACGCGAGGATGGCCTCGGCCACC
>DASXGR010000254.1:0-14038 GCA_036488935.1 Caulobacteraceae bacterium | reverse complement strand
CGACTCGGTCGTCGCCGTGGATCGGTGGGGCGACGTCGCCGTGCTGGTTCACTCGAGCAATACGGTGGGCTGGGGGGTGACGGGGCTGGTTGTCGGCGGCGTGCCGATCCCTGACGCAGCCGGTCGCAACCAGGCCTGGCTGGCGAACTCCAAGACCGGCGATCAATTGCCAAGCGGGATGGCCCCGGTGATCGCCCTGAAAGACGGCAAGCCGGTGCTGGCGGTCGCGACGATCGGCGCAAGCCTTGTTCCTGAGACCGTTCGCCTGGTCGGCGGACTGCTGGCGAGCGGTCAGGATCTACAGACCCTGGCGAGAACGCCCGAACTATTGCTCACTTACGAACCGATCCTGTCGTACTGGGACTGGCCTGAGTTGGTCCCGGCGGGCGCCTATGGCGCCGATATGCTGCAAGCGATCCGGGCCGAGGGCCTTCCCGTCGTGGAAGTTCCGCCGCGCACTGATGGACGCGGCCTGGCCGCTGTCGTCGTCATCGATCAACCTTCAGGACACGCCATGACGGTTGAAGCGGGGAATCTGAGGTTATTTGCGGAGTCCGACCCCGACCGCCTTGCAAAGCCGCCCCGGCCGGCGACGCCGAAGACACTGGATCAGTACATCGGAGACTTCAATGTCGATGGGGAGATTGTCCGGGTTACGCGCGAAGGCAGTTATCTCACTGCGAAAGTCACCGGCACGCCGTTCCTGCTTCCGCTGACTGCAGACGCAAACCACGAGTTCATCTGCGGGATGGCGGACGCGCGATTAACATTCGACTCGCCAATCCACGGACTCTCCAACGGGCTGGTCCTTCACGTTGGAGGCGCCGACTCTCGTGGAGCCAGGATCAATGAAGATGAGGCGGCGCGGATCGAAGCCGCCGACAAACCACATTAGGGTGAAGGCGGCGCCCCCCGCCGGGCGAACAGGGATGGAAGCACAATGACTGACCAAGCCGCCAAGCTCTCCTGGGGGCTCAAGCAGAGCTTCCGCGCCTATGTCGAGGCTGCGGGGGGCGCGATCGAAACGGCCGCGGGGGCTGAACGGGCCGCCGATGGGACGTTCACTTTCGCCGCGGCGCCCGGTGAGGGCTTGAAACTGGGCGTCGACGGAAAGCCGGAAGGCGTCGGCAGGTTTGTCGGCGAAGTGCGGTGCGAGGCGCATGGCGGGATGCTCAAGGTCTTCCTCGCCGATCCCAGCGTGGAAATCGGGGCGGCAGGCGCGTTCGTTACTGTCGCGGACACGGCTGCCCGAGACCGCCGCGTCCAGCTGGCCCTGCTCGACCTCGGCGCGGCGACAATGGCGGATGACGGCGACCTGGTCATTCCGACCAAGCTCTCCAGGGACGGCTGGCAGGTGCTCGGCGACCACTACCTGCCGTCGACGCCGCTCGACCCCGTACGCCTGAAGCTCGCACCTTGATCTTGGTCGAGCGTGAAGATTTCGATGAGGTATTGGACCACGGACCTCACAGACTTCACGGACACATGAAGAGTTAGGAGGGCGCCATCGGCGCTGAGTTTCGCCGGGCGTCCGCGTGGTCCGTGGCTATTCCCGGTTCACCCCGGCGGCAGCTTGACCTTGAAGATGGTGAAGGGGCCGGAGCGCGGGAGTTTGTTCTTGAACGCGACTTCGTTGAGGTGGGAATCGGCGATGTAGAGATCGCCGCCACTGATCGCGAAGCCATCGGCCCAGGCGAGCTGACCCGGCGCGCGCACGAAGACGCGCGAGGTCAGGCGGTCGCCGTGGAGGGTCAGGGCGACCACGGTGGCATGCTCGACGTCGCCGGCGAACAGTGTCCCGGCCTTGTTCATGATCAGGCCGCCGCTCAACTCCGCGGAGCCGAGATACTGGACCTGACGGGACAGGGCCGCCGGGCTCAGGCTCGCGTCGCGAAGCGCGGCCGTCGAAACGCGCCAATAGTTGTGGTCGGTGAGCGGCCGATAATACAGCCACTGCGCGTCGGGCGAGAGGGCGACGCCATCGGTCTGGATCACTACTTGCGAGCCGTCCGGCCTCAGCGCCTCCCGGCCGCCGATCATCAGATGTTGCTTGGGGTCTGCGACCGCGGACCGGTCGCCCGCCAGCACCAGGCGAGACCGGCCGCTCGTGAGATCCAGCACCACGATGCCGCCGCGATTGCCGGCCGCCGTCAGATAGGCGGTGTGGTGGGGCACGTCGATGCGCACGTCGTTGAGCGCATCCTTGATCGTGACGACGCCCTCGAACGTGTAAGTGCGTATCGCCCGGTTCGTGCGCAGGTCGAACTCGACCAGCTTGGGCGGGATCGGCGAATTGCCTCGGGCAATGCCGGTGTCGAGCGCCCAGAGATGGTCGCTGGCGTCATCCCACAGGGCTTGAACCAGGCCCCACTCCGGCTTGCCGTCGGCCTCCGGACGGATCCTGTTCCACGCGGCGTCCGGATAGGGCCTGGTCTGGCCGGTGCGTGTGTCGACCTCGACCATGCTGAGCCCGCCGCGAGCGCGGGCGCTGGGCGCCGTGGCAAAGACGCGACCGGTCTTCGACACACCGATCCCCACCAGGCGGAAGTCATCTCCGAACTGATGCACCACCGTCAGCGCCGGCCCCACGGCTGGCGGCGCTGCGGCGGCAGGTCCTGACAGGCCAAGGGCGAGAACGCCGCAGCCTGCAAGAAGCGTCCGCACCCATGCTTGCGTCGAGTTCATGGTCTTTCCCATCTGTCCGACGGCTTTGAAGCGCCGAAGGCGCACTCAGGCAAGACGCCGCCTTCGCTGGGGCTGCAGGCGAACGCACGCGCCTCTCCAACCTTCGTGTCCTTTGTGCCTTCGCGGTTCAAAACAGCGGCGCCGCGCCCGGACGCTCACAGGAAGATCAACCACGAAGACACAAAGGACACGAAGACCAGCGGGGAGAACCGGTTCAAGCTCCGCGGGCTCGATGTTTTATTGCGTCTTCGGCGCGTTAGCCTCTGCCACCTCGGCTTCAGAAGGCGAAACGGCCGCCCATGGTCGGAGCAATATTGTTGTTGAAGAAGTAGGGGACGCCGGGACCGTGGGGGATGGCGATGGCCAAGCCACCCGTGACGTCGGAATAGGCGACGCCGGCAAAGACGTCGAAACGCTTCGTGAAGTGATAATCTCCATAGAGGGAGATCTCGGTAAGCGAACCGGCGCACGACGAGCGATAACCGGCGTCGGGAGTGCAAGTCGCGGGGACGCGGAAGTCGTTCTGCAATTCGAGATAGTATGCGAGCGTGATATCGGCTCTGGGGGTTATAGCGTACTTCACGCCAGTCCAGACAACGTTGACGAGCTTGGGAGAGTCGAGGTTGTTGTCTTCGACACCACTCAACAGGTAGTCGCCCTGAGCGCTGGCGCCGACACCCAATGGAATCGCCGGATTTACGTAACGTATGTGCTCGTAACCAGCATAGAATTTAAGCACGTTCCAGGTATATTTTGCAGAAAACATAAACGCAGTGTTGTCGGTCACTATGCCATATTCGGTATTAGTTGTACCGATCAAATTATTCCCCGTGATCGGGTTCGTATTGATGCTGTTGACGGTTGACTGATATGGCTGTGTCAGACTTTGAGGACCCAACAGCGGATTGAGAACGCTGATCGCTTGGTTGACATGCTGGAAGACGAAGTCGGCAGAGAAATCGTGGTAGCTTCCGCCAAAATCCACCCCATAGGCGGTGTTATGCGCGACCTCCGGTGTGCAGTTTGCGGCAGTCCAATTCTTAGCGGCTGAATAACAGCCGCCCGAACCCTCGGCAAACTTGTACAACACGCCGAGATGGACCGGGCCATAGCCGACGCGATACTTTAGCGTGTCGTCCAAACGGGTGTCTTCGGTGTCGCCGCCGCCGGCCATCAGGCCGTTATAGCCGATAAAAGAAAAGGCGTAGGCGCCTCCGGCCGGGTCGTAGATGAGCATCGCGTCGGTGCCGAGCGCGCGCTGCCGCCCGAAGGTTAGTGTGCCGTACTTCTGAGATGAGACCCCCGCATAAAATTCATCGTTGAAGGCCTGGCCGGCGCGGGCGCCGTCGCCGGTGATCGAATAGCTATACCTGGGGAGGCCGGCATTGAGGGTGTTGGTCCCCGCCATGTTCGCGAGCTGACCGGATTGTGGATTTATGCCGGTGGAGGCGTTGAATACCACAGCCCAGCCGGGATAGAATTCTTCGTTTCCCCTGATGCCGAGGCCCGTTTGCGACAGGTTATTCGGCGCGACCACCCATCGGGATTGATAGCCGTTCCGATTGATCAGGGATTCGCCTTCATAGTTGGCGCCGTTTTCCGGCAGGCCGTGGCTGACCCAGCCGACGCCGACGTCAAAGGTCCCGTAAATGGTGATGCCGTGCCAGGTGAGGGAGCCGGGGGCCGACAGCGGGTTCTGCAGCTTGTTCGCCCGAGCGATCGTCTCAGTCGGCTGCCCGGGCGGAAGTGTCTGGATCGCCTCCGGCTGGCCCGCCTGGGCTTGTGCGGCCTGCCCCTGCTGCAGGGAGTTGATCGCCGATTCAAGTTGCTGCGTCTTGGCAGCCAGCCGCTGATCTTCGGCGAGCAGCTGCTGCACCTGATTCTGCAACTGCTGAATACGCGCATCGCGCGGGTCCGGCTGGGCGTTCTGAGCGAGCGCCGCGGTCGAGACGCTCGCCAGCAGGGCCGCCAAACCACACGCGCGCTTGGCGCTGACCAGGTAAAAAAGACTCGCCATCTGCTCCCCGCACCTTCGGCGTCGCATTTTGAGCGCGCTGCCGACACACGTCGTGCAGCCTGACTACCGAATGAAAGCTAACCAATCGTAATGCAGCTTATCTGCATAACGTCGGCAATCAAAGCCCAGCTCGAGCCGGCGCGTGGGCGGGTCGGCGGTCCTTTGAACCACGTATCTCACGGACCACTCGGACGCCGGCGTCGAGGCCGGGGGCTCATGGCGAATGATCAGAGCCTCGAGGGATTGTTCTACAGCACCTTCGGCGCGTCTTCTTCTCGCGACTCGACCGATTTGCCCTGGACGGAACGCAACTGCGCGGCATCTTTGGGGGGACGAAGGTCTGCCCCCGCCGACCGAACGCGGGCCACGAGCGGACCAGTCTGGGAGACGTCCGCGATGGCCTTTGACTCGATCAGCCCTGATGAGCTGGCGGCGATGGTGAACGAGGCCGGGAGAACCGGCATGCAGCCGGCGGTGTGGGCGCGGCTGCAGCCGGACCGGATCGCCGTGTACGACTACGTCGGCCAAACGCGGACTTTCGGCGAGCTCAACGCCAACGCCAACCGACTGGCGCGCCGCCTGAGGCAGGCGGGACTGCAGAGCGGCGAAGGCGTCGCCCTGGCGTGCTCCAACCGCGTCGAATTCTGCGAGGCCCTGCTCGCGGCCTTGCGCACGGGCCTGCGCCTGACCCCGGTCAACTGGCACCTGACGGCGGAGGAGATCGCCTACATCGTCGGCGATTGCGAGGCGAAGGCCCTGCTGGCGGACGCACGCATCGCCCCCGCGGCCAAGGTGGCTGCCGCGGCCTCGCCTGGCGCGACCCTGAGGCTGGCGATCGGAGGCGAGATCGAGGGCTTCGAACCCTACGAGGGCGCCCTCGCCGGCGTGGACGGCTCGGACATCGAAGACCCCGCGCGGGGCCACACCATGCTCTACACCTCAGGCACCACCGGCCGGCCCAAGGGCGTCTACAAGCCCGACATGGTCTACGGCGCCTTCCTGCCCGAGGCCGACCGCGACGCCGACATCTATCTCTGCACCGGCCCGGCCTATCACGCAGCCCCGCTGGCCGGGAACGTGCGCGCCCCGCTGATGAACGGCCTGCCGATCGTCCTCCTCGACAAGTGGGACAGCGAGGGCGTGCTGCGGACGATCGAAGAACGGCGCATCACCCACTCCCACTTCGTACCGATCATGTTCCAGCGCCTGCTGGCCCTGCCCGCCGAGACGCGCGCCCGGTACGACCTCTCCTCGCTCAAGCGGATCACCCACGGCGCCGCCCCCTGCCCGCCCGAGATCAAGAAGGCGATGATCGACTGGCTGGGGCCGGTGCTCTTCGAATACTACGCCGGCTCCGAGGGCGGCGCGGGGTTCACCATCACCTCGGAGGAATGGCTGAAGCGGCCGGGCACAGTCGGCCGAATGCCCGACCCCGCGGCGGCGCGGATCGTCGGCGAGGACGGCGAGGACTGCCCGCGCGGAGTCGCCGGAACCATCTATATGCGCACCCCGCCCACCGGTTTCGAATACTTCAAGGACCCGAAGAAGACCGCCGCCTCGCGCATCGGCGAGTACTTCACCCTGGGCGACATCGGCTGCATCGACGGAGACGGCTACCTCTTCCTCACCGGCCGCAGCGCCGAGACCATCATCGCCGGCGGGGTGAACATCTATCCCCAGGAGATCGACAACGAGCTGATCAAGCACCCTGCGGTGGAGGACAGCTGCACCATTGGCATCCCCCACGACGAATGGGGCGAAGAGGTGCGCGCCGTCATCCAGCTCAAGCCCGGCTACGAGGCGAGCGAGGCCCTTCGCAACGAGATCCTCGCCTTCGCCGTCGAACGACTGGCCAAGTTCAAGATCCCCCGCGGCCTGGACTTCGTCGCCGAGCTGCCGCGCAGCCAAGCGGGAAAGATCCTGCGGGGACGGGTGAGGGAGCCCTATTGGAAAGGGCGGGCGCGGCAGATCTGAAGGACGCTGACATGAAGTCTGCCACGGACCTCACAGACAACACGGACAAGGAAGAGCGAGTGCGTCCAGATGACCGACGTAGATCGCTCAAACATAGAGGGTCCGTGTAGTCCGTGAGGTCCGTGGTTGAATGCACTGATCCTTCGTCCTCTCGCCCTCCCGAAAGGGGGCGTCAGCGCCGGCCGAGCCACCAGATCCGGTGACGCAGCGGGATCAGCGCAGCGTCCGCTCGAAGAACGCCACCACCTGCCGGTCGAACGCTTCGTGGAAGGCTGTCCGATCGAATCCCGGACGCTCGGCGCAGACGTCCGGGACGCGCTGGGCCAGCATTGGCGAGCATGGGGCGAGGAAGTCGTAGTGATCGGCGTTTGGCACGACGTGGTATTCGGGCGCCTCCGGTAGGGCGACCCTCACCGCCTCGGCGTAGTCGGGGTTGGGGAGGATATGATCATCCTCATCGCGCCAGAGCTGTATCGGGATGCGCACGTCGCTTAGCCCGTCCTTGCCAAAGGTGTAGCCAAGCGCCGGCGCGGCGACGACGGCGGCCTTGACCCTTGGATCGTGCACCCAGACCGACGCCGGGAGGCCCGCGATCACGGCGTCGCGGTTCGGCAGCGCCTTGGCCACGCCGCACTCGAAATAGGCCGGGTGGGCCTGGCACTGCGCCTCTGTCCGCGCGAGCGTCGGGACGCCTCCGGCGACGACCAGTGTCGTGAAGCCGCCGGCGGAAAAGCCGAAGGCGCCGACGCGGGCAGGATCGATCCGCGCGTGGTCGGGCCACTCGCCGAGCATGTAGTCGATCAGCCGGTGGATCTGGGCGGAGCGGGCCCAGATCATCGCCGCCCGGCTGTGATCGTCATAGGTGTCGCCGGCATGGCTGACCGCGGCGACCACGAACCCCGCCCGCGCCAGGGCGAGCGCCGTGTCATAGTGGCCGCCGTACCAGCCGCCCGTCCCGTGGGAGAAGACGACCAGGGGCAGGCCAGAGCCGGCTAAGGCGCCGCCGGCCGCGACCGTCTGCATGAAGGTCCGAAGGCGCGTCGGCCGCTCGACTGCATCCGTCGGGTACCAGACGCCGATGGTGAGCGGCTTGTCCTCGCCATTGGTGATGGTGAGCTCCCGGAACCCGACCCTCGCGGCTTTCGCCGGGGCGCTGGCCGCTGCAGACTTGGAAGAAGGGAGCGGCTGGGCGTGCGCCGCGCTCGCCGCCACGAGCAGCGACAGCAGCGATGACGTCAGGACTGATCTCAACATGGTTTGTCTCCTGGCCCGCGAGCCGGGCTGGAGACAGGCGTGGTGGAAGACCCCCGTTTGCGCGCCGCAGTTTCGAAACCACGCTGCTCGATTTCGAAAAATGAGCAGTCTGGTTCTCCCTAAATCTCCGTCGTGGCCGGCCTCCGTGCCGGCCACCCATCGATCGGCTGTGCGGGCGCTCGCAGTGGCCGCGCCGGGCGGCGCGGCCATGGTCGAGCGCGAGAACTCGCGCTGAGAGGACCTGAACCCGTCCAGGCGCCTTGCCGGCGTGGCCGAGGTGGCTGCTGCAGGATCGAACCACCCATCATGGCCGCGCTCGCGCGCAGCCACCGCAAGGGCTCGCCCAGTCGATCCATGGGTGGCCGGCACAAGGCCAGCCATGACGGAATTTAAAAGTGTGACGCTAGAAGACCACCGACCGACGTGTCAGCGATGTCCACGAACCCGATATTCGGATGGGGTGAGGCCGGTTCGAGCCTTGAACGCCCGGTTGAATGTCGCCGCGGACTGGAAGCCGGCGTCGAGCGCGATGGTCAGGATCGGCACCTCGGCCTGGCTCGGATCGCCCAGGGCCGCCATCGCCTCGTCCAGCCGGCAGCCGTTCAGGAAGGCCGCGAAATTGCGGTGACCGAGGCGCTGGTTGATCAGTCGGCGAAGGCGGTACTCCGGCACGCCCAGGCGATGCGCCAACTGACCAATTCCAAGACCCTCCTCGCGATAGACCCTGTTGTGATCCAGCTCGCGCCGCAGGGCAGCGAGCAGCGCCGTCTCCCGCGGATCGTCCGGCTCCGGCGCGGCTGGCCGGACTTCAGCAGGACGCTGCAGGCCCACGCGATGGAAGAGGCCCTCCGGCGTCAGCGCCAGCAAGGCCGTGGCGAACGCGAAGGTCATGGCCAAGGCGCCGAGCCCGACGACGTAACCGAACAGCGGACCGGTCTCTCCGCCGCGCGTGAGAACGGCCAGGACCGAAACAAAGGCGCCGAACAGGGCGACGGCGACCACGAAGACGAGGCGAAGCCGTCGCCGCGATTCGACCAAGTCTCCGCGTAACCCCGCCCCCACATGCCAGAGCGTCAGCCCAAGACAGAGCGCCGATGTGATGTTGAAATAATCATACGCGGTGTGATCTCCGAAGACGCCCCAAAAGCCGAGGACGATCAACACCACGCCAGCCAGGACATGCGGCCAGCCGACGGCGAAGTCGTCGTCGAACAGTGCCGAGGCCACCACAAGGAAGAGGGCAGGATTTGCGAAGGCGAGCACCCTGAACGGCGCGAGCCATAGTGCAGGGTCAATGGCGACTCCCTTCGCCAGGGCCGCCTGCTGGGCGGCGAGGCTCACTGTAAAGAGGGCGCCGTAGCGCGCGGCGGCGAACCGGCGGGCGTCGCGCAGCAGGAGCAGGGTCAGCAGCAAGGCGAGCGTGATCGTCCCGCCCCTCGCGCCCGCCTCTAGGATCGACATGCCCTGCCCGCCTGAAGGATCGTCCGAACATACCGCAGAGTCGCGCCACCGGTCGCGGAATACGAGACGCGGTCGGGATGGAAGCCTCGCTAGGAAACCATCCTAGACGAAAGTCGTAGTCGGCCCACGACTTTAGGCCACATTCGTACATTTGTGCGGCGTAACTCGTGCCCCAATTTGGACAGGCGTGCGCGCATCGGGAAATGTGCACCCTGCCTTCATATCGGTTGTCGGCAGGGCCTCATGACCTCGCTTCCGTGCATCCGCAGTCGCCGCAGCCTCGTTGTCCTGACCTCGGCGGCGTTCACCTTTCCAGTCTTCCTGGCCGCCGGCGCTCACGCTCAGGCTCAGGCGCAGACCCAGGCCGTCCAGAGCTCGGCCCAGGGGGGCGGCGCCCAGACCCAGGCGGCGCAGAACGCGGTCAGCGAAGTGGTCGTCACCGCGCGTCTTCGCAAGGAAGACGTCCAGAAGGTGCCGGTGTCGATGAGCGTCGCCTCGGGAGAGATCCTCGACCTACAACGGATCTACACCCCCCGCGCCCTCCAACAGGTCAGCGCCAACCTCAACCTCACCCAGGCCAATCCTCGCCAGACCATCCCGAGCATCCGAGGGATCGGGAGCACGACCCAGAATAGCGACGGGCTGGACTCCGCCGTCGGGGTCTACCAGGACGGAGTCTATCTCGGCCGGCCGGGCGAGCTTGCCTACAACCTGCTCGACATAGACCAGGTCGAAGTGCTGCGCGGGCCGCAAGGCACGCTCTACGGCCGCAACACCACCGGCGGCTCGATCAATATCTCCACCGTCGCCCCGTCCTTCACTTATGGCGCATATGCAGAAGCCTCTTTCGGAAACTACGCCTTTCGCCAATTCGACGGGGCCGTGACCGGACCGCTGATCAACGACGTGCTGGCGTTCCGCCTCACCGGCTACGACACCTGGCAGCAGGGCTTCGAATACAACATCACCCGGAACGTCTATGAGAACGCCCGCGACGGCTACGGCGGCCGGCTGCAACTGCTGTTCACGCCGACGGCCAACTTCAGCTACCGCCTGATCGCCTCCTACAACAGGGAAGCTGCGCCGCAGGGCGCGTACTCATTCCTGCAGGACCAGCCGACTTCGGCGACGGGTTTCAACTACACGCGAAGCGCGGCGCTGGTCGCGCCGGGCTATTCGCCACCGGCCGACCCCTTCAACCGCATCGTCGACAACGACGCGCGCGAGTTCAGCGATACGCATCAGTTCCTGATTTCCGGGCAGGGCGACTGGACCTTCGGGCGAGGCTACAAGCTGACCTCGATCACCGCCTTCCAGACCTGGGCGTTCATTCCGAGCAACGACGCGGACTTCACCGCGCTGCCGATCGCCATCAACACCAACTACGTCGACCACGTGACCCAGTTCTCCCAGGAACTGCGCGTGGCGTCGCCCACGGGCGACCGGGTCGAGTGGGTGGCCGGCCTCTACTACTTCCGCCAGACTGTGCGCGGCTTCGCCGACACGACCAACCAGGCCGACGCCTGGGCCTTCAACAGCGCCCTGGCGCCGCTGGCGAACGGGACGCCGGCTCGGTCTGCGGCGCTGTCTTCGGTGCTGAACGGCTTCAGCTATCTCACCAACGAGACCCCCGAGACCCAGAGCTACGCCGCCTACGGCCAGGCCGTGTGGCACATCACGCGGAAATGGGCGCTCACCCTGGGTTTCCGCGAGACCTACGAAACCAAGACCCAGTCGATCCTCTCCTCGGGCGAGGGAAACACCCAGCTCCTGACCTGCGCCGGCACCGGAGCAACCTGCGTGTTCGACGGCTACGCCCTGCCTCGAGCCACGGCGCAAAAGGTGGCCGGCGCCTTTCCCACCGGAACCGCAAACTTCAGCGTCGACAACCTCATGCCGTCGGGCCTGGCGTCGCTTAGCTATCAGGTGCGGCCCGACGCCATGCTGTACGCCACCTATTCCCATAGCGAGCAGAGCGCGGGGCTCAACGTCGGGCTGCTGAGCAGCACCGTGCTGGCGCACGGCGTGACCTACGCCGTCGCCCCCGAAGGCGCCGACAACTACGAACTCGGGCTCAAGAGCCAGCTGCTGGACCGTCGCCTGACGCTGAACCTCGACGCCTTCTGGGAGAGCATCTCGAACTACCAGACCAACGCCGTGTTCCTGATCAACGGGGCGCCCACCCAGGCGCTGGCCAATGCGGGTGGCATTCGCACGCGCGGATTCGAAATGGACGCCAGTTACACGGTCACGCCGAACCTGCAGCTCCGCGCCTCGGGTTCCTACACCGATGCACAGTATACGAACTATCCCAACGCGCCCTGCGCGCCGGAGCAGACGGCCGAGGGCCTGACCTCATGCTCCCTGACAGGTCGTGAGGTGGCCAACACCCCACGCTACATCCTCAATCTGGCGGCCGACTACCAGCACGAGATCAGTCCGAAGGTGATCGGCTACGTCTCGGCCGACTACTCCTTCCGCTCCAGTCAGAACCTGCTCACCGACGACAGCCGGTACGGCCACATCGACGGCTACGGGATCGGCGACATCCGGATAGGCGTGAGGATCTCCGGCAGGTACGACGTGTCCATGTGGGTGCAGAACATCACCAACACCAACTACCTGACCAATATCGAGGAGACTTACGGCGCCTTCCTGGGCTACCTCGGCGATCCGCGCACCTTCGGGGTGACGCTACGGGTGCACATGTAGCGTTCCCATCGCTCTTGCCGCCCTGAACACGATGAGGGGTTCGATTGATCAAGATGCAACTGCGCCTCGACCTGGTTTTGGCTGCCGGCGCGGCCTTTGCTGTCGCCAGCGCCGCACACGCCGAGGCGAAGCACACGTTTATGCTCACCTATCGTGACTTCGGTGAGGTCACGGCGACGAGCACGTTCCAGAATGCGGACGGCTACGCCATCCGCTTCGAAGGATGCTTCGCCAGGCACAGCGACGCGGCGATCTGCGGCTTCACCATCCGGCCGACCGCGCCGCTCGCGCTCACGAACGCTCAGAACCTGTCCCACGGCTCCGACAGCGCCGGCGGGGCGATCCGCACCTGCTGTCTCTTCCTCCAGGGGAATAACCAGGGCTATCCGATCAGCGCCGCGCCTGACGCGCCCCAGGGCGTAGCGGTCATCGATCGCCCGCTCAAGCCTGGCGAGACCCTCGGCGTGCTGCTCCGCGTCCCCAACTACATGAGCGTCGGCCCCCTCACCGCGATCACCTTCTCCCGCGGTCATGGCGACAAGGGCATGCAGTTCCCAACTCGTATCAAGGAGCTGCCGTAGAGCGGACCTACGGTTTCTCGAAGAAGAAAAAAGAACGAGTTCTCCGACCGCGGGCAGCTGCACAAGGCATGACGGCTGGGAGTCAGATACCCGCGGTGCTATTTGGAACAACATCCCTGCGGATGCGGTAGCGGCCAGGTTGATTCGAGCGTTGGACTATCCTTGCCACGGGAGATCGACGGGCTTGACCACATTGTATGATCGCGTGTAGCTGCGAAGTGGGGATGCTAACGCATATCGTTACACCGAGGGGGTTCAATGAAGTCCGTTACTCTGGCCGCCACGGCCGCGCTCGCGGCTGCGGCGGCAACGACGACTCACGCGCAAGATCAGACGGCCGCCGCAGATAACTACTTCCAGGTCAATCTCGGGACGGGCCTCGGCGGCAATGCCCACCTGAACGCCTCTGCCAACGGGATCGGCTCGGCGGCGACCGACATCAATATCCAACCTGGCTTTTTCGGTTCTGGTGCTGTTGGCCATTCATTTCTTAAAGGCGCTCCTATTGGTGTCGCGCTTGAAGGTGAAGGTTTTTTCCTTCGAAATTCCGGGGATACGAATAGTCTTGGGTTCGGTTCACACGTCGAATCCTATGGTGGCCTTGCGAATCTGATGTACGCGATCGGCCGTATACAGTGGGTCGTCCCCTATGTTGGAGGCGGAATCGGTTATGGCCACGTCGAATACAGCGCGTTCGATGGGAACGTCAGTGACGGCGGATTCGTTTGGCAACTCCGCGCCGGCTTCTCGGGCGATCTTACCCGCACGACGAAATGGGACGTCGGCTATCGTTACCTTGCCATACCGACGTACAGCATCAATGGTTCGATTTTGACTTCTGGCGGCCCGCTCACAGGGAATGCGAAAATCGAGACCCACCTCCACGTGCTGACATTTGGGATTCGCCAGCACTTCTAAAGGGCTGGCGACAGGGTCGATCTCGGGCGCCGATCCGATTCAATTGGAGCGGCGCTCGAGTTTTTTGCGCTTTCACGTAGTCTGGCGTCGCGTCATGACCGCACGGTCTTTGTCGGCTAGACTAATGTGATGAGCGGCCTCTTTCGCTTCCCAAACGCCGTCGAGCGGGACCCGGAAGTCGAGGCCTGGTTCGAAGAGCCCGATCATGAACTGCGCCAGATCGCGCAGCCGTGGTTCGAGCAGATGCGGCGCTGCGGGGGAGATGTTCGTGAGCTTCTGCACGATCGCCATCCGGTCGCCTGCGCGGGCGATGCGGCGTTCGGCTATGTCGACGCCTTCAGCGCACACGCGAACGTGGGCTTCTTCTTCGGCGCGGAGCTCGACGATCCCGCCCGCCTCCTCGAAGGCGCCGGCAAGCGCATGCGGCATGTGAAGG
>DASXGR010000229.1:0-1768 GCA_036488935.1 Caulobacteraceae bacterium | reverse complement strand
CGAGGCGCAATTGCGCGAGCAGCTTCGCCAGCAGCTCAACTCCATCCTGCAGACACGGGAGACGCCGCGCGGCCTGGTCGTCAATCTCTCTGACGTGCTCTTCGCTACCGGCCGCTACGATCTGAAACAGGATACCCAGCTCAAGCTGGCGCGCATCGCCGGCATCTTCCTCGCGCATCCCGATCTCCGGGTTCAGGTGGAGGGCTACACGGATAACGTGGGCGGCGAGCAGTACAACCAGAAACTTTCCGAACAGCGCGCCGACACCGTGCAGAACTTCCTCATCGCGCAGGGCCTGTCCCCGCAGAACGTGAGCGCCATCGGCTACGGTATGGCCAACCCAGTGGCCGACAACAGCACCGCCGCGGGCCGCAAGCAGAACCGCCGCGTTGAAATGGTCGTCTCCGGCCCGTCCATCGGCATCCCCAACCAGGCTGCTCCCGGACAGACGCCCGCACCCGCGGCCTACGGGACGCCGGCGCCCTACCAGGCCCCGCAGCCCGCGCCACCGCCGCCGCCCGCGAATCCCAGCGGCGTCAGCAATCCGCCCGGCCCGCAAGGCTGACGGGCGGAAGACAAACAGGCTGCCTTTACCCGGCGGCCTGTTCCTTTTTGCGGCGGCGCTCATCGAAAGACAAAGAACGCACCACCCCAGGAGTTTGCGTGACCGCTCAACAGAACCTCGCCTTCCTCGGCCTCGGCCAGATGGGCGCGCCCATCGCCCGTCTGCTGCTTCAACATGGCCACACCGTCACGCTCTGGAACCGCGATCGCAGCAAGGTGGAAGTGCTCAAAAGCAGCCAGGCACGCATCGCCACCTCACCGCAGGACGCGGTCGCAAACGCGGCGGTCGTCTTCACCATGCTCGCCGACGATGCCGCGACCGAAGCCGTTCTCTTCGGCGATCCGGATCACAGGGGCTTTCTCGATCACCTGCCGCCCGGCGCCATCCATGTCACGCTCTCCACCATCAGCGTCGCGCTCGCGCGCCGCATCACCGCCGCACACCAGGAGCGTGGCCAGCATCACGTCGGCGCGCCCGTCTTCGGCCGCCCCGCCATTGCCGAAGCCGGCAAGCTCTGGATCGTCATCTCCGGCGCGGACGAGCCGCTCGCACAGGTGCGGCCGCTGCTCGAATCCTTCAGCCGCGGCCTCTCCCTCGTCTCCCCCGAGCCGTGGCAGGCCCACGCACTCAAGCTTGGCGGCAATCTCATGATCACCTCCATGATCCAGACGCTCTCCGAGGCCTTCGTCTACGCTGAATCCCAGGGCATCCCTCCAGCTCTCTTCCATCAGGCCGTCAACAGCGCGCTCTTCCAGTCGCAGCTTTACGAGAACTACGGCAAGACCATCCTCAACCCGCCGCAGCATCCCGGCGCCACTGTCTCCCTCGGTATCAAGGACACGCGCCTCGTGCGCGAAGCCGCTGCCGAGGCCGGTGTTCGCATGCGCCTCGCCGACTACTTCGCCGATGTGCTCAACCGCGCCAAGGAAGCCGGATTCGCCGACCAGGACTGGGCCGTAGGACAATACCGCATCGCTCAGTCGGACGCCCCATTGCACGCAGAAAAGGATTGAAGCCTCCCATGTCAGCAGAAACCGCAAACCAGACGCTCGCACAGAAGATCGCCTTCATCACCGGCGCCAGCTCGGGCATCGGCCTCGCCACCGCACGCGCCTTCGCCGCGCAGGGCGCCCGCCTGATTCTCGCCGCTCGCCGCCAGGATCGCCTCGATGCCGAGCGCTCTACCCTCACGGGCGCAGCGGC
>DASXGR010000162.1:0-71342 GCA_036488935.1 Caulobacteraceae bacterium | reverse complement strand
CACGCCCTACCGCATCGACGACTTCCAGCAGACATACTTCGTCGTCCCATCGTTGCAGGCTCTGCGGGAGGCCACGCTTCAGGACTTCGGTCCCATCTACGAGCGCCTTGCCCGCGCGTCGGACATCCCGATCGCGCAGGTTCTTCCCACCGATCGGGTTTTCACTCGCGGCAGCCAGGCCTACGCGAGGGATCGCGACATCGCCCGGGAGGAGGCGGGCGCTCTCTGACGCCATATGGAGCGCCACCCCACCTATCCGTGAGGTGCGCTTTGGCTAATGGGTGACGTGAGAGTCTGTCAGGGCGCCCACAACGATAAGGATCACAAACAGGAGGAAAACGCTCGCCGCGTAGATATCTCCAGGGACAGTGGCGTCCTTGATCCTGCTCACCCATTTGGGCTCGCGCCGTGGCGTGGGGCCGGCAGGCTCCGGTGGCTCTTCTTCCACTTCTTCTTGCGGCACGTCTTCCGGCGGCGGCGTTGGGGGGCGCGGCGCCGGCGGCGAAATCCCCGCGATCAGCCGCAGGGCTTCATCCACCTCGGTTTGGCTTCGCAGAATTCGCTCGAAGTCCTCGTCGGCCCAGAACTCGTCCGGTCGCGGCAGATCATGACGCAACGCGCGGGGACGCAGGCGGTCGGGACCGAACCGCGCGAGTCCGGGCCGCGGAGCGCCGATCCTGCGCGGCGAACTCGCCAGCTTCCAGCGGTGGATTGGATCACCCATCGGCCAGGCTGGCGTCGCCTCGACAAGGACATGGACGTGGTTTGGCAGCACCCGCAAGGCCACGAGTCGATAGCCTCGTCCCTCGCCCGCGCGAATGGCGTCCTCTACGGACTTTGCATTCCATAGATGTCCAAGCGCACAATCCCCATCGAACTTAAGCAGGTGGAGGAGCGCCTCCGCCAGGGTGACTTCCTCCGGCGCATGTTCCATTCGCACGATGAGTTCGTCCGGAACGGCGTCATTGAGGAAGAACACCACGTGGCGGACCTCCACAGAGACTTCCACCGGAGCCTCACGAAGAGGTCGGCGGGCCCGACGGACGGGTTCGGGGATCGGATCGAGAACAGCCAGTTCCATTCGCAGAATGTAAACATCGAATTTGCATTTAGTAAAGTCTGGGGTTGCAATTTTTTGCCCTATGGCGGTGGGCGATTCGGTTGGCCATGTGAGTGGCGCCGCCGTCGCCGTGAGGGAGCCACAGGGCGCAGAAATCTCGGAGATCCAGACGGATCAGGCCGATCGAGTCAGGCCGATGGCAGCTCGTCCTCGGAGCGAATTCGCTCCCACGCCAGTCCCGCGGGACTGGCCTTCGCAACAGCCTTCAGCTTGGCGAATGCACTGTCGAGCACGACCGGGGCCGGCAATTGGCTCCCGGGCGGCAGCTCCAGCACGGCCACGCTACAGCGAAGCAAGGGAAAACGCCGGTGGGCGCCATACCGGTCAAAAGCTTCGATCCATCCCCGCGTGCGTTCGTCCTCGGCATAGAGGCCCGCCACGGTGCCCGAGAATTCATCGAGAACCTCGCGCAACACGCGCCACACCTCATCCGGCTCCTGGTCAACCAGCACGCAGACGAAATCGTCTCCGCCGAGGTGGCCGAGGAAGGCCTCCGGAAAACTGCTCAGCCATCGCTGGATGGCCTCGGCGAACAGCACGATCGCGCGATCACCTTGCCGGAAGCCCTTGCAGTCGTTGAACGGCTTGAAGTGGTCGAAGTCGAAGTAACAGATGTGCCGCGCCCGCTGCAGCGCCTCGCCCTGGGCCAGGACCTCGGAGATGCGGGCGGCGACTGCGGCGTTGCCCGGCAGACGGGTAAGCGGATTTCGATCCAGCGCCTCGCTCAGGCGTCGCTCGTTGGCCATGGCGAGCAGGGCTTCGGCGGTCAACAGCCCGGCATAGCGGCCACCCTCCGTGACGATGACCCCTCGCGCCCCAGGATGAGCCATGAACACGTCCAGCACCTCGCCGGCGGTGCGATCGATGTCGACGCTTGGGCACGGCCTTATGAAGCGGGCTAAAGAGCGCTGCTGCCCCTTGTTGCGCAGCAGGTCGCGGCCATAGCGGTTGTAGGCGAACGGCCGCAGGCTCAACTGCGAGATCAACCCACACGGTTCCCCAAAACGGTCGACCACGGCGCAGTGATCCAACTCTGGATAGATCCGGAAATGCTCGAACACGGCCTCGACCGGATCTGTATCGGTCACTGGCGCGATTGTGATCATGGCGGCGGGAATGGCGCCATCCCTGCCCGCGAGCAGGCGGGAGCGCCGAGGTTTGGCGCCAATCTCGGCGATGTGCGCATAAGCAGACGGAATCGAGCGCATGTCGGCCTGCGGGGTCGCCACAAACCAACCCTGCACAAGATCACACCCGAGGTCGCGGCAGACCTCGAAGTCATCCTCCGTTTCGACGCCCTCAGCGACCACTCGCACGCCCAGCAGATGGGCGAGGCGGCAGACACTCGACAGGAAGACCTTCTGCCGCTCCGACTCACCGATCGCGTGGACGAAGTATTTGTCGATCTTCACGAAATCGACGGCGCCGTCGAACAGGAGCTTCAACTCCGAGTGGCCAAGTCCGAAGTCATCGGCGGCGAAACGTACGCCGCGGCCCCTGAGCCGCTGAAGGCGCGTCTCGACATGCGGGGCCGTAAAACGCTCGCTGCGCTCTGACAGCTCGATACAGACCCGAGACGGCGCAAGACCCTTGCTGGCAAGCACGTCGATGGTTTGCTCGAGCAGGTTCCGGTCCGGGTCCAGCAGGGCGCGACCGTCGATATTCAGGAACAGGCGGACGCCTTCGCTGGTCGAGCCCGCCGCAAACGACTCGATGGCCCGCCGGTGAAGGAAATCCTCCAGACCCAACACCACACCGGCCTCCACGAAGCTGTCGAGCAGTTCGATCGGGTTTGCATATCCTAGCTGCTCATGGCCGCGCATCAGGGCTTCCACGCCGTAGACGACGCCGTTGTGTACATCGACGATAGGCTGGAAGACGCAATGGAGGGCGTTCTCGGCAAGCCCGAGCAGGTCGGCGTACCTGCCGCCCCCATTCCTTGGCTGACTCAGCCCATTCGAATCAGCAGCCTCACTCATGGCCGGGAGCGCGATCTCCTGGCGGGAGCGGGCGGCGTCGCTTTGCTCACGGCGTCAGTTCGGCGACAGACTTGAGGCCCTGACCCGCGAGCCGCTGGCCCCGTTTAGCAAGGGCAAAGGATCAGCGCGTGTCGGCGCAGCCTCGACACCACCATAGACGTCGCCCATCGCAGCCATGAGACGGTCCAAACATTTGAATTAGTGCAAAGACGAGCCGTCCCCTGGCGCGCCAAGGTGCTTCAAATTGTCGCGCAGATCAGGGCACACCTAGTTGATCAACTTGGCGCGTTGGCTGTTTAGATGCAAAAATACTCAAACTGCAAGACTTAATCGTTTCGGTTTTATCGAATTTCGAACCGGGCGGACGGATTTTCGCCTTGCGGACACATCGGTTGGCGCCCGTGACAGCGGCTCGAGTCGGGTGGTAGGCCGGGTGGGGATCGAACCCACGACCACTCGATTAAAAGTCGGGTGCTCTACCTCTGAGCTACCGGCCCACGCCCTCTCGGCGGCGGGACCATAGTCAAACTCGAGCCCGCGGCAAGCGGCACGCCTTCCATTGCAGACGCCAGCCCCGATCACACTCGCTCATGGCCATATCCCGCAAGCTCGCGACTCTCATCTCAATCATCACGATCGCCGCCGGCGGCGCGCTCGCGCAAAGCGCCCCCGCCCAGAACGCGCCTCAGAGCGCTGGTCCGCCAGGAACGCCGGCGAACCCCAACGGCGAGATCCAGACGCCCGATCGAGCTCAGACCAACAGCCTGGGTGCGGCGGCGACCGCGCCGCTGCACGACCTGAACATCACCCGCGAGGGCATCCCGCCGGTGCTGCTGGCGGCAATCACCAACCCCTACGATCCACCGCGCCCGTTCAGCTGCCCGGTCATCCAACACGAAGTCGATGAGCTCGACCGGATCCTCGGCGCCGATTTCGATCAGGCGGACACGCCGCAGCAGCCGAGTCTGACCCTTCACAACGGGCGGGTCGCCTTGGCCTTGGTGAAGGGCGCGTCGGAGATGCTCCTGCCCTTCGCCGGCTTTGTGCGGACCCTCTCGGGCGCCGCCCATCACGATCAGCTCGTCATCGAGGCGATCACCGCCGGCAGCGTTCGCCGGGGCTACCTGAAGGGGCTCGGCGAATCCCTACGCTGCCCCCCACCGAGCAGTCCGGTGCACTTCCGCGTCCCCCCGCCTCCCGCCAAGGAGAACGGCGCCGAGCCCAAATATCCGATCTGGTGATTGAGAGTCGGCCCTCCGGCGCCGACCCTGTGGTCATGAGTTCCAGGCGAGCTCCAGTATCTCCTTGAGTTCGGAGGCGCCGGTGATCGGTCGCGGATTCGATCGCACCCCCCCATCGTGCATGGTGTGCTCGGCGATGGCGGGGAAGTCGTTCCGCGACACGCCCACCTCCGAGAGGCCCGTGGGGAGGTCAAGCGAGCGAATGAGGCCGATGAGAGCGTCCGCCGCCTCCAAGCCGGGCGCGCCGAGCCGGGCCGCCACCAAAGCCTCACGCTCAAGGGAAGCCGAACGATTCCAGCGCAGCACGGCCGGCAGGATGACGCATGAGGTGACCCCATGCGGAACGCCATAGGTCCCGCCGAGGGTGTGGCCGATCGCGTGGCTGACGCCGAGCCCACGCCCAGCGCTCGCCCCCGCCATCGCCAGCCACATCCCCAGCTGACACTCGAGACGCGCTTCGATGTCATCTGGCCGCGCGTGTGAGACCGGCAGACCCTTAGCGAGGCGTTCCAGCCCCGCTTCGGCCAGGGCGTCGGCGAAGGGGGAGCGCACCGGCGCGCAAAGCTGTTCGACCGCATGATCGACCGCCTTGATCCCGGTGGAGGCCCAAAGGCGCGCCGGTGTCCCGAGGGTCATTTCCGGATCGAGCACGACAGCCCTCGGGGCGAGCGCGGGATGCGCGTAACCCTCCTTTGACTTGCGCGCCGTGTCGGTGACGCCGGCGAAGGGCGTGAACTCGGCGGCCGACAGCGTGGTGGGGACGGCGATCATCCGCACCCCCGGAGTCAGAGTCGCCACCCCATGGGCTCCGGCCCGTAGCGCATCCAGGCCTTCCGGCCGGTCTATGCCCGCCCACAACGCCAACTGCATCACCTTGGCGGCGTCGATGGCGGACCCACCGCCCACGGCCACAAGAAGATCGGCGTCCAGACGTCGCGCCTCGCCGGCCCCGGCGATCACGCTTTCGCGTGGCGAGTGAGCCGAGGCTCCCGCGAAGACGCCGACGCAGATGGAGCCGAGTCGGGTGGCAAGGCTCTGGCCAAGCCCGTTCTCGCCTGCCAGCGAACCTGTGGCGATGATCAACAGGCGAGAGGCGCCGAACTGGCCCGCAAGATCTCGCACGGCCTCCAGGGCGGGACGGCCGTAAACGACCTGCTCCTGGGTGGAATTGCGGTGCGTCCCACTGAGCATGGCGTTCTCCTTCCAGGTTGAAGCCGATTGTGCCAGCACAACTCCGGATCCGCACCCCGGCTCAGGCGGCCACGGCCTCCTCGGCGAACGTACGTCGAAACGCCACCAGGCGGCCTTCGGTGATGGCTGCCCGAAGGTCGCGCATCAACGCCTGGTAAACGGCGAGGTTGTGCCAGGAGAGCAGCACCTGGCCGAGGATCTCGCCGGACTTCACCAGGTGGTGAAGATATGCCCGTGAATAATCGCGGCTCGCAGGGCAGTCGAGCGAGGCGTCGAGCGGCTCGTCATCCTCTGCGAAGCGGGCGTTCTTGAGGTTGATTGGCCCTTGCCGGCTCCAGGCCTGGCCGTGACGTCCAGCCCGTGTCGGAAGCACACAGTCGAACATATCGACGCCACGGCTCACCGCCTCGACGAGGTCGGCCGGCTTGCCTACGCCCATCAGGTAGCGGGGCCGATCCGCCGGCAGCATCGCCGGAGCGTAGTCGAGCACCTCGCACATCGCTGCGTGCCCTTCCCCCACGGCCAGGCCGCCAATCGCGTAGCCATCGAAGCCGATCTCCACCAGGCGCTCCGCCGATTCCCGGCGTAGAGCCTCGAAGGTCGAACCCTGCTGTATGCCGAACAGCGCCTGGTCTTCCCGCTCGCCGAAGGCCGCCTTGCAGCGCGCGCCCCAGCGGGCCGACAGGCGAAGCGCCTCACCCGCCCGGTTTTCGCTTGCGGGGAACGCCACGCATTCGTCGAGCTGCATCACGATGTCGGAGGCGAGCAGATCGGCTTGAATTTCGATCGAGCGCTCGGGCGAGAGCACATGCCGCGACCCGTCGATGGGACTGGCGAAGATCGCAGCCTCCTCCTTGACCTTGGTCAGGGCGGCCAGGGACATGACCTGGAACCCGCCGGAGTCGGTGAGCATGGGGCCGCTCCAGCCGCTGAACCGATGCAGCCCGCCCAGGCGCGCGATGCGCTCGGCGGTAGGCCGCAGCATCAGGTGCACCGTATTGCCCAGGATGATGTGAGCGCCGGTCGAACGCACCTGATCCATCGTGAGCGCCTTGACGGTAGCCGCCGTGCCGACGGGCATGAAGGCGGGCGTCTCGATGTCGCCTCGGCGGGTCTTCAGCACCCCCGTTCGGGCGGCGCCGTCCGTGGCCCGGATCTCGAATGGAAAGGCGCCCATCAGCGGGCGCGCCACAGCAGGCTGGCGTCGCCATAGGAATAGAACCTGTACCCCGAGGCCACGGCGTGGGCGTAGGCGCGTTGCATGGCGTCCAGTCCGCTGAAGGCGCTGACCAGCATGAACAGGGTCGAGCGCGGCAGATGGAAGTTGGTGATCAGGCCGTCGGCAGCCCGAAAGGCGTAGCCAGGTGTGATGAAGATGTCCGTCTCGCCGTCGAACGGAAGGATCGAACCACTGGCCGCAGCGGTCTCGAGCAGACGAAGAGAGGTCGTGCCGACGCAGACAATGCGCCCGCCGCGCGCCCGCACCGCCTCCAACGCGCCGGCCGTCTCTTTCGTGAGGATCGCCCGCTCGGCGTGCATGCGGTGCTCGGCGATGTTCTCCGTCTTTACGGGCAGGAAGGTGCCCGCCCCAACTTCCAGGGTGACGAAATGGACCTCGATCCCTTCCGCGGCCACGCGCGCAAGCAGATCGGGGGTGAAGTGCAGGCCTGCCGTGGGGGCCGCCACCGAACCAGGCTCGCGGGCGAATACCGTCTGATAGTCGCGGCGATCGAGTTCATCTTCCGCCCGGCGCGAGGCGATGTAGGGCGGGAGGGGCATGGCGCCATGGTCGGCGATCGCGGCGTCGAGGGCCTCGGCCGCGCAATTGAAAGAGAGGGTGACCTCGCCAGCCTCGCCGCGGGCGCTGACACTCGCCCGCAGCCCCACATCCTGGCCGCCGAAGACAATCAGGTCACCAAGGCGAAGCCGTTTGGCCGGCCGCACGAAAGCCTCCCAGGCGCACTCGGAGAGACGTTTGTGCAGGGTCGCCGAGATCGCCGCGCTCGCGCCATCGCGCTCGCGCCGGCCGAAGAGCCGGGCGGCGATCACGCGGGTGTCGTTGAGGAGGAGCGCGTCGCCAGGGCGGAGCAGGTCCGGCAAATCGCGGAAGATCCTATCCTCCAACCCGCCCGCCTCGTTCACGACAAGCAGCCGGGCGGCGTCGCGCGGTTCAGCCGGCCGCAGTGCGATTAGGGATGGCGGCAGGTCAAAATCGAAGTCGGAAAGGCGCATCGCCGGGGCTGTGGACCTTTTCAGCCCGGTTTTGAAGCCGCCGGGGTCACGGCGATCTCAATCGCCGCGCCCTCGACCAGATAAGCGAGAACCTCTCGCAGATCGTCCCTTCGCAGGGCGACGCAACCTTCGGTCGGCTCGAATCCCTCGACGCCCTCGCGTGCCACGTGCAGGAAAATCGCACTGCCCTTGCCTGCAGCAGGGGGATCGTCGTTCCAGCCTATCACCGCCAGCAGGTCGTAGACGTCATCCTCGCGCCACAGCATCTCGCACCGGCCGACATGCGGGAGGCGCACGCGACGGTTGTACTGAGGGTCCGTCGGATCGTCGCACCAGCCGTCCTCGGGACGGATCTCTGACAGGACCAACCCAGTGACCGGGGCCGGTCCGCGGTCACGCCGCCAGAGGACCTCGCGCAGGAGAAAGCGGCCACACGGCGTGCCGCCATCGCCCTCGCGCTTGTCGCCAACCAATCCGCCCCGCCCCAGAGCGCAAGCGAAGGTCTTGCCATGAACGCTCAGCACGCCCGAGGTCGCTCCAGGCGCGGCGCGGACCTGAATCGTCGTCGGGGGCCTGACCATGAGTGAGGGATAGCATGGCGCCCCCCTACTCCCCATGACGTTCGCGCAAAGGTAAGGGAGCGGCATGCATATCGTCGCCATAGTGGTGCTGGCCCTGGCGATCGTGTCCGCAGCCGGGGGGCTGGCCTCCCTCGGCGGGCGCGTGAGCCAGACCTTGGACATCTCCGCCCACTTCGTTCCGGTGTGGGCCGTCATGGGCGCAGTCGCCGCCCTCGCCGCCCTCGGCCTTGGCGAACTCGGGCATACGGCTATGTGGATGGGTCTGGTTGCAGTGGCGGCGAGCGCGCTCCTCATTGCGCCCGAATTATTGGCCCGGCGCCGTCTTGGCCGCGCCGCTTTCGCTGAGGGAGTCAGCGTCAGGATCGTCCAGTTCAACCTGTGGCGCTGGAACCTCGATCCCGAGGGCTCCGCTGCGTGGTTGGCCTCAGAGACGGCGGATGTCGTGGTGGTGCAGGAGGTGATCGACAACGCCGCCGCCATTCCAGAAGCGCTCTCGAAGTCCTATCCGCACCAGACCCACCTGCGCACCGGCACACGCATCCTCTCGCGCCTGCCGATCCTTGACCACGGCGCCTATCGGGCCCGCTCGACGCGGACCCACAGCACCGGCGCCTGGGTGCGCCTGGACCATCCTGCTGGTCCCTTCGAGGTGTTCGGCATTCAGTCGACCTGGCCCATCCCTCCTGGCCGGCAGCAACGCGATAGCGTCGACCTCGCCCGCCAGCTCGATCGTTTCGATCGTCGGACGCTCATTGTTTGCGGCGACTTCAACGCCACGCCGTGGTCCGAGTCGCTTCGACGCCAGGACCGCCTGTTCGCCATCCAACGGCGCTCGCGCGCCCTGCTGACCTGGCCGGTGCAGCCCTACACTCAGCTCAAGCTCAGTAGCCCCCTGCCCTTCCTGGCGCTCGATCACATCTATGCCGGCCCTGCGTGGAAGACCGTCGAAGTTCGCGTGGGCCCTCGGCTGGGCTCGGACCACCTGCCTGTGATCGCCGTCCTGAGCCGCTGAGTCGGGTCACACCGTCAGCGAGCCATGCTCCAGGCGCGGAAGGACGTGGCGTGCGAACAGGTCGGCCTCGGCGGCGTGCGGATAGCCGGAGAGGATGAAAGCCTCGATGCCGAGCGCACGATAGGCGTTCAGCTTGGCCAGGACCTGGTCCTCGCCCAGTACACGCGCGAGGCCATGCTCGATCCGGGCACGCGCCATCTCCGGCGTAACGCCACGCCCCTGCTACGCGACGGGCGCCAGGTCACCTTCGTCTGATCTTCGCGAGCCCTAACGTAAGGCCTTCACTTGCTCAGGGGTGATGGGGTCTTTGTAGCTGTTCCCGAAATGGGTGCGCAGATAGTTCACCACCGCCGCGATCTGCGCATCGCTCAGCGCCGACCCGAACGATGGCATGGCTCTCTGGCCGTTGAGGACCATCATCGTAGGATAGAGGTTGCTGGCGAGGCGTGGGTCTCCAGCCAGGCGTGGGTAAGCCCCCGCCCCGACCGCTCCCTGGGCATTGGGCATGTGACATCCCTGGCAAATCCCCTGCCAGATGGCTTCTCCGGTCTGTTCGCTGAAGTGGCCGCTCGGATAGTCCTGGGCGACAGCAGCGCTTCCGGCGAACGCCATGGTTGAGGCGAGCGCGAGCGTCGCGGGCAGTCTGTGAAAGGGCTTCATCGGTCAGCTCGCCAGGACGCGTTGGTGGAGACGGCGGATGGCGTCGAGGGACGAAAGAAGCGCACCCTCCTGCCAGGCCGGGATGCGCGATGCGTGTTCCCCCGCCAGGACGATCCGCCCATCGATGGCGCACAGGTCGTCGTAGTGCTTGGCGCGAAGCTCCTCGGTCCAGTGCCCCGCGCAACCCAATGTCCATGGAACCCGGTGCCAGGCGACCGCCACACCGTTTTCGAACTCGTCGCGGTACTGCGGATGGATGTTCGCCCCGTATTCCACCGTCTTGGCCACGCGCTCGGCAGGAGACATGGCGGCGTATTCGAAGGCTCCCGGGCCGAACGCATAGGCTCCCAGAAGGACACCTTTGCCAGAGCTGAAGTAGTCGGTGCTCGGATAACCGATCAAACTGTTGGGTTGGTCAGTGTAGGAAATGCCGCCGTAGATCGCGTGATCCTGTTCCCAAAACCGGCGCTTGAACTGCAGCCCGACCTTGATCGAGGCGTCGTAGTAGAGGGCGTCGATGGCGGACTTCATCGGACCGCCGACATTGATCGGGATCTGGCTGAGGATCGAGGCGGGGATCGTGCACACGCACCAGTCGGCCCGGGTCTGCCGGGGCGGTCCCCCGGCCTTTGAATCGATCCAGGTGGCGGTTACCCCGCGATCGTCCTGGTGGATCTCCGTGACCTTGGCCCCGTACTGGATGACCCCATCCAGTTCGCGGCCGAAGGCCTTGCCGATCATGCCCATGCCGCCCTTCGGCTGGAAGATCATGGACTGGAATTCGTAGATCAGACCCGCGCCGATGGCGCTCCACAGGCCTGACTTCAACAGATCTCCCATCGCCATAGGCTCGGAGGGCGTTGGAACCGAAGTCAGGCCGCCGCCCGGATCGGACAGCCAGCCCCGGCGCTCACTGCTGAGCACGCCCTTCTTGTATTCGTAGTTCTTGTCCAGCGCGCCCCACTCCCGCATCGCCTCGAGCAGGAGCGACTTGTCTTCCTGGGTCACGGCCTCGTCGAGGCGGCTCTGCTGCGTGCATTTCGCCAGCAGCTCGGCGACATAGCCATTGAAGTCGGACTGCACTTCCCGAAAGACCTTCGGCTTGCCACCGAACGCCTTTGTGGAATGGACAAGAGCTGCGTGATTGACCTGAATGAACGGCTCCAGGGCGACATTCAGCAACTTGCAGTAATGCAGGACAGCGTAGTGATGGTATGGCAGACGCCACGGCCCTGGATTCAGATAGAGGCCCTTGTCGAACTCGACCTTCTGGGTGAACCCGCCCATCTCGGTATAGGTATCGCCGCCATAGAGCGACCAGTTTCGCCCCCCTGGACGGTCGTTATATTCAAGGATCTGGACCTTATACCCGGCCTTGCGCATCTCATAGGCCGCGCACATGCCCGCGAGGCCTGCGCCCAGAATCAGAACCGAAGCGCCCTTGGGATCCCCGGAAAGCTGGATCGGCCCGGAAAAGCCGGACTCCCCGGCAAACGCCATGGCGGTCATGGCGTGATACATCGCCGCCGAACCTCCGGCGACGCCGATAAGAGTCAGCAAAGAGCGCCGGCTCATCGGCGCGGCTTGTGAATCAGCCAATCGTTCCCCCTCGTATAGCGCCCCTCGAGCCCTTATCGCACGGCGCGAACGCCGCTTGCCTTCTTGGCGCGTAATGCGGAAGTGGCGCACGCCCGGTCCCCAACGGTCAAGTCGGGATGCGTATTCGAAGGGCGCCCAGCGGGCAGAAATCAGGCGTTGTGACCGGTTCGCTTCAGGCCCGACACAGGAGAATTGCGCCGCGCTGCTGAAGCACCCCCTCCGCCTGTACACCGGGCACGGCTGCCGGACCGGCGTCGAGACGAGACCGCAGCCTCACCAGGCGATTGTTTCGCCCCGATGGTTGAGAAAGACGCAGCCGCCCTGTCCCAGTCGTCGCGTCAGTACGTCCGCGACGCCGCGACAGCTTGTTTCCACGTCCAGCGGCGCGGCTGGCCCGCCCATGTCCGTGCGCACCCAGCCCGGGTCGACGGCGGTGATCGACCAGGGCGCATCGGCGTGTTCGGCGGCGAAGCTGCGCAGAGATTGGTTGAGGGCGGCCTTGCTGGCCCGGTAGGGCTCCCATCCGCCGCTGGTGTTGCTCGCGACACTGCCGAGACCCGAAGACATCACCGCCAGGGCGCCCTTGTCGGCCATCAGGTCGCTGAGCGTCCGCACGACGTTCATCACGCCCAGGACGTTGACTGTCATTGTACGGAAGAACGCCGCTTCGAAGTCGGGAACGTCGGTTCCGGCCACCCCTGAGCTGACCATCAGGATATCGAGATGGCGACCGTCCAGCCGTCGGCGCAGGGCGGCGATCCCTTCCATGTCAGTGACGTCTGCGGTCTCGATCTCCAGCCGGCCATCAGCGGAACCCGCAAGGGCGTGAAGACCCGACCCGCCAGCCGGTTCTCGAACCGTCCCGATGACACGCGCGCCACGGCGGAGAAACTCCGCGGCGAGACCGAGGCCAAGGCCCCGGCTCGCGCCGACGATGGCGACCGTGCGCTCGGCCTCCGCCAAGGATCAGGCCCCAGCCTGACCGCCAGTGCGCATGGAGACGATCTTGCCCGGGTTGCGCGGCGGCTCGCCTTTGGGGAGGGCGTCGACGTGATCCATGCCGTCAACCACCTCGCCCCACACGGTGTACTGATTGTCGAGGAAGTTGCTGTCGGCTAGGCAGATGAAGAACTGGCTGTTCGCCGAATGCGGATCCGAAGTCCGCGCCATCGAGCACGCACCGCGGCTGTGCGGCGCGCTGGAGAACTCGGCCTTGAGATTCGGTTTCTTGGAGCCGCCCGCCCCGGTGCCGGTCGGATCCCCGCCCTGGGCCATGAAGCCGGCGATCACACGGTGGAAGGTCACGCCATCATAAAAACCCTCGTCAGCCAGTTCGGAGATTCGCTGGACGTGGCCGGGGGCGAGATCCGGGCGCAGGCGGATCGTCACTGGGCCCGTGTCGAGGGTCATGATCAGGGTCTGGTCGGTCATCGTCTAAGCCTCACTTGACGTCGGAAGGAAGGTCAAGGTCGCAGACCGTGAAGCTGTCGCCCTTGTCGGCCCGCGTCCGGACCACGTAGGCGGCAAACCACGGGCTCGCCGTATCTATCACCCGAACGTGCGGGCGGCTCGCTGGGGGCAGATCGGACATCAGACGGACCGTTTCAATGTGGTCGGCCGGCGGATCGGGGGGTTCACCGACCTTGATCGCGCGGACGACATCTTCGCCCGCGATCACGCGGCCAAAGGGGGTGTAGTCCTGGTCCAGCTTGGTCTGCGTCCCGCGCATCAGGAAGAACTGACTGTTGCCGCTGTTGGGCGCTCCAGCGCGGGCCATGCCCAGGACGCCAGGACAGAAAGTCCCGTAGGCGTTGACGCGACCGTCGTTGGTCATAGCGGCCAGGGCGATGGGCTGGCTGATCACCGGCAGGGAGCCCATCAGGCCGCTTTCCTGACCGTCGAGATGGTCGATCACCGCAAACGGCTGGTCGGAGCCGCGACGGAACGTAAACTCCGGCGGCACGTCAGGAAGACTCGATCCGCCGGTCCCGTTGTTCTTAGGATCTCCGGTCTGGTCCATGAACTCGTCGATGACGCGGAAGAACGTCTGGCCGTCATAGAAATGTTGTTGAGCCAGCTGTCGGATCCGCGCCACCGTTTGCGGCGCGGCATAGGGCGACAGTTCGACGATGACGCGACCCTTGTTGGTGTCGATCACCAGCACATTCTGCGGGTCAGGCGTGCGCCAGTCGGATGGACCCGGGTTGGCGCCGGCAGGCGGTTTGGCAGGCGTGGCCGGTTTTCGCGGCGCGGCGTCTGCGACCGAGAGCGAGATGATAGCAAGGCCGACAAGCGCGGCTGGCAGAGGTCGAAACGGCATGAGGCCCCGTAACTTCATGACCAGATCGCTACAAGCGCGCGGATGCGCGCGCAGCGATGGGCTCAGACGGTTTTTTCCAAGAGACGTTCGCGCACAAAGGGCGAGACGAACGGGGTGACGTCGCCGCCCAGGGTGGCGATCTCCTTGACGAGGCGCGAGGCGATCGCCTGGTGCCGCGGATCGGCCATCAGGAAGACGGTCTCGATATCCCGATCGAGCTGCTGGTTCATCGCCGTCATCTGAAATTCGAACTCGAAATCGGCGACCGCGCGGAGACCGCGCACGATCACACTCGCCCCAACCTCGCGCGCCACGCCGAGGGTCAGGCCGGTGTAGGGATGCACCACCACCTCGGCGTTAGTGACCTGGGAGGTTTCATGCTCGAGGATGGCGACACGCTCCTCGAGGTTGAACATCGGGCCCTTGCCCGAATTGATCGCAACGCCGATCACCAGGCGGTCGACCAGCTTCGCGGCGCGCCGGATCAAGTCCAGGTGGCCGTTGTGACACGGGTCGAAGGTGCCCGGATAGAGGCCAATCCTCATGGCGTCTCCCCCTGCTCCTCGGGCGTCTCGCCGTTCTGGCCTTCGCCCTCCAGCCGCTCGACGCTGACGACGTGTTCGTCCTCGGCGGTGCGGAAGATGGTGACGCCCTGTGTGTTGCGGCCGGCGATGCGGATCTGGGCCACGGGCGTGCGAATCAACTGCCCCTGGTCGGTCACCAGCAGGATCTCGTCCTGCTCCTCGACCGGAAAGGATGCGACCAGTCGGCCGCCGCGCTGCGAAAGATCCTGGGCGGCGAAGCCCTGGCCGCCGCGGCCCGTCCGACGATAACGATAGGCCGAGGTCCGCTTGCCGAACCCCTCGGAAGAGACGGTGAGGACGAGCTGCTCGGCGGCGCCGAGCTGAGCGATCCTTTCGAGCGACAGGCTGACAGCCTCCGGCGCGGCCTCGTCCTCTTCCTCGGCCGACCCGTTCGTCTCGCCCTCTTCTCCGTTGACGGCCGAACGCATGGCGGCGGCGTGGCGCATGTAAGCCTCCCGTTCGGCCGCCGTCGCCTCGACGCCATGCAGCACGGCCATGGAGATCACGGTGTCGCCATCGGCCAGGCGGATTCCGCGCACGCCCGTTGACTCACGCCCGGCAAAGACGCGCACGTCATCGGCTGAAAAGCGAATGCAACGGCCCAGCTGGCTGGTCAGCAGGATGTCGTCGTTGGCGGTGCATAGGGCTACGCCGACGATCGCATCGCCGTCATCAAGCTTCATGGCGATCTTGCCGTTACGGTTGATCTGAACGAAGTCCGACAGCTTGTTGCGCCGCACGCGTCCCGAGCGGGTCGCGAACATGACGTCGAGCGCGCCCCAGGTCGCCTCGTCCTCCGGCAGGGTCAGGATCGAGGTCATGGTCTCGCCCGGCTCGATCGGGAACAGGTTCACGAAAGCCTTGCCGCGGGAGTTCGCAGCGCCCAGCGGGAGGCGCCACACCTTCAGCTTGTAAGCCTTGCCGTTCGAGGCGAAGAACAACAAGGGCGCGTGGGTCGAGGCGGAGAAGACCCGGGTGACCGCATCCTCTTCCTTCGTCTGCATCCCAGAGCGGCCGCGCCCGCCGCGATGCTGGGTGCGGTAAGTGGTCAGGGGCGTGCGCTTGACGTAGCCGCCGTGGGTGACGGTGATCACCATCTCCTCTCGGGCGATCAGATCCTCATCCTCGACGTCGGAATCGCCTTCGACGATGGCGGTCCGGCGCGGAACGCCGAAGGCTTCCTTCACCTCCACCAGCTCGGCGCGGACCACGGCCATGATCGCATCTCGCGAACTGAGAAGGTCGAGATAGCCCTGAATGGCGGCGGCAAGTTCGCGCGCCTCGTTCATGATCTCTTCGCGCCCGAGTCCGGTCAGGCGAGCCAGGGTCAGGGCGAGGATGGCGCGCGCCTGTTCGTCGGTGAGCCGGACCTGGTCGTCGCCGACCATGCGGGTGCGCGGGTCCGCGATCAGCGCGATCAGCGGAGACATGTCGCCGACCGGCCAGTCCCGACCCGTGAGTCGATCACGCGCCTCGGCCGGATCCTTCGACGAGCGGATGATGGCGATGACCTCGTCGATATTCGCCACGGCGATGGCGAGGCCGACCAGGACGTGGGCGCGATCGCGCGCGCGGGTGAGGTCGTGCTTGGTCCGGCGCACGACGACGTCTTCGCGGAACTCCACGAAGGCGGTCAGCATCTCGCGCAGACCCAGCTGCTCGGGCCGGCCGCGATTGAGCGCCAGGGCGTTGACCGGGAAGGAGCTCTGCAGCGGCGTGTACCGGTAGAGCTGGTTGAGCACGACCTCGGCGCTGGCGTCGCGGCGGAGCTCCACCACCACGCGCATGCCCGACCGATCGCTCTCGTCGCGCAGGTCGCCGATGCCTTCGATGCGCTTTTCACGCACCAGCTCGGCAATGCGCTCGACCATCGCCGCCTTGTTCACCTGGAAGGGAATGGCGGTGATGATGATCGCTTCGCGATCCTTCCGGATTTGTTCGATCGCGGCCACGCCGCGGACGACAACTGAACCGCGCCCGGTGAGCAGGGCCTGCCGGGCGCCTGACCGACCGATGATCTCGCCGCCGGTCGGAAAGTCCGGCCCTGGCACGATGTCGAGAAGCTCGTCCGCTCCAACCTCGGGCCGATCAATCAGCGCCAGACAGGCGTCAATCACCTCGCTCAGGTTATGCGGAGGGATGTTCGTCGCCATGCCCACGGCGATGCCGTTGGCGCCGTTGACCAGCAGATTGGGAATTCGCGAAGGCAGGACCGACGGCTCCCGCTCCTTGCCGTCGTAGTTGTCCTTGAAGTCGACCGTATCCTTTTCGAGGTCGGCCATGATCGCCATGGACGCCTTCGTCAGGCGGCACTCGGTGTAGCGCATGGCCGCAGGCGGATCGTTGTCCACCGAGCCGAAGTTGCCCTGGCCGTCGATGAGCAGCAGGCTCATCGAGAACGGCTGGGCCATTCGCACCAGGGTGTCATAGATCGAAAGATCGCCGTGCGGGTGGTATTTGCCCATCACGTCGCCCACGACGCGGGCGCTCTTCACATAGCCGCGCTCGGGCGTGTGGCCCTGTTCGTTCATCGAAAACAGGATGCGGCGCTGGACGGGCTTGAGGCCATCGCGCAGGTCGGGCAGCGCCCGGCTGACAATGACGCTCATGGCGTAGTCGAGGTAGGACTTCTTGACCTCGTCCTCGATCGAAATCGGACTGACGAGGCCCCGCTGATCGTCAGCCGGCGGCGTGGGAGTCTCGTCGGTCAAATCGGGGATGGGCTCTGCAGGGTCGGTGAATCGGGCGTCTTGCGCCGGTTGCTCTTCCTAGCATCCCCCCTGTTCAAACGCCAACATTGGGAGGTCCTGGGAACGGCCTTGGACCGAAGCCGGCATTGTCGATTCCCGACATCCCTTAAGGTCGCCCCCGAAGCGCGGCCTGGGCGGACGGCCTCCCTCGGACCGCCGGCATCCTGCCGGCTCTTCATCCTGTCTTCTGCTTCAGCGCTCGTCCGCGCCGGTAAGCACGGGAAGGAAGAGCAGGCAGGATGCCGGCGGTCCGGGAAGAGAACCTGTGAGCTGGTTCAGAACGGGATTTCGTCGTCCAGGTCGGCAGCGAAGCTCTCGCGCGGAGCGCCCGCGCCGGGGTTCGCACGTGGGGCCGGAGCGTAGCCGCCCATGTCGTCACTCACTCCCGCGCCGCCGCCCTCACCCCGGCCGTCGAGCATGGTCAGTTCGCCGCGGAACTTTTGCAGGACGACCTCCGTCGCCTGACGCTCCTGGCCCTGATTGTCGGTGTATTTGCGGGTCTGAAGGGAACCCTCGATGTAGACTTTCGAGCCCTTGCGCAGGTAGCTCTCGGCCACCTTCACCAGATTGTCGTTGAAGATCGAGATCCGGTGCCATTCGGTCTTCTCACGGCGCTCGCCCGTGGCGCGGTCACGCCAGGTCTCTGATGTCGCGATGGAGAAGCTGGCGACGCGGTCGCCGGAACTGAGTGCGCGGATCTCGGGATCGCGGCCGAGATTGCCCACCAGAATCACCTTGTTCACGCTGCCGGCCATCGCCGTTGTCTCCTGCTCGCCCGGCGACCCAACGCGCCGGAATCACTGATTGAGGAAACGTTAATCACCCCGGCCAAGGCGACGCAAGGACTTTGTTCTGTTTTTGTTCACGCCTGGCGGACTTAGTCCACAGGCATCGCGCCGGGCTTCACAAGGCGGCCGTCGCCGCTGTGGACCATCAGCAGATAGCGGAAACCATTGTAGGATTGCGACGTGTAGACCCCCTCCGGGCCCGCGAACAGGAACTGACCCTGGAAGGCGCCTGTCACGTGGGTCTGCATACTGCCCAGGCCCATGAACCTAAGGCGCATCTGATCAAGCTGGGCGGCGCAGTGCTCCAGGTCGGGCTGGTTCTGCGCCAGCTGGTTCCACTTGATCTTGCCGTCGGCCGTCGCGGCCATATGCCAGCAAAGGCCCGCCCCTCCAGGCGCCTCGACCGATTGGCTGCACCCGGCCAGGGCGACGGTGAGACAGAAGAGAAAGGCGGACGAGGCCAGGCGCATGGCGCAAGCTTACCCCTGGTCGTCCGACGGAGCCATGCCGCAGCCGCCGGCTTGGCTGCCGAGGGGCCGGAAATTGCGATTGTCGTCCGAGACCTGCACCTGGGCGCCGATAAGCCGGAGGGTCTGGGTTCCCCATCGACCATAGGCCACCGCGCCCGGCGGTTCACAGCGATTCGCAAACAGCGACTGGACGCAGGCTCCCAGCGGCATGTCGCCGGGCGCACGGCTCCATCCTCCCGCTCCGTAGCGCCAACATGCGCCGGTCGCAGCTTGGGCCGGGGCGGCCTGGACTGGCGCGGCTGAAGCACCCTGGTCGGCGTCCGCATCTCCGGCGGCCTCGCCCTGAGGTGGCAAAGGCGTCACCTCGCTGGTGGGACCATTGGTGGCGGCCAGCGAACCGTTGCTGTCGAGGCCGACGTCGAGTGCGCCCGTGGCGACTCCGTTTCGATCGGCGCACTCGCGTAACGGCAGTTCGCCGATCGACTTGCCATCGACGAAGCAACGCAAGGGATGCTGAGGATCCAGCCGCGCATCATCGGCCCGACCGGTCTCAACGACCAGTCCGGTCCCCGGCGAACCCACCACGGGGCTGGGGTTGGCGTGGCGAAGCAGGACCACCGCAGCGATGATGAGACCAGCGAGCAGCGCCAGTCCCATGCCTGCGGCTACGACGAGCCTGCGATCCCTGATCGTATCCAAGGCCCGACTCCGCGAGGTCGCGCGCAGCGACCTATTTGAACCTGTAGGTGATGCGGCCCTTAGACAGATCGTAAGGCGTCATTTCGACCAGGACCTTGTCCCCGGCGAGGACGCGGATGCGGTTCTTGCGCATCTTGCCCGCCGTGTGGGCGATGATTTCGTGATCGTTCTCGAGCGTCACCCGAAAGGTGGCGTTGGGCAGCAGTTCGCTCACTGTGCCCGGCAGTTCCAAAAGTTCTTCCTTCGCCATGCGGCTCCTCGGCGTGGTGATCACGGACAGACCAACGAAGCTTCGCCGCGCGGGTCGCCCGGCGCGATCATACGCGAGAGCGCCGGTTGAGGTCGATGGCGCGCTCGCGTATCGCGTTTAACTTCGGTGGTCGGCGTCCAGATGAGCGCTCACCGCCTCTCTCGCAACGTACAGGCGCGGCCATGAGTTCATCCTGTGAGGCCCTCCTGGGCGCCGCCCTGGCGCTTATCGGCGTGACGTCAGGGGCCTCACTGGCGATAGCCCAGCCTGCCACGCCGCTCGCCAGCGCCGAATCGACGAACCAGGCTTGCAGCGGCTTCACCATGGGCGCCCCCGCAATGGCGGAGTGGCAGGACATGGGCGGCGCCGATGGACGACTGGGTTGTCCGACAGCCAACGAAGTGGCGACCGTCCCCTCCCCCGCGGGCGTGAATTCCACCGTCACCGCCTTTGGCGACCGAGGCGGGGTCTACACAATCCAATCGGGCGAGCAGGCCGGCAAGGCGTTCGCCGTCACCGGCTGCGCATGGCGGCTGTACTTCGGCTACGGCGGCGCCGGCAGCTGGCTTGGACTGCCGCTCGAGGACGCGCAGAACAACCCTGACGGCCAGACCCAGAAGTTCGAGGGGGGCGTGATCACCCAAACACGCGCGACGTCCGACTGCGACGCCGAACCCACAGGTCCCGCGTCCGAAAGCCACTGAACGGGGCGCCTCAACCGCCGAACGTGCGGACAGGGCCAAAGCGGGCGATGAGACGAGCCTCGAGAGCATCGCGCACTTCGCGATAAGCCTGCAGAACGGTCTCGCGCGAGCCGGTGACCAGAGTGGGATCGAAGGTCGGCCAGTACTCGGCGTCCGTGGCCCGGCCTCGCGTGAGCTCGAGTGCGCGATGATGCGCCTCGGGCGTGAGAGACACGACCAAATCGAAGGACTCGTCCTCCAGGTCTTCGAACGTGCGCGGTTGATGGGTCGCGAGGTCGACGCCCAGTTCGTCCATGACGCTGAGCGTGAACGGATCGGCGGCCTCGCCGGGATTCCAGCCAGCCGGGCGCGCTCGAAGGCCAACGCTGTCGACAAACACGCGCGCGCCGTAGAGCCGACGCATCAGGCCAGCCGCCATGGGCGAACGCACCCGGTTATAGTTGCAGGCGAACAGAATCGCGCCCGGCAGCACGTCCTGCGCCCCGCTCAACCTCGCCACTGCAGGGCGCAGATCAGAGTGAACAGGCGCCGCGCGGTGTCGACATCGATCTCCACCTTTTCCGCCAGCCGCTGCTGAAGCAAAGCCGAACCCTCGTTGTGCAGACCTCGACGACCCATGTCCAAGGCCTCGATTCTCTGGGGCGTCGCGTTGCGGATGGCGTCGTAATAGCTCTCGCAGATCATCCGGTAGTCCTTCAGGACGCCCCGAAAGGGCGAGAGCGAGAGCAGGTGCCGGCGTTCGTAACCGGGGCCCTTGATATCCAGCGCCAGACGCCCGTCGATCAGAGAGATCGTCAGCTCGTATGGCCCCCGGTCGGCCCCGGCGGGGGCGAAGTGGTTCTCCTCGAGCAGATCGAAGATGGCAATCTGCCGCTCCTGTTCCTGGTCGCGCGAGACCGCGGCCAGGGACTCATCGTCCAGGATCACGGTGTGCAGACGGTGGTCGGAGGCGGCCATCGAGGGGTGGTTCTAACGGCAACCCGACGCGCTTGCGAAGCGCCGTGGCGCTCTCATCCGGAATCGGCCGGCCGGACTCAACGGCGGTTGGTGCGCACACTCATCGAGCGCGCGTGGGCGGGCAGGCCCTCCGCCTCCGCGAGCGCGAGCGCCGCAGGGGCCAGGTGGGCCAGGGCCTCCGGACTGCAACCCAAAAGGGAGCTGCGTTTCAGGAAATCGACCGTCGACAATCCGGAGGAAAATCTCGCGGCCCGGCTCGTAGGAAGGACGTGGTTGGATCCGGCGACATAGTCGCCAATAGCCTCAGGCGTGTACCGGCCCAGGAAGATGGCGCCGGCGTGCCTGACGCGCGCGGCCAGGGCGTGAGGATCCGCCACGGCGAACTCCACGTGCTCGGGCGCGATGCGATTGACGAGCTCGGGCGCGCGATCGAGTGGCGCGATCACCACCGCTCCATGCTCCCTCCACGACGCCGCAGCGTCCTCGCCAGTGGCGATCTCGGCCAGTTCGATGTGCACCGCACGTTCAACCGCGTCCGCGAACGCGGCGTCGTCGGTGATCAGGATCGACTGGGCGTCAGGATCGTGCTCGGCCTGGGCCAGCAGATCTGCAGCCACCCAGTCCGGATCGTTCTGCCCGTCGGCCACGACCACCACCTCGGAGGGCCCCGCCAGAGCGTCGATACCCACCTGGCCATAGACCCGGCGCTTGGCCGCGGTCACATAGGCGTTGCCGGGTCCGACGATCTTGTCCACTGGCCGAATCGGCCCCGCTCCATAGGCGAGGGCGGCGATCGCCTGGGCCCCTCCCACGCGCCAGATCTCGTTCACTCCGGCTTCCATGGCTGCCGCCAGGACCGCAGGCTTGATCCCGCCCGGAGGCGTGACCATGGCGATGCGCTCCACGCCGGCGATGCGGGCCGGGATCGCGTTCATCAAGACCGTCGAAGGATAGGCTGCACGGCCGCCCGGCACGTAGACCCCGACGGCGTCGAGCGGGGTCCAGCGCCAGCCCAGATTGACCCCCGCAGAATCCGTGAACGATCCATCCTCGGGCCGCAGGCGCTCGTGATAGGCCGCGATGCGCCCTGCCGCGAAGGCGATCGCCTCCCGCACCTCCGGCTCGCATTGCGCCGCGCCAGCCTCGATCTCTTCGCGGCTCAGCGCCAGCGTCCCGGCGCTCAGGACGGCGCGGTCGAACTCACGAGTGAACCGCAGAAGGGCCTCGACCCCGTCCGAGCGCACCGCCGCGATGATCGCGGCCACAGCCGCATCCACATCGGCCTCGGCCCCGCGAGGCTCGGCCAGGAAGGCGTCGAACTGTTTGTCGAAATCAGGCGCAGTGGCCTCGAAGCGGCGCATCGCGCCTAAATCGCCATCTGAGCGGTAAACTCAAGCCTCGGTTGCTGGCTTCGCGGGGAAAGACGCAGGATTGGGTCGACCGCGGCGATGATGATCGCCTTACCCGCCGTGCGCGGGCCTATGGCTGGTGGTCCAGGGTGTGGACAGGTCCGCCAGCGCGGCGTCGACGCATTCGACTTCGGCAGCCAGGTCGCCGCCATCAGCGAAGGCGAACCGGACAACGCCTGCCGGCCCCTCGGTCTCCTCGAAGGTGATGGCCAGCAGTTGCAACACCGCGTCCTTCGGCTCCGGGCGCAGGTTCCGCGCTTTGACCGAGAGGACGCACCCAAGCTGGATGGCGGCGCGAACTCTCTCGCGAGGTCCTTCGCCTGCCTCCCAGCGCAGGCGATTGAACGCGATCGTCAGGCGACGCTGGCCCTTCTCCCAGCGAATGTCGCCGATGTGCGTGATCGCGTCCTGCAGAGCGGCCGAGATCACCGCCAGATCGTCGGCATCCAGGGCGAGCAGACGCAAGCTGGCGGGCGGCATGTCCTTCAGATGTCCGAACCTGCGTCCGCCGCCGCGCCATTGCGGATTCGGCGCACCTTTGCTCCACATGCTGACAGCTTTTCCTCGAGACGCTCGAAGCCGCGGTCCAGATGGTAGACCCGGTCCACGATGGTGTCGCCGTCGGCCGCCAGCGCGGCGATCACCAGACCCACGGACGCCCGCAGATCAGTGGCCATGACCTGAGCGCCTTCCAACCGGGAGACGCCGCGGATGCGCGCCTCTCCGCCGCTGACAGCGATGTCGGCCCCCAGGCGGCCCAGCTCGGGAACATGCATGAACCGGTTCTCGAAGATGGTTTCCCGCACAACGCTTTCGCCCTCGGCCAGGGTCATGAGCGCCATGAATTGCGCCTGCAGATCAGTGGCGAAACCCGGATAGACACCGGTCTCGATATCCACCGCCCTGAGGCGCGCGCCGTTGCGACGGATCGTGATGCCGTCATTCCGGCGTTCGATCTCGACGCCCGCCTCTTCCATCTTCACCAGGAGCGATTCCACACGATCGGCCGAGGTGTTGGTCAGGCGGACCTCGCCCCCAGCCATGGCGGCGGCGACGGCGTAGGTCCCGGTCTCGATTCGGTCGGGCGCGACCGCGCAGGTGGCGCCGTGAAGGCGTGAAACGCCGACCACACGGATGACATGGGTCCCGGCCCCCTCGATGTGGGCGCCCATGGCGATCAGGCACTCGGCGAGATCGACGATCTCGGGTTCGCACGCGGCGCGCTCCAGCACCGTCTCCCCCTCGGCGAGGACGGACGCGAGCAGCGCGTGCTCGGTCGCGCCCACTGAGCTTCCTGGGAAGACGATGTGCGCACCCCGCAGACCACGCGGCGCCTGTGCGTAGACGTAGCCCTCATGCAGGTCGATGTGCGCCCCAAGAGCCGAGAGTGCCTGAAGGTGATAGTCCACCGGCCGGGCTCCGATCGCGCAGCCCCCCGGCAGGGAAACCTTCGCATGTCCCGTGCGCGCCAGAAGAGGTCCAAGCACGTTGAAGGATGCGCGCATCTGACGGACCAGATCATAGGGTGCGAAGGCGCTGACGATCTCGGGCGTATGCAGCACCGTCTCCGGACCAGCAGGTCCGTCGATCTCCCGAACGTCGGTTCCCAGACGACGCAGGAGGGCGCCCAGAAACCGCGTGTCCGCCAGGCGCGGCATATTGGTCAGGCGCAGCGGCTCATCGGTCAGGAGGCTCGCGGCCATCAGCTTGATGGCGGAGTTCTTGGCGCCGCTGATGGGGATTTCCCCCTCCAGTCGAACCCCGCCGGTGATGGCGATCTGATCCATGAAACCCCTTCTTGAGGATGTACGCCCCCACGCCCAAAGCGGTCGGGCTCTTTAGTCGTCGCCCGGAGGAGGCGCCAGAGGCCCGCTTTCGCTGGTTCCGGTCCGTCTTTTCCGACGCCTCAGGTTGGCGCGCAAGGCCACGGCAAGACGCTTCTCCCGCTCGGTCGCGGCCTCTCCGCCCTGCGACGTGGACGGTCGATCGTTCTTGTCGCTCATGTCGCACATCCCGCTAGCGGCAACGATCCAGCCGTCAACCCGTTGCCTCTTCCCAGGCCGTCCCCCTTCCGCTAATGACGCGCCCTCCCCGCGCCCCGCGGACGCCGCCGTAGCTCAGTGGTAGAGCGCATCCTTGGTAAGGCTGAGGTCGCGAGTTCAATCCTCGCCGGCGGCACCATCTTCAGCTCCCTTCCTGGACTGAGGCCCGGCTGATTCGGCGATTGCGCCGAATCGGCCCGAGAACACTGTCCTCGCGGCGCCGATCACTGCCTTTCCCGCAATGATTTTCGAGTGTTAGCGGAAGTGGAAGCCGCCTTTGGTAAAAATTAAACTATAATGCAAGCGATATAAGTTTCCCTCCGTGCGGTTCCCTGCTGAAAGCAGTTGCCCGCGATTCGTATTTTAAGATCAGTAACGGACATTTCCTCGCGAGCGCGCGGCCGGGGCGCCGCCGGGCCGCGTATTGAGCTTCTCGGGGTTGACGCCGAATGCAGACCCTTAGGGGGGATTTCGCCCGAGCGGAGAGCCAACGCGGCCCCAGAGACGATGTCGTCTACTCCCAGCAACTCGATCATCTGTCTCTGTGCGGGCCGGACATATTCGCCCACCTGATCGCGGCTGCGGCCGGAATCCTCACGCTTGGACGACTCTACCCCTCAGGGGTCCCAATCTTGTGGGCGGGGGCTTTGCTGGCGGTCCTCACTATCCGCACCGGTCTTCAAGAGCGTTTCCGGCGGACGGTCTTCTCGCCCAGCAGCAGCCGGCGCTGGGGACGTTGGTTCCTTGTCGGCGCTTTTACGACGGGCGTTCTCTGGAGCCTCGTCGCCTCCGTCTTCGTGATTACGAAAAACCTTGGCGACCAGGCGTTGGCCCTGGGACTGATCGGCGGCATGAGCATTGCTGGCATTGCCCGCAATGCGGCGTCGACCAAGATGATGATCGCCTATGTCGCACCCATGATCGGGGTCACCACCCTTGCCCTTCTGGCCCACCCCTCGAGCATCCACCTCTCGATCGTTCTGATGCTGGGCGCCTTCGGTCTCGTCCTCATCACGGCGGGACGTTCCCTGCAGCAGTCCGTCCGGGCAGACCTTCGGCTTACGCTGGAACTGGTGAAAACCGGAGCCACTTCTGGAACTGCCCAGGGCGGCGTTCGTGCGGGAAGTTGGGAGGTCAATGCAGGCGCCCGAACCCTTTGGTCCGACGAGATGTTCGATATCCTCGGGATCAACCCGTCAGTGGCGGCGCCCTCCGTGGAACTCTTGCTCGAGCAGGTCCATCGCGCCGACCGGGAGGTAGTGGAAACGGCGATCCGCACATGGCTATCCTGTGAGGCCGACCTCGCCATCGAACATCGGGTGCGTGCGCCTGACGGGGGCAGCCGATGGATCTATCAATTCGGGCTGATCCAGCGTGACGCAGCCGGCCGCCCCCTGCGACACACCGCGATCGTGCAGGACATCACCGAGCGCAAGCAGTCCGAGGCGCGTCTGCAGTTCGCCAATGTCGTGATGAAGACCCAGATGGAGGCGTCCGAGGATGGGATCCTGATCGTAAGCTCGGACCGTCAACTCTTCTCCTACAACGAGCATTTCTCTGAGCTCTACAACTTCCCGCCCAGCATCCTTGATGGCGGCGACATCGATACACTCAGCGCGCATATCATATCGATGTCCCGGGAATCTGAGAAAATCAGCGAGCTCCTTCAGTACTTCGACACCAATCCCGGAGTGGACGGTCAGGACGAGAGCGAGTTCCTCGATGGCCGGATCGTCAGATGGTATACGGTGACCCTGCGGGCGCCCGACGGTTCGAGTCTGGGTCGCGCCTGGTTCGTGCGCGACGTCACCGAGCAGAAGCGCGCTCTCGCGCAGGCCGTGGAAAACTCGCGGCAGGATCAACTCACCGGCCTCCTCAACCGCGGAGCCTTCGTCCAGATCCTGCGCGAGACAATTGCTCGCGCTTCGGCCGGCGAGACGAGTTTTGCGGTCCTCTACCTGGACCTGGACAACTTCAAGGACGTCAACGACGCCCTGGGTCACCCCGCGGGGGACGAGTTGCTGAGGGCCGTCGCCGACCGGCTGCGTGCGAGCACGCGGGCCTGCGACACAGCCGCCAGGTTCGGCGGCGACGAATTCGCCGTGATTGCCGACGACCTGTCGGATCCTGATGAAGCTTCGCGGCGGGCGGCCCGGCTGATCGAAGCGCTGAGCGAGCCCTATCATGTCGCGGGAGTTCCCGTGCGCACCAGCTCGAGTATCGGCATCGCGCTCTACGAACCGGGTGTCAGCGACGCCGAAACCCTGCTCTCCCGCGCCGACCTCGCCCTCTACAGCGCCAAGAACCAGGGCCGTTCGGCCTATCGCCCATTCACCGAGGAAATGGGTTCGGAGGTGCGTACGCGGCTGGAGCTTGGCGCCGATCTTCACCATGCGATTGGCGGAGGAGAGCTGTTCCTGCTCTACCAGCCCCAGATCGACACCCAGTCCGAGCAGATCGTCGGCGTCGAAGCCCTTGTTCGATGGCGTCATCCAATCCGGGGCGTGCTCCCCCCCGCTCAATTCATACCGGTCGCCGAACAGACCGGTTCGATCGGAAAGCTGGGCCAGTGGGTTCTGGCGGAGGCCTGCCGGCAGGCTCGCGCCTGGCGGGACGCCGGCGCGCCGCCCGTGCGCGTGTCCGTCAATGTCTCATCTCTTCAGTTCAAGACGGCGCTGGCCTTTGAGGCCGATATCGACGCCGCCCTCGCGGACAACGACCTTTCCGCCAACAGTCTTGAGCTCGAACTAACTGAGACCGTGCTGATGAACGCCTACCGCGAGCACGCTGATCTCCTGCTCAGGCTCCGCCAGCGGGGCCTCACGATTGCGATCGATGATTTCGGGACGGGCTACTCTTCCCTGGACTACCTGCGCCGGTTCCCTGTGGACCGCATCAAGATCGCCCAGGACTTCGTACGCGATCTCGAGACGGCGTCAGGCGACGCGGCGATCGTCAAAGCGACCATCGGCTTGGCGCGGGAGCTGAAGATCGACGTCATCGCCGAAGGCGTCGAACGCCGCCGTCAGCTCGAACTCCTCGAGGGATGGGGCTGCCGGGAAGTGCAGGGTTACTACTTCGCCAGGCCCCTCCCTCCCGGGGAAATCACGGCCCTCCTCTGCAGGCCCACCGCCACCAACGATGTCTGCGAGCCCGGAACGGCGCGCCAGTTCGCCTCAGCGCGAGGCCCACAGCCGCTCGCGCTCCCCTGATCCGAGACCCGACGCAGGGCTCACGATCTCCTCCTTCGGCACATTCGCGCGGAGTTCGGCCAGCCAGACCTCGGCGTTGCCGTCGGAGGGAGCGCGCCAGTCGCCGCGGGGGGACAGGGAGCCGCCTGAGGAGATCTTCGGGCCATTGGGGAGAGCCGAACGCTTGAACTGGCTGCGGGCGAAGAACCGCGTCAGGAAGACCTCCATCCAGCGGCGGATCTCCGGCAACGTGAAGGCGTGGCGGTCGGCATCCGGCACGTTCTCCGGCCAGCTGCCACGCGTCGCGTCACCCCAGGCATGGAGGGCGAGGAAGGCGATCTTGGATGGCCTGAAGCCGTAGCGGGTGACGTAGAACAGGGTGAAGTCCTGCAGCGCGTACGGCCCGACAATCGCCTGGGTCGACTGCACCGCGCCCCCCTCCCCTGGCGGCGTCAATTCCGGAGAGATTTCTGTGGCCAGGATCGCTTCGAGGATACTCGCCGTGTGGGCGCTGACATCGCCCGAGTGGGCGACGAAGCGGATCAGGTGCTGGATCAGCGTCTTCGAAACCGAGGCGTTGACGTTGTAGTGGGACATCTGGTCGCCGACGCCGTAGGTGCACCAACCCAGGGCCAGTTCCGAGAGGTCGCCCGTGCCGACCACCAGGCCATCATGCTGGTTGGCGAGGCGGAAGAGGTAGTCGGTCCGAAGACCCGCCTGCACGTTCTCGAAGGTGACGTCATAGACCGGCTCGCCGCGGGAAAACGGATGGTCCATGTCCGCCAGGAGCTGGCGGGCCGCCGGCCGGATGTCGATCTCCGCCGCAGTGACGCCAAGGGCCTCCATCAGCGCCCAGGCGTTGGTCCGGGTGCCTTCGGAGGTGCCGAAGCCCGGAAGGGTGTAGGCGAGCACATTCGTCCTGGGCAAGCCGAGCTGATCCATCGCCCTCGCCGCAACGATCAGGGCCTGGGTGGAATCCAGCCCGCCCGAAACCCCGATCACCGCACGCCCCAGGCCGCTGGCGCGCAGGCGCTGGGCGAGCCCCTGGACCTGGATGTTGTAGGCCTCGTAGCAGTCCTCCTGCAGCCGGGCGGGATCCGACGGCACGAAGGGGAAGCGTTCGACGGCCCGTTGCAAGGCGATCGGTCTTGCGGGCGCGTCGAGAGTGAAACCAGCCCGGCGGAAACGCGCCACGCGGTCGGACTCTTCGTGCGCGCAGTCGCCGAAGGTGTTCAGACGCATGCGCTCCTGGCGGATGCGGCCGAGGTCGACGTCGGCGAACACGGCCTGATCTCCAGCGAACCGCTTCGACTCGGCGAGTTCGTCCCCGCATTCGAACACACCGGCCTGGCCATCCCAGGCGAGGTCGGTGGTGGATTCGCCAGGCCCCGCGGCGGTGTAGAGGTAGGCGGCAACCGCCGACCGCGACTGGCCGGCGCACAACAGGCGCCGGGTCTGCGCCTTGCCGATGACGATGTTGCTGGCCGACAGGTTGATGAGGACCTCCGCCCCGGCGAGCGCGGCGGCGCTCGACGGCGGGATCGGCGTCCAGAGGTCCTCGCAGATCTCGACGTGGAAGGTGAAAGGCACGGATCCCGCCGAGCGGAACAGCAGGTCCACGCCGAACGGCGCCGTCTGGCCGCCAACCTCAATGTCCAGGCCGCGCACGCCGGCCCCCGAGGTGAAATGTCGGCGTTCGTAGAACTCTCGGTAATTGGGCAGGTAGGTCTTGGGGACAACGCCGAGGGCCCGGCCGCGGTGGATGATCACGGCCGTGTTGTAGAGCCTGCCCGCCCGTCGCAGAGGCGCCCCGACTATCAGCACAGGATAGAGTCCGCGGCTCGCCTCGATGAGATCGGCGATCGCCGTATCCACCGCTTCGAGCAGGGCGTCCTGCAGGAGCAGGTCGTCGATCGCATAGGCCGACAGGCCAAGCTCGGGAAACACCATCACCGCGGCGCCGGCCTCGTCGGCGCGCTCGGCCAGCTCCAGCGTCGCCGCGCGGTTGAACGCCGGATCCCCCGGCCTCACGCGAGGCACGCCCGCGCCCAGGCGAGCGAAGTCATGGGTGTAGAGGCAGGCGAACGGCGCCGTGGTCAATCCATCTCTCCCGAAGCGACGCGGATGGCGTCGCAGCCCCGTGCTCGATTCCAAGCACTGGGACGCTCGTCAATGTGGGCATTTCTGCAACGTATCTCCAGCATGGGGATCGGGCCGCATCTCAAGGCGGCGACCGAATCACCGGTCGGAGGCGCCATCGCCGTCCGCGAACGGAGCCGATTGACCTCGTTCGTTCATGATCGGATCGAACAACCGCATCATTCCTGGCTGGACACCCGGAGAGACTGAGCAAATGGCCCCTGCCGCATCGCTTCCTGAAGTCCCCGTCCCGCGCAGCATCCGCTCGCGCTACCTCGAGAACATCAATGGTTTGACGGTGCACATCCTGGAGGCGGGCTTCGAAACGCCCAACCGGCCGTGTCTGCTTCTGCTGCACGGCTTTCCCGAACTGGCCTTCTGCTGGCGAAGGGTGATGCCGGCCCTTGCCGAGGCCGGCTATCACGTAATCGCACCCGACCAGCGCGGCTATGGGCGCACAACGGGATGGGATCCGGACTACGACGGCGATCTCGCCTCGTTCCGGATGATCAATCTGGTGCGCGATGCGCTCGGCGTCGTTTCGGCGCTGGGCTACAGCGCGGTCGACGCGATCGTGGGTCACGACTTCGGCTCTCCGGTGGCTGCCTGGTGTGCGCTGCTACGGCCCGACATCTTTCGATCCGTCGCGTTGATGAGCGCGCCCTTCGCTGGCCCGCCTGGGCTCAGACCTTCATCACCGCGAGCGGAAGATCCCGTGCTTCGCGAGCTCGCAAGCCTCGCGCGACCGCGGAAACACTACAATCACTACTATTCCTCGCGCGAGGCCAACGCGGAGATGCTCTCACCCCGCCAAGGGCTGCACGATTTTCTGCGAGCCTACTATCACTACAAGAGTGCGGACTTTCAGGCTCCCGACCCCCACCCCTTGAAAGCATGGACGGCGCAGGAACTCGCCAAGTTGCCGACCTACTATGTCATGGACCTAAACAAGGACATGGCGGAGACAGTCGCCGAACACATGCCAGCGTCCGCCTCGATCAGTTCCAACACCTGGCTGTCGGGGGCCGACCTGACTTTCTGTGCGGCCGAGTTCGCCCGCACCGGCTTTCAGGGAGGTCTGCAGTGGTATCGTTGCGCAACTTCAGGCCAGTTCGACTCCGAACTGCAGATATGGTCCGGCCGGACTATCGACGTCCCGTCCGTCTTCATTTCAGGCAAGCAGGACTGGGGGACCTATCAACGTCCGGGCGCCTATGAGGCGATGCAGTTGAAGGCATGTACTCGGATGGTTGCGCCCCATCACATCGATGGCGCGGGGCATTGGGTCCAGCAGGAGCAACCAGAGGAGGTTGCGCGCCTGCTACTGACGTTTCTGGGAGAAGCAGCGTCTCACAACCGGAATTGATTTCACCGGGCTACCCGATCGTTGGTGAAAGGCGGGCCAGGGGACCGGGACCCGTGCGCCTCGCCCATAAGCGGTTCACGTCGCGTCCCCATTGACGCCCCCGCCTCGCGCCGCTTTTGGTACCGCGAAGCGGCGGAAAAGCCGATGCGGAGGAAAACCCATGGCGGCGAAGACATTTCCGATCGAAGCCGGGCACATCATGATGTTCGCCCGCTCCGTCGGCGACGACAACAAGGTCTACTACGACGAGGACTACGCGAAGGGGACAGAGGCTGGCGGCATCATTGCCCCCCCGACCTTCCCCCAGTCCAGCGCCCAGTTCGATCCGGACTACTTCCTGCGGCCCAAAGTCGGTCAGCCGTGGTTCGGCTCCGGTAAGAATCCAACCGGAGTGGACCGCTCGGCGGGCGGCGGCGGACGCGGCGGCGGAGGCGGCGGAGGCGGGCTGCACGCCGAGCAGCACTTCGAATATCACCGGCACATCAAGCCCGGCGACGTGCTCACCGCCACGACCAAGCCAGGCAAGACCTGGGAACGCGAAGGCCGGCGCTCCGGCAAGCTGGTCTTTTCCGAATCCGTCACCGAATACCGCGACCAGAACGGCGAGCTGGTGATTACGGCGCGCGGCGTGGGCGTGCGCACCGAGCGCCCCGTCGACCAAAAGCAGGAGGCTTGATCGTCATGGCCCTGAAAGCCTCGAACCTGAAGGTCGGCGAGAGCCACACAGCCCGTATCGTCGATGACCTCAAGCGCACCCAGATCGTCCAGTATGCGGGCGCTTCGGGGGACTACAATCCGCTGCACACGGATGAGATTTTCACGACACAGGTGGCCGGCTATCCCTCGGTATTCGCTCACGGGATGCTGACCATGGGCATGACCGGCAAGATGATCACCGACTATGTCGGCGACGCGCGTCTGAAGAAATACGGCGTGCGCTTCACCAGTCAGGTTTTTCCTGGCGACACTCTGGACGCCACGGCGACACTCAAGGAGATCAAGGACGAAGGGGCCGACAAGGTCGCCGTCTTCGACGTCTCCACGGTGAACCAGAACGGGGTCCAGGTCCTCAGCGGCTACGCCGAGGCCCGGATCGACCCCTAGGAAAAATGCCTGCCGACGCCTCGCGCCGGCAGGCTCTTGCCCTGAAGAAAGCGGCCGCGAGAGAGCGAGCCGATCGAGGACTGGGGGAGTATCGGGTTGATGGGTGAACAACCGGGGGCGCTTGACCGGCGCGCCTTGATTTCACTGGCGGCGGCCGGGGCTGTCGGCATCGGCACGCGCGCAGCCTCAACCCCCGCCCCGACACATCAAGAGTCGGTGGATCGGCCCGTGATCGTCAACGCCCTGGGCGGAATTTCCGACCCCAATCTCGACCTGCCGCGGCAGACCCCTGCCCTGGCGGACACCGACCAGCCAGGGGTGAACGATCGCTCAGTTCGCGACGCCCTGGCCTCTGGCGTAAGCGCGGTGAACATCACCCTTGGCTATGTCTCGGGCCCGATGGAGCCGTTCGAATATACCGTCGGCTCGATCGGCGCCTGGGACCGGCTGCTGCGCGAGCGGGCCGATCACCTGATCAAGGTGAACACGGCCGACGACATCCTGCGCGCCCGGCGCGAGGGCAAGGTCGGCGTCTTCTATGGCTTCCAGAACTGCGTGCAGCTGGGCGACAAGCCTCAGCGGGTCGACCTGTTCGCAAACCTGGGCGTCCGGGTGATCCAGCTCACCTACAATCCAGCCAATGCCCTCGGTGACGGCTCGATGGCCCCCCAGAACCGCGGGCTCACGCCGTTTGGCCGCGAGATCGTGGAGCGCCTCAACGCGGCGCGCGTGATGGTCGATCTCTCCCACAGCGGCGAGAGGACCTGCCTCGACGCTATCGGGGCGTCCAAGGCGCCGATCTCGATCAATCACACCGGGTGTCGCGCCCTCACCGACCTGCCTCGCAACAAGACCGACGCCGAGTTGCGCGGCGTCGCGGAAAAAGGCGGGTTCGTCGGGATCTACTTCATGCCTTACCTGACCCTCAGCGGGCATCCGAGCGCTGAGGACGTGGTCGCCCATATCGATCACGCCGTGAACGTTTGCGGCGAGGACCATGTCGGGATCGGCACCGACGGCGAGGTGTCGGCAATCGACGACCTCGGCGCCTATCGCACCAAGCTCGCAGCGGAGATCGCCGGCCGCGCCGCCGCCGGTATTGGCGCGACCGGCGAGCGCGCGGACACCTATCCGTTCGTCGTGGACCTGCGCGGTCCCGACCAGTTCCACAAACTGGCCCGCCTGCTGAAGGCCCGCGGCTACTCCAAGAGGCGGATCGACAAGATCCTGGGCTTGAACTTCGTCGCCTACGCCAAAGAGATCTGGGGTTGAAAGGACGGCCAATCGGCCTTCTCTCATTCCGCCGGTTCGAGGGTCAGCGCCCGTTGCGCGACGTGATCTCGTTCTAGGAACCAGGCCGCCGCGAGCTGGCAGAGGAAGGCCAGGATATAGACCGGGCTCAGCCATAGCAGGGCGTGCGTCAGGGCATGCGCCCCGAATTGCGCCTTCAGATGATCGCTCATCATTCCCACGAACAGCGGTCCGCCGCCCAGCCCGATCAGGTTGAGGACAAACAGGAGGAGCGAGCCCGCCACCGCGCGTTGAGCCGGCTCGACGCCGTTCTGGATGACGGCAAGCGCCGCCGGAAGATAGGTGACCACCAATACGGATGGCCCGATCACGAAGGCGAGCGCCGTTTGCCATCCCCGCGCCGCAGTCATCGCCGGAAGGAACGGCCAGGCCAGCAGGATGCAAATGCCAGGAACGAGGGCGTAGGCCGCAGGCCGCGCGGCGCCCAGCCGGTCCACCAGCCAGCCGGAAATCCAGGTTCCCGCAACGGTCGTGAGCCCGCTGACGGTGCTGTACCAGACCGCAATCTCGATCAGGGTCATGCCCTTCTCGCGCATCAGAAAAGCCGGGGTCCAGTTCAGCAGGGCGTAGCCGATGAAGGCGGTGAGGCCTGCCGACAGGGCGGTGAATCCCAGAGCCGGCTTGCGAACGAAGGCCAGGATGGCGGAGGCGACGCTGGCCCGACGAGCGCTCACAGAGCCGGGCGGGTCGAGTCGCCCACGGCGGGGTTCACGCACGACCGCGAGGAGGAGCGGGGCCAACAGGAGACCGAACGCGCCCAGCGTCTTGAACGCGGTCCGCCAGCCGAAGTGGGCCGCAATCCAGCCGCCGCTCGCGGCCCCGAACAGGGTCCCGAACGGGACGCCCAGGGAATAGAGCGCCAGGGCCCGGCCGCGGCGGTGCGGCGGGAAATAGTCGGAAATGATCGAGTAGGAGGGTGGCGACCCCCCGGCCTCGCCCACGCCCACACCGATCCTGGCCGCAGCCAGGGTCGCGAAGCCGCCAGCAAACCCGCATGCAGCCGTAAACAGACTCCAGAGGGAGCAGGCCACGGCGATGATCCGTACTCGGTGAGACCGATCCGCCAGCGCGGCCACGGGAATTCCGAAGGCGGTATAGAACAGGGCGAACATCAATCCGGTCAGCAGCCCGAGCTGCGTGTCGGTAAGATGCAGGTCCCGCTTCACGGGCTCGGCGAGAACCGACAGGAACTGCCGGTCAAGGAAGTTGCAGGTGTAGGCGACGGCAAGCGTTCCGACGACGATGTAGGCGTAGCGACCTGTGGGCGCGTCCTCGTGCGGGCGCGCGCCGACTTCGTGTTTGGCCAAGCGAGGCCCTCCGGTGAACAACGCCGGCCCCGCGGCTACGTCGATTCCGCCATGGTGGCGTGGGCTGGGAAGCTCGTCTAGAAGCGCTGGCAGATCAAGGCGGAGGATCGCATATGGGTGTCAGGCTTGGGTGGATCGGGGTGTCAACGGCGGCCCTGGCGAGTGTGGGAATGGCCGCTCATGCCCAACAAGTCCGCACCGGGCAGGCGGCCATGGGCGACTGGCAGCAGGACGCGCCGGGTGTGGTGCGCCACCTCACGGCCGCCGAAGAACCGACGCGGTCGACACCAACTGCGTTGCCCGCCGCCGTTGTCGCCCGCCCTGAGGGCGCGCACCTCTCCGTCCCCACTGGCTTCACCGTCGAGCCATTCGCGCAGGTGAAGGGCGCGCGCCAGCTTCGCGTTGCGCCCAACGGCGACATCTTCGTCGCCCAGACCTATTCGGGAAGCGTCACGGTCCTTCGGGCCGCAGACGCCGCGAGCAAGCCCAGCGAACAGTCCGTGTTCGCCAGCGGACTCGTTCTGCCGTTCGGGATCGCCTTCTATCCCGATGGACCGAACCCCCAGTGGGTGTACGTCGCCGAAAACAACCGCGTCGTGCGCTACCCGTATCAAAACGGCGACCTCAAGGCTCGCGCGGAGCCCGAGGTCGTGGTCGCGAAGCTCTCGCCGCCCGGCGGCGGCCATGTGACCCGTGACGTCGACTTCTCCAAGGACGGCCGCACCATGTTCGTCTCGGTCGGATCCGGTTCGAACGTGGCCGAGGAGATGCCCGGCAAGACACTCGAGGCGGCGAAAGCCTACGACGCCGAACACCACACGCTCGGCGCGACCTGGGGCCAGGAAGAGAACCGGGCCGACCTCCTACGCTTTGATCCAGATGGGAAGAATTTTGCGATCTACGCAACGGGCCTGCGCAATTGCGTCAGCGTTCGCGTCGAGCCCCGCACGGGAACCCCATGGTGCGTCGTCAACGAGCGTGACAGCCTGGGCGACAACCTGCCGTTCGACTACGCCACGCGGGTCAAGGCGGGCGGCTACTATGGGTGGCCCTGGTGGTACATCGGCGATCATGAGGACAAGCGGCCCAAGAGCGACCGCCCGGATCTGGCCGGAAAGGCCATCGTGCCCGATGTCCTGGTCCAGGCCCATTCCGCCCCGCTTGGCATCGCCTTCTACTCCGCCCGGCGCGGCGCTGCGGCGTTTCCGGCCCAGTATGACGGCGACGCCTTCGTGACGCTGCACGGCTCATGGAACCGCGCCGACCGAACGGGCTACAAGCTCGTGCGCATGAAGCTCAAGAACGGCGTCCCAGATGGGACCTACGAGGATTTCCTGACGGGGTTCGTCGTCGACAACAGAAGCGTGTGGGGACGGCCGGTCGGTGTGGCCGTCGCTCATGACGGCGCCCTGCTCGTCTCCGACGACGGCGGGGGTGTGATCTGGCGCATCGTCCCGACCAAGGAGGCAAAGTGAGAGCGGCTTTCCTGGCAGGCGTCCTCGCCTTGGCCGCTCCGGTGCTGGGCTGGAGCGCCGATACGACCGACCCCGCCGCCGGTCAGCAGGTTTATGAGACCCGCTGCAGCTTCTGCCACGGCGAAGGCGGTGTCGGCGGCCAGGGACCGAGCCTGATCGGCGTCGCCGGCCGCAAGGCGGCGAGCGTCCCGAACTTCGCCTATACCCCGGCCCTGAAGGCGTCCGGCCTGAGCTGGACACCGGCGAACCTGGACCGGTTCCTGAACAATCCGGCAGAGGCCGTTCCGGGCACGGCCATGCCCATGAGCGTGCCCGACACCAAGGAACGGACGGACCTCATCGCTTATCTGGCGAGCCTTCATTGACGAGCGTCGCTGCCGAGTCTGAGAGAAAAACGGGAGCACAAGAGCTCTCGAAGGACCTTCGGCAGCGCCACGTCACCATGATCTCCATCGGGGGGATCATTGGCGCAGGCCTGTTCGTGGGCTCCAGCGCCGGCATCGCCACGATCGGGCCGGGCGTGGTCGTGAGCTATCTCCTCGCAGGCTTCGTCGTGCTCCTCGTCATGCGGATGCTTGGCGAGATGGCCGCGGCCTACCCCAACACGGGCGCGTTCACCGAGTTCGCGCGGCGGGGTTTGGGGAACTGGGCCGGCTTCGCCGCCGGCTGGCTGTACTGGTATTTCTGGGTGTGCGTGGTGGCCATCGAGGCGCTCGCGGGCGCCAAGCTGCTGCACGCCTGGATCGATCTGCCGATCTGGACCTGGGGGGTGATCCTCCTGGCCGCCATGACCGCCACAAACCTGTGGTCCACCCGCTCCTACGGCGAGTTCGAGTTCTGGTTCGCCTCGATCAAGGTCGTGGCGATCGTGCTTTTCATCGCCATCGGCGCGGTCGCCCTGGCTCTGCACTCCCCATCCCCTGCGGGACGCTTTGCCAACCTCACAACCCACGGCGGCTTTGCGCCTTTCGGACCCTTCTCCGTCCTTGGCGGTGTGACCAGCGTCGTCTTCGCCCTTACAGGCGCCGAAATCGCCACCGTCGCGGCGGCGGAATCGGTGGAACCGGGCCGCGCCGTTGCACGGATGACGAGCCAGGTCGTCGCCCGCATCCTGCTCTTCTACGTCCTCTCACTGTTCCTCATCGTCACCATCGTTCCCTGGACGACGATCCATTCGGGTGACTCGCCCTTCGCCATCATGCTGGAACGGCTGGGGATTCCGGGCGCATCTACGATCATGAACGCCATCGTGCTGACGGCGGTGCTGTCGTGCCTGAACTCTGGGCTGTACGTGTGCTCGCGAGTGCTGTTTATCCTGGCCGCCCACGGCGACGCCCCGGCGGCGGTGGTGGCGCTCAACCGGCGCAAGGTCCCGGTTCGGTCGATCCTGGTGATCATGGCGTTCGCTGTGGCCGCCATGGCCGCCGCGGCTCAGTCGCCGGACAAGGTATTCACCTTCCTCGTCGACACCTCCGGCGCTCTGATGCTGATCGTCTATCTTATCGTGGCGCTGGCTCAGATCGCCCTTCGCCGGCGGCTCGAGCGCGACGAGCCGGCGCGGCTCGTCGTGAAGATGTGGCTGTTCCCGTGGGCGAGCTATGTCGCCGTCGCCGCCATCGTGGGGATCCTCGCGGCCATGGCCTTTATCCCCTCATCCTTCGCTCAATTTGCGGCCAGCATGGGAGTCCTGGCGATCGCCCTGCTGGCCTTCTTCTTCCTTCGGCGGGGTCGCGCCCGCGCGGCATGACCGCCTGCTCAGCTCTCGAGGCTCAGCAGGCTGGCGTTACCGCCCGCGGAGGTCGTGTCGACGGTAAAGGTCCGCTCGACGGCGAATCGCGGCAGATAGTGCGGGCCGCCGGCCTTGGGACCGGTGCCCGACAGGCCCTCGCCCCCAAACGGCTGGACACCCACCACCGCGCCGATCATCGAACGATTGACGTAAAGGTTACCCACGTGCGCGTGCGCCCGCACGGCGTCCGCCGCCGCGGCGATCCGGCTGTGCACGCCCATGGTGAGGCCATACCCGTTGGCGGTGATGCGCGTGAGGATCTCATCCATCTTCCCTGACTTCCAGGTCGCCACATGCAGGATCGGGCCGAACACCTCACGGTCGAGCTGCTCGACGCGGTCCAGTCGGATAAGGCTTGGGGCGACGAAGTGGCCAGAGAGGCCTGCAGGAAGCGGTGTCTGAAAGATCAGGCGGTCGCGCCACAGAGCCAGGTGCGCCTCCAGAGCCACCTTCGCGCTATGGTCGATCACCGGGCCCACATCGACCGAGGGGTCCATCGGATCGCCGACCACGAGTTCGGCCATAGCGCCCTTGAGCATCTCGATCACGTTGGGCGCGATGTCCTCGTGAAGGCAAAGCAGCCGCAGCGCCGAACACCGCTGGCCAGCGCTGAGGAAGGCGGAGGTGACGACATCGACCACCACCTGCTCGGGCAAGGCGGTGGAGTCCACCAGCATGGCGTTGACGCCGCCGGTCTCGGCGATCAGCGGCACAATCGGCCGGCTCTCATCCTCCAGCAGGGCGCGGGCGATCCGCCTTGCGGTCGCTGTGGATCCGGTGAACGCGACGCCGCCAACCCGCGGGTCGGCGATCAGGGCGGAGCCGACGTCGGGGCCTCCCGGCAGAAACGCCAGCACGTCCGGCGGGACCCCGGCCTCCCAGGCGAGCCGGACAGCAGCGGCGGCGATCAGGGGCGTCTGGGGCGCGGGCTTGGCCACGACGGCATTGCCCATGACGAGCGCCGCAGTGATCTGTCCGAGGAATATCGCCAGCGGGAAATTCCATGGACTGACGCAGGCGAAAACTCCCCGGCCACGCAAGGAGAGCTCATTGAGTTCTCCGGTGGGACCTGGGAGCCGTAACGGCAGGTCGACGCGACGAGCCTCCCGAGCGTAGTAGCGGCAATAGTCCACCGCCTCTCGCACCTCGCCCAGGGCGTCCGACAGGCTCTTGCCGCCCTCGGCGACGAGCAGGGCCATGAGAGCCGCACGGTCCCGTTCGATGAGATCACCCAGCCGTTCCAGAACGGCGGCGCGCGCCCCAACGCCCACCAGATCCCAATCGAACTGAGCGCGCGCGGCCGCCCCGATGGCCTGGGAGACCTCATCGGGGGTCGCCTCCGTCACTCGTCCGGGCGACGCCCCCCCTGCAGGGTTCCCCACGGCCCTCGAGGGGCCCGCGCCTGACGAGGCGCCGACCATTGGACCAGCCTGCTGCGGCGCGGCGAGAGGGGCGCCCATCTTCTCCAACAAAGCGGCGACGACCGCGTCATCCGAAAGGTCCAGACCGGCGCTGTTGCGCCGTGTCGGGCCATATATCTCGCTGGGGCGGACAATCGCTGGGTGCGGGCTGAGACCTGCGGCAAGGGTGGCCTCGACGGGATCGGCGAGCAATTCCTCGTCGCTCACGTCCCGGTCGGCGATCTGGTGGACGAAGCTGGTGTTGGCGCCGTTCTCCAGCAGCCGGCGGACCAGATAGGCGAGAAGGTCGCGATACCCCCCCACCGGGGCGTACACGCGCACCGCCAGGCGGCGGCTGGACATCAGGTCTTCGTAGAGCCCCTCGCCCATTCCATGCAGTCGTTGGAACTCGAAGTCGGTCCGCCCCCCGGCCCATTCGAGAACCGTGGCTACGGTGAGCGCATTGTGCGTGGCGAAGGCCGGATAGAGACTGCGCGCCCCCAGAAGAGCACGGGCGCTCGCGAGGTAGGAAACGTCAGTGTTGGTTTTGCGCGTGAAGACGGGATAGTCGGCCAGGCCCCTTTCCTGGGCGCGCTTGATCTCGCTGTCCCAGTAGGCGCCCTTCACCAGGCGAACCATGAGCTGACGGCCGGTCGCGGCCGCCAGCTCTCCAGCCCAACTGATCACGGCTGGCGCGCGGCGCTGATAGGCCTGTACGGCGAGACCGAGGCCGTCCCACCCCGCGAGCGCAGGATCGCGCGCCGCCCGCTCGATGATCGAGAGCGACATCTCCAGGCGCTCCGACTCCTCGGCGTCCACCGTCAGCCCCACGCCTTCACGCTTGGCGATACGTCCCAGTTCCACCAGGCGGTCGGTCAGTTCGGGGACCGCGCGGCCCGATTGAAACGGCTCGTACCTGGGGTGCAGGGCGGAGAGCTTCACCGACACACTATCGGCCGCGTGGATGTCGACGCCCGCTGGCGTCGCCCGTCCCACAGCTTCGATCGCTCGGGAATAGGCCTCGAGGTAGGCCTCGGCGTCGGGCGCGGTCCGGGCGCCCTCGCCAAGCATGTCGAAGGAATAGCGAAAGGCCCGGTTTGCCCCTCGATCGGCGCGCTTCAATGCCTCCGCAATGTCGCGACCCAGGACGAATTCCTCGCCCATGCGCTGCATCGCCACGCCGACAGCCGCGCGGATCGCAGGCTCGCCCATGCGGGTCATGAGGCCCTTTAGGACGCCGCCTCCAGATTCCGTGAGGCTCTGGGCGAGTATGAGGCCGAGAGTCGCGCTCTTCACCAGCACGCCTTCCGCGTCGGAAAGGTGTCCGCGCCAGTCCCCGCGACCAAGCTTGTCGCGGATGAGGGCGTCGGCCGTGCCCGGATCAGGCACCCGGAGATAGGCTTCGGCCAGGCCCAGCAAGGCCGCCCCTTCCTCGCTGGAGAGGCTGTACTCGGCAAGAAACCGATCCACCCATCCGGCCCTGCCGGGGGCGCGCAGCTCGGCGAGCAAACCGCGCGCGCGAGCCACAACGCGTGCGCGTTCGGCCGGCGAGAGCCTCGCCGTCTTCGCCAGGGGCGTCAAAGCGGCGTGCTCTTCAATACGGTAAAGGGGAGCGATGGCCGCTCGGGCGCGGCTTGGTGACGCTGCGTCAGGCGCCAAGTCTAAGCTGGACACGGAGGTCACCGTCGGCTCATTGGAAGCGCGACGGTTTGGCTCCGCCGCAGCCTTCCTATATCACTGGTCGGGCAAGGAGGATCGTGATGATCCGCGTCAGATCACAGCTCGTGTGTAGCGCCCTTGCCGTTGCGCTCCTCGCCTCCCCGGCGTTCGCCCAGGAAGCGATTTCGACGGCGTCCGACGCGCCCCTCGGCGGCGCACCCACACCACAACCAGGGCCGCCCCAGTCGCTCGGTCAGCGGCCTTTCTTCAATGGGACGGATATCGTTCGGGGACCAGTCAATGGCTGCGGGGTCCCGCCCAAGGAAGACGGCACGCCGGACAAGAACGTGCATGGCGAGGTCTTTGCCGGTGTAGGCAACCACGGCTACCGCGAGGCGGGCGGGACAGCCTGCGTTCCGATAGGCGAGCACTCATCAGCGACGATCTCGGTGGATGCGGGGCGCTATCCGACCTGGGGCTGGCGGCAGTAGAGGCCCGCTGAAGGATCAGAAGCGGCCATTTTCAGGCCACGCCCGAGCGGGCCCTGACGGGTTCGGGGCGTTCGCGAAACACGACCGTGTTGTTCATGTAGAAGTTGAACAGGAAGGCCACGCCGATCCCGCAGATCTTGCCGAGGTCCGGCGCGTAGGGCTCAAGGAGGCTGGGCGGAAGCCCGGCGACGCCCGCACCCCAGGCGACCATGGCTGGAAAAGGCGCAAGGGCGTCAGCGACACCTGTCACCCCGACATTCACGGTCATCCCCACCACGGCGATGACGAAGAACCTGGCCAATTGCCTCACGCTCAAAGCGTGGCCAAACACGAAAATCGAGCTGAGCGTGTAGTTCACGATCGCCGCGACGCAGAAGCTGCACGAGGCCGCGGCGACGACGGAGAGACCCGCTCCCCCAGCGTGGAGGATATTGAAAATCGTCACGTCGACGACCGCCGCGCTGGCGCCAGTCAGGATGTACCGGCGGAACCGCGCGGCCGTCTGTGAAGAAATCATCCGCGCCCCGTACCCTTATCCGGCTGCCGATCAACCCCTTTTGATTGCGACCTAAGGCTCAACGAGGGCGAGAAGGAGCAGATCGAGGGCCGCCGCCGCGAACGCCGTCATGTTGGATTGGCGGTCCGGGACCCCCGTCCTCAGGGTCGTCGCAGTGTCTGTGAGACCGGCGACAGCCAGGCACGTGTGACCCGCCGGGTCGCCGTAGCCGTTGCCTGAGGGACCAGCGGCGCCAGTCTCGGCCAGGCCCCAGGACGCTCCGAGATTCTCCTTCACGGTGCGGGCGAGGATCAGAGCGTACGGTTCGCTCGACGAACGCACCCCAGCCACAGCCTCACGGGTAAGACCGAGCAGGCTGATTCGCGCCTTCCCCGTGTAGACCACCGAGCCGCCAACGAAATAGGCGCTGGCGCCCGGAACGCCCAGGAGCGCGGCGCTGATCAGGCCGCCCGCGGAAGATTCAGCGACGGCCACTGTTTCACGCCGCTCCTTTAGACGCGCGGCAATAAGCTGCGCGCGCTCCATAAGGGCTGCATCCATCGCCTGTAACCTCCCGTATCCCCAGTCTAACCGCGACAATCCGCTGCGTGTCCGACGAAGCTCTCAGGTTCTACACGATATTGGTGTCGAAAACAGAGCCATCCAGAGGGGCACGATGATCGCGACCCCCCAAGTCTTCAAGAATTTGATGTTCCAGCCCGAGACCTTTTTCATCGGCCAAACCATCGGCGGCGGCGTTCTACGAGATCCTTTCTTTCGCATCACGCGGCGTTTCCAGGTCGAGACCCGTGGCTACCAAGATGGATCCTACGGGGCGATCAAGCTGGATGAGACCTACGCCTATGACACCGGCGAGGTCGAAGCCTTTCAGTGGATGATCACACCTGCGGGCGCCGGTCGTTATGTGCTCGCCGAAGCCTCGATGGGCTCGGGCATAATGGCGCACGAACAGAGCGGGGAGCTGATCTTCGCCTTTCGGCGCCCCCTTGGCGCAGCGCGAGGTCTCGCCAAGCCTCGTTTCGCCGTGCGGATGGGGCTTGTCAGAGGCGACACCGTCCTGAAGTCGGTGAAGATGTGCCTGCTTGGCGCCCCCCTGGGAACCGTCACCGCCTTCCACCGACGCGCAGCGCCGGCGACGGGTGCTTGACCAACGCCGACAGGTGATTGACGGTCGCCCAATGGCCCTCACCCAGATGACCCAACCGGAGATCCCGCCGGAGCTTCTCGAGCTGCGGCATTCCATCGACAACATTGACGCTGCGCTCATCCACCTGCTCGCCGAGCGCTTCAAGTGCACGCGCAAGGTCGGCGAGCTGAAGGCGCGCGTCGATCTGCCGCCTGCGGATCCAGTTCGCGAGGCCCAGCAGATCGCCCGTCTCCGTGCCCTGGCGGTGAGCGCCGACCTGGCGCCAGAATTTGCCGAGAAGTTCCTGAACTTCCTGGTCACCGAGGTCATTCGGCACCACGAGATCATCCGCAACGCCAAGTCCTGAGCGGCGCCGTTGGAGCGCTGAACCGGGACAAGAGGTCGAGCAAGCATGACAAGCCGAAAGCCGGAGTCCCCCAGAGCCTGGCAAAGAATGCTGTCCGGCCGCCGGCTCGACCTCCTCGACCCTTCGCCGATGGACATCGAGATCGAAGACATCGCCCACGGCCTCGCCCGGGTCGCGCGATGGAACGGTCAGACGGTCGGGGAGCACCCGATGAGCGTCGCCCAGCATTCCCTGGTCGTGGAGGAGATCGTGGCCCACATCGAGCCGGCGATCGAGGCGCGGTGGAGGCTGGCCGCCTTGCTCCACGACGCCGCCGAATATGTGATCGGCGACATGATCTCGCCCTTCAAGGCCGCACTCGGGCTCGACTACCAGGCGTTCGAGGATCGCCTTTCCGCCGCCATCCACATCCGGTTCGGTCTGCCCGCGCGCATGCCCGTCAAGGTGAAGACCTTGATCAAGACCGCCGACCGGGCCTGCGCCTTCTTCGAGGCGACCCAGCTTGCCGGCTTCGAGTCCGCCGAGGCCCTGCGTCTGTTCGGGCGCCCGCCACCCGGCTACATCCTTCGGATTGAGACCCAGCCCCCGGCGACGGCGCAGGAGCGCTACCTCCACCGTCACCACACGCTCTCCGAAGCCGCAGGGTTCGCCAAGGTCGCAGCGGCGTTCGAGACCGAGTAAGTGTCCAGGCTCGTCAAGCCTCGGAAACATGCCAAGCCCCGCAGTCGTCATTGGTCTATCGGCGGTCATCGTCGCGCTTCGCGACGGTGAGGCGCGCGTACTGACGGTTCGCCCGCGCCGGCCAGACATCGCCGCTGGCTCGACCGTCGAGGGCCTTCCCTTCGGGCCGTTCGATCCCGAGGGCCAGCGCACATTTGAACTGGCGCTGCGCGGGTTCGTCACCAGCCAGACACGGTTCGATCTGGGCTATGTCGAACAGCTCTACACATTCGGTGATGAAGGGCGGGACGCTCCCCTCGCCGACGTCGGCGCCGGCGCCGCGCGGGTGATCTCGGTGGGTTACCTAGCCCTCGCGCCGGCGGCGGTGGACACGCACGCCCCGGACACCGCCTGGTCGCCCTGGACCCGATTCTTTCCCTGGGAGGACTGGCGCGCCGGACGCCCCGAGGTGATCGACGAAGCGATCGTGCCGGCCCTTGAGCGGTGGGCGAACCGATCCGGGTCGAGGGGCGCGCGCGTCCGGACCCTGTTCGCCACGGATGGCGCGGACTGGAACGAGGAACGCGTCCTCGACCGCTATGAGCTTCTCTACGAGGCCGGGCTTGCGCCGGAGGCGGCGCGGGACCGGCGAATGACCGATGGCGGCTCAGGCGCTGCGATCGACACAATCGATCCCCGCCTGGGTGCGCCGATGATCTCCGACCACCGCAGAATCCTCGCAACCGGACTGGGCAGGTTGCGAGGGAAGCTGAAGTATCGCCCGATCATTTTCGAGCTCATGGGCGACTGCTTCACCCTCTCGGCCCTGCAGAGGGCGGTGGAGGCGATCGCAGGCGTGCCCCTGCACAAGCAGAATTTCCGCCGGGTGGTCGAGCGCACGGGACTTGTGGAAGGCTTGGGGCGGACAGAGCTGGGCGCCGGCGGCAGGCCGGCGGAACTGTTCCGCTTCCGGCGCGACCTTCTCGCGGACCGCCCCACCCTTGGACTGTCGCTGCCGCGAGTGCGTGAGTAGGCGCCGCCCAAGAAAAGGTGGCGCCTGCCCTCGCTAGCGATAGACGAATTCCGGTCCGTCCAGGTCGATCTTCGGGAAGAGATCCTTTTCGGCCCAGTAGTCCTGGGTGTGCTGCCATTCCGCTTTGTCGCCACGGCGCGGCAGCAGATGCATGCCCCTCATCAGATAACCTGGATTGAAGTTCTCGGGGTCGATCCACTCCATCAGGGGCATGTTGTGGTCTTCTGACCTCAACTGCACTTCGACCTGATTGGCGCTCTTCTCCTGCATGTGCGCAAGCAGGCGGGCCATGAAGTCCCCAATCAGATCAGCCCTCAGGGTCCAGCTTGCGCGGAAATAGCCGAACACCCAGACCATGTTTGGCACGCCGGTGAACATCATGCCGCGGTAGGTGACGGTCTTGGAGAAATCCAAGGGCTTGCCGTCAATGGTGAAGTCGATGTCGCCCAGGACGGACAGATCGAAGCCGGTCGCCGTGACAATGATGTCCGCTTCCAGAGTCTCGCCGGACTTGAGGAGGATGCCCTTTTCGGTGAACCGATCGATCTCATCGGTCACGACCGACGCCTTGCCGGCCGCAATCCGCTGGAAGATGTCGCCTTCGGGCACGAACGCTATGCGCTGGCGCCAGGGGCGATAGCGCGGCTTGAAGTGGGTATCGATGTCGTAGTCGGGCCCAAGAAAGGCGCGCACGCCGCCCAGAAGTTCGGCGGTCACCGTTTCCGGTTCCTCGATGCACCGCTGCGTGAAGGCGGCCTGATCGTGCAGGATCTTCCGGCGCACGATCTCGTGGATCCACGTCTCGTCGACGTTGAGTTCGCGCAGGGTGTCGGCCAGCTCGTTGGCGTTGCGACCGGGGACAAAATAGGTCGGTGAGCGCTGCAGCACGGTCACGTGAGCGGTCGTGTCGGCGATGTTCGGGACCAGAGTCGCCGCGGTGGCGCCCGATCCGATGACGATCACCCGCTTGTCCTTGTAGTCGAGGTCCTTGGGCCAGGTTTGCGGATGGACGATCTGGCCTTTGAAGTCGGACATCCCGGGCCAGTCCGGGGTGTAGCCCTGGTCATGCCGGTAGTAGCCCTGGCACATCCACAGGAAGCCGGCGGTGAAAAAGACGGCCTCGCCGGTCTCGGACTTGCGCGCCTCGATAAGCCACACCTTGTCTTCACTTGACCATGAGGCCGAGACGATCCGGTGCCCATACCGGATATGGCGGCCAAGATCGTTCTCTTCGATCACCTCGTGCATGTACTTGAGGATCTCCGCCCCAGTGGCGATCGGCGTGCCGACCCAGGGCTTGAACCGATAACCGAAGGTGTAGAGGTCGCTGTCGGACCGGATGCCTGGATAGCGGTGCGTGTGCCAGGTACCCCCGAAGCTCTCCTTCGACTCGAGCACCACGAAGCTTGTCCCTGGCCGCTGGTGCGCGAGGTGCCAGGCGCCCCCTACCCCGGAAATGCCAGCCCCCACGATCAGCACGTCGAAGTGCTCAGTCTTTGCGTCCGCGGCTCTCGTGGTCAGGGCTCCGGCGTCGTCCATATGATCCTCCTAACTGGCCAATGGTCTCTCGGCCAATTTGGGAGCAGGTTCAACGGCTGACGTATACGTAAATGTCGTCTGGCGTGGCGCAGGCGGGATATGCCGAAACACATCCCGACGCCGACGATCAGGCCTCGAGGGACTTCCCAATCCTGTCCAGCAGATCCCCAGTTCCGGCCTCGCGAGACCCCGCATCGTCGTATCCGTCGAGGAAGGCTCCCTGCTCCGTAATCTTCAGGTGCGTCCCCTCACCCGTTTCCGAAAGCTCCATGGTCGTAAGGGACACCGAGATTTTCCGGTCATCCAGCCACATCTGGTACGCGTAGACGAGCCGCTCGCGCTCCTCGACGTCGAGATAAGTGGCCTCGAACGTGGTGAGACGTCCCGTTTCGGCCTTCCCGACAACCCGTTCGCGACCACCGGCCCGGATATCCATCGACCGTTCGACCAAGCTCCACTGACCGGGCGGGCCCACGAACCATTTCGATTTTCCTTCGGCTGTAGTCAGCGCAGCCCAGACCCGTGCGCGATGCGCAGGATAGGTGCGCTCCAGCGTGAAGCTGTCGTGGACGACGTTGCGGACAGCTGGGCGGGCCCGCTCCTCCTCTGCCAGGGCGGCGCCAAGGCGATCGAGCGTCTGAGCCCAACCTTGCGGAGCTCCCTCGATCATCTGCCGGGCCACCGACGGGTCACGAACCTGATAGGTCTGCTCGACCGTTAGACGGGTTCCTCCCGGCGCGGGCTCAAAGGTGGCCGTGGTCAGAGCGGTCATAGCGACAGCGCCGCCAGGTCCCTGCACGTCCATTTCGATAACGAGGCGTTCGTTGGGTTCGACCGCGACAAAGCGCCCGCGCGACCAGTGTTCGGTCCCGTCTGGCGCGCGCATGCAAAACTCGAACGGGCCGCCAACCCGCATCTCGACCTTCGCGTGGGGAACCGTGAACCCATTCGGGCAGAACCAGCGGCTGATGTGCTCTGCCGAACTCCAGGCCGCGAAAACCATCGACCGGGAAAACGCGAAGGTGCGGGCGATCCTCACGCCCGCTTGCGACTCCGTGGCTGCATCACCCTGAGTGGTCATCGTCGTCTTCTCCCTTCAGCGTTTCGAGATAGTCGCCGAGCCGAACGAGCCTGGACTCCCACTCCCGGCGGCGCGCCTCGATCCAACGATTGGCCTGGCTGAGCGCCGCCAGATCGAGCTCGCAGCTCCGGGTCCGGCCGACCTTCGCCGACCGGACAAGGCCCGCGGCCTCGAGAACCTGGAGGTGCTGCATGACCGCGGGAAGCGACATGGGCAGAGGCCGCGCCAATTCGCTGACGCTCATGGATCCTCGGCTCAGACGTTCGACCATGACCAGACGCGTAGGGTCGGCCAGGGCATGGAACACGCGATCGAGAGGCTCATATTGGTTAAGCATTTGCCTAACTATGGCCCGATCAAATCACTTAAGCAAGTGCTTTAGTATGAGCCGCCACCCGGGCCTTCCGAAACCCAACCATGCTTCGCTCAGCCGAAGCTCTTGATCACGCGCAGATAGAGAAAGCGTCCCGTCAGGATATCGCGCTGTTCGATGAACGCCAGCGCGGAATCAAACCGGGGACCATAGTAGACCAGGCGCGTATGGAAATAATCTCTGTCGAACAGGTCCCGCGCTTCGACGCGAATAGCGATGTCCGATTTCGGTTTATACTCGCAAAAGAACGTCACATTTGGGCGCAGTTTGTCTATATCGATTTCATCGAACCGATAGTTGATGGTGCTGTATTCTCCGACGACATCGACACCGAATGTCGTGTGCCGATGGGGAAGGCTTTCGCTGAAGTGAAGTTCCCAGGTGTCCGAAGGCAAGCCGGAGATCGAGCGGGCAACGCCCGTGGTGGGATCGATCACCCGAGACCACCGCCAGGTGGACTGTCCGCTGATCAACCCGCCCGTGAGGCCGATCCGGTCCAACGGGAGAGTAAGATCGAGCGCAACTTCGTCTTTGCGACCGCCGCCGATGTTGCCTGGCGCATCAAATGTGCCCGAGGGATCGTACACCGGGACGCGATCGATGACGTCATAAAGCTTGAAATGGCGGACGGTCACAGTCACGTCGCCGGACTTCCAGAACCGCCGCTCCGCCGCTGCTTCGAACACCCAGTCGGACTCAGGGGTGAGCCGGGTATTTCCGGCGCGCACCTCGCCCGATTCAATGTTCAGGGGACTTGCAATGAAGTCATTGAAATCGAGCTGTCCGACCTCGCGCTCCACTCGAAGCCGGATCTGATCGGTGGGATTGGGCGAGAGGGTGAGGAGGGCGCGCGGCTTCGGGTAGATGAAAGCCTGGCTGCTGGAGCTGTCACCGGTGGATGTGAGCTGCGACCCCTCGAGGTGCATCCCCGCTTCAAGATCGACCGCCGGTCGGGGGCGCCATTCGGCAAGGGCGAAGGCTTCGCCGCGCTTTTCGGCGACGAATTCGTCGGCGGCCGGAAGGCTGATTGGAGATCCATTCTCGATGAAGGTCGTGTGCGAGGTAAGCCAGTTATAATCGCCTTCAACGCCTGTATTGAGCGCAAGGGTTTTGTTCAGTGCGACGCTCAGGCGAGAGCTGAGTATCGTCTCACCTCGGCGATCGCTTAGATCGAAGATGTCCGATGTGTCGTCTCCGGTCACCGCCGCCACTTGTGGCTCCTCGGTGTAGTGGTCGTGCAAGCCGTCCCACCCAAGCCGACCTATGCCGACCACCTCTAGATCGATGCGCGGGTTGAATTGGCGCTCGTACCTCGCGCTCAGCTCGCCGGTCTTCTCGGTCTGGTGGTAGTTGTCGAGATCGCCACCGGACGGCTGAACCAAGGTGTCCGTGGAAATGGCGCCGTAGGGCTGATCGGTGAACGAGGCGGAAAGCCGGATCTTGCCTCCGCCAAGGTCGTGCTCGGCGGCGGCGGTGATCCGGTTGTCGTCCTGCACGCCGAACTGGCTCTCTGAACCGTTCACGATCAACCGCCCTGATCCGTCCACGCGGATCTTGGGCCCGACGCCGCCAGTGTCGTCGAAACTGCCGCCGATCTGCGCGGACCCTTCGACGAACCAGCCGGCGCTACTCCACCGCCATTCGGCGCGTCCCAGGCCCTCGAGCTTCCCTTGCGCATCCCGCATAACCGAGGCGGTGAGGGTGCCGGCGAGGCCGGTTTGCTTGCGCCGCACCAGGTTGGCGATGACAGTCTTGTCCTGCATGTCGACGCCCGGCGCGCCACCGCGAATAACATCGACGCGGACGATCTGGTCGGCGGGGATCCGCTTCAGGAGATCCTCAACACTGTCGTCCTTGGACGCCAGTCGGGCGCCGTCGACAAGAACATTGGGCGCCGCTCCTACATAGCCGCGCACTTCCCCTCCCCGATCGAAGACAAATCCGGGGATGAGCTTGATGATATCGAGTGCAGTGGTCGGCTGTTCGGGAGCGAAAAACGATGCTGGGTAGCTGATCACGCCTTCGGTAGAAGGCGCAGGGGCGCATTCCGCGACCTCGAAGGTGCAGAGAGAAAGCCCAGCGAAGACAAGCAGAACTGCCCCTAAGTTCACCCAACCCGATCCTAAACAACTGGATCTTGGCTATGGGTTTACCTTTGTTGACATTTTTTCTCGGCAAGCCAAATCGCCGCAACCTGTGCATTGTCCCCCACGGACGGGAGATCACTGTTTTAGTGTGGCTTCAATGCAACCGCGATTGCGGGGAAGTTCTCAGGTATCGAAGCGGAACGTCTGACCTTCCCGCACCACCCGCCCTGCCGTCGGGCCCGCGTAATGAGTGCCGATTACCAGGAGCGGCGTATCGGCCCACTGTTCAAACATATGCCGGCGCATCCGGGCCGACGCCTGGCGATCAGTGTCGAACGGCGGCGACCACTCAGGATGGCCCATCTGGCAGGGATGGTGGGTCATGTCGCCCGTGATCACGGCGCGCTGCCCCTCCGATTCAATCAGCACACTGACGTGCCCTGGCGTATGGCCGGGCGTCGGGATGAGGCGGATCTCCTTGGATATCACGTGGTCCATCTCCACCAGCTCGGCGAGACCGGCCTCGAGGATGGGCGTGACCGAATCGGCGAGGATCTCAGGTTGCTCGCCCTCATGCTCTCCCTGCCAATGCTCCAGTTCGGTCTTCCCAATCAGGTACCGAGCCTTGGGAAAGGTCGGGACCCAGCGACCATCGACGAGCCGGGTGTTCCAACCCACGTGGTCGACATGCAGGTGGGTGCACACGACCATGTCCACGCTCTCCGGGCTCCAGCCGGCTTCCGTCAGATGGTCGAGAAACGGCGTCGACAGAGCCCGCTTGCCGAGAATTCCTCGCGCCTTGTCGTTGCCGACGCAGGTGTCCACGACCAGCCGGACCCCGGGCGCATCCACGAGAAGGGCGTGGATCGACAGCAGCATGCGATCCTGCTCGTCGACGAAGTGAGGATAGAGCCACGACATCCGCCGAAGGGCGTCGGGCGTGGCTTCGGCAAGGAAGGGATGCTCGGCGTCGTAGGGGATCGGCATCTCGATCTCAACCACACGCGTGATCTTCACCGAGCCCACAGTCCAGCTAAGCATTGGAGGCCTCCCTTGTCTTATAGTGGCGCCAACTTAGGCCGTGCGCGGCGCCGGAGGGAAGCGGCGCTCGGTCCATCTTCGCCTGCTCCCTGCCATCCCGGTCGGAATGGCCGGCAAACCGGAAGGAAGAAACCTGATGAAGCTCGCCACCTTCTCCGCCGGCGAGGAACCGGAGTTGGGGATCGTCACGGACGATCGGATCGTCAGCCTGTCACAGGCGGCCCCGCGCCTGGCCGTCGACATGATCGACCTCATCCGGAGGTGGGACGAGCTCGAGGCGGAGGTGCGACGTATCGCAGGCGCCGGCCAGAGCCGGCCTTTGTCCGAGGTCCGGCTGATGGCCCCGATACGCCGCCCCGGCAAGATCATGGCCATGGGCCTCAACTACGCGGACCACGTCGAGGAGGCGAATCTCGGCCGGCCGGAACACCAGATCTGGTTCAGCAAGGCCACGAGCGCGGCGAACGGACCGTTCGACCCCATCCAGCGCCCAAAGGTCTCCTCCCAGCTCGATTACGAGGCGGAACTGGTGGCCGTGATCGGCGCGGGCGGGCGCCATGTCGCCAGGGACAACGCCGCCAAAGCGATATTCGGTTTCTGCTCTGGCAATGACGTGAGCGTCCGCGACTGGCAGCTGCGCACCAGCCAGTGGGTGATCGGTAAGTCCTTCGACACTCACGCACCATTCGGCCCCTGGATCACCACCTCAGACGAGGTCGGCGACCCCCACGCCCTCTCGATCCGGGGCCTCGTCAATGGGGAGATCCGGCAGGACTCCAACACCTGCAATTTGGTGTTCAACGTCTGGGACCAGGTGGCGTGGCTGTCCCAGGCCATGACCCTCGAACCAGGCGACCTGATCTACACCGGCACTCCGGGTGGCGTGGGCATGGCCATGAAGCCGCCGCGGTACCTCAAGGCTGGCGATCGGGTCCGGGTAGAGATCGAGCGGCTCGGTGCGGTCGAGAACACCGTCGTCGACGAGACGTGAGGGCGGCCCGATCTCAGTAGTGGATCGACCCGCGCGCCCCGCCGCCGCAGGCGATCCCATCTCCGTTGATGGCGACAGACCGGGGTGAAGCAAGAAAGGCGACCACGTCGGCCACCTCTTCCGCATCGATGATCCGGCCGATGGAGACGTTGGATCCCCAGCGCGCCTCAATGTCAGCGGGCGATCCGCCAGAGGATTGCGCAAGTCGCTGCGTCACTCCGGCGGTCGCCTCTGTCCGTGTAAGCCCAGGATGGACGACGGTTACGTTGATCCCCTTGGGCCCCAACTCATCCGCCAGGTTCTTGGTCAGGGCCGCCACGGCGACATTGCGCATCGATCCAACGATAGAGCCGGTCTGGCGCGCCCCCAGGCCCGAAACATTGATGATCCGCCCCCACCCCTGGGCGATCATCACCGGCGCGGCTTCGCGCGCCGTCCGCAGGTAGCCCATCACCTTGATGTTCACGTCGTCGTAGAACACGTCGTTGGTGATGTCGGCCAGCCGGGGCGGAGCGGACTGACCCGCCGGCCTGGCGGCACAATTTACGAGGATATCCAGACCGCCGAGCGCCTGCACCGTCGACGCGATCAAGGCCTTCACCGAGCCGTCGTCGCCGGTGTCGACAGCGATGGGGATGACTTTGCGACTTGAGCCCAGCGAGAGCTCGGCGGCCGTAGTCTCCAAAGGTCCTTGTGTGCGCGCCGCGATGACGAGATCGACTCCTTCGCGCGCAAGCGCCGCGGCGATGGCCTTGCCGATTCCGCGGGAGCCCCCGGTTATCAGGGCGCGCTTGCCGTTCAGCTGCAGATCCATTGGCGGCTCCTCAGGAGGCGGGCGAATAGAGACCCGCGTAGGTTTCGCGTAGTTTCGCCTTCTGCACCTTTCCCATGGCGTTGCGGGGAAGATCGGCGACGAACACGATTCGCTTGGGCTGTTTGAAGCGTGCGAGCCGATCGGTCAGCCGATCGAGGATGGCGCGCTCGGTGAGCGAATCTGGCCCGCCGTTTCCGACGGCCACGACCGCCGTGACGGCCTCGCCGAAGTCGGCGTGCGGAATGCCGATGACCGCACTCTCGACGACCCCATCGATGGCGTCGATCTCGGTCTCGACCTCCTTGGGATAGACGTTCAGTCCGCCGGTGATGACCAGGTCCTTGTCGCGCCCGACGATGGTCACGTAGCCGTCGTCGTCGACGCACCCAAGATCGCCGGTGACGAAGAAGCCGTCATCGCGGAACGCCTCGCCAGTCTTCTCCGCATTGCGCCAGTAGCCGGCGCAGACGTTTGGACCGCGAACCTCGATCCCGCCGATCTCGCCCGGAGCGAGCGGCTCGCCCGAGCGGTCGCTGACCACGCGCAATTCCACGTCTGGCAGGGGGAAGCCCACCGTACCGGCCCGCCGCTCGCCGTCATAAGGGTTCGAGGTGTTCATCCCCGTCTCGGTCATGCCGTAGCGCTCGAGGATGGCGTGGCCGGTACTCTCACGCCAGGCGTGATGGGTCTGGGCCAGAAGGGGCGCCGAACCGCTGACGAACAGCCGCATCCCGCCGGCCGCCTCGCGCGTCAGGCCCGGATGCGCGAGCAGCCGCGTGTAGTGCGTGGGGACACCCATCAGGGCGGTGGCGCCCGGCATCGCTGCGATCACAGCGGAGGGATCGAAGCTCCGCTGCAGGATGATCGAGGCGCCCGCCATCATCGCCGTGTGCGTGGCCACGAACAGGCCGTGGACGTGATAGGTCGGCAGGGCGTGGATGAGCACGTCCGCCTCGGTGAACCGCCAAAGGTTCTTCAAGGTCGAGGCGTTCGACTCGAGCGCCCGGTGCGTCAGCATCGCGCCCTTCGAGCGACCGGTCGTGCCCGAGGTGTAGCAGATGGCGGCCAGGTCCTCCGGCGCGCGGGAAGCCGGCGGACCACCGAGCAGATCGGTTTGGGCAAGGTCGTAGAGCTCTCCCCGCCCCTGCCGGTCCAGTCCCACCACCTCTGCCGATCCCGCGATCTCCTCCACCCGCGGAACGAGCGCCGGATCGCAGACCACCAGGGCCGGCTCGGCGTCACCGATGAAATAGCTCAGCTCGGCCAGGGTGTAGGCCGGATTGAGGGGCAGGTAGACGGCCCCGATCCGGACCGTGGCGAGATACAGAATCAGGCCCTCAAGCGATTTCTCCACCTGCGCGGCGACACGGTCGCCCACCTGCACGTTGAGCGCCTCGAGCGCCTGGGCCCAGCGGGCGGTCTCGAGCTCGAGCTCGCCGTAGGTGAGGACGCCGTCGCCATGACGTATGGCAACGACGTCGGGAGGCGCTGCTGCAAAGAGGGCTTCGAAGAGATGGTTGCTCATGCCGCAGCCTTAGAGGCGCGGATGACGCGCCCGCAACTAGGCCGAAGCCGCGGGCGCCTTCTTCTCCGAATAGATCATCAGCGGCTGGCCACGGCCTTCGACGACCTCGGCATTCACCACGACCTCCTCGACTCCCTGGAGGGTCGGGAGTTCGAACATGGTCTCCAGCAGGATCGCTTCCATGATCGAGCGCAGGCCCCGCGCGCCGGTCTTGCGGGCGATAGCCTTGCGGGCGACCGCGCGGCGCGCGTCCTCGGTGAAGGACAGGCCGACATTCTCCATCTCGAACAGGCGCTGGTACTGCTTGACCAGGGCGTTCTTCGGCTCGGTGAGGATCTTCACCAGGGCGTTCTCGTCGAGATCGTCCAGGGTGGCGATGACCGGCAGACGGCCGATGAACTCGGGGATCAGGCCGAAGCGCTGCAGATCGTCCGGCTCGACCTGGCGCAGGACCTCACCGGTCCGCCGGTCGTCGGGATCGGCGACCTTGGCGGAGAAGCCGATCGAGGTGCCACGGCCGCGCTGGGAGATGATCTTCTCCAGGCCCGCGAAGGCGCCGCCGCAGATGAACAGCATGTTGGTCGTGTCGACCTGCAGAAACTCCTGCTGCGGGTGCTTGCGGCCGCCCTGGGGAGGCACAGAGGCGATGGTGCCTTCCATGATCTTCAGCAGGGCCTGCTGAACGCCCTCGCCCGAGACATCCCGCGTGATCGAGGGGTTGTCGGATTTGCGGCTGATCTTGTCGACTTCGTCGATGTAGACGATGCCGCGCTGCGCCCGGTCGACGTTGTAGTCGGCCGCCTGGAGCAGCTTGAGGATGATGTTTTCCACGTCCTCGCCGACATAGCCCGCTTCGGTCAACGTCGTGGCGTCGGCCATAGTGAACGGGACGTCGATGATCCTGGCGAGGGTCTGGGCGAGCAGGGTCTTGCCCACGCCGGTGGGCCCGACGAGCAGGATGTTTGATTTCGCCAGTTCCACGTCGTTGTTCTTCTGGGCGTGGTTCAGGCGCTTGTAGTGGTTGTGCACAGCAACCGAGAGCACCTTCTTGGCGTGCTCCTGTCCGATCACATAGTCATCGAGAACCTCGCGGATTTCACGCGGGGTGGGAACTCCGTCCTTCGACTTGACGAACGCGATCTTGTGCTCTTCACGGATGATATCCATGCAGAGTTCGACGCATTCATCGCAGATGAATACGGTTGGTCCGGCGATGAGCTTGCGCACTTCGTGCTGGCTCTTGCCGCAGAAAGAGCAATAGAGGGTGCTCTTGCTGTCGCCGCTGGCAGCCTTGGTCATATGGCCTCACTCTCCGAAGTCGGCGTTTTCGGGCTTTCAACGCCGCCCGCGACTCCTGCCTCCTTGTGGCGCCCGGGCCCGCCGGAGCGCGCTTGGACGCGACAATCCCCGATCCGGAACCGGATCACAACCCTGTCGGCACGATCACTTGTGTCCAACGAGTCATTGACGCATTTGCGGCGCCCGAGCGGGAGGTACGGACGAATTATGGGAACCCTCCCTCCTCTGCGCCAGGGCCTGCACACAGACGCGCCAATCGTCGCCTTCGATTTCGACGGAACGCTCACGGTGCGAGACAGCTTCATGGCCTTTCTGATGTGGGAAGGCAGCGCCCTTCGCGCAGCCCTCAGCCTGATCCGACTCGCGCCCGCGGTTCTCGCCTATCTGGCCCACCGTGACAGGGGCCGTATCAAGGCCGCGGCCCTGCGAGTCTTTCTTGGTGAAAAACCGCTTACGTGGGCGCGGGCGCGCGCAGAAGCCTTCGCCGAGCAGGCCTGCCTCCTACGCCCTGACGCCCTGGCCTGCTGGCAGGGCTGGCGCGCCCGCGGCGCCTTGATGGCGATCGTCAGCGCCTCGCCCGAGTTCGTCGTCGCCCCCTTCGCCGAGCGCCTGGGCGCAGACCGGCTGATCGCCACGCAGGTCGAGACCGACGCCCAGGGGCGTATCAACGGCGCGCTGTTAGGCCGCAACTGCCGAGGCCCGGAGAAGGTCGTCCGTCTGCGACAGGAATTCGGTCCCGACGTGCGCCTCGAGGCCGCCTATGGCGACACCACAGGCGATCGTGAGATGCTGGCCCTGGCGAAGACCGCCGGAATGAAGGTGTTCACGGGACGGCCATGAGGCACGCCGGATCACAGGCGCTGGATGCGCTGGAGCCGCTGCTCGCGAGGCTTCGGGCGGCGCCAGGGTTGCGCGAAAAGGGGCGCGGCGTGTTCTACGCCGGCTCCCGCGCCGCCCTGCACTTCCATGAGGATCCGGCAGGGCTCTTCGCGGACGTCCGGCCGCCCGGCGCCGCCGACTTCGAACGGATCGACGTCACCGGCGAGCCCGGCCGTACGCAGCTGCTGAAGCGCCTGGGCCTCTCGGAAACCGGCAGAGCGTGACCGAGCCGCCGGCTCCGAGATCAATCGAAGTCAGGCGGTGGCGGCGGCTTCGCTGGCGGCGCGGGACTCGTAGATGTTGTCCACGAGGCCCCAAGCCTTGGCTTCCTCGGCGTCCATGAAGTGATCCCGGTCGAGGGTGCGATCGACCTCTTCGTAGCTGCGTCCGGTGTGCTTGGCGTAGAGCTCGTTCAGGCGCCGCTTGGTCTTGAGGATGTCCTCGGCGTGCCGCTCGATGTCGCTGGCCTTGCCCTGGAACCCGCCGGACGGCTGGTGGACCATGATGCGGGAATTGGGCAGGGCCACGCGCAGGCCAGGCTCGCCGGCCATGAGCAGGAAGGAGCCCATCGAGGCGGCCATTCCCATGCAGGTCGTCGCCACGGGGCAGCGGATGTACTGCATCGTGTCGTAGATCGCGAGGCCGGACGTCACCACCCCGCCTGGCGAGTTGATGTACATGTCGATCTGCTTTTTTGGATATTCGCTCTCGAGATACAGCAGCTGAGCGCAGATCAGAGCAGCCATGCCGTCTTCGACAGGGCCGTTGAGGAAAATGACCCGCTCACGAAGCAGACGGGAAAAGATGTCGAACGCGCGCTCGCCGCGGCTCGATTGCTCGACCACCATGGGGACGAGGTTGAGGGAACGGGTCAGTGGGTCGGACATTCGGATAGGCCTCTAAAAATGAGATCCTGATATCTGGGGGCCGCGGGGCGGATGCAAGGCGCCGGCTATTCGCCTGCGCCGCCCTCCCCGCCCTCGCTGGCGGCGGCCTTGGAGCGCGGCTTGCGCGGCTTTTGGCCGGAGCCTCGGCGGTCTCCGCCTCGCCCTCCGCCGCAGCCTCAGTCGCCTCCGGCTCCGCCGCCTCGCTCGCGGCGGCCTTGGATGCGCGCGGCTTGCGAGCCTTCTTCGGGGCCTCCGCCGAATCGCCGGCAGGCGCAGCGTCGTTCGCCGGCTCGGGCTCGCCGCCCTGGGTGAATCCTTCGGGCAGGTCGTCGTCGCGCAGCAGCTCTTCCTTGGACACCGGCTTGTCGGCGACCTTCGCCTTCTCGAGGATGAGGTCGACGACCTTGTCCTCATAGATCGGCGCGCGCAGCGTGGCCTGGATGTTGGGATTGTTGCGCATCAGCTCGAAGATTTCGGCCGCCTGATTGCCGTAGCGCATGGCCTCCGCGCGCATCGCCTGGCCAAGCTCGGCGTCGCTCACCGTCACGTTAGCGCGCCGGCCGATCTCGGCGAGCACCAAACCAAGGCGCACGCGCCGCTCGGCGATCTTCCGATATTCCTCGCGCAAGGTCTCCTCGGACTTCCCGGCGTCCTCCGGCGGGATCGCTCCATCCGCGCGGTCCTTCTCCACCTGCGCCCAGATCTGCGCAAATTCGGCTTCGACCATGCGCGGCGGCAGGGGAATGTCGTGGCGCGAGTCCAGTGCGTCGAGCAGAGCGCGCTTGAGCTTGAACCGCGACGCCGACTTGTACTCGCGGCCGACGTTCTCGCGCAGGGCGTTGCGCAGGGCCGCCAGATCCTCGAACCCGATGGTCTTGGCGAGCTCGTCGTTGGCCTCGGCGGCTTTCGGCGCACGCACTTCCTTCACCTCGACGGCGAAGACGGCTTCCTTCCCCTTCAGGCGATCGACCTGATACTCCTCGGGGAAGGTGACGGTGACGTCGCGGGCGTCGCCCGCCTTGGCGCCGACGAGCTGGTCTTCGAATCCCGGAATGAACTGGCCCGAGCCGAGCACCAGTTCGGCGTCATTGGCCGCGCCGCCCTCAAACGCTTCGCCGTCGATGCGGCCGACAAAATCGATGACGACTTGGTCGCCGTCTTGCGCCGCAGCCTTCTTCCCCGTGCGCGGCTCGAAGGTGCGGCTTTCCGCGACGAGGCGCTCCATCGCCGCGTCGACTTCGGTCTCCTCAGGTTCGTAGACGAGACGCTCGAGGCTGAGTTCCTCGACGTTCGTGGGCTCGAACTCCGGCATGACCTCGACATCAAGGTCATAGGCAAGATCCTCACGCCCGGCGATCACCTGGTCCATGTCGGAGACCGGTTTGAGATCCGGCTGCGCCGCGATACGCAGCTGATTGTCCGAGAGAACCTTTTGCGACGTCTCGTTGAGGGTCTTTTCGACGACCTCGCCCATCAGGGCCTTGCCGTACATCCGCCGGACGTGGGCGGCCGGCACCTTGCCGGGCCGGAACCCCTTGAGGTTGAGGGTGGGCAGGATTTCGGCGATCCGAGCGTCCAACGCCGCCCCGAGGTCGGACGCGGGCACCCGCACGGCGTAGCTCCGGCTCAGGCCTTCGTGTGTTTTTTCGACGACTTCCATGGCAGCGCTCTAAATGTTGGGCGCCTGAACAACCCGCGGGCGCCGGCGCCAATAAAAAGGCCGCCGCCAAGATCCCGTCTTGGCCGGCGGCGCGAACGAGGGGTCCTTATGTCACGCCCCTTCGCGCCCCTCAAGTGCGCGTCCAGACGCCCTGCGCGCCCCGCTTCAGCCCCAGGATCGCCACTAACGAGACAGACTGTTCAGATTTTGTAAGGTTGATCACAGTCTTGTTATCAACCTGGTCGGGGGCGGTCATGATGACGCCACCCCCCTGGACCCCTATCTTCTTTCCGAACGCTAAGGCTCAAACCTTACGAGACTTTAATTTTCTACTCCAGCGGTATGGCGGATGTCAAACATCAAGACGAAATCATTCATTCTTGGCGCCGGAGCCAGTCTGGCGGTGCTCGGAGCGGCCGTGGCCTGGGGCCAGGCGCGGCCCAGCGAGGCTGTGAACGCCAGCCTGGGGCCTGCCGAGCCGGTTCCGGCGGGCGCAGGCGTTTCGTTCGCGCCGGTCGTCCAGAAGGTTATGCCTGCTGTCGTGTCGATAGACATCGTGGGCCGCGCGAGCCCGAGCGAGGTGGCCGAGATGCAGCGCGAGCAGCAGCCGCAACAGGGACAGGGTCAGGGGTTCTTTTTCGGCTTCCCAGGCATGCCGGGAATGGGCCAGCAAGGTCCGCAATCGGGACAAGACCAGCCCGACCCTAAGTTCCGCGCCTCCGGCTCGGGCTTCTTCATCTCGCCCAGCGGCTACATCGTGACCAACAACCACGTGGTCCAGGACGCGCAGCAGATCACTGTGCATACGGCCGACGGGCGGACCCTCAAGGCGCACCTGGTGGGCCGTGATCCCGCCACCGACATCGCCGTCGTCAAGGTGGATGGCGGCGTGTTCCCATATGTGAGCTTCGAGGACGCGGCGAAGCCGCGAGTAGGCGACTGGGTTGTAGCCGTGGGTAATCCCTTCGGCCTTGGCGGCACGGCCACGGCCGGCATCGTCTCGGCTCTGAGCCGCGAGAACGTCGCCGATAGCCCGCTGGTCGACTACATGCAGATCGACGCGCCCATCAACCGCGGCAACTCCGGCGGCCCGACCTTCGACATGCACGGCCGCGTCGTGGGGGTGAACACGGCGATATATTCGCCGAGCGGAGGATCGGTCGGGATCGGCTTCGACATCCCCGCGGCGACCGTCGACACGATCGCCAAGCAGCTGATCGAGTACGGCCGCGTCAACCACGGCTATCTGGGCGCGACGATCCAGCAGATCACGCCCGACCTGTCAGAGAGCCTCGGCATGAACACGACGAACGGGGCGATCGTCGACCAGCTGGCGCCGGATGGGCCGGCCGCGCGCGCAGGCCTGAAGGCCGGCGACGTAATCGTTTCGCTCAATGGCGAAACCGTGAAGTCGCCGACCGAGCTGACTCGCCAGGTGGCGTTCTCCCACCCAGGCGACGCGCTGCGCCTCTCCATCCTGCGCAACGGCCAGCCGGTGGAGATCTCGGCGCACGCTGGCGTGAGGCCGACCCAGCCGCAGCTGGCCCGACTGGAGGAGCCGGACCAAGATGGCGGCGACCAGGGCGACGGCGGCAACGGCGAATAGGCCTCCCCGCAGGCGGAGTGTTCTTACGGGCGCTCCGCCTCTTCATTTGCCCAGGCTTCAGGACCTCGTGGCTCGTGAGGTTCGCGGCCCAAGTCCTCCAGCCATCGCGCTATTCCACGATCGGGGGGATGTGCAAGGAGGCGGCTGAGGCGGTAGACCCCCACCAACGATTCCAAGGTGGGGGACTCCATGCAGTGGAAGGCGATGCTCGCGCTGGGCGCGGCGGCAGGAATCATGGCCGGCGCGGCCCAGGCCCAGACGTCCTCCCCGCCCAGGCTGTTGCAGCAACCCGCGATCAGCCACGGCCTGATCGCCTTTTCCTATGCCGGCGACATCTGGACGGTGTCCCAGCGCGGCGGCAGAGCTACGCGTCTGACCACGGGCGTGGGCGTCGAGAGCGCGCCGATCTTCTCGCCCGACGGCCAGACCGTCGCCTTCACCGGCGACTACGACGGCAACACCGATGTCTATACCGTGCCGGTGAGCGGGGGCGTGCCGCACCGGGTGACCTACCATCCGGCCCCCGATGCCGCGGTGGGGTGGTCGCCGGACGGTAAGCGCATCCTGTTTCGCTCCAACCGCGAAGCGGCCAGCCGCTACACCCAGATCTATTCGGTCGCCGCCGAGGGCGGTCCGGTCACCCGCCTGCCCCTCCCTATGGCCTATGATGGACGGGTTTCGCCTGACGGTGCGGAGATCGTCTACAACCCCCTCGCCCCGGCCTTTTCGTTCGACTTCACCAACTATGTCTCATGGGGCAATTATCGTGGGGGCCGGGCCGGGTCGATCTGGCTGACCACTCTGGCGGGCCTCGACTCCACGGAAATTCCGCACGAACAGGCTGCCGACTTCTCGCCGGTTTTCATGGGAGGAAAGGTCTACTTCCTCTCCGGCCGCCATGGCCGCATCGGCGTATTCGCCTACGACCCGGCGACCAAGGCGGTCAGCGAGGTCTGGCGTAACACCACCGACTCGGACGTCCGCTCGCTATCGAGCGATGGTCAGACCCTGGTGTTCGACCGGCTGGGCGAACTCTATACGCTGACGCCTGGCGGAACGCCCCAGCGGGTGCAAGTGGACGTCGCCGGCGACCTGCCCGACGTACGCGCACGCATCCTCAACGTGGCCGACGAGGTCGAGAACGTGGGCGTCTCACCCACCGGCCTGCGCGCCGTTGTCGAAACCCACGGCGAGATCCTGACCGTGCCCGTCAAGCACGGCTCGATGCGCAACATCACCAATACGCCGGGCGCGATGGAGCGCGAGCCGGCGTGGAGCCCGGATGGCCAGTCCGTGGCCTATTTCTCCGACGAGTCGGGTCTCTACGCCTTGCACGTGGCGTCCCAGACCGGAGCCCGCGAAGACGGGCCGTTGGCCGTGCGCAAGTACAAGCTGGCGGCCGACGCGGCCTATTACTTCGCCCCGCTGTGGTCTCCGGATTCGAAGAAGATCGCGTTCACCGACAACCGGCTCAACACCTATGTGCTTGACCTTGTCACCGGCAAACTGACCAAAGTCGGTGAGCCCGACGTGTTCGGCGGCTTTACCAACGCGAGCCACGCCATGGCCTGGTCGCCGGACTCCAGGTGGCTGGCTTACCAGCGGTTCGGCGACAACCACATGCACGTGCTGATGCTCTACAGCACGGCGAGCGAATCGGTGACCCAGCTCACCGATTCCATGGCCGACAGCACCAGCCCGGCCTTCGACCGCGATGGGAAGTACCTCTACTTCCTGGCCAGCAACAACGCCGGGGCGACCGAGTCCTTTATCGACATGACCTCGGACGTGTATCGGCCGACCTCGTCGATCTACGCCCTGGCCCTGACCCGTTCGACGGCCTCGCCCGTCGCGCCGGAGAACGACGACGAGAAGACGCCGGCCGAGGCGGCCGCCAAGGCCAAGTCCGGCGAGGATGTGACGCCCGCCGGCCAGGCCGGCGAAGCGAAGGCCGAAACCAAGGCCCACCCCAAGGCCGAGCCCACGCCGCCGACCGTCAAGCCGACGGCAGTGGACCTCATGGGCCTGACTACCGACCAGATCGCCGGTCGCATCGCGGCCCTGCCCCTGCCCGCCAAGCCCTATCGTGACCTGCAGACCGGCAAGCCGGGGGTTCTCTACGCCGTGGCGGAGGAAGGTGAGCGCGACGCCGACTCGGACTCGCCACAGGGCGGTTCCCTGATCCGCTGGACGCTCGAGGACCGCAAGACCGACACCCTGGCCAGTCACGTCCAGAAGTATCAGATCACTGACGATGGCCAGAAGATGCTGGTGGGGATCGCCGCGCCGCACAGCCCCGACGCCTCGCAGGCGCCCGGCGGCAATCCAAAGGTCGACTGGTACATCGCTCCAGCGGACAAGGCGCTGAAGACCAGCGACCCCGACGTGAAACTCGATCTCGACACGCTCAATGTGCGCGTCGATCCGTCGGCCGAGTGGAAGCAGATGTACCATGAGGTCTGGCGCATCGAACGGGCCTATTTCTACGACGCCCAGGCTCACGGATACGACACTGTGGCTGCTGAGCGCCGGCTCGAGCCCTATCTGGACGGCCTGCAGTCGCGTGCGGACCTGAACTATCTGTTCCAGGAGATGCTGACCGGCTTCTCGGTCGGCCACCTGCGCGGCTCGGGCGGAGCCATCCCCTCCGCGCCCAAGGTGCCCGGCGGATTGCTGGGGGCGGACTATGTGGCGCGCAACGGCCACTGGTGTCTGGCCAAGATCTACACCGGCGGGACCTGGTCGCCCCAGGCAAAGGCGCCGCTGGCGCAGCCCGGACTGAACGTGGGCGTGGGCGACTGCATTTCCGCCGTCGACGGCCAGCCGGTCAGCGTGGACGAGGACATCCAGAAGCCGCTCGAAGGCACGGCTGGGCACGCTATCACCCTGACGATCCTGCCGGCCGGCGGGGGCGCCAGCCGCGACATCACGGTCATCCCCGTGGCTAGCGAAGCTCGCCTGCGCAACCTCGACTGGATCGAGTCCAACCGCCGGAAGGTGGCCGAGCTGTCAGGCGGGAAGCTGGCCTATGTCTATCTGCCCGATACGGGTCAGGGCGGCTTTACCAGCTTCAACCGCTACTTCTTCGCCCAGACCAACCGCTCGGGCGTGGTCGTTGACGAGCGCTTCAACGCCGGCGGCCAGATCGCCGACTATGTCGTGGAAGTGCTGGGCCGGAAGATCGAAGCCTATTGGCAGCCGCGCTACGGGGCGATTGACCACACGCCGTACGGGGCCATCTATGGACCCAAGGTGATGATCGCCAATGAGGTCTCGGGCTCCGGCGGCGACGCCCTGCCCTGGCTGTTCAAGCACAACCAGCTCGGCCCGCTGGTGGGCAAGCGGACGTGGGGCGGCCTCGTGGGCATCGGACCGATCCCGGTGCTGATTGACGGCGGCCATGTGACCTCGCCCAGCGTCGCCTTCTTCTCCCCCGCCGGCGCCTGGGAGGTGGAAAACCACGGGGTCGATCCGGACTATCCCGTGGAGATGGATCCCAAGGCCGTCGCCGCCGGCCACGACCCGCAGCTCGAGGCGGCGGTGGCCCTGGCGATGGACGAACTGGCCAAGAACCCGCCTCCCGCCCCGCGTCGCCCGGCCTATCCGAACTACTGGCAGGCGCCCCCGTCTTCACAATGACTTGAAGCCTCGCCCCCTGGGGCGATGGCTTGCAGCGAGCATCGCGAAGGCGTTAACGCCTGAATTCGTGATGCTCGCGTCTCTTCCCCCCGCCCACGCCACGCCAGCGCCCGTCGTGCGCTACGGATTCAACAAGTCGCAACTCGGCGAGACTCTCACCGTCTGGCGCTCAAGCGCGCCGGCGGGTGTCACCTGCAGCGCCGCCGGAGCGGTGACCACCTGCACGGCGCCCCTCGTCCCGCTGGGCGGCGGCTATGTGGCGCGGAACCTGACCTATCGCTTCGTCAACGGCGAACTGGCCCGTATCAACTTCCACACGTCGATTGACGCATTTTCGTGGGTGAGAAGCCGGATCGACACGCGCTTTGGCGATCCCGCCCGCGTTGTGCGGAACAACATCGCCGCGGACTCAGTGGACTTTCCGCACGTTCGGGATGTTTGGCGCAACGGACGCAGCACCATCATGGTGGACGATCCATCGCCCGACATGTCGACTCTTAGGGTCACCTACACCCTGGACTCCTTGGCGAGCGCCCTACCCGCGGCTTCCTAGAGCAAACCCCGTTCAGACGGAACCGTCTGAACGGGGATGATTTGCCCTAGATTCAAAAGCTTAGAGCCTAATTTACCGTTTGCATCTGTCCCGTGCAAACGGATCAGGCTCTAGCGATTTTCAGCCGCCAAGGGTGATCGGTTGCAGCGCCGCCGGCAACCGGCTCCAGCCAAGACGTTCCCTCAGCGCGTGCGCCTCCGCGGAATGTGCCGGCGAAAGATGGATCTTCTGATAGCGCGCGGCGGCTAAACGGAGGGCCCGCGGTGGAAGCTCGCCGGCGTTGCCGAGCTCTGGAGCGATACGCGCAAGGACATCACGCCAGAAGTTGGGTCGGGAGCCGTCCAGGTCGGTAAAGCCGTATTCATCAGCGAGATCGCTAGCGGAGTAGGCGCCGCCCGCTTTGCGGCGCACCTGTGGGTCGGCGGCGAGGGCGGCGACGGCCGGTGCACCCCGCGTGCTCCGGCCCGTACACCAGACCTTGGCCCCCGCAGCGGCAAGCTCGCGGGCGATGCCGCGTCCCGCGCCCCGCGTTGCGCCAGCCACCAATGCAACCTGTCCCTCTAACGGTGATGACACCAGCGTTCCCCATGCAAAACCGATTGTTCAAGGTCTCAGAACCGACAATATTGGTTAGAAAGTCACATTCAGTCTTAGAGCCGTCTTAAAATTATAGACTGGATAGTCCTTGATGATCGGCACGCCAATCTCAAGCGATACAGTGGTGTTGTCCGTCAACTTCCGGCCGGCTCTGGCGTCAAATGGAAGAAACAAGACGCCCTTCTGACCTGTGACGTGATCGCTAAAATTTACGCGAATGTCCGCACTCGGAAAGAGCGTGAAAAACCACCGATTCGGAAGGCCGATATTGACGGTCGGAGCGATTTGCAGGTTTCCGATGTTCTTTTTGGATGGGTCACCCGCGAAGCTGACATCGTAGCGAACTAGCGGCTCTACATAGCTCGCGGAGTTGATCCCGAGCAGCGCGTAGCGAACCGCGGCGCCAGGCATCATCTGCCATTTCCCGCTGCCTACCTCATTGCTGCCGGTCGGCGCGATCAGGCGCACGCCGGCGCCCACGGTCCAACGCTGATCCAGATCATGGATGAGAGCGGCCTGAATGTCAGCGTCACCCACGCCGTAGAGATAGTCACCTGTGGGATTTTGCGACGTGATCGGGTCTTTTGCCGTCAAGGGCAGGTCCGAACGAAACGCCAGAGCCCAACCGGACGCCAGGTCGACCTTGTGATCGAAGCGAAACTTCAGGGTATCAGTGGTGACGGACCGTAGCGAACCTGGGGCGACGCCCGTGCCGGGCGCCGTGCTGTACTGATACAGAAGTTGAAACAAGTTCGCCGGCGGTTTGTCGAAATCATCCCCCGTATTCGTCTCTTCCGCGCTTGCATCCTGAGCTGTCGCGACTGCCGGCGACAAACTGGCGCCCACGAGGACCAGACAGCCGAGAGTGAAAAAGGTGATCGAATAAGCACGGCGCGGTTGAGAATGCGACATGGATCACCACCCGCGGAGAACAATGGGATTCTGAACCGGAAGGTTTCCTTTATTCGTTCATTTCAAGCTCATCGACGCCGAGGCAGCGGACTCGGGCCGCGAATTGCGAATTCGGTGACAGGAGTAACGTTGCCAAGCTTTCTCGAGAGCATGGGTATTGGTGCTCCTATTACCGCGTTCCCAGGCGTGGCGGGCGAACGTTAGCGCCCGAGACTCTGCCCGATGCGCGGTTCTGTTCCCGCCAGCAGCCGCGTGATGTTGGCACGGTGCCGGGCGACGACGTAGGCGCCGCCCGCGGAGATCAGCAACTGGTAGGGCAACGGCTGCCCAAGGCAGATCATGAGGACGATCGCCGTCAAGGCGGCCAGGATCGAACCAAGAGAGACGATCCGATAAATCGCCGTCACGACGGCAAAAGCCGCCAACGCGCCTAGCGCGACCGGCCAGGACAAGGCGAGCACCACGCCCAATCCCGTCGCGACCGACTTGCCACCCGAAAACCTTAACCAGATCGAACGGCTGTGGCCCAACAACGCCGCAAGCCCTGCCAGGCTGACAGCCCACGGCGTCCAGGTCTGCTGATCAAGCGTCGGTGGCGGCGCCGCAAATGGATGGGCGAAAAGCCAAGAACAGAGCCAGCGAACCAAGACAACCGCAGCCAGCCCTTTAAAGACATCCACCAGCAACACGACCAACGCAGGCCACTTGCCCAATACGCGCAGCGCATTCGTAGCTCCGATGGATTTGGAGCCGTGCTCTCGGATATCGAGACCGAAGAACAGCTTCCCCATGAGGTAGGCCGTGGGAATGGAGCCGCAGAGATAGGCTGCCACAAGTCCGGCTACGTTCGCGATCCAGAAGGCCATGTGCGTCACCTCGGGACGCCCAAGCTACTATCGAGTACGCCGCCGACAAGCAGACGATCCCAACGTCTTAAAAGGGTGGACTGCGCACCCTGCCGTAATATTGGCGGCGGCGCGATTGGTTGCCGCTGGCCGCCCATGACAGCGCCCGGCGGCTCTGCTATCTGATGCGCCGCGCCGTCTCGGCGCCCGACGGAGTGGTCCCTTGACAGGTAGCAGCGGGTTGAACGGCCGGACGCGTTAGTCCGCCTTCAGACGATCCTCAAGCCGCCGCTTCGACCCGCCGCGCCTGATGGGCGTGGCCCTCCGGAACCACGACAATGTCCCCCGTCCTTGCGTCCGCCTCCGCGGGCGCAGCGCTCACAGCGGCTGACGCCCGCGCCTACCGTGCCCTTTGCCGCAAGCTCGTCGCGCCGCCGCGAGGCAAGCCGCCATGCTTCGCCCCATCCTCAACGCCAACCAGGGAGTGCGCCGATGACCTTCGCGCAATACTTCCGTGAGCGGGCGATCCGGCCGCACCCGCGCCCGGCTCTCTCAGAACCTTTTCGTCGGCGACGTACCCGCGCGCCGGCTGGTGGCGGCCGCGCAGCCGCCCATGGGTATGTGGGTCTATGACCTCGGCGCCGGAACCGGACGCGTCACCGCCGCGCTGCTCGTGGCCGGGGCGCGCGTGGTCGCTATCGAGCGCGATCCCAACCTCGCTCGCAAGCTTTGCACCCGCTTTGCCGGGAGCGACGTTCGTGTGATCGAAGGCGACCTGGCCGAAGTGCGGTTCACCCCGCCGTTTGTGGTCGTCGCCAACCCGCCGTTCAACCAGACCGCCGTCTTGCTGCGCCGGCTGTTGTTCGAGGCGCCGCCGCCCGAGGCCGCCACGCTGGTGCTGCAGCGCGAGGCGGCCGAGCGCTACGCCGGCCGCTACGGCTCGGCGCTCTCGCTGATGGCCCAGCCGTGGTTCGAGCTGGCGGTCACCTACCCGTTCAGCCGCCGCGACTTCATCCCGATCCCAGCGGTGGAGGTAGCAGTGTTACGCATCGTTCGCCGCGCTACGCCGCTGCTGGAGAACCGTGAGGCGCAGACTTGGCGCGCGTTCGTGCGTGGCGTCTTCGCACGCGGCCGCCCCGACGCGCGCGGCGCCCTGCGCAACCTGCTCAGCGGCTTGCAGTGGCGGCGCCTCAGCGCCGACCTCGCTATTCCGGCCGGGGCGACGCTGACTGGGTTGTCGCTGAGTCAGTGGACCGGGCTGTTCCGTTTCGTCGCGGCCTACGCGCCGGCACGGCGACGGGCGGTGGCGTTTGGCCTCCCGGATACCCGGATGGGTGGGCGCCGTGGCGGACCCCTTGGAACACTCCCTGGTCCTCCGCCCACGCCGGGGGAGGACTAGCACGACTGGTCCGCTCTGGGTCGCGACCTGCCGGGAGCCTCGGTCCGGAGAGCGGACCTAACCGACCCAACCCGGCTCGCCGGCTAGCGGACGCGATCCACGGCAGGACAGGGTGTGGAAAGCCGACTCTGTCGACCGTCGAGGAAGCGATCCAGGTTGCTGGCTCTAGGCCGGCTCGCCCGCGGAGCCATGGTCGGGAAGCGTGGTCTCCATCCGCCTGATAGCCGGAACGCCGTAGACGGCGAGGCTCAGGAACAGCGCCAGCGTTCCGCCCATGACGAACATGAGCCCAATGCCGGCGCCTTGGCCCGCGCCCACGAGCCGGGCGACGTGGCGCCAGAGCGGCGCCCGCCTTGCCGGCTCGAACACGCGGTCGGCCAAAGGGCCTGAGACGAGGTAGGCCGCGGGCCTGAGCAGAGCGGTGATCTGGCTGACGGCCGCGAACACCCGGCCCTGGAGGTCGGGCGCCGTCTTTGCCTGGAAGATCGACATCGACGCCGCTTCGATGAACGGGATCGCGAACATGAGCATGAAGAGACTTGCGCCGATTGAGAGCGCTCCCCTCGACACGCCAGCCAGAGCAAGGAACGCCCCGACCATCGCGGCGGCGAGCATGACAGTGTGGATGCGTGGGCGAGTTCCGCCCCAGGCGGCCATCGTCACTGCGCCGGCCAACGCGCCGAAGTTTACCGCGCCCATGACGACGCCAAGCACGGCGACGTTTCCCGTCCGGTCGAGGATGTAGGGGACGTTGAGCACCATCACGCCCAGGACGAGGAAGGTCGAAAGAGCGAAAAAGCCGCAAAGCCCCAGAAGCCCCGGGCGGGCTCCGAGATACCGAAAGCCGTCGAAGGCCTGGCGCCAGACCGAAGCCCGCATCGCGAGTCCCTTGGCGGTCTGCGCCGGCGCCGGAATACGGACCACGACGAGCGCGGCAAGCGCGACCATGAAGCTCGCGATGTCCAGGCAGATGGAGCCCACGACGCCGATGATCGCATAGAGCAGTCCGGCTATCGTCGGCGCGAGCACGCCGGCCGCTGGCCCGCCGATCATGGCAATGGCGTTGGCGCGATCTCGACGGCTGTCCGGCACGAGCATGGCCACGGACGCCTGGAAGGCCGGCGCCTCGATCACGGCGCAAAGAGAGCTGCCGAGGACGAGGACGTAGAGATGCCAGAGCCGGAACGCGCCCGAAGCGAAACTGGCGAGCAGCAGACCGCTTGAGACGACGTAGCCGACGTTGGCCAGAAGCATGACCCGGCGGCGATCGAACCTGTCCGCCAAGGCGCCGCCAAACCCGCCCAGAACCATTCGCGGCGCCGCCGAGAAGAAGGCGACCAGCGCCAGAGGCGTGGCATGCCCGGTCTGCCGAAATACGGCGATGCTGACGGCGAGCCCGCTTATCTGACTGCCGAGCAGTGAGATCGCCTGCGCCACGAGCAGGACGTAATAGGTCCTGAGCCCAAAGGCCCCAGCGGGCGCCTTGGTCGCTTCGGCTGAGGCCGTTAGCTCAGCTTGCAGTTCACCCATGCGAGCGCTCCCTCGAAGCGTGAGGCGCAGGATCATCTCGTTAGGCTCAGAAGTGTTTGCGCCTGACTTGTGGAAAGCTTGGGAAAAGCTTGCGGCGTCAGCCGTCGAGCCGCACCCGGCTCGCCAGCGGCTCGTAGCGCACGTCAGCCTTCAGGGTGTCGAAGTGCGGCATCCAGGGGAAGAACATGAGCGTGGGATCGCCGCGCGCGACCGCGACGTCCAGGATCGCGAACGCCTCGTCCCTTTGGCCGGCGAGGGCGCGAAGGCTGGCGATGGGGAAGCCGCGGCGCATGAAGTGAAAGGGCTGCTCCGCGAAAAGGTCGGCCGTCGCGCCGCAGCCAGCCGCGAAGCCCTTCGCCTCGAAGACTGCCCTCAGCGCCGAAAGCCTCTCGGCTGTGACGCCCCAAAGTTCCAGCCCCTTCAGCAGGCAGTCGAGCCACTCGGCCTCGTCGCCGGCCATCGCCAGCGCCCAGCCGCGCACGTACCAAGCCTGGCCTAAGTCGGGCGCAAGACTCAAGGTGGCGACGGCCTCGGCGGCGGCGTGGCGATAGCGGCGGGCGAT
>DASXGR010000137.1:0-107581 GCA_036488935.1 Caulobacteraceae bacterium | reverse complement strand
CGCGAGCGCATCGACCTGCTGCTCGATGAGGGTTCCTTCGAAGAGTTCGACATGTTCGTCGAGCACCGCAGCCACGATTTTGGCATGGAGACCCAGCGTGTCCCGGGCGACGGCGTGGTTACCGGCTGGGGGACCATCAACGGCCGCCTGACCTACGTCTTCTCGAAGGACTTCACCGTCTTTGGCGGGTCGCTCTCGAAGGCGCACGCCGAGAAGATCGTGAAGGTCCAGGAGATGGCGATGCGCAACGGCGCGCCGATCATCGGCCTGTTCGACGCCGGCGGCGCGCGGATCCAGGAAGGCGTCGATTCCCTCGCAGGTTATGCGGATATCTTCCTGCAGAATGTCCTGGCCAGCGGCGTCGTCCCCCAGATCAGCGTGATCATGGGCCCCTGCGCCGGCGGCGACGTCTATTCGCCCGCGATCACCGACTTCATCTTCATGGTGAAGGACACGGCCTACATGTACGTGACGGGCCCCGACGTGGTGAAGACGGTCATCAACGAGGATGTCAGCCACGAGGATCTGGGCGGCTATCGCGTGCACGCTCTTAAATCCGGCGTCAGCGACGGCGCCTTCGACAACGACCTCGAAGCTCTGACCCAGGTCCGCCGGCTGGTGGACTTCCTGCCGCTCAACAATCGCGACGCCGCCCGGGTGCGCGAGAGCTTCGACGACCCCGATCGTGACGAGCATTCGCTCGACACGCTGGTGCCGGCTAATCCGAACAAGCCCTACGACATGAAGGAACTGATCCTGAAGGTCGTCGACGAGGCGGACTTCTTCGAGATTTCGGCCGACTACGCCAAGAACATCATCTGCGGCTTCGCCCGTATGGACGGCCAGACCGTGGGTATCGTCGCCAACCAGCCGCAAGTCCTCGCAGGGGTGCTGGACATCGACGCTTCGCGCAAGGCCGCGCGCTTCGTGCGGTTCTGCGACGCCTTCAGCATTCCCCTCGTCACCTTCGTCGACGTGCCGGGTTTCATGCCGGGAACCAAGCAGGAGCAGGGCGGCCTGATCAAACACGGGGCCAAGCTGCTGTTCGCCTTCGCCGAGGCGACCGTGCCGAAGGTGACCCTGATCACCCGTAAGGCCTACGGCGGCGCCTTCGACGTGATGAGTTCCAAGAACATCCGCGGCGATCTAAATTACGCCTGGCCGACGGCCGAGATCGCCGTGATGGGTCCCAAGCAGGCGGTGGAGATCATCTTCCGCGCCGACATCGGAGATCCCGACCGCCTCGCCACGCGGGAGGCCGAATACAAGGCCCACTTCGCCAATCCGTTCGTGGCGGCCTCACGCGGCTACATCGACGACGTGATCAAACCCCATGGCACGAGGCGGCGGATCATCCGGGCCCTGGCGAGCCTGAAGACCAAGGCGCTCGCCAACCCCTGGAAGAAGCACGACAACATCCCGTTGTGATCGACCCACGGAAGTCCTGGGCGACCTGAGCGTCGCCGTGGTGAATGTTCTGCACGATCCAGCTCTCACCCTGCTGTTGCTGTTCGTCGTCGCTTTATGGGCAGGCGTGCAGAATGCGCTCGCAGGCGGGGGCTCGTTCGTGACCCTGCCGGCCCTGATGTTCAGTGGTCTGGATGCGCGAACGGCCAACATCGCCTCGACGCTGGCGCTCTTCCCCGGCCAGACGACCACCGGCTGGTTCGGCCGCTCGCTGGTCAGCGGCGCTGAGGGGCTTAGCTTCCGCGCCCTGGTTCTGATCAGCCTTGCGGGTGGGGCGGTGGGGGCTGTGATCCTGCTGGTCACCCCCGCCAGCGTTTTTGCGCACCTGGTGCCCTGGCTGGTGCTGTTCGCCACCGGAGTCTACGCCTGGGGAAGCTTTGCGGCGAGGCGCGGAACGAGCGCGCATATCGGACCGCGCACCGCCGTGGCCATACAGTTCCTGATCGCCGTCTACGGCGGCTATTTTGGCGGCGGGATCGGCTTCCTGATGCTGGCCGCGCTCACCGCCGCAGGCCAGGCGGTGCGCACCGCTGGGGCCAGCAAGAATGTGCTGGCGGCGGCCATGAACGCGGCGGCCGTGGCCGTCTTCGCCTTCACCCCGCATATCCCCTGGCTGCGCGTGGCGGTTGTTGCGGCGGGAGCGATCCTTGGTGGTTGGGTGGGCGCCTTGGCCCTGCAACGGGTCAACGAGACGCTGATCCGCGGCTTCGTCGTCGTGCTCGGAATCGCGTTGACCATCGGCCTGTTTATCCGCGCCGGCTGACGCGCAGCGGCTCCGTCGCATGGTCCAGCTTCGCTAGGCCGTGGCTGCGGCAGGCTCGTCACTTCCGCGCGGCAACGCCTTCTCGATCGTCACTATCCGGGATTGCAGCTTGGTTCGGGCGGCCGGTTGAGCCACCCCCAGCAGCAGCCGTGCAAGACCGTAGGACGTCTGTAGCTCCATCTCGTCGATCGTGATGAGGTCAGCGCACCAGTAGCGGAAGGCGCCGCCGCCCAGCTGAAGAATCGCCATGCTCATCAGGTCGATACGAGTTTCCGGTTCCAGATCACGCTGGCCGATCGCCCGCTCCAGCAGCGTCTTCCAGAACGCGCGGCGCGGTTCCTGCACCGACACGACAAGTTCAGGTTCGGCCCGCGGGTTATTGATCGACATCCCGCGATAGAAGCTCGGGTCGCTGCGATAGAGATCAGCGACGATCCGGACGGCATCGAACATCGTGTCCAACGCGCTTGGCGCCCCCGCAGCCGCCACCTTGGCCGCGAAGCCTTCGAAATCGCGCTCGTAGACCTTCGCCAGGACCGCGCCCTTGGTCCCGAAGAGGTTGTACAGGGTCGCCGCGCTCACATCGGCCCGGTCGGCGATCATCTTCACCGACAGGTCGTCCGCGCCCACTTCGCGAAGCAGGGCGTAGGCCGCCTCGATGATCCGTGCGCGCCTTTCGTCCTTGTGACGCTCGCGCCGAGAAAGCTGTCTGAGGTCGTCAGGCACGCGCGCCTCCCGAGGCGGGGTCGGCCGCACTGTGTTGTCTGTCGCAGACTGCATCGATGTGTGTGTGAATCAATCAAGCGTTCCTGGTCGCCAAGGGGGGCCCATGAGGTGTCACGCAGCCACGGCCGCGGGCTCACCGAGGATCGCCTTCATCTTTCGGCGCGTGAAAGCGTGCAACTGGCGCATGTGCTCGATGCGAAGGTAGTCGCGCCCCGTCGATATCATCTTCTGGAACCCGTCGTCCTGGCCGAGCATCTCTCCCAGGCGCGGCGGGTTGCGGCCCAGCAGCTGCACATCGGTCTTATAGGGCTCCAGTCCCCGCAGGATTCCGCGGTTGAAGTGGGGATGCAGCGTCACCCTCTCGCCGGGTTCAGAGCGGTGGCCCTGCCAATGCCAGACGCCTTGCGTGAAGTAGACGAGCGATCCCTTCGGCATCTCGATCGGCACGCCACCCGTCAGCCCGTCGCTCGCGCGGGGCGCGCGCCGCATGCGATGACTCTTGGGCACGATCCATGTTGGGCCCGATGCCTCGGTCCAGTCCTCGAAGGCCCAGACAGCGACGCCGGTCATCGCGAACTCGGGGTAGGGTTCCGGCACGTCGATATAATCCGTGTGGTTCTCGATCTGGCCGGGACCGGGTCCGCGGATAATCGCGGCCATGCTCGCGAGCTGCGCTCCACGGCCGAGCGAAGCGTCGATCAGGGTCATTGCCAGGGGATTGAGGGCAAGGCGCTCGAACGGCCGCCCCTGGTAGAGCATCCAGAACATCGAGACGCCTTGTTCGGGCAGGACCGCCTGCTTGGTCGCGGCCCGCACTTCATCGGCGAAGTCGTCGCTGATCGCGCGCTCAATGACGGTGTAACCCTGTTCGTCCATCTCGCGGATCTTCCCGATGAGTCCGAGGCGTCGCGCCCTGTGCTCCAGATCGGGGTTCTCGACCGTGCGGCGCGCCATGTGGTCGTGAAAGAGGCCCATCAGGCGAGCGGCCTGGGGATCCGTCAGCGATCCGCGGACGCGGAAGGCGTCCTTGCCGAACAGATGACGAGCCTCGCGCCACATCTCTTCCGCGCCGTCGGGGAGGAGCACGCCTACGAACTGCGCAAGATAAAGCGCCGCCTGGTAGTCCGCCTCGATCGTCATGGAGGCGTTGGGAGCGAAGCCTCGTTCAATTGCGGCCTCTTCGCCGTTGAAGCGAAGTGTCCAGCTCGCCACGTCGTCCGGCAGCCGCAGATGCGGCGGCGCGTCGGTGAAGCGCTCGCTCACCGAGAAGGTTCTGCCGCCCAATTGGGCCTTCCTCGCCGGCAGGGCGTCGCGGAAGAATCGTTGCGCCTCTTCCAGCCACCGGTCGGACATGAATTCCACCTGGTGGGGCAGGGTGATGAGGTCGGCGGGCCGGTCAGCCATGTCTCCTCCTCGGTCGCTTGTCATACAGCGGCGCCTTTGGCGGAGTACACTCTAAGAATAGAGGGCGGTCAAGAAATTGGGCGACCCAGCGGAGTCGCGCTCACGCGTTGACAGCATGAGTGGTGCATGCTCCAAATTTATTGAGCGCTCCAATAAGTGAGCGAGGCCACTTTCGAGGCCAAGGAAGGGACCATGCCGGGAGAGACCTACAAGCCAGACGGAGCGGTCGAGTGAGCCGGCTGAGCGGCAAGGTCGCCGTGATCACCGGCGCGGCCAGCGGTATGGGCAAGGCGGCGGCCATCCTGTTCGCCCGCGAACGCGCCCACGTGGTCCTGGCCGACCTCAATGTCGTGGGAGGCGAGGAGGCGGCGCGCTTGGCGAGCGAGGCCGGTCAGCGCTGCGTGTTCCAGCGCACCGACGTCTCGCTGGAGGACGACATCAAGGCGTTGATCGGGCGGGCGCTTAGCGAGTTTGGCCGCCTCGACGTGACCTTCAACAACGCCGGCATCGGCGGCGCCGTGGGTTCGCTCGAGGGGATCGCGGTGGAAGATTGGGACCGCACCCAGGCGGTCTGCCTGCGCGGCGTCTTCCTTGGCATCAAGCATTCGATTGCGCCGATGAGAGCCGCCGGCGGCGGCTCGATCATCTCCACCGCCTCGATCGCCGGCATCGATGGCTACCCGAACCTGCACGCCTACTGCGCCGCCAAGGCGGGCGTGCTCAATCTGACCCGGTCGGCCGCGATAGAGTTCGCCATGGACAGCATCCGGATCAACGCTATCGCGCCCGGCGGCGTCAGCACCCCGATCGTCTGCAGCGGTCTTGGCGGCGACAAGGCTCGCGCCGACGAGTTCCTCGCCAAGGCCCAGCCTCTTCCGATGGCGGGCCAACCGGAGGATATCGCCGAGGCGGCGCTGTTCCTCGCAAGCGAAGCGTCCCGTTTCATCACCGGCCATACCCTTGTCGTCGATGGGGGCGCGACCGCCGGCGCAATCGCCGCCGCCCCGCGCGCCGGCCAGCCGCGTCCTCAACCGCAGCGCACCTTCGCCGGACCCTCGTTTGAAATTTAGACGGCGATCGGCGCGCGCAAGACCAGACCAGCACCCAGGGAGAACCAGATGGACGACGCATCCAAGGTCGCGGAGCCGGTCCTGGACTTCGATCCAAACGCCCTGCGGGACAAGTATCGCCAGGAGCGCGACAAGCGACTGCGCGCGGACGGGGAGGCGCAATACATCGAGGTTGCCGGCGCGTTCGCCCACTACGCTGTTGACGATCCCTACGCAGACCCGGCCTTCACGCGCGTTCCACTGACGGACGAGATCGAGATCGTCGTCATTGGCGGAGGGTTCAGCGGACTTCTGGCCGCCGCGCGGCTGCGCGAGGCCGGTCTGGACGATTTTCGCATCATCGAAGCTGGCGGCGACTTCGGCGGCACCTGGTACTGGAACCGGTACCCCGGCGCTCAGTGCGACATCGAAAGCTACTGCTACCTGCCGCTGTTAGAAGAACTCGGCTACATTCCGAAAGAGAAGTACTCGTACGTAAACGAGATCTTCGAACACTCACAGCGCATCGGACATGCTTACGGTTTGTATGAGCGGGCCTGCTTCCAGACCCGGGTCACCGGCCTGCGCTGGGACGAGATGCTGAAGCGCTGGCGGATCAGCACCAACCGCAATGACGACATCAAAGCCCGCTTCGTGGTCATGGCGCTGGGTCCGGCCAGCCGGCCAAAACTGCCCGGCATTGCTGGCATAGAGACCTTCGAGGGACACAGCTTCCACACCAGCCGCTGGGACTATGACTACACCGGCGGAGATACGACCGGAAATCTCTGGAAACTGGCCGACAAGCGGGTGGCGATCATTGGGACAGGGGCGACGGCGATCCAGTGCGTCCCCTATGTCGGTAAGCACGCGAAGCAGCTTTACGTCTTCCAGCGCACGCCCTCGAGCGTCGATCTTCGCGGCAACAAGCCGACGGATTACGAATGGGCCAAGACGCTGCAGCCCGGGTGGCAGCGCGCGCGCCGGCGCAACTTCGCCGACATCGTCGAGGGCCGGCCGTTCGAGGTAGACCTCGTCAGCGACGGATGGACCGACATCTTCCGCAGCCTTGCCGCGGGGTTCGCCCTCAGCGCCGGCAAGACAAAGGGCGCGGACCTTGCAGCTCAGGCGGAGCTTGCCGACTTCGTGAAGATGAACGCGGTCCGCAAGCGGGTCGATGACAACGTGCAGGACCCGATGACAGCCGAGGCGCTCAAGCCCTGGTACCGGCAGTTCTGCAAGCGGCCCACTTTCAACGACGAATACCTGCCGACCTTCAACCGGCCGAACGTGACCTTGGTCGACGTCAGCCAGTCGAAGGGCGTCGAGCGCATTACCAGCAAAGGCCTCGTCGCAAACGGCGTCGAATACGAGGTCGATTGCATAATTTACTCGACAGGTTTCGAGATCACGACCGGGCTCAGGCGGCGGGTGGGTTTTGATATCTGGGGGCGAGACGGTCTGTCGATCTACGATTACTACAAGGATGGCTTCAGGACGCTACATGGCCATTCCAGCCGTAACTTTCCGAACTGGTTCTACATCGGGATCGGCCAGAATGGCCTCTCGGTGAACATGACAGCCATGTTCGACGACCAGGCGCGCCACGTCGCTTACATCATCAAACAGACCAAGGATCGTGGTGCGATCGCAGTAGAGCCGACCGAAGAGGCCGAGGAAGGCTGGGTGCAGCTGATCCGGTCGGTCGCAATCCTCAACCGCGACTTCCAGAACGCCTGTACGCCCGGCTACTACAACAACGAGGGCGGTGAGCGATCCGGCGGTCTGAACGGCCAGACGTACACGCCCGGCATCAACAAGTTCAACGCATTGCTGGCCGAGTGGCGCGAGCGGGGCGACCTGCAAGGATTGCAGTTGCACTTCGAATAGGGTGCCGCCCTCTGAGGCGAAGCGGCGGGAACAGCCTGATTCAGAGTTTGCATCTGTTCCGTGCGAACGCCTCAGGCCCTAGATTGGCGAGCATGGACCAAAGCTTCGAACTGACCGGCTTCGATCACGTGCAGCTGGCCATTCCGCCGGGCGGGGAGGACGAGGCTCGCCGGTTCTACGTCGAGACCCTGGGCCTTGCCGAGGCGCCCAAGCCGCCGCATCTGGCCGCGCGCGGCGGTTGTTGGTTCGACGGGCCGGGACTTCGGCTGCACCTGGGCGTGGAAGCCGACTTCCGGCCAGCGCGAAAGGCTCATCCCGCCCTGCGGGTGCGCGGCCTTCCGGCCTTGCGCCGACGCCTCCAGGGGGCGGGCTACGTCACGCGCGAGGACGAGCCCCTCGAGGGATATGACCGGTTCTACGTGGACGACCCCTTCGGCAATCGTATCGAGCTGATGGAGCCGGTCTCCGGCTGACCACGATCCGCGATCTTGTCGCATTGTCCAGCTATGATGACGTCATGCGCATCGCCTTGATCTCGTTGGCTCTCCTTCTTGCCGCCTGTCAGGCGAAGTCTCCCGCCGCGCCCGGCCTGCCGCCCCCGCCGCCCCATCCCAATGGCCAGGTCCTCTGGCATATCGTTCATGGCCAGTGCGTGCCCGACGAGGAGAAGAGCGGTCGTCCGGATCCTTGCATCGCCGTCTCCCTCGCCGGTGGCGAGGCGCGGGGCTACGCCGTTCTGAAGGACAAGCATGGCGCCGAGCAGTACCTGGTGATGCCCACCGCCGACATCACCGGCATCGAGGACGCGCGGGTGCTCGCGCCCGGCGCGCCGAACTATTTCGCCGACGCCTGGGCCTCGAAGTCCTTTGTCGAGCATCTGATCGGCAAGCCCATGCCGCGCCAGGATATGGCGGTGAGCGTCAACTCGCTCTACGGCCGCTCGCAGGACCTCCTGCACCTGCACGTCGATTGCCTGACCTCGCAAAGCGCGGCCGCCCTGAGCGCGGACGCTCCGAAGATCACCGCCCGCTGGTCGCGCACGCCATTCATGCTGGATGGCCATCCCTATTACGCCATGCGCCTGATGGGGGATGCGCCGGGCGCCAACCCGTTCGATCTGCTTGCCAATGGCGTTCCGGGAGCCCGCACGCACATGGGCGCCTGGACCCTCGTCCTGGCGGGCGCACAGTTCGACGGCCAACCGGGATTCATTCTGCTCGCGAACCGCGCCGATCCCCTGCACGGCGATTTCGCCTCAGGCGAGGAGCTGCAGGACCACGACTGCCGTATCGCCAAGGCCGGTTGAAGCGCTTTACGACGAAGTGGGGCCTGGTTCGCCGCTAGAAAGCGCGTCGAATTATAAGGTTAGAGCGCGGCTCCGACTTGCTCGGAGCGGCGCTCTAGGCTCCGAGCGCCGTTTCGGCTAGGCCAAGGACAGAGATTCCAGGAGCCCTGAATGGCCTCGCTCGTTCTGACCCGCCGTTTCGCGCTCATCGGCGCTTCAGCCGCAGTCCTTGCCGCCTGCTCCAAGCACGGCGCCGGAGGGGCTCAAAGCGGACCCCAGGCCGCCTCGGACCTTCCCGACGACATGAGCCTGGGCAATCCCAATGCCAAGATCAGTTTTGTCGAGTACGCCTCGGTGGCCTGCCCGGTGTGCGGGCGCTGGTTCAAGGAAGTGTGGCCGGCGTTCAAGGCCAAGTACGTCGATACCGGAAAGGTCCACTACACGTTCCGCGAGATGCTGGTGGGCGGCGCCGACGAGATCACCGCCGCGGCGTCGGGATTCCTGCTGGCGCGCTGCGCGGGTAGGGACAAGTACTTCCAGATGGTCGACGCCATCTTCAACAGCCAGCCGGACCTGTTCTCCGATCCGCGCGGCGTTCTGCTGAACATCGCCAAGAGCGCCGGCATGACCGAGGCTCAGTTCGATAGCTGCGTTGGCAACGCTCAGTCGCTCAACGCCCTGCAGCAACGGGTCGACCGTAACGCCAAGGAGGGGAACATCTCCGCCACCCCCACCTTCGTCATCAACGGCAAGGCCATGGACCCGGGCTACCATCCGCTGTCGGAGATCGACGCGGCCATCGCGGCGGCCGCAGCGGGCAAGGCCTGATACGCCTCAGCCCCGGGCGATCCCCAGCGCGACGAGGATGGGGACGATCACTGCGACAATCGCCTCGCCGGCGATCAGCCCGGAGGCCAGGGGAACCAGGTAGTCGTCCGCGCTGCGCTTTGACGTCGAGCGCCAGACCAGATTGGCGACCCCGCCGACGAACAGGCCGACGATGACCGAGAAGGGCAGCAGAATGCCCAGGGAGAGGCCCACCGGCGTCGGGCAGAACTTCCGCAGCCGGGGCCTCTGCTCGAGGATCGCGAACAGGGCGCCAAGGATCACCGAAGCGGCCATGGCCCAAAGGGCCGAGGCGGGAAGGGCGCCGCCGCCGGTTGCAAGGATTTCGGTGAAACCTGCTGAGACGCGCGAGCCAGGCGCCGACAACTTCGCGTGCTCGCCGACGATACCGTAGGTGTGGACGAGCGCGGGATAGACCACGGCGACCACCGCGGCGCCGATCGGCGCGCCGATCAGTTGGGCGATCGCCATCGAGCGCGGCCGCGAGCCGATCATCTGCGCCGCCCGATAGTCCTGGATCAGCCCCTCTGAAGTGACCGCCACCGTTCCCGTCGTCGCGCCACCCAGGGCGATCGCAGCTGCGCCGCCTGGCGCAAGGCCCGCAAACACCGCCTGGGTCAGATTGGAGAGGGAGCCGATCGGTCCCCAGTTGGTCTCACCCAGGGCGCGCAGGCCCACCAGCATCAGAGGCACAGCCAGCAGGATCGCCAGGAAGCTGAACCACGGAGCGAGGCCGAAGAACAGCCACTGGAAGAAACAGAATGCGATGGTGAGGACGACGATGCCGCCGACCACCAGGGGGAGGGGAAGCTCTTCGCCCGCGGCCGACGCCGACTTCAGCGAGCGCATGGCCTCCACCAGCAGCCGCCAGCGCAGGGCGAGCGCGGTGAGCCCGCCCGACATCACCATGCCGAGGCCCGACCACATGACCCAACGCAGAACGACCGTGCGGGAGGGGTGGTCCGGCACGACCCCGTAGTGGACGAGCAGAACCGGCGCCACGATCCACGCCAGGACGCCGCCGACCATCATCCAGAAGTTGACCCGAAAGCCGACCAGCAGCCCGCTGCCGACGTTCAGCAGGCTGTAGGCTGCTCCAACGCCCATGGTCGACAGAGTCACGGCTGCGCCCGCTGCGCCAAGGGCAAGTGCGCCCGGGTCCCATCCCTCCGGGATCAGGTCGAACAAGCGCGCGTCAGTCCTGAAGATCATCAGCAGGCCCGAGGCGGCCATGGCGAGGCCCATCACCCAGGCCGCGCGCCGTGCGCGACGGGCGACAGGATCGTCGCGATGCACGCCTCGCGGCGGATCGAGGAGCATCAGGGTTTCGCCCGCGGCCATTCCGTCAGGAAACGGCAGGTTCTCGTCGACGATGAAGTGCCGGCGCATGGGCGCGGCCAGGAGGACCCCCAACAGGGAGGCGCAAGTCAGCCAGACGAAAGTCTGAAAGGGCGTGGGAGCGATAGTGAAATGGATGACGTGCGAGGCGCGCAGCATCTCGAAGTTCGCCAGTGCGCTGCACATGAAGGCCGTCTGCGCCGCCGAGGTGCCGGCGGTCTGGACGATGTTGTTCTGCCAGCGATCGTAGCTCCCCCGCGCGATCACGCTGAGGATCAGGAAGCCCAGGAAGGCGGCGACGATCGAGACGTTGGGCCCGATGCCCAGCTTGAGCACCATGTACGGATAGGCCGCGCCCATGATGGCGGCCACGACGACGGCGGCGCCGATCGAGCGGACATTCAGCTGGGGCGCTCGTGGAGCGTCCGCGGCCAAAGCCTCCGCCTGGGGCGCCTCGATCAAGGCTTCGGCCATCGCAGTCCTCTCGCGGGTCCTGAGAACCGTCGGCTCCAGGACAACCACCCCGCCTGCTTGGTACGCCTTCTGGCGCTCCGTTCCTACGCGGCGTCCCGACGCTCCGCATGCGGAGCGAGAATCGGCGCCCGCAGGCGCTTATGTCCGGCCGCCGTGGCCGCTATAGCAACGGCTCATGAGCGAGCCGTTCGTCGGGCCCACGTCCCACAGTTACATCTCCCAGCGTCTGCGCCTCCACTACGCGGACTGGGGCAACCCCACCGCGCCGCCGCTGATCCTGCTGCATGGCGGACGCGACCACTGCCGGAACTGGGACTGGGTCGCCCGCGACCTGCGGCGCGACTGGCACGTGATCGCCCCGGACATCCGTGGTCATGGCGATTCCGCGCCTTCGCCCAGCGGCGACTACTCCATGAGCGCCTTCGTGTACGATCTCGCCCAGCTCATCCATGGCCAACGCCTGGCGCCGGTGCGGATCGTCGCCCACTCCATGGGAGGCGCCATCGCCCTGCGCTACGCCGGAGTCTATCCGGGGAACGTGGAGAAGCTGGTGGCGATCGAGGGTCTTGGACCTTCACCCGCAATGGTGGCCGAGCGGCAGGAGCAGTCGATCGCCCAGCGCATGCGCGCCTGGATCGATTCCGAGCGGGCGCTCTCCGCCCGCATCCCGCGCCGCTATCCGTCGATAGAAGAGGCGTTCCATCGGATGCAGGGCGAAAACCGCCACCTGACCGACGAGCAGGCCCGCTATCTCACCGTGCACGGCGTCGCCCAGAACGAGGATGGGACCTACAGCTGGAAATTCGACAACTATGTGCGTTCGTGGTCGCCGGTGGACCTGACGCCGCAGCAGACTTGGGATCTGTGGTCGAACATCACCTGCCCGACCTTGCTCATCAACGGCAAGGAAAGCTGGGCCTCCGATCCGGTCGCCGACGGGCGCATCACCCACTTTCGCAACGCCCGGGCGCTCGCCGTCGAAGGCGCCGGCCACTGGGTCCACCACGACCGCCTCGACGTCTTCCTCTCCGCAGTCCGCGAGTTTCTCTGATGGAAAGAGTTCCGCAGAGGTAGAGAACATCGACGCCGAAGGCGCTGTAAATTCCATCTTGGAGCTTCACTGGCGGTGGAGGCTATCGAGACAGTCGCCGTTGACCTTCGTGTTCTTCGTGTTCTTTGTGCGCTTTGTGATTCAATTGGCCCGTGCCGCTCTCGACCCGTCTGCCGTCGATTCAACACGAAGCACACAAAGGACACGAAGCGCACGAAGACCAACTTAGAGGTAGGGACGACGCCCAAAGGATCGCGCATCCGCGAGTGAGCTGAGCGCGCCTGCGGCGCATCTCTGCGGCGAACCTTCTTGATCAACAGGACCGGCGGTCCATACTCGCGGTTCATGATCACCCGCCGATACGGCAATCTCGCCTTGCGCGAGGAACCGGCCCCCGCCGCGGCCGCCCAGCTCGAAGCTCTGGGTTATGCCCACGTCCCGGACGTCGTAACCGATAAGTTGCTGGCGGCCCTGCGCAATGAGATCGCCGCTGAGTTCGACGCTTCCCAGGCGGATCGGCCGGCGGACCAGTACGGCGAATTCCGCCACGCCATGCTCAACCGCTCGGCGCTGGCGCAGCAGGCGATCGCCGCCCCGGCTATCATCGAGACCATCGAGCCCCTCCTGGGTGAGGACTGTCACGTCATCGCCAACACGGCCTGGCGCAATCGTCTCGGCCACAGCGGCGGCCGCTGGCACACGGACGCGGGACCGCACGTGCCGCGTCCGGAGGGCGTGCCGTGGCCCGAGGCCATTCCCTATCCGGTGTTCGCTATCGGCATGCACCTGTTCCTCGAGGACTGTCCATTGGAGGCGGGGCCTACGGCTGTGCTCGCCCGCTCGCACCGCTCGGGCCGTTCGCCGCCGGTGGACGATCCGGCCTTCCAGGCCGCGCCGACCTATGAGGGTGAGGCGCCGGTGCTCCTGCCGGCCAAGGCGGGCGACGCCATATTCTTCGTCTCCGACATCTGGCATCGCGGCACACCCGCCTTGGGCGACTTCGGTCGCTTCTTCCTGCAGTGCCACTACGCCCGCCGCGACATCGCCCAGCGGATCCGCATGACCGAAGAGGTCAACCACCTCACCCCTGAGGCAGTCGCCCGCGCCGACACCTCGCGCGCCCGCAAGCTCGCTGGCCTCCACCGTCCAGGCTTCTACGACCTCTGAGCCCCCACGAAGTCCGCTGCAGCCGCCGTCTCCAGTGGGCGGGCCTGAGCGGGCGGATCGACAAGGATCGCCGCCGTCACCTCGCCCATGACCTGACCGTCCTGACCCACCACCTTCACCGGCGCGCCATTCGCTTTGAGCAACGCCCGCATCAGCTCCGCGACGCGGGCGGCGGCCGAGACGGAGTTTTCGGCGCTGTCGATCGCCAGTCGGCCAAGGTGGACACGGGCTGAATAGACGGAACGCGTCTCCATCGCCCGCGCCGTCGCCGTCGCCGTGGCCACGCTCAAGGCCACTGGAAGGATGATCCAGTCCAGTCGGCGGGTGAGCTCGATGCTGAGGACGATGGCCGACAACGGTCCCTGGGTCGCGGCGGCCAGCACCGCGGCCGCTCCAACGGCCGCATAGGGCCCTACCGGCCCGCCGGGCCAGATCGAAAGCCACAAGAGCCCGAGCGCGGCGCCCAGCACTGCGCCCAGTGTCATGGTCGGTGTGAACAGGCCCCCCGGCGCGCCCGAACCGAGGCAGGCGGCCGTTGCGATCGGCTTGAGCACGATCAGCGCGGCCAGCAAGGGCAGGGCAAGAGATCCGGCGAAGGTCTGCTGGACCAGGTCCTTGCCGTTGCCGAGCAATTCGGGGAAGGGCAGGGCCAACGCCCCGAGGCCGGCGAACACCACAAGCGGGGCTGCCACGCTCCAGGCCCCGCGCGGGATCTGCCGGTCGGCGAAAGCGATCAGGCGGACATAGAGCGCTGAGACGACTCCGGCGATCGGACCCGCCACGATGGCGAAAGTCACCAGGCGGGAATCCACCGTCCAGTGCTCGATGCTGTAGGCGGGCGCGTTGGGGAGAAACAGCCAGCTCACGGCCACGGCGATGACGCTGGTGGCTATCGCGGGGGGAACGAGGCTGAGAGAAAGGCTGCCCAGCAGCACCTCGAGGGCGAAGAGAGCGCCACCCACCGGCACGTTGTAGGCGGCAGCTACGCCGGCGCCTGCGCCGCAGGCCACGAGCAGCCGCCTCTGGCTTGGGGGCAGATGGCCCCAGCGGCCCAGTAGGCTGCCAGCCAAGGCGCCGGACTGCTTGGGCGCAGACTCTCGCCCAAGCGAGGCGCCCATGCCCACGATCACGATCGACAGGACCGCGCGGATGCTGGTGCGCACGGGCGAGAGATGCCCGGCGTCGAACCAGATCTTCTGGGCGAGGTCGCCGCCATGGCCGCCCCCCAAAGTTCGGCGGAGAATTAGAGGTACGAAGGCCGTCAGCAGGCCTGCGCCGAAGACGACGCCGCTCCGCCGCAGCGGCGGAGCGGCGCGTACGGCCGCTACGAAATCCCCGCCTGGGGGGTAGGGCCACGCCAGGTGGGCGACCAGGCGCAGCAGTTCCAGCAGCAGGCCGCCGGCGAGGCCGGCGCCTGCGCCCGTGAGGCAGATCAGCGCCCAGAGCCTGGGTGAAAGGACCCGCATGGAGCCCTGGCCCATCACGTTGGCCTGCGGCGCTTCCTCGTCTGGCTTCGCCATGGCCGTTGAACCCGCCGCCCCGGCGACGGTTGCCTCAGGCTCACGCGGCGTGCGGCGTCAGGAAAGAGCGCTGACCGTCCAGGTGGCGCTAACCACGATCGGTCTGCGCTCGAGGTGGGCCACGACGAGGTCGAGCTCCTTCGGATCGGCTGTTGTCGAGACCAGCACGGCAGCCAGCTCCACGAGTTCCTCGCCCTCCGACAGGGTCTCGATCTCCTGGATGGGATAGTGATGCGTCTCGAGTTCGTCGAACAGCAGGTCGCGCGCATCCGACACGTCTTTCGGCCGGCAGATCAGGTGGACTCGATAGAGGGCTTCGGTCTCGGTGGGGCTCATGGGCCGCCGGTTGACGAAATTGACCACCGGGCGAAGCAGGGTGTTGCCCGCCAGGATGAACGCGGCCACCAGGGCCGCCTCGAGTTCGAGGCCGACGCCCGCAAAGGCTCCCACGGCTGCCGAGGCCCACAGGGTGGCGGCGGTGTTCAGGCCGGTGACCTGAGCGCCCTCCTTCATGATCACGCCGGCGCCCAGGAAGCCGATGCCCGAGACGATGTAGGAGACGATCCGCGTCGCCCCCTCGGCGCCGTAGATGCGCAGGCCCAGGTCCGCGAAGGCTGCTGCACCTACTGCGACCAGGACATTGGTCCGCAGGCCCGCGGTCCTCTGCCGCCACTGCCGCTCGATCCCGATCAGGGCCCCCAGGACGAAAGCCGTGGCCAGGGCGGCCGTGGTCGCCAGGAAGCGCGCCGTCATCATGCCGAGGCCGGTTCGACTAACGCGGCGTCAGCGGCGGCCTGCAGGGCGCTCTCGTCGCGCTGACCGCTAAGCCATGCAGTGACCACCGAGGCTACGGCCGCCGGTTGCTCGGGCAGGATGGCGTGGCTGGCGTGGGCGAGGGTCACCAGGCTCAGGCGTCCGCCGATATCGCGTCGCAAGGCCTCGGCGTTCCCGGCCGGCGCCACCGGGTCCTCCGACGCCTGGACCAGCAGCACGCGCGCCTCCCCGGCGCGCCACCAGTCGCCAAGCGGCGTTGCCCGGTTGGCGGCCTGTTGGTGGGCTGCGGCCTCAGAGTTCCAGCCCCGGAGCCAGATCGACGGATCGGCTCCCTTGGCGAAGAACGCAGTGCGCAGATCGACCAGCCGCTCGGCGTCAGGCTTGCGCCCCTCGGCAAGGCAGCCGCGGATCGCCGCGCTCACTTCTGGCGGGATCGGAACCTCTCCGCCGCCGGCCAGCAGGATCACGCTCTCCGCCATCGGCTGGAACCGCGCCGCCGTGGCGCGGGCCACGCGATTGCCGAAGGCGTGGCCCACAAGGTGAGCGCGCCCAAGCCCAAGCGCGGAGATCACGGCGGCGACGTCGGCGGCGAGGTCGAATAGGCTTACCGGAGGCGGTCCCTCCGACCCGCCGATTCCGCGCGGTTGCGGCTGGATTGCTTGAAAGCCGGCGGCGGCCACGGTCAGGGCCAGGGCGTCGAAATCGTCCACGCCGCGACCCAGAGATGGGATGAACAGTACTGCGGGACCCTTGCCCTGCGTGCCGACGACGATCCGCGTCCCATGGGGCGTCTCGATGATCCGCGGCTCGTGAGTGTCCATGGCGCCGCTTTACACCACCCGTCCGCGCGCCGCGATGTCGGCCCTCCAAAGAGAGGGTATGTGGCCGCGAAAGGCCGCTCCCGCTGAAGCGCGGACGTCCTCGTCCGCACCAAGGTGGACGTCCCTGAACCGCGGCGCCAGGATGCCCGCCATCGCCCTTCCCAATCCTGATCGCCAGTCAGCCGGCCGCCCCGCACAGATGTCCAACATCCTTCTGGTACCGCTGTTCGAGCACAAGGCGTGGTGCAACCAGCGGCTGGTCGAGGCCCTGCGCGCGGCGCCGGCCGAGGCGGACCGGCGGCAGATGGCGGTCGCCCTGTTTACCCTGGATCACACGTCGATCGTGGACCGGATCTTCAGGGGCCATTTGACCGGGACGGAGCATGGCTTCGACTCGGTGGTCGCGAGCCGGAAGCCCAACCCGGACGCCCTGGCCGTGGCGCTGGAGGAGACCGACGCCTGGTACGTGGACTATGCGGCGCGCGTCTCGACGGAGGAGCTGGCGACGGTGGTGGCGTTCACCTTCGTCGCTGACGGCGAGGCGGGGCGGATGACCAAGGCCGAGATGCTGGCGCACGTGGTCACCCACGGCGCCTCGCACCGGGGCGCCATCGGCAAGATGCTCGAGGCCATGGGCGTCGCCGGCGCGCCGGACATGGTGACGACGTTCCGACGGGAACGCGCAGCAGGACGTTCCTGCGGCGCGGCCTGACCGTCTCTAACACCGCGCGCGAACCTACTGCGTGGCCTCGACCAGAAACTCGGCAGTGGCGTCGTCGCCCACCTGGTGGATGACGTTCAGGAACTGCTCCAGGGTCAGGCCGACTGCCTGCGCCGCCTGGGGGATGAGATTCCGGGCGTTCGAGTTGAGCGGCGAGCCCGCATTGGCGGCCTCGGTCGTCAGGACTCGAATTTCGTAAGCGCCACGCAGGCCCATCGGCCGCAGGGTCTCGAGCTTAGGGCCCAGATAGCTCCAGGCGAGGGCCTGGCTGACCAGGTCCAGGACGAACATGAACCCCATGTTGGTCCGCATGGTGAGGGCGATCGGGTCGGACCACGCCAACTGGCCGATGGTCGTGACGCCGATCTCGCTCATCCGCTCGAAAACCGCGTTGTCCACGCCCAGCAGCCGGCTGATCAGGTCAGCGTGGTAGTCGCTCTCGGGAATCGCTCCCAGGCGGTTCTGGGCCTTCTGGCGGATCACCCGGGCGATGATCGGCAGGGGAAAGGCCCCCGCCGCGAACGCGATGATCAGGGCCGCGTCGTTCTTCACCAGGCTCGATAGAGCGAAGGCCACCGGCACGCAGCCCATGTAGCGCAGTGCATGGAAGCAGAGGTCCTCCGCCGCCACATCCCGACGGGCGACCTGTCCGATCGCCTCGAGCGAGACAAAGACATAGGCCCCCGCGATTGCCGCCGCAGCGACGGCGAGTCCATGGGCGCTCCGGCCGGATGGCTCGTTGGCCAGGTAGATGAGCGACCAGTGGGCGATGCTCTGGGCGGCGTAGCAGGCCAGCAGAAAGGCGTAGAAGGTGACAATGACGGTCACCAGGACAGTGGGCACGATTAGACGCCCTCGCCCGAACCAACGGTCATAGAAGGCTGTGAACCTTGTCTGCGCCGTGGCGGGGTCGTTGTGCTGGGCGTGGTAGGTGGCCAGGTACTTGTCCTGGGCCGAGGCGCTGAGGCTGCACGTGATCACGTGCCGGCGCCATGCCCATCCGTCGAAAAGATAGAAGATGATCGGCCCGACCGCCGTGAAGGCCCCCACAACGGTGGTGATCAGTATGCCCGCGGTGATGACGGTCTCGTCCGCCAGGGGCGTAAGTGGAGAGGATGGAGCGGGATGTCGGCGATGGTCCGGCCTGGCCTCCGGCGCGACCGCATCCGCGCCCATCTTCCCGGGCGCCGGCTGTGTTGCCACGGCGCCTGAAGCCACCGCTGTCGTTGTGGAGGGCGGGTTGTGCGGTTGGGCTGTGGCTTGCGCGCCGGCCGTCCAGATAATGGCCGCCGCCAAGATCGTGGTCGTAGGGAGCCGAAGCGCCCCGAGCCGGTTCCTGGCTCGCCAGACAGTCCACCGCCCCATGGCCGTCCCCCCGTCCATGACGTCCCTGGGCGGGAGATTATCAGTCCGCGGACATGCGGCAACCGCGTCCGGGGACCGGATGCGACTGGACTAAAAAATGCTCAGGATCGTACTTTTCGTGGGGCGCAACGGGCGAAGCCACCGCGCTCGCCGCCGGGGCGCACACCGCTTAGCGGCCTGCCGAATGAGCGGCCCGAAAGGGGGGAGGGCGTGAAGATGAAGTTGGCCGCAAAGCTTGCCGGAGGAGCTGCGCTATTGGGCCTGGCCGCGCTCGCCGCCTGGCGTCCGCGCAAGCCTGCCCGGTCTGGCCTGCGGATGGACGACCCGGAGGCTTTCGACCGGGCCTCGACCCTTGGAGATCAGTTGGCGCGAGCCAAGGTCGCCGGCCGGCCCGTGCACATCGTCTATGTGCATGGAATCCGCGCTTATGGCGCTGGAGCAGCCCAGGTGTTCATGCAGGGCTTCGTCCGCCACAGCGGCCTGGATGGACCGCCCGTCGGGTCCGATGGGACCTTCGAACGGGCGGACCGGTTCCGGATGGACCTGGGGACGTTTCCATCCGAAGCGACGGTCCTGGGACAGAAGGTCTTTCCCTGCGAAACCGCGTGGCGTCGCAGTCAGCCCTTCGTCGACCGCTACCTCTTTCGCGACGGTGGCCAGGTGCTGGCCGTACTGGACGAGCTGAACTGGTGGCCCCTGCTGTTTCCCTTCAAGTGCCGCTTCCTTGTCGGACCGGACGCCGCGCTGTCCGGCGCCGATAAGGTGGACCTGGCGGCCTGCAATCAGGACGACGACACCCACTATCCCTGGCTTACCGCCGAGCAGGTGACAGCCGCCGAGCGCACGCCGCCCATCTCCGGCGGGTCCGCCATCATCAATGCTCTGGTCAAGCACGCCGTCTTCAATTGGGGGCTTTCCGACGCCGTCGTCGCGCTCGGCGATGTCAGGTCTCTTCTGAATGAGGCGATGGACAAGGCCTTCGCCTATGCGGCGAACTACGAGCGCCGCGGCGTGGACGACCAGGCCTTCGCCGTCGTCGCCGAGAGCCTGGGCGCCTTCGTGGCCCTGGACGCGGCCGCGTCGGGAGGGAAGGCGCGCGAGGTGATGGACAGCGCCTGCGACCTCTGGTTGTTCGCCAATCAGTTCCCTCTGCTGGAGCTGGCCCGGGTCGCGCACCTTCGGGCCGCCCCTGTGGCCGTTGCTGCTCCCGCCGGGGAGTTGCAGGCGCACAGCCTGCTGCACCGCTGGGCGACGGCGTCCCGCCCGGATCACGTGGGACAGCGGCCGCGCCAGGTCCTGGCCTTCAGCGATCCCAGCGATGCGTTGACATGTGTGGTGCCCAAGCTCCCGGCCTCGGGCGAAGAACCCGAGCCGATCGTGGTCAACATCTTCGACCGCAATGAATTCGACTGGTTCCACCTCGCCGCCAACCCGATCTCCGCCCACACCGGCCACGCCCACAACCCGGCCGTCCTTCGGCTGATGCTCACACCGAACAACCCGGTCTGAGTTTCCGGCCTCTTTCGGGATGCCGGCGTCCCCGCCGGCCCTTTCTTGTCTTCGAGGGGAAAGTAAGAGCCGGCGGGACGCCGGCGGACCGGGAAGGCAGAGACCCTTGTCCTTAGTCTCCTTCTTCCGCCAACCCGCGCAGTCGTTCCAGCGCGCCGTCCCAGTACCGTTCGTATCTGGCGAGCCAAGGCGCCAGGGCTTCGGCCAGCACTTGGCCCTCCAGTCGATAAAGCTGCTCGCGCCCGCGGCGCGTGGCGGTCACGAGTCCCGCCGCCCTAAGGCCCATCAGGTGCTTGGAAATCCCCGAGGCCACCAGGTCCGGAAATTCCGCCGCAAGCTGGCCGACCGTCTGCTCGCTTCGTTCTGCCAGAAGGTCCAGAATCCGGCGTCGTGTCGGATCGGCCAGGACGCGAAAGACTTCGTCCGTCGGGCTAGACGTGGACGCCCCCCATCACCAGCTCGGCCAGCCGCTCCAGGATCTTGTGCTCACTGGCCCCGTGCTCGTAGTCCTTCACGGAGGCTGGCCAATCGGCCTTGCCAATGCCCGCAAACCCGTCGTGGATCAGCGAGACTTTCGTGCCAGCCGTCGACGGCGCAAGGGCGACAACCAGGCGCCCTGGATGTACCCAGTCGCCGTCCTCTTCGAACCAGGACAGGATCAGGCTCTCCTCCGGCTCCAGCTCCAGCACCACCCCGCTGATCCAGGTGGCGTTGTCGGGACCCAGAAACCGATAAGCGCCGCCGAGCCGAAGGTCGATCTCGATGTTCGGGCTGATCCACTGGCGCAGCGCCTCCTGGCTCGCCAGCCATCGCCATACCGCCGCAGGCGGCGCCTTGATCTCGATGGATCTCTCGACTTTCCCCTTCATCGTCGCCTCCTATGCCTTACCAAGTGGTAATATATTCCTTTACGGTAAGGCGTCCTCCAGATCAAGGCCCTGAATCGTGATCGGACCGCGACGTTCGCACCAGAGCGGGGCTATCACCGCGCTCGCGAGGGAAGGGGCGCCATGACCGACATTCAGCTCAGACAGGCGACTGCCGCCGATGTCGCCGCCATCCGCGCCCTGACCCGCGCCGCGTATGCCAAGTGGGTCCCGGTCGTGGGACGGGAACCCGCCCCCATGACTGCTGACTATGAGGCGGCCATCCTTGTGCACCGCTTCGACCTGGTTGAGCGCGACGGCCAACTCGCCGCCCTGATCGAGACGGTGGACGAGGGTGACCAGCTGCTCATCGAGAACATAGCCGTCGCGCCGGCATTTCAGGGCCAGGGGCTTGGCCACGTCCTCCTGGCCCACGCCGAACGCCTCGCCGGCGACCTCGGCCGCCCACGCTTGCGCCTCTTTACCAACCAGCGCTTCGCCGAGAACATCCGCCTCTACCTGAGCGTCGGCTACGCCATCGACTGCGAGGAAGACCTCGGTTTCGCCGTCCGCGTGCACATGAGCAAGCGGGCAGGCGCGTAGGGATACACGGACGTCTGAAGAAGATCTTGCCGCCGGTCACCCTCGGCGGCGCGTGTTCAGCGGGGCTCGGACCGTAATCCTCAATGGAATGGGCTGCGGCGCCTTCAAGACCAGCAATTCCGCCAGCCACCGCATCGCCCTCTCCAGCGCATCGGTCCCCGCTCTCGGTCGGCGACGAACTCGCACAGCCTGCGTGCGGCCTTCTATCCGCAGCGCCGCGCCGACGGGTGGGCGACCTCGATCGCCCAGACGCCCGACGGCCTCGACCACGGCGATCAATGCCTCCAGCAGCAGCTTGCGTCGTGCGCCGTCCTCGCGTCCGAACGCCTCGCGCGCCGCCGCAGCGAGGATCGCGTGCTTGTCTGAGAAGTAGCGATAGACCGAACCAACGCTCACGCCCGCCCGTTCGGCGACGGCGTTGGTGTTGAATCCCGCCAGGCCGCGCCGCTCGAGAACCTGAGCCGCCGCCTCCACGATCACCTCCCAGGTGGCGCGCGAGCGCGCCTGCCGCGGCCTTCGCCTCTGATTCATCTCTGTTTTTCCTCCCGAGCGGCACGCCGCGAAACGCGAGTAGCGCGCTGCAGCCTCCGGCGGCGATCGTTTGCCGTCAACTTCACATTCCGGCGCCCCCCATGCACTCACCTCGACCCAAAGCCGCCCTCGCTCCGCAGGACCTCGCCGCCTCCGGCGCCGCCATCTTCGCCGACCCAGACGTTGTCGCCTGCTACGCCTCGCGCCCTCCGTACGCGCCAGCCCTGTTCGATTTCCTTTGCGAGCTACCGGCGCGCCGGGACCGGGCCCTCGACATCGGGTGTGGACCCGGGAATGTGGCCCGCCCCTTGGCGGATCGTTTCAGCGAGGTCGTCGCCCTCGATCCCTCCGCGGCGATGATTGAGGCCGCCTGCCGCGCCGACAGCCGCCCGAACCTCCACTGGACCCTCGCGCGCGCCGAGGACTTCGAGGCCGACGCGCGCTTCGACCTCGTCACCGCCGGCGCCTCCATCGGTTGGACCGACCCGGAGATTCTGTTTTCCAAGCTCGCGCGCTGGACGCCGCTCGTGGCCATCCTCAACAACGACCCAACCTTTCCCCACCCGCCGCCGCCCTGCGGCCACGACGCGTGGATCGCCTTCCTCGAAGACTGGTTCGCCCGCACGGGCCGCCGCATCCCCGAGCAATGGCGCACGCCCGATCCAGACTTGCCGGCGCCTCTTGGCCCTCACGGCGACTGGCTGGACATTCAGGGCCGCAAGGCCTTCCGCTTCACCTTCTCCCAGACCGTCGAGGCTTTCATCGCCAGCAACCGTTCGCGCGTGAACTGGCGCAAAGCGGTGTTGAGCGAGGCGCTGGCAGTGGAATTTGACGCTACTCTCACGGCGCTGATGCGGCCGTTCGCTGTGGAGGGACGCCTGGAGTTCGAGGTGGTGTCGGAACTGGTGTGGGGGCGGGCGAGGTCGGAGAGGCGACCGCGAGCGCCAGAATCCTAAGACACGGCGCTCCCGGATCGCCGGTATCCGAGCCTGTGAAAAGTCAACCGCAGAGACGCGGAGACACAGGAAAGTTGCGCCAAAGGCGCGCCCGAACGAGAGCCGCTTCCTGGAAGCTGGGATGAAATCCCGACGTCACGACTGGCGTTCGTGTAGTTCGTGGGGTTCGTGGATAATTCGCTCCGATCGATTCGGCGCGGGGTCGCCGTGTTTTCAGACACGAACCTCACTAACTACACAAACAGGGACGGAAAGTTCGGAGATTATCTGTCGTAATGGAAGAGTTGTTGCGCCTTCGGCGCGTCTTCCTCTCTGCGCCTCTGCGTCTCTGCGTCTCTGCGGTCAAGCTGCGCTAAGCGCTGGGGCGCAAAGGGAACGTCGGAGTAAGACCGGTGACTCCACGCACGGCCGGCAACGTGCAAGTAGTAGGAGCTGTCGTTAGCCACGCCGGGGGGCGCTTAGCTTGCGAAAGATCTTATGGATTTTGCCGGTCTTGACCGTGGCGGCGGCGCTTGGCGTCGCGGTCCTGCTGAAGACCCAGTTCCGAGGCGGGAGCTGGCTCAGAGTCGGGCCTGTGATCGACGTCTGCTATGCAGATGGTGAGATCTCGCCTGCCAAAAGGAAACCCATTGAGACCGAGGCCCGGACGTTCATCGATGGCCTATTAGGAGATCCGCTCGATGCATACGCGCAGATGAGCACGATCGGGAGCGCCGTCGTTACCTCCGACCAGATCACCACATTGTCGGCGCACTTGAAGACTTCGCCCCAAGCAGCGCCGGTGAGAGTGATCCACACCCTGTTTATCGACAGTTTGATCAGCGCACCGCCTGGCTCGAAGATCCCCTGTAGCGATGCTTCCGGGCCGCGGGGCGTCGAGTTTGTGAGTTTTGGCCCCCAGGCCAGGGAGGCGCATGTCCTGCTTAGCGAAGGGTTGGGCAACGCCGAGAGGACCTTCGAAGTCTGGCTTGCCCAGGAGGACGGCGCTTGGCGCGTCAACGGTTTCAGCTACGGACTGAGCTCTATTGCGGGCCACGATGGCGAATTTTTCTGGAATCACGCGAAAGAACAAAGAGCGCGCGGTAACATGTTCAATGCCGCCTTTCTGTATGTAGCGGCGGCGACAACTCTGAGCCGCGGACCCGACTACGCGACGAGGTCCTGGACAGCCTTCGCCAAGGACTACGCGTCCTTCGTTCCTCCCCCGGAACTAAGCGGGACGCTGCCGTTCAAGTGGCTCATCGACGGCGACACATACGAGATATCCAGCGTGCAGGTCGTGGGAGCAAGCCGGGGTCAGCTCGCTCTGCTAATCGACCAACCTTCTCCAAATTGGAGAGGCGAACAGGATGCCGAGCGCCGCAATCACGAGACCATCGACGCGATTACAGCGGCTCATCCGGAGTGGATGGAAACCTTCGACGCCATCGTCGTGCGCTCGGCGGCGCCCGGTCTGAACAGGGTGTTCGGCTCGGTCTACGACAAGGACAAGGGATATCTGGCGTCCAAGCCTGCGAATTAGAGCTCCCACAAAGCGCTCTTGGAGCCGCGGCCACCTTCGCTGTTGACTCTCGAACAAAACCGGAACAGAACGAACCAAGAACAACGGAGGGTTTGCCATGGTTCGGATCGCCAAGGACTCACTGGCGCTTGCGTCGGTCGTCGGCTTCGTCTGGATGGTCTGCCAGGCGGCGCAGTTCGTCGCCTGAGTCGCGGCGCGGCGTTGGACCGGCCGGAATGGGCTGAGGGCATGAGCGGCATCGGGATCAAGGCGAAGGTGACGGTCCTGGCGGCTGAGGGCGGGGTCTCGCCGTGGGTCGATGCAGGCTGGCCGGTCTCTCACGGCGGACGACGCCGCCGCGCTCGCCTGGCTCTCCGCCGCCGGGAGGTCCTCGCCATTTCCCACGCCAATGAGAATAGGCCCGGAGCGCCAGCGCCCTCGCCGGCGAACGGCCTTTCCGCTGTCCGTCTCCTCGCCGTAAGGTCCCCGCGGTGACCTCGCCGGCGGCGCCAGCCGCTCCCACCGGCTTCATCCATCTCAAGGTCCGCTCGGCCTATTCCCTGCTCGAAGGGGCGATCAAAGCCGACAAGATCGGCGCCCTGGCGAAGAAGGCGGGCATGCCGGCCGTGGCCCTGACCGATCGGGCTAACCTCTTCGGCGCTCTTGAGTTCTCGGTCACTGCAGCCGGGGAGGGCGTGCAGCCGATTGTCGGCTGCGCCTTGCCGGTGTCGGGTATCGGCGGGCGGGCGAGTGAGCGCTGGGCGCGCACGCCCACCATCACCCTGTTTGCCCAGGACGAGGCGGGCTACCGCAATCTCTGCGAACTCTCCTCGATGGCCTATCTGGACGTCGACGGGACCGAGGAGCCGCATGTTCCGTGGGACACGGTCGTCGCACATTCCGCGGGCCTGATCGCCCTGTCGGGCGGGGCCGATGGGCCGATCGATCCACTGTTCGCTGCTGGCCGCACGGCCGAGGCGCGCTCGGCGCTGGAGGAGATGCATCGCGTCTTCGCCGATCGCTTCTATGTGGAGCTTCAGCGCCATGGCCTGGCGTTGCAGGCGGCGGCCGAGCCGGGCCTCGTGGCGTGGGCTTACGACAGCGACGTTCCCCTGGTCGCGACCAACGACGTCTATTTCGCCGCTCCGGAGAAGCATCGGGCCCACGACGCCCTGCTGTGTCTCGCCGACGGCGCCTATGTCGGCCAGGAGGATCGCCGCCGCGTCACCCCTGACCACTGCTTCAAGTCGGCGGCCGATATGCGCCGGCTGTTCGCCGATCTGCCCGAGGCCTGCGACAGCACCCTGGAGATCGCCCGGCGCTGCGCCTTCATGGTCAAGAAGCGCCCGCCGATCCTGCCGCGCTTTCCCACTCGCGATGGAGCCTCCGAGGACGAGGAACTGGCCCGCCAGGCCCGTGAGGGCATGCGTCGGCGCCTCGACGCCATCCAGCCGACGGGCGGCGAGGAGCCCTACTGGGCGCGCCTGGAGATGGAGATCTCCGTTATCCAGAAGATGGGCTTCTCCGGCTACTTCCTGATCGTCTCCGACTTCATGAAGTGGTCGGTGGCCCACGACATCCCGGTCGGGCCGGGGCGCGGGTCGGGGGCCAGCTCGGCGGTGGCCTGGTCCCTGCTGATCACAGGCGTGGACCCGCTCAAGTACGGCCTCTTCTTCGAGCGCTTCCTCAATCCCGAACGGGTGTCGATGCCCGACTTCGACATCGACTTCTGCCAGGAGCGGCGCGACGAGGTCATCGCCTACGTCCAGGAGCGCTACGGCGCCGATCGCGTCGCCCAGATCATCACTTTCGGCAGCCTGCAGGCCCGAGCCGTGCTGCGCGACGTGGGACGTGTGCTCCAGCTTCCACTCGGTCTGGTGGATCGCCTGGCCAAGATGATCCCCAACAACCCGGCCAATCCGGTAACCCTGGCCCAGGCCATCGAGATGGAGCCGCGGCTGAAGGCGGCGCGGGAAGAGGACGACGCGGTGGCCGCGATGATGGACGTGGCCCTGGAGCTGGAGGGTCTCTACCGCAACGCCTCCACCCATGCCGCGGGTATCGTCATCGGCCAGACGCGCCTGACGGAGATCGTCCCGCTTTACCGAGATCCACGCTCCTCCTTGCCGGCTACCCAGTTCAACATGAAGTGGGTCGAGAGCGCCGGTCTGGTGAAGTTCGACTTCCTTGGCCTCAAGACCCTGACCGTCATCCGCCGGGCGATGAAGCACCTGGAGCGCCGCGGCGCGGGCTTCGACCTGGAGCGCCTGGCGCTGGACGATGCGCCCACCTACGAGCTCCTCGCCTCCGGCCAGACCGTCGGGGTGTTCCAAATGGAAGGGCAGGGCATGCGCGACACCCTGCGCAAGCTGCGTCCGTCCACGGTCGAAGAGATTTGCGCCCTCATCTCGCTCTATCGGCCGGGGCCGATGGACAGCATTCCCGAGTACGTGGACTGCAAGATGGGGCGCCGGCCGGTCGTCATCCTGCCGGGCCTGGAGGAGGCGCTGGAGGAGACCTTCGGTGTCATCGTCTACCAGGAACAGGTGATGAAGATCGCCCAGATCCTGGCCGGCTACAGCCTTGGCGAGGCCGACCTCCTGCGCCGAGCCATGGGCAAGAAGAAGAAGGAGGAGATGGACCAGCAGCAGGCCCGTTTCCTCTCCGGCGCCGCCGAGCGCGGCCTCGACCAGGCCGCCGCCGAGGACATGTTCGAGCGGATGGCCAAGTTCGCCGGCTACGGCTTCAACAAGGGCCACGCCGCGCCCTACGCTCTGATCGCCTACCAGACCGGCTGGCTGAAGGCGAACGCGCCGGTGGAGTTCTTCGCGGCCTCGATGAGCCTCGACATCTCCAACACCGACAAGCTTGCGGTGTTCTACCAGGATGCCCGTCGCCAGAACGTCGAGATCCTGCCCCCCGACATCAACCGCTCGGGCGCCGATTTCGAGGTTGAGGGCGGCAAGGTGCTCTACGCCCTGGGCGCGGTGCGCAATGTCGGCCTCGCGGCTATGGAGCACGTGATCGCCGTGCGCGAGGCGGGCGGGCGGTTCGCCGACATCTTCGATTTCCTCGAACGCATCGATCCGCGCCAGGTGAACAAGCGCTGTCTCGAGAGCCTGGCGAGGGCGGGCGCCTTCGATTCCCTGCATCCGGACCGGGCCCAACTTGCCGAAGCGGCCGACACCCTCATCGCCTACGCCCAGGCGAACGCCGCCGATCGCGCGAGCGCCCAGGAGAGCCTGTTCGGCGAGGGCGCTCAGGCCTCGCGGCCGCGCCTGCCGCGCAGCGCCCCATGGGACCCGGTGCGGCGCCTGGACGAGGAGCTGGCGGCTGTCGGTTTCTATCTCTCCGGCCATCCGCTGGGGGACATGACCGAAGTCCTGCGCCGTCGCCGCGTCACGTTCGTGATCGACGCCCTCTCCCGTGCGACGGCGGGCGAGGAGGCGTTCTGGATGTCCGGCATCGTCCGGCGTCGTCAGGAGCGCCCGGCCATGAGCGGGGGCAAGTTCGCCTTCGTCACCATGTCCGATCCCACCGGCGAGTATGAGTGCCGGTTCCAGCCGGAGATTCTGCGCCGCTGCCGCGACGTGCTGGAGCCGGGCAGGGCGTTGGTCCTCCGCGTGCGCGCCCGTGCTTCCGACGGCGAGGTGCGCTTCTTCGCCGAGGACGCCGAGCCGCTCGAGCGGGCGATCGAGAAGGTCCCGGCGGGCCTTCGCATTCATCTGTCCCCGACGATCGCCGAGGTGGAGGCGCTGCGCGCGCGCCTGACACCCGCGCAGACCGGCGGCGGCCCGGTGGCCTTCGTTGCTTCGTTCGCGGGCGGTCGCGAGGTGGAGATGCGCCTGCCGGGCCTTTGGCGTCTCGACCCTTCCACCCGCGGGGCTCTCAAGACCGCTCCGGGGGTGACGCTTCTGGAGGACGTCTAGCCTACGTCTTTCCCTATCCTTGCCTTTCTGGCCCAGGCGCCCTATTTGCCGCGCCCATCACGCACGCGAGGCGTTCGGTTCCGCGCGGGGAGACATCCCGCCGGCGCCGCTCCGGTCCCCTTTCGGGGTCTGCTTCGCGGAGGCTCAACCGGAAGAAAAGGATCAAAGGCCCGATGGCCCTGCCCGATTTCACTATGCGTCAGCTCCTGGAAGCCGGCGCGCACTTCGGTCACCAGACCCACCGCTGGAACCCGAAGATGGAGCGCTACATCTTCGGCGCGCGTTCCAACATCCACATCATTGACCTCAGCCAGACCATGCCCCTGCTGCACCAGGCGCTGGTCAAGGTCCGCGACGTCGCCGCCTCCGGGGGGCGGGTCCTCTTTGTGGGCACCAAGCGCCAGGCGTCCGAGCCGGTCGCTGCGGCGGCCAAGCGCTGCGCCCAGTACTACGTCAACCACCGCTGGCTGGGCGGCACGCTCACCAATTGGCGCACCATCTCCGCCTCCATCGCGCGCCTGCGCGAACTCGAAGGCGTGCTGGACGGCGGTGACGCCGGCGGCCGCACCAAGAAGGAACTGCTGCAGCTCACCCGCGAGCGCGACAAGCTCGAGCTCTCCCTGGGCGGCATCAAGGACATGGGCGGCATCCCCGACCTGATGTTCGTGATCGACACCAACAAGGAGGCGATCGCGATCCAGGAGGCGCGCAAGCTCAACATCCCCGTGGTGGCGATCCTCGACACCAACTGCGATCCCGACGGCATCACCTTCCCGGTCCCGGGCAACGACGACGCCGCGCGCGCCCTGCAGCTCTACTGCGACCTGCTGGCCGACTCCGTCCTCGACGGCCTGACCGAAGGCCAGGCGTCCATGGGCGTGGATCTCGGCGCCGCCGAAGCCCCGGTCGAGCCGGCCCTGCGCACGATCGCGGCCCAGGAAGAGGAGCGGCCGATCCCGACGCCTCACACCGAGCCCGATCCGGAGCTGGAGGCGGCGTTCAACGTCGAACCGGCCGCTGTCGCGATCGCGGCCGAGCAGGCGAATCCGGTGGACGAGGATGCGGCTGAACTCGCGGGATCGGGCGACGAAGTCGCGTCATCCTGAGCCGCCGGCTTACTATATATTGAGTTGAACGCGATCGAGCCGCCGGCCTGGCACGGGCCGGCGGCCGCAACCCCATAAGACCGAACCTGGAGAGAGCAAGATGGCCGAGATCAGCGCCGCCATGGTGAAGACGCTGCGCGAGAAGTCCGGCGTGGGCATGATGGACTGCAAGAAGGCGCTTCAGGAGACCGGCGGCGACATGGAAGCCGCCGTCGACTGGCTGCGCGCCAAGGGTCTGAGCAAGGCCGCCAAGAAAGCCGATCGCGTCGCCGCCGAGGGCGTCGTGGCCCTGGTCGTGCGCGATGAGGGCGCCGGCGCCGTGGGCGCAGTGATCGAGCTCAATGCAGAGACGGACTTCGTCGCCCGCAATGAGCAGTTCCAGGGCGCCGCTCGCAAAATCGCCTCCAAGGCGCTGGACGTCGCCGGTGACGTCAATGCCCTGCGCGCCGCTCCGCTGGAGGCGGGACAGTCTGTCGCCGACGCGGTGACCAACCTCGTCGCCACCATCGGCGAGAACATGATCCTTCGCCGCGCGGCCCGCTTTGCGGTCGCCAAGGGCGCAGTCGGCTCCTACGTCCACGGCGCGGCGGCTGGCTCGCCGGACCTTGGCCGCATCGGGGTCCTGGTGGCCGTCGAAGGCGAGGGTGACAAGGCGGCCCTGGCCGAACTCGGCCGCAACATCGCCCTGCACGCCGCGGCGGCGGCCCCGCTTGCCCTGTCGGTCGAAGAGCTCGATCCGGCGGCGGTGGAGCGCGAGCGCGCGATCTTCCGTGAGCAATCCATCGCTTCGGGCAAGCCCGCGGCCGTGGCCGAGAAGATGGTCGAGGGCCGGATCCGCAAGTTCTATGAGGAGTCGGTCCTGCTGAAGCAGGCCTATGTCCGCGATCCGTCGATCACCATTGAACAGCTCGTGGAGCAGACCGCCAAGACGGTCGGCTCGCCTGTGAAGGTCGCCGGCTTCGCGCGCTTCGCCCTGGGCGAGGGCGTCGAGAAGGAATCCGCCGACTTCGCATCCGAAGTCGCGGCGATGACCGGGGCCTGACTCTAAGAGTCCGGGGCGCGGCCCTCCCCCTCAGTCGGTCCGCCTCTGGCGTGCCGACACCTCCCCCACGAAGGAGGAGTAGAGCGCCGCGCACTTCTTCCCAGCGTCGCGCTCTCCTTCCCCTGTAAGGGGCCTTTAAGGGGAAGGTGGCCGACAGCCGTAGGCTGGCGGACGGAAGGGGAAAGGCGGCCCCACCGGGCTGTGTTGACGATTTCAAAGGGCTTCGTTTCGGGCTCGACGCGCACTACAGGATGCGCCGTCTGTAGTCTTTCCCGGATCCTCACATGACGCTCGAGCGCCCGCCCTTCAGACGCATTCTGCTCAAGGTTTCTGGGGAAGTGCTGATGGGCGAGGAGCCTTTCGGCATTGACATGGTCACGCTCGATCACGTCGCTGAGGACATCGCCTCGGTCGTGGAAGCGGGTTTCGAGCTCTGCCTCGTCGTCGGCGGAGGCAACATCTTCCGCGGGGTGCAGGTTGCGGGGCGTGGCATGGAGAGGGCTAGCGCCGATTACATGGGCATGCTGGCCACGGTGATGAACGCCCTGGCCGTCCAAAGCGCGCTCGAACGGCGGGGCGTCGACACTCGCGTGCAGTCCGCCATTCCGATGCAGGCGATCTGCGAGCCCTACATCCGCCGCCGCGCCCTGCGCCACCTTGAGAAGGGAAGGGTTGTGATCTTCGCCGCGGGACTGGGTGCGCCTTATTTCACCACGGACACACCCGCGGCGCTGCGGGCGGCGGAGATGGGGTGCGACGCCCTGTTCAAGGGAACCAGCGTCGATGGGGTCTACACCGCCGACCCGAAGAAGGATCCGACCGCCCAGCGCTACGGATCGATCGGCTATCAGGAGGTGTTGGCGCGTGACCTGCGGGTAATGGACGCCTCCGCCATCAGCCTGGCGCGCGACAACAATATCCCGATCGTGGTGTTCTCGATCCGAGAGCGTGGCAATCTCCTCAAGGTCCTGACCGGGGAGGGAACCCACACGACGATCGAGGATCGCACGGCGCGCGCCGCCTGAAGCGCCCGCGCCCAAGGTGACAAGGAGAAGAAAATGGCCACCGCCGAGAAACCGCAGATCTCTCGCTATCGCGAGCGGATGGACAAGGCCGTGATCGCGCTGAAGGAGGAGTTCGCCTCCCTGCGCACCGGCCGGGCCAACGCCGCCCTGCTGGATCCGATCCAGGTCGACGCCTACGGCTCGAAAGTTCCGATCAACCAGATCGGCGCCATCTCCGTGCCCGAACCACGCTCGATAACGGTGAGCGTCTGGGATCGCGGCCTGGTGGTGTCGGTGGAGAAAGCCATCCGCAACGCCGGCCTCGGCCTCAATCCCGTCGTGGAGGGTCAGAACCTGCGCATTCCGATTCCACCCCTCACCGAGGAGCGTCGCAAAGATCTGGCCAAGCTCGCCGGTCGTTACGCCGAGCAGCAGCGCGTGGCGGTGCGTAACGTCCGCCGCGACGCCATGGACGACCTGAAGAAGGCCGAGAAGGACACGGTGATCAGCCAGGACGAACACAAGCGCCTCGAAGGCGAAGTTCAGAAGCTCACCGATGAGGCGATCAAGCGCGTCGACGAGGCCTTGAAAACCAAGGAACAAGAGATCATGCAGGTCTGATCCGGTGATTTGAAACAGCGGTCGGCGGCAGGATTCCTCAGCAGGCGCCGCTTCCGTCCCAGGGGCGGGCCAACGTTTCGCATCGGAACTGGGGCCCCTACGAGTAATTTGGACCCGAAGACGTAAGAAGGATCCGCCATGTCGCCGTCTATGGAGACGCTCGACTCCCCTGGGGGGGCGCCTGACAGCCTGCACGTCGCGATCATCATGGATGGCAACGGCCGTTGGGCTAAGGCGCGTGGCCTGCCGCGCAGCCTGGGACACCGAGCCGGCGTGGCGGCGCTTCGGCGCACCGTGGAAGGCGCGCGTGAACTGGGCGTCAGCCGCCTTACCGTGTTTGGCTTTTCCACAGAGAATTGGCGTCGGCCGCGCGAGGAGGTGAGCGAGCTGCTGCGCCTGCTGCGCGCCTATTTCCATAGCGACCTGGCGCGGCTCGAGCGTGAAGGCGTGCGAGTACGCATCATCGGTCGGCGCACCGGCCTCGATCCGGACATACTGGAGATGATCCGCGACGCCGAGGCGCGCACCGCAGCGAACTCGAGATTCCACCTTCAGGTCGCCTTCAACTACGGCGGTCGCGCCGACATCGTCGACGCCGCGCGCGCCTTCGCCGCGGCGGTTGAGCGGGGCGAGGCGCACGCTCGCGACCTCGACGAGGCGGCGTTCGCCTCGCGCCTGTCGAGCGCCGAATCCCCGCCGCCGGACCTCATCATCCGCACCGGCTTCGAACGGCGGCTTTCCAACTTCCTTCTTTGGGAGTGCGCGTACGCCGAGCTCGTGTTCCAGGACGTCTATTGGCCGGACTACGGGCCTGAACAGCTTCGCGCCGCCATCGCCGAGTATCTCACCCGTGAGCGCCGCTTCGGCGGACTGCATCCCCATGACATCCGCGCCGCGGTCTGACCCGTCTCTCTCCCCAGAGGGGAACGGACGCCCCTCCGAAAGGGAGGGAGGCGCCTGGGTGCTGATCTGACCACGACGCCGTCCTTCGACTGGAGGAACTTCGCCATACGGGCTGCGTCGGGCGTGGTGCTCGCCACCGCCGCGCTGGCCGCCGTATGGGTTTACAACTGGCCCCAGCGGCTGTGGCGGGCGCCCTTCCTCTCGCTCATCGCCATCGGGGCCGTGCTGCTGTCGATCGAGTGGTCCGCCATGGCCAGCCCGCGGGGCGGCTGGCGCGTTACTGTCGTCACCGCGGCGGCCATCGTCGGGGTCGTGCTGCTGGCGTTCATAGGCCAGTACGGTCCCGCCTGGAGCCTGATTGGCCTTGGCGGGCTGGCCGCTGCGGTGGTCGCGGGGCGCGCCGGAGACCGCGCCGTCGACGCCGCCTATGGCGTGCTCTACATCGCCCCGGCCTTGCTTGTGCTGGTGTGGCTCGCCGGCTCCGCACAGGGCTCGGGTTGGACCCTGATGTTGTTCGCCTGCACCTGGGCGGCCGACAGCTGCGCCTTCATCGTCGGCAGCGCGATCAAGGGACCGCGCCTGTGGCCACGCTGGTCGCCAAAGAAGACCTGGTCGGGATTCGTCGGCGGCCTTGTCGGCGCCACTGTGGCATCTGTTGGGGTGGCGGCCGCATTCATGCGACTGTCCCTTGCCGGAGCCGCCGTGATGGGATTGATCGGCGGGCTCGCCACCATGGCTGGCGATCTGTGGGAGTCGATGTTGAAGCGACGTTATGGGGTCAAGGACACGGGTGATCTGATCCCCGGCCATGGCGGCCTGTTGGATCGGGTAGACGGCATGATGTTCGCCGTGATGGTGTTCGCGGCCGCCCGGCTGATCGTCCATGTGGGATTCCGCCACTGATGACCCAGCGCACCGTCGTCGTCCTGGGTTCGACCGGTTCCGTAGGGGTCTCGACCCTCGACCTTCTTGCGCACAGTGAGGAGCGCCCGAAGATCCTGGCGCTTACCGCCGGACGCAATGTCGCCCTTCTCGCCGAACAGGCGCTGGCCTGGCGGCCGCAGAGTGCTGTGATCGAAGACGAATCGGCCCTGCCCGAGTTGCGGGAACGGCTCAACGGGAGCGGCGTAACAGCGCTCGCCGGCCGCTCCGCGATCGTCGAGGCGGCAGGGCAGGGGTCGGACTGGGTGATGTCGGCAATCGTCGGCGCAGCGGGCCTGGAGCCGACGCTGGCGGCGGCCCGCGCCGGATCGATCGTAGCCCTGGCGAACAAGGAGAGCCTGGTCTGCGCAGGTCCCGCTCTGCTGCGAATCGCCAAGGAGGCGGGCGCCCAGGTGATTCCGGTCGACTCCGAACACTCGGCCATCTTCCAGGTCTTCGCGCCGGACGATCACGCCAAGGTGCGGCGCCTGATTCTCACCGCATCCGGCGGCCCGTTCCGCGCCTGGACCCGGGAGGCCATGGCCGCCGCGACCCGCGAACAGGCCCTGAATCACCCCAACTGGAGCATGGGCGCCAAGATCACGATCGATTCGGCGACCATGATGAACAAGGGGTTGGAGACGATCGAGGCGGCATATCTGTTCGGCATGGCGCCGGAGCAGGTGGACGTGATCATCCATCCACAGTCGGTCGTGCACAGCCTTGTCGAATACGCCGATGGTTCGACCTTGGCCCAACTCGGGCCACCCGACATGCGCACGCCGATTGCCTGCGCCTTCGCGTGGCCGCGGCGCATGGCCTGGCCGGCGCCTGGCCTGGACCTGGCCCGCGTTGGGCAGCTCACTTTTGAGGCGCCCGATGAGTCGCGCTTCCCGGCGCTGCGGATCGCCCGCACGGCTTTGGAGACGGGCGGGGGCGCGCCAGCCGCCATGAACGCCGCCAACGAGGTGGCCGTCTACGCCTTCCTGGACCGCCGAATCGGCTTTCTCGATATCTCGGCGGTCGTGGCCGAGACCCTCGAACAGCTCAACGATCGTGGCGAACTTGCCGCGGGCGACGACGAAGCTGCGGTCGATTGGGCCCTTGCCGTAGATGGGGCGGCCCGTCGGCTGGCGGCCCAAGTCCTGTCGCGATTCGAGCGCATGGCTTAGAATGGGCGTCCGACCGCCTCGGCCTTAGCGCCCAGGGAGATCCTCCTGCCGATGTCGGCCTTCCTCTTCACCGCCGTAACTTCGCTGATCCCCTTTGTGGTGATGATCAGCCTGATCGTAACTATCCACGAGCTCGGCCACTTTCTCACCGGTAAGGCCTTCGGGACGGCGATCGACCGGTTCTCCATGGGATTTGGCAAGGCGATCGTTTCCTGGCGCGACCGCTCGGGGGTGGAATGGCGCATCGGCTGGATCCCGCTGGGCGGCTACGTGAAGTTCGCCGGCGACGAGAACGCCGCCAGCATGCCGGACAAGACCACGCTGGAAGAGTCGCGCCGGGCGATTGTCGCTCGCGAAGGTCCGGGCGCGGAGCAAAGATATCTGGCGTTCAAGCCGCTCTGGCAGCGAACCCTGGTGATTCTGGCCGGCCCCGCGGCGAATTTCCTGCTGGCCGTGGTGATTTTCGCCGCCTTCTTCCTCGCCTTCGGCGAACAGGTGACCACACCGCGCGTACAGGCGGTGTTGCCGGGTGAGGCGGGACAGCAGTCGGGCTTCCACACGGGAGATCTTATTGTGGCGGCGGACGGCCGTCCGATGCGGACATTCGAAGAGGTCCAGTTCTACGTCCAGTACCGCCCCGGCGTGCCGATCAACTTCACGGTTCAACGCCAAGGGGCGCTCGTCCACCTGATCGCCCGACCCAAGACCTTGCAGGAGGCGAGCGCCTTCGGCGGGACCCAGTCCGTGGGCCGACTCGGTCTGGAGGCGGCGGAGGGCGGAATCGTCCACGTCGGGCCCGTGAAGGCGGTCAGTTTGGCGGTGCAAAGGACCTGGGATGTGGCGGCCACTACAGGCTACGCCCTGGGACGCATCGTCACGGGGCACATGCGCGCTGACCAACTCCACAGCATCGTCGGCATGGTCCATGCCTCGGGCGCTATCACGAAGGAGGCTATCAGCGCCGCCCATACGGCGAAGGTGAGCTGGCTCGTCGCGGAAGCCTTTTTTCTGAGCCAGCTTGCCGCCGTCATGAGCGTCAGCATCGGCTTCCTCAACCTTCTGCCCGTTCCGACCCTGGATGGCGGACACCTGATCTTCTATGCATACGAGTGGGTGGCGAAACGGCCGGCCGCGGCAAAGGTGCAGGCGGCGGGCTATCGAGCGGGACTTGCTTTGCTGTTGGGATTGATGTTGTTCGCGACGTGGAACGATGTCGAGCGGCTTCGCCTGTTCCGCTTCATCGGCGGTCTATTTTCCTAAGGCGGTTCCATCCCGATGGCTGACACCACGACAGGTTCCCTGCCGGCTGCCGCCGTGCTCGCTGTTTCGAGCTTTGCGGTCTTGCTAGCAGGGGTAGCCTTGCCGGCCGCCGCTGTGGCCCAAACCGCGCTCGCGACGCCTTCCGCATCCCCGGCAGGGCCGACCCAGAGCGCTGCGGCGCCGCCTTCGCAGTCGCAGCCCGGACTCCCGCCGCCTGCAGCGGTTCCGGGCGCGCAAACCGGCGTTGTGGGGCGAATCGATATTCGCGGGGAGGAGCGGATCGATCCTGAAACGATCCTCTCCTACCTCCCCATTCACGTGGGCGAGACAGTTGATCCCGCGAAGATCGACGCGGCGCTGAAATCACTTTTCGCCACAGATCTTTTCTCGGATGTGAAGATCGACCTGCAGGGTTCTGACCTGGTGGTCCAGGTGGTCGAGAACCCGATCATCAACCAGGTGCTGTTCGAGGGGAACTCGAACGTCAAAACCGACAAGCTGCAGGATGAAATCCAGGTCCGTCCGCGCGGCGTGTTCACGCGCGCCAAGGTCGAGGAGGACGTTGGTCGGATCGTCGAGCTGTACCGGCGCGAAGGCCGGATTTCTGCTGTCGTCACGCCGAAGATCGTTCAGCTTCCGCAACGCCGCGTCGACCTGATCTTCGAGATCAAGGAAGGGCCAAAGAGCGGAATCATCGAGGTTAACTTCCTCGGAAATAAGAAATTCTCCAACAACGACCTATCCGGTGTCGTGGTCACCAAGGCCAGCGCCTGGTACAGGTTCTTCTCCACGAACGACAACTACGACCCGGATCGGATCGAGTACGACCGCGAGCAGCTGCGCAAGTTCTACAGAAACCGCGGGTACTATGATTTCCGAATAATATCGTCGGTTGCCGAACTCGACGTGCAGCGCAACGGCTTCGCGATCACCTATTCGCTCGACGAAGGCGAGATGTATCGCTTCGGCAAGGTCACGGTCCGCGCCGAGCTCAAGAAGCTCAACCCCGACATTCTTCGGGCGATCCTGCCGATCCGTTCTGGTCAGGTTTATTCCGACGACAAGATCGAGAAGGCCACCGACGCCCTGACCTTCGCCGCGGGCGCAGCAGGCTTCGCCTTTGTCGACGTGCGTCCTCGCTATACGCCTAACCCGCGCACACACACGGTTGACGTTGTGTTCGACGTGAAAGAAGGCCCGCGCGTCTACATCGGCCGTATCGACATCGTCGGGAACACCCAGACACTGGATTATGTGATCCGCCGCCAGCTGTCGGTGGCCGAGGGCGACGCCTACAACCGCGCGCTGGTTGACCGCTCCAAGCAGGCCGTAAAGAACCTCGGCTTCTTCAAGGACGTCGACATCACCAACACGCCCGGCGATTCGCCGGACAAGACCAATCTGCTGGTGAAGGTGACCGAACAGCCGACGGGGCAGCTCTCATTCAGCGCCGGCTACAGCTCGATCGACAAGATCGTGACGGACGTGGGCATCAGCCAGACGAACTTCCGCGGTCGTGGGGAGACCGTCTCGGCCCGTGCTTCGGTCGGCTACCTCCAACAGTTGATCGATCTGTCCTTCAGTGAGCCTCACTGGCTTAACCGCGACCTGACCGCAGGTTACGACCTCTACGCCCAGCGCTATGACTTCACTCAGTACGCCGACTATGTTTCCGAATCGGTCGGCGCGACGGGGCACGTCGCGTTCCCCTTGGCTCGAAACGCCCTCCTGACGGCGCGCTACACGATCCGGACCGAGAATATCAGCATCGATCCCGCGCTCTGCATTCCCGGCGAGCAGACTGTGTCAGTGGCCCTCTGCAGCGAGGGCGGCGCCTATCTGACATCCGCCCTAGGCTACACCCTGGGCTACGACGCCCGGAACGATTCGCGGAATCCAACTCGCGGCTTTTACGTCAACGTGTCGCAGGACGTGGCGGGTTTTGGCGGCACCGTGCACTACGTCAGTTCGCAGTTCCACGGTGGTTTCTATCACGGCTTCAACAAGGACTTCATTTTCGACTTCACCGGTTCAGTGAAGTACATTGACGGCTGGAACGGTGATTCGATCCGCATCGGTGATCGCTTCTACGAGGGCGGCGATACCTTCCGCGGCTTTAATCTCGCGGGCGTCGGACCGCGTGATATCCAATACGGTGACGCTTTGGGCGGTAAATTGTCGGCCATCGGATCGATCGAGGAGACTTTCCCGAACGGCCTTCCAGAACAGTACGGCATCAAGACCCTGCTCTTTGTCGACTTTGGTACCGTTGGGCTCCTGGACAAGTCCGACTTGATTAATCCATACACCAACCAGCCCATCACCACGATCCGGGACGACCTTAACCTGCGCGCCTCCGCCGGCATCAGCGTTTTCTGGCGTTCGCCGATGGGACCGCTCAGGTTCGACCTTAGCCAGATCATCAAAAAGGACAGCTACGACCAGACCATGCTGTTCTATTTCTCCACGAGCACGAGGTTCTGATGTTTTCCTTCTCTCACCGCCTTACAACGGCGGGCGCCGTTGTGGCGCTCACCTTCGCAGCGTCTGCGGCCACGGCTCAGTCCCGCTCGAGCGCAACCGCGCCGCGCTCGACAGCGGCCGCCGCCCCGGCGCCGGCGATCGCCCAGGGCCCGGTTATTCCGGGCGTCTGCACGATCTCGGTTAACCAGGCCATCTCTGACTCCCAGGTCGGCCAGTTCGTGCGCACCCGCCTTCAGCAGCTTGGCCAGCAGGTCAGCGCTGAGCTGTCGCCAGAAGACCAGTCGATCTCCAACGACGCCAAGGCCTACCAGGCGAAGCAGGCCACCCTCGACGCTGCCTCCCGCCAGAGCCAGGGCCAGGCCCTGCAAGCGCGCGCCAACGCGTTCCAGCAGAAGTATGAGCTGCGCCAGCGCGAGATGCAGGCGACCCAGGAGAAGGCGCTCAACCGGATCGCCCAGGAACTGGATCCGATCGCCCAGCAGCTCTACCAGCAGCATCGCTGTTCGATCCTGATCAATCGCAATGCAGTGTTGATCGGCAATCCTGATATGGACCTGACGCAGGCGGCTGTGACCCAGCTCAACGGCAAGATCCAGCAGTTCGCGTTCGACCGCGAGCACCTGGACACGACGCCGGCGCCGTCTGCGCGCTAAGCCGTTACGGGCGCGTTGGTCATGAGCGGTCTTTCGGCCGACGCGCCCCGCTTTCCGGATCCGCGTTTCTACGAAACGACGGGCCCGATTCTCCTTGGCGAGCTGGTCGCGCTGGCGGGTGCGACCCTCGCCGATCCGTCTGCGTCCGATCGTCCGATCTTCACCGTGGCGTCGCTGGCGATGGCTGGGCCGGACGCTGTGAGCTTCTGCGCCGGCCGCGAACACGCGGAAGACCTCGCCGCCACGAAGGCGGGTGCGGTCTTTGTTTCTCCGGCCCTCGCCGCACGCGCGCCGCCGGACTGCGCCGTCATACTCACGCCCTTGCCGCAGGCGGCTATGGCCGCCGCCGCCGACCGGCTGATCCGTGTTCGACGGCACCTGGCCGACCAGCCACTCATTCATCCTACCGCCGAACTCGAGCCGGGGGTCACCCTTGGACCGGGCGTCTTGGTGGGCGAGCGGGCCCAGATCGGGCGCGGGACCTGGATCGGGACCGGCGCCGTGATTGGGCCGGGCGTGGCCATCGGCCGTGACGGCTGGATCGGCGCCCGGGCCGTGGTCGGCTTCGCCCTGATCGGCGACAGAACGCGGATCCATGCGGGGGCGGTGATCGGAGAACCTGGTTTCGGCGCTGCTCCGGGTCCGCGCGGCGTGGTCGACCTGCCTCAACTTGGCCGCGTCATCCTTCAGGATGGCGTGACGGTCGGAGCTAACGCCTGCATCGACCGGGGGGCCTTCCAGGACACGGTCGTCGGCGAGAACACCAAGATCGATAACCTCGTCCAGGTGGCCCACAACGTGGTCATCGGGCGCAACTGCCTGCTGGCGGCCTATACCGGGATCTCTGGCAGCACGGTGGTCGAGGATGGCTGCATCTTCGGTGGGCGAGCGGGAATCTCCGATCACATCGTGATCGGCAAGGGCGCGCGGATCGCTGCGGCGGCCGGCGTGATGAAGAATGTGCCGGCCGGAGAGAGCTGGGGCGGCTCGCCCGCGCGGCCGGTGAAATTGTGGCTGCGCGAAACCGCGCTCCTCGCCAGACTGGCCCGCCGCCGTGCGGGGGAGATATAGCGTTCGTTCATGAGTGAGACCATCAATGCGGGGGCCCAGACGTCGACTGACGGGGGCGTGGCCATCGACGTCGAAGAAATCATGCGGCGGATCCCCCACCGCCCGCCCTTCCTCATGGTCGACCGGGCCGAAGCCTTCGTTCCCGGCAAGTCGATCGTCGGCATCAAATGCGTGACGATCAACGAGCCGTTCTTCGTCGGCCACTTTCCGGGCGCGCCTGTTATGCCGGGCGTCCTGATCGTCGAGGCGCTCGCGCAGACGGGCGGCCTCTTGATGTCCAAGTCGTGGGATGTCGATCCCGAGGGGAAGATCATCCTCTTCATGTCGGTCGACAACTGCCGCTTCCGCCAGCCGGTGCGGCCGGGCGACCTGTTGCGACTCGAGGTCGAGGTCCTGCGCACGCGCGCCGACGTGGTGAAGTTCAAGGGGCGCGGGATGGTGGATGGCAAGCTTGCGGCCGAGGCCGAATTCGCGGCGATGCTCGTCGACACCCGCAAATGACCTCAATCCATGCCACGGCGATCGTTGATCGCGGGGCGGAACTGGGGCCGGATGTGGAGATCGGCCCGTACTGCATAGTCGGTCCAGGGGTGTTCCTTGGAGCCCGCACGCGCGTGCAGGCCCACGTCGCGATCGAAGGCGACACGCGGATCGGTGAGGATTGCGTCATCCATCCGTTCGCCGCACTGGGCGGGCCGCCACAGAGCAAAGGCTATCGTGGCGAGCCGACTCGCCTTGTCGTCGGCGACCGCAATGTGATCCGCGAGCATGTGACCATGCATCGGGGCACCGCGACCGGTCGGGGTGTCACCACGGTCGGCTCGAACGGCTTCTTCATGGCCGGCGTCCACATTGCGCACGACTGCATCGTCGGCGACCAGGTGACCATGGCCAATTCCTCGACCCTTGGCGGTCACGTGGTGGTCGAGAATTACGTCGGCATCGGCGGGCTGGCCGCGGCCCACCAGTTCACCCGTATCGGCCGACACGCATTCGTCGGGGGCATGGCTGGCGTGAACAACGACGTGATCCCATTCGGCAACGTCTGGGGCAATCACGCCCACCTCGAGGGGCTCAACCTGGTGGGACTCAAGCGTAGCGGTTTCCCGCGCGAGGTGATCAATACGCTTCGAGGCGCCTATCGGATGCTGTTCGCCGAAGAGGGGACATTCCAGGAGCGGCTCGAAGATACGGCGGTCGCCTACGCCAATTCGCCGGAGGTGATGGAGATCATCACCTTCATCCGCGCCGACGCGAATCGTCCGCTGACGATGCCGCAACGCCAGACCTGAGCGTCGTCACGGATGCGAAAGCTCGGCCTGATCGCGGGAGGGGGAGGCCTCCCCGTCGCCCTGGCCAGCCACTGTCGGGCAGTCGGCCGTCCGCTCTTCGTCGTCCGCCTGCTCGGCTTCGCCGATCCGGTCCTCGGTCAATTCGAGGGCGTCGATGCGGGGATTGCCGAACTCGGCAAGGGGATGGGATCTCTTCGCCGGGCAAAGTGCGAGGCGGTTTGCTTTGCAGGGAAGGTCGACCGGCCTGACCTGCGCTATGTGAAGCCAGACCTGCGCGGTCTGGCGGCTCTTCCCGGCGCCATCAGCGCGGCCCGCAAGGGCGACGACGCCCTGCTCGCCTTTCTGCTTCATGAATTCGAGAAGGACGGGTTCTCAATCGAAGGCGCCCACCAGGTGATGGCCGACCTGACCCTCGGATCGGGCCCACTCGGGCGCCTCGCGCCAACCGAGGCGCACCTTGTGGACATCCGGCGCGCCCTCGATGCTGCCCGGACGATTGGGCGGCTCGACGCCGGGCAGGGCGCGGTCAGCTGCGAAGGCCTTATCCTGGCACTCGAGGCGCAGGAAGGAACCGACTCCTTGCTCGAGCGCGTGGCGGCCCTGCCCCGGGCGATCCGGGGCGCGCCCGGCGATCTTCGCGGGGTGCTGGCCAAGACCTGCAAACCCGGCCAGGAGCTTCGCGTGGACCTGCCGACCATCGGGCCTGGCACCGTGAGCCGCGCTGCGGCCGCCGGCCTCGCCGGGATCGTTGGAGAAGTCGGGCGGCTGTTGGTTCTGGAGCGCGAGAAGACGATCCAACTGGCTGACGAACTGGGCGTTTTCATCGTCGGCGAGTCGCCGTGAGAGATATTTGCGTGATGCTGACGGCGGTGGAGCCGTCGGCGGACGCACTCGGAGCGGGACTGGTCCGAGCCCTTCGCGACCGGTTGGGACCGCGGGCCCGCTTCGTTGGCGTGGGCGGTTCGCGCATGGGAGGCGAAGGGATCAAGAGCCCGTTCGACCCGTCCGCCCTGGCGGTCGTCGGCGCCTTCAACGCCATCGCCGCCTACCCACGCGTCAGGCGCCTCGTGAGAGAGACCGCGGCTTTCGCGCGCGCCGAGCGACCGGATGTGGCGATCCTCATAGACGCGTGGGGCTTCAACCTTCGGGTGGCCCACGCCTTGCGGCGACTGAATCCTGATCCGTTCTTGATAAAGTACGTCGCACCGCAGGTCTGGGCCACACGACCGGGGCGCGCTCGCACGCTCGCCAGGTCGGTCGACGCCCTACTTGCGCTGCACAGCTTCGATGCGCCCTACTTCGAGGCGCAGGGGCTGGAAACGCGGGTGGTCGGTAACCCCGCCCTCGTTCCGCCTACAACGAACCCGAACGACATTGCAGCGTTTCGCGCGTCGCTGGGCATACCCGGCGAGGCGCCCATTCTGCTCGTCCTTCCGGGGAGCCGCTCGGGCGAAGTGCGACGCCTCATGGGGCCGTTTGGCGAGGCTGTGCGACGCATCCAGCGGGCGCGGCCCGAGCTTCGCGTGATCGTGATCGCGGCCGATGAGGTTTCGCAGCAGGTGCGCGAACACGTCGCGGGATGGACGCCCAGGCCGGTGATCGTGCGGGGAGAAACCGAGCGGTGGTCCGCCATGCGCTCGGCGACCGTGGCCCTGGCATGCAGCGGAACGGTGACCAGCCAGTTGGCCCTGGCGGGCTGCCCAATGGTCGTCGCTTACCGACTCGATCCGCTGACTCACAAAGCCGCGCAGGTGCTGATCCGCACGCGCTACATCAGCCTGTTCAACGTTCAGGCGCAGCGGTTCATCGCACCCGAGCGGGTACAAGGCCGTTGCACGGGGCGCATCCTTGCCCGTGACCTGATCCTGTTGCTGGATAATCCGCAGCTTCGGGAAGAGCAGGGGAGGGCGCAGCTCGAGGCCGCCCAGCGCCTGCGGCAGGGTATCGACGATCCGGTCGGCGCAGCGGCCGACGCGGTCGTCGATCTCCTAGTTGAACGCGGGCTGGTTCAGCCTCGCGCCTCCAGCGGCGTGTAGTCCCGCTTCAGGGGGCCGGTGTAGAGCTGGCGCGGACGGCCGATCTTGCGCTGCGGGTCCTCGAACATCTCCTTCCACTGGCTGATCCAGCCGACGGTGCGCGCCAGGGCGAACAGGGCCGTGAACATGGTGGACGGGAAGCCTAGAGCCGTGAGCGTGATGCCCGAATAGAAGTCAACGTTCGGGTAAAGCTTGCGCTCGACGAAGTAGGGATCGTTCAAGGCGATCTTTTCGAGCTCCATCGCCACCTTCAGCAACGGATCGTCGTCGTGGCCGACTTCAGCCAGCACTTCGTGGCAGGTCTTCTGCATCACCGTCGCGCGCGGATCGTAGTTCTTGTACACGCGGTGGCCAAAGCCCATCAGGCGATACTTACGATCCTTCACGCCCTGAACGTATTCGGGGATGCGATCGACGGTGCCGATCTCGCGCAGCATGTTGAGCGCCTCTTCGTTGGCGCCCCCATGGCTCGGGCCCCAGAGGCAGGCGATGCCCGCGGCGATGCACGCGAAGGGGTTCGCGCCAGAAGATCCGGCAAGGCGGACCGTGGAGGTCGAGGCGTTCTGCTCGTGGTCGGCGTGGAGGATGAAGATCCGGTCCATGGCGCGCGTCAGCACCGGATTGGGCTTCCAGTCTTCGGCCGGCACAGAGAACGACATACGCAGGAAGTTCTCAGCGTAGGTGTTGTCGTTGCGCGGGGTCACGAACGGCTGGCCGATCGAGTACTTGTAGGCCCGTGCGGCGATGGTCGGCATCTTGGCGATCAGCCGGTGGGCGGAGATCTCCCGCTGCATGGGATCATCGACATTGATGCTGTCGTGATAGAAGGCCGACAGCGCCCCTACAGCGCCGGTCAGGATCGCCATTGGGTGGGCGTCCGAGCGGAAGCCGCTGAAGAAGCGATCGAATTGCGCGTGCAGCATCGTGTGCCGCGTGATCGTATGTTCGAACTTGGTGAATTCCGCAGCCGTCGGCAGCTCACCGTTCAGCAGCAGATAGCAGACCTCGAGGAAGGTCGAGTGTTCGGCTAGTTGCTCGATGGGATAGCCGCGGTGAAGCAGTACCCCCGCGTCACCATCGATATAGGTGATCCTGCTTTCACAGCTCGCCGTGGAGGTGAAGCCCGGATCATAGGTGAAAACGTCTGCCTCGCCATACAGCTTGCGCACATCGACGACGTCGGGACCGGTCGTCCCCTTGATGATCGGCAGGTCGTAACTCTTGGCGCCGAGGGTGACGGTAGCGTTTTCGGCCATTCCAATGGCTCCTGTTCGATCGGGGGGGCGCCCTCGTGGGGCGTCTTGGCGCTGAGCCTTATAGCGGCTCACTGCGACCGCGAAAGAGCGTCCTCGATCCGGCCGAGGCTCTCATCTCGACCGAGCGCGGCCAGCGCGCCAGCCAGATCCGGCGCCGAGCCGTCCCCCGAGAGAACGGCGCGCAAAGGGCCGCCGAATTTGCCAAGGCCCACGCCCTCGGACGCTGCGAATTCCCGTATTCGGACCAGCAGGGTGGGCGCGTCCCACTCGTGGGTCTCCCCCAGCCACGCCGCGAGCCGGCCTAGGCGCGCGCTGGTCTCCTCGTTGAGGAGGGCCGCCGACTTCTCGGTCAGGACGAGCGGCCTGCGTGCAAGTGCGAAGGCGCAGAGGTCGGCCAGCTCGACGATCGTCTTGGCGCCGTCCTTGACTATGGGAATGGCGGCGAGCAGCCGGGCCTGGTCGTCCGGATGAGGCGTGCGTCCGCGTCGCCCGAGCGTCTCCAGGACTAGGTCCGCCAGACGCTCGTCGTCCGCGATCCGGATGTAATGATTGTTGATGTGATGGAGCTTGTTCCAGTCCAGCCGCGCCGGCGCCTTCACCACGTCGCGAACGTCAAACCAGGCGATCGCCTGCTCGTCGCCGAACAACTCGTCGTCACCATGGCCCCAGCCGAGGCGCGCCAGATAGTTCCGCATCGCTTCGGGCAGGAATCCCATGTCGGCAAACTCACCCACCGCCTGGGCGCCGTGACGCTTGGAGAGCTTGGCCCCGTCGGGACCGTGGATCAGGGGTACGTGGGCGAACGCCGGGAGCTCCCAGCCCATGGCCTGATAGATGACGCTCTGGCGCGCAGCGTTGGTGAGGTGATCATCACCCCGGATCACGTGAGTGATTCCCATGTCGTGATCGTCGACGACCACGGCGAGGTTGTAGGTCGGCACGCCGTCGGACCTGAGGATGACCAGATCGTCCAGTTCCTTGTTCTGGAACACGACCGGCCCCTTGATCAGGTCGTCCACCACGGTCTCCCCCTCCCGGGGGCCCCTGAAGCGGATCACGTGCGAAAGGTTGTGGTTGGATCCCGCGGTCGGTTCGCGGTCACGCCAAGGCGAGCGGACCGCACGGCCCTCGGCGCGAGCGATCTCTCGCTCGGCGGCCAGCTCGTCCACGGTCATGTAGCAACGATACGCGCGGCCGGAGGCCAGGAGCTCGAGCGCGATCTGCCGATGGCGCTCGGCCCGGGCGAACTGAAACACGGGCGGCTCATCGGGATGGAGTCCGAGCCAGTCCAGGCCATCGAGGATGACCTGCACTGCGGCCTCGGTGGAGCGTTCGCGGTCCGTGTCCTCGATCCGCAGCAGGAACCGGCCGCCGTAGTGGCGCGCGTAGAGCCAGTTGAACAGCGCCGTCCGAGCTGTGCCTATGTGCATCGAGCCGGTCGGGGAGGGGGCGATACGGGTGACGACGGGGCGGTCGGAATCGGGCATGGTCGTTTCGACGGATGGGGTCGCGCCAAGCGCTCCGGCGTCGTCGCCATCGCCCCTGCGCAGGGTCAGCGCCCTTATAGCGCCGCCACGGCGGCTTCCTAGCCGGGCCGCCGTTCTTCGCGGTTTGCGAGCCGAACTGGAGGCCCAGCGCTCGCGACTGCTGCTATGGACGCCCGTGGCCTTCGGCGCGGGCTCGGCGGCCTACCTTGGGCTCAAGGAAGAACCCTCTCTGATTGCAGCGCTTCTCGTCGCCACTGTCTGCGCGGGGGCGTTCATGGGCGTCTGGCGGCTGGGTCGAAGCGTCTGGCTGGTCGCTCTCGTCGGTCTGATAGCGGCGGCGGCCGCGGGTTTCCTAGCGGCCAAGCTTCACAGCGACGCCATGGCTGCGCCCATCGCGCCACCGCGCGCGGGAATGACGCGGATTGAGGGGTGGGTCGTCGATATCGACACGCCTAGCGCCCGCGGCGAGCGGCTCGTGATCGCGCCAACGCACATCGCGGGCCTCTCGCCGGCGGTGACCCCGACCCGGATTCGTATCGTGGTCGGCGCGGAGGGCGGACCGGACGCCGCGCCCGCGCCGGGGACCCCCGTCAGTTTCCTAGCCCTGCTAGATCCGCCGCCGGGCCCCGCCGCGCCCGACGCCTATGACTTCGCCCGCGACGCCTGGTTCGAGGGCGTGGGTGGGGTGGGCCTGACGATGCAGCAGCCGTCTCTCGCGGCTCTTGCCGACCCGCCGTGGCGGCTGAAAGTGGAAATGGCCGTGAACGCGCTTCGCTGGTCGGTGGCGAGTCGGCTCGTTCATGACATCCGCATGCTGCTTGGGGCTGACGACGGCGGGGCAGGGGGGCTGGCCGCCGCGGTGACCACCTCTCACCAGGACTGGCTGGCCTCAGCCGACCGGGACGTCCTTCGGGGTTCGGGCCTCGCCCACATGCTGGCGATCGCGGGTCTGCACACCGCGGCGGTGAGCGGTTTCGCCTTTTTCACTCTTCGCCTCGCCATCGCCGCCTGGCCTTGGCTCGCCCTTCGCGTGAACGGGAAGAAGGCGGCCGCGCTCGGCGCCTTGGGGGTGGTCCTTGGTTACCTGGTGCTCTCGGGCGCCCACCCGCCGGCCCAGCGGGCGGCGATCACGGCCAGCGTCGCTTTTCTCGCCATTCTCGCAGATCGACGGGCGGTGAGCCTCCATTCGCTCGCCGTGGCCGCTCTGGCGATCTTGGTCCTGCAGCCGGAGGCGGTTGTGCAACCCGGATTCGAGATGTCGTTCTGCGCCACCGCCTCTCTGATCGCCCTTGCCGAGGTGTGGCGTCGGCCATCGCCATCCACGGGACTTCCCTGGCCGCTTCGACTTCTCCAGGGCGCGCGAGACTGGCTCGTCGCCATGTTTGTCGTCAGCTTCGTCGCGGGGGCCGCGACGGCGCCGTTCGCCATCCAGCATTTCAACCGCCTGGCGAACTACGGGCTCTTTGCCAACCTTGCCGCGGATCTCGTCGCGAGCGTCGTCCTGATGCCTGCCCTGGCCCTGTGCCTGCTGGCCCAACTGCTCGGACTGGGACCCCATGTCGCCGCGCCGCTGCTCGCGGCGGCGGGCTGGGCGGCGCGGTCGGTGATCTGGCTCGGCCAGGTCTTCGCCTCGGCCCCCGGCGCATCGATGCGGTTTTCCAGCGCGCCAGAGGTCGCTCTCGCCGTTTCCTATCTTGGCATCATCTTCGCCTGTCTCTGGCGAGGGCGCCTTCGGCTGATCGGCGTAGCGCTGTCACTGGCGGTGGCGGTGTGGCCTCGACCCGCGCCGCCCGTGGCTTGGATCGCGTCAGACGGGAACGACGCCGCGGTGGTGATCGGCGGTCAGGAGGTGACGATGAAACCTGGCGCGCGCCAATACGCCACTGACCTTTGGGCTCAGAGGCGAGGGCTCGACTTGCCCACCGACGCCGACATGGCGCAGGGGGCCGCCTTCGACTGCAATCGCGAGGGGTGCGCCCCTCGTCTGGGGATTCGCCCTGCCATCGGCGCATGGTGGACGCGCCGCAAACCAAAGCCCTGGACGCTGGAGGCCCGCTGTCAGAGCACGGAGATCTTCATTCTCCGTGCGGACGTTCCCGTTCCCGACGCCTGCCGCAATGCCCTGATCTTGCGCCGCGGCGACTTCGAGGCAGGCGGCGCGGTCGAAATCTTCGCCGCACCGGGCGGTTGGCGGCTCGCGTGGTCGCAGGCTGTGCGCGGCCGCCGTCCCTGGACGATCAGTAATACCGTCGAATGAGGGCGACGAGCTTGCCCTGCACCTGCACCTGATCAGGGCCAAAGATGCGGGTTTCGTAAGCGGGGTTGGCCGCTTCCAGGGCGATGGAGGCGCCCTTGCGCCGCAGCCTTTTGAGCGTGGCTTCCTCGCTCATGACAAGGGCGACGATGATGTCTCCGGAATTGGCGGTGTCGGTCCTGCGAATGATCGCGTAGTCGCCGTTGAAGATGCCCGCCTGGATCATTGAATCGCCCTCCACCTCGAGGACGAAGTGCTCTCCCGCGCCAAGGAGCGATTCAGGGACCTGCAGTCGGTCGCGTTCGTGCTGGATGGCGGCGATCGGCGTGCCGGCGGCGATGCGGCCAAGAACCGGCAGTTCGCGGGTGTCGTTCGCGGCGGCGGGCGCAGCCACCGGACGCGGGCTGATGGCGGTGCTGCGTGGCGCAAAGGGAGCCGCAGGTCCGGTCTGCGGCGGCTTGAGGACTTCGAGAGCTCGCGCCCGGTGGGCCAAACGGCGGACGAAGCCGCGCTCTTCGAGGGCGGTGATCAGCCGGTGGATCCCCGACTTGGACGCGAGGTCGAGGGCGTCCTTCATCTCGTCGAAGGATGGAGAGACACCCGTCTCCTGAATCCTTTGGTGGATGAAGACCAGCAGGTCGTGCTGTTTGCGCGTGAGCATCGCCGCCTCTCCAGCGCCCCTTCATTGGGAGCGGGAACAAATCAAAAACGAACGAGGCGTGTTCTCTGGGTGTTCTTAGTTCGTGTCAAGTTCGTCCACTAGGGAAGATCAAGAAGGGCTCGCACAGCCGTCTCGACATCGGCCTGCCGCATCAGGCTCTCGCCTACCAGCATGGCTCGCGCCCCGGCGGCGGCCATGCGCCTTGCATCGGCCGCGGTGAAGATCCCACTTTCCGTTACGAGACAAAGGCTTGGTGGGACAATACGGGCCAGATCCTCGGTCACGGCAAGGTCCGTGACGAAGGTCCGCAGGTTGCGATTGTTGACGCCTACAAGGGTCGCGCCGAGGGCCAGCGCGCGTTCCATCTCCGCTTTGTCGTGTGTCTCGACCAGGACGTCCATCTCGTGTCGGCGCGCTTCAGCCATCAGGTCCGCGGCCAAGGCGTCGTCCACCATCGCGAGAATCACCAGAATCGCATCCGCGCCGATGGCGCGTGATTCGGCCACCTGCCATGGATCGACCAGGAATTCCTTGCGTAGACATGGGAGGGCGACCGCCTCGCGCGCATTAGTGAGATAGGCGTCGGCTCCCTGGAAGCTTGGGCCGTCGGTCAGGACAGAGAGGCACGCCGCGCCGCCGGCCTCATAAGCGCGTGCGATCTGCACGGGATCGAAGTCTTCGCGGATGAGGCCTTTGGAGGGGGAAGCCTTCTTCACCTCGGCGATCAGGGCGAGGCGGCCCGGGGAGGCGGCCTCCCGAAGTCGGTGTTCGAAACCGCGGGGCGGGCTCGTGGCGCGGATCTTCGCCTCCATCTCCGCGCTCGACGTCTCGCGCCGACGCGCGGCGACCTCCACACGCTTGTAGGCGGCGATGTCGGAAAGGATGTCGCCGCTCATGTCTCCTGCGTCGCCCTTATGAGCAGGTCGAGCGAGCGCCGGGCTGCTCCGCTGTCGATCGCGACTGTCGCCCGCTCAACGCCCTCGCGAAGGGTCTCTACGACGTCGGCCACCAGGAAGGCCGCGGCGGCATTGATCAGGACGATATCCCGGTACGGTCCCTTGGCCCCGTTGAGGAGTTCACGCAGCGCCACCGCGTTCTCGGCCGGATCGCCGCCGCGCAGGTCCGCGGGCGCTGCGCGCTCGATTCCCACCGCCTCGGGCGTGATGCGGAAGAGGCGAATGCCCCCCTCGCGCCATTCGGCGACCTGGGTCGCGCCGGTGGTGGTGATCTCGTCCAACCCCTCGCCGTGGACAACCCAGGCCTTGACCGCACCCAGGGCGCCCAGCACCCGCGCAAGGGGCTCGACCCATCGCGAGTCGTACACGCCCAACACCTGACGGCGCGCCCCGGCAGGATTGGAGAGCGGACCCAGCATGTTGAAGATCGTGCGGAAGCCCAGCTGCTCGCGCACCGGCGACACATGGCGCATCGCCCCGTGATGAGCCGGCGCGAACAGGAAGCATATGCCGGCCTCGTCCAGCGCCCGGCGCTGAGCCCGCGGGCCGGCGGCGATGTCCACCCCCAACGCGGTGAGGACGTCGGACGAACCCGAGCGCGAGGAGATGGCCCGCGTTCCATGTTTGGCGACCTTCAGGCCTCCGCCGGCGGCGACGATGGCCACCGCCGTGGAGATGTTGAAAGTGTGCGCCCCGTCCCCCCCGGTCCCGCAAACGTCCACGACATCGTACGGGTGGTCGAGCTGGAGGGCCGCCTGCCGCATCGCCCTGGCGCAGGCGGTGATCTCGCCGATCGTCTCGCCGCGCAGGCGCATGGCGGTGACGGCGGCGGCGACCTGGGCCGGCGTGGGCTCTCCGCGCAGGCACGCCGCAAAGAACGCGTCAGCGTCTTCGCCGATGAGGGTCGCCCCATCGGCCAGACGAGCCAGCAGTGGCTTGAATGCGTCTGACATCCTCAGGCCTGAGCTGGCGCGCGAATGCCCGCGAGGGCGAGGAAGTTGCCGAGGAGCCGGTGGCCTCCTTCGGTGGCGATCGATTCGGGGTGGAACTGAACGCCAAAGATGGGGCGGTTCTTGTGGGCGACCCCCATGATCTCGCCATCATCCGTCCAGGCGGTCACCTCGAAGCAGTCCGGGAGGCTTTCCGGCTCGACTGCAAGACTGTGATAGCGCGTCGCAGTGAAACCATCGGGCAAGCCTTCGAACAGGCCCGCCCCGCGATGGCGCACGGGACTGGTCTTGCCGTGCATCAGGGTTCTGGCCCGGACGACTTTTCCTCCGAACGCCTGGCCGATCGCCTGATGCCCGAGGCAGACGCCCAGGATCGGCAGGTCGGCAGGCGCCGCGGTGATGAGGTCGAGGCAGATCCCCGCTTCATTGGGGCTGCAAGGTCCTGGCGACAGAAGGACCGCATCCGGGCCCAGCGCCAGGGCGGCCGCAGGGTCCATCACATCGTTGCGGCGCACCACCGTGCTGGCCCCAAGCTCGTTCAGATAGTGGACGAGGTTGAAGGTGAAGCTGTCGTAGTTGTCGATCACCAGGATCATCGGGGTCTTCCGTAGGGGTTCAGGAGGGAGATTCGCCGTCACGCGAATCGCCAAGCCTCCTCCGCGGCGCGCCGCAGGGCGCGCGACTTGTGGAGGGTCTCCTCGTATTCCGCATCGGGATCGCTGTCGGCGACCACGCCGCCGCCAGCTTGAACATGCAGGACCCCATCCTTGATCAGGCCCGTGCGCAAGACGATGCAGGTGTCGACAGATCCGTCAGCGCCAAAATAGCCCACGGCGCCGGCGTACACGACTCCGCGCTTCACCGTCTCGAGCTCGTCGATGATCTCCATGGCGCGAACCTTGGGCGCGCCGGACAGGGTGCCGGCCGGGAGGGCGGCCATCAGCACGTCCACTGGATCGAGCCCCTCCGGCGCATCGCCTTCCACATTGGAGACGATGTGCATCACGTGGCTGTACCGCTCGATGGTGAAGCTCTCGGTCACCCGCACGCGGGGAGCCCTCGGACCCGTCATGGTCGGCACATTGCGCCCCTCATCGCGCAGCATGGCGACGCGCCCCACGTCGTTGCGGCCAAGGTCCAGCAACATCAGGTGCTCGGCGCGCTCCTTCTCGTCGGCCAGGAGCTCGGCCTCAAGGGCGAGGTCCTCGGCCGGTGTCGCCCCGCGGGGGCGTGTTCCGGCAATGGGGCGGATGGTGATCTTTCCATCGCGCAGGCGGACCAGGATCTCCGGCGAAGAGCCAACAAGGGCAAAGTCCGGAAAGTTGAGGAAGTAGAGAAAGGGAGAGGGATTGGTCCGGCGAAGGGATCGGTAGAGGGCAAAGGGATCCAGCGGAAAGGGCATGCTGAACCGGTGGCTCGGCACGACCTGGAAGATATCGCCGGCGCGAATATAGGTCTTCGCCCGCTCGACGATCTCGCCATAGGCCTTGCGGCTGACAGGTGAGGCAAAGCTGGACCCCTCCAGCGCGGCGCCGGGCGCCGATCGCCCGGTAAGCGGATGTCGCAAAGCCTCTTCCACGGCCTCGAGGCGGGCCTGAGCCCCGGCAAAGGCAGCCTCGGGGCTCTCATGGGAGGGACGCGCTGTGGTGACCAGGACGATTTCCTGGGCGATCGAATCGAACACCGCGACGATTGATGGCCGGATGAGGACGCCGTCGGGAAGACCCAGCGGGTCCGGATTGATGTCCGGCAGGCGTTCCGCCAGGCGCACCATGTCATAGCCGAGGACGCCGAAGAGCCCGCCAACCATCGGCGGCAGGCCGGCGGGGATGTCCATCCGCGAAGACGCGATGAGGTCTCTGAGCCGATCCAGGGCGTCGCCTTCAAGGCGCGCGAACGGCCCGATGGCGCCTGCATCGGCGGTTGCCGTCTCGGCCACTTGGCCCCGGCATCTCCAGACGAGATCCGGCTGCATGGCGATGATCGAGTAGCGTCCGCGCCAAGCCCCGCCTTCGACGGACTCGAAAAGGAAGGCGTAGGGCTGGCCGTGCGCGATCTTCAGATAGGCGGAGACGGGCGTCTCCAGGTCATCGATCAGACGCCGCCAGACGAACTGAGGCCGGCCCGCGCGATACGCCTGCGCGAAGGCCTCGAACTCGCCGCCGTCGTTCACTGTGCCTTGCCGGGGGCTTTGCCCGCAGTCCCAGCCGCTCCGAGCGTCTTTGGATCGATACCGATGGATTTCAGCGCCACGTTCCTGTTCCAGCGCGCGCCCGTCTGGCGCATTGCCGCGAGCTTCACCGTATCGAGCATGTCGCGCAGATAGTCCTGCCCGAGACGGCCTCGGATCGCATTGGTCACCACGGCGACCGTGTTCGGGTCGCCCGGCGCCGCGTGGGTGACCTGGCCGACGTATGCGCCGCCGACCGCCCCGGCGGCGAACGGGTCTCCCGGCTTGACGCTGAAGGCGGCGGTCAGGAATTCCCGGCCCATCGACTGGTATTGCTGCGCCTTGATCATCTGCATGCCCGAGATCTTCACCACGTGGGCGTTAAGGCTCTGAGCGACCTGGTCGATGGTCTTTCCGCCGCGGATCTGCCCCTCAAGCTGCTCGACCTTCGCGCGGAAGGCGTCGCGGACCTGTGAGACTTCATACGCCTGGGTAAGCTGGGCCCTCGACTCATCCAGCGAGGGCAGGGCGGGCGCCAGGACCTTGTCCACGTGGAGGGCGAAATATTCTCCCGGCCCGGCGTCCTCGATCTCGGTGTCCTGACCTGCGCTGGTCGCGAACGCCGCCTTGGCGATCTTGTCGCTGATGAGCGGGATCGGCTTGCCGTCCAGACCGACGCCGCCGGCCGTGAAGGGGCCGATGGACTGCGCCGGAACGCCGGCTTTCTGCGCGGCGGCGGGGATAGTGGACCCGCCCTGGCGGGCGGTGTCGAAGGCTTCGCTCAGCGCGTATGCTTTATCCTCGGCCGCCTTCTTGCGAAGGTCCGCTTCGATCTTAGGGCGCGCGCTGTCCAGCGTGGCGGCCTTGGCGGGCGTGATCTTTGTCACCTTCAGAGCCGCCAGGCCCAGGTCCCCCTGAACCGGTCCCTGGGCGGCGCCGGCATTCATGGCGAAGGCGGCTGCAGCGAGTTTCTTGTCCAGCACGCCGGACTGCGGCTTGTCGGTATAGATCACCGGATCTGTGCCCATCGACTTGGCGATGGCGCCCGGATCCTCGCCCTTGAGCAGGCGGGCGGCGGCCTGGGAGCCCTCGGCCGCGGTCTTCACCGGGATCTCGATGATGCTGCGCGTCTCAGGCGCGGACAGTTGGTTCTTCTGCGCTTCGAACGCCTTTTCGACTTGCGCCGGATCGACCGTGATCGTCGGCTCGATAGCGGCGGAAGAGAACCGCACGAGCGTCACGATCCGCATCTCCGGCCGGGTGAAATCCGCGGCGTGCGCCTTCTGGAAAGCGAGCAGTTGCGCGTCCGTTGGCGTGGCTGGCTTGGGGATGATCGTCGGGTTGAGGAAGAAGTAGCTGACGTCGCGGCCCTGGAGCGCAGCCACAGCATTCACGGCGGCGTAGGCTCGCGGCATCCGGAAGTTGGCGGCCAACGCCATTCCAAGGTGACGCTCGGCGAGCTCGTCGGTGATGTCCGCCTGGACCTGGCGCAGGGTCAGGCCCTGTGAGGCCAGGAATTGAGTGAACTGTTGCGCGCTGAACTTTCCGGTCACCCGATCGAAGGCGAACGGAATCTGTTTGATCTCGCCGTCAACGAGCGAAGGCGAGGGGACCACGCCCGCGCGCCTCAGCATTTCCGCTTCGGCCTGGTCCATGGCGATCTGCTGCAGAAGCTGCACGTCGAACCCGTTCGCGACCAGGAAGTCGTTGGTAAAGGTCTGGTTCGACTGCTGTTGAAGCCGCTGTTTTTGCTGCTCGAAGATCCGCGCGAACTCGCGGGCGGAAAGCGAGTGTCCGCCCGCTGTCACCACTGCATCCGGGCTGGCGCCGTTCAGGATGTCGGGCAGGCGGCTGCCGCCGCCCACGCCAAGGATCAGGAAGACGAGGATCAGCACGCCCATCAGCGCAAGGGCGACAGGATTGCGGGCGGTGGATCGGAGCGAGCCGGTCATGCGTGAGCCGAGTTTCAGCGCGGTCGCGGATAGCGCCGCAGAGACGGGCGGTATAGTTGAGGCAGCCGACGCGCCGCAAGCAAGGCGCGCGGACCCATATCACGTAAGGGGAAACGTTGGCGCCCGTGTCTCACGCCCGTCCTTTGATTGCCGGCAATTGGAAGATGAACGGGCTCGCGGGCGATCTTGACGCCGCAGCGGATCTGGCGGCCCGGCTCGAGGAGCGCATTCCGGCGGCCAGGGTCGCTCTCTGTCCCCCGGCCACCCTGCTCAAGGAGATGGCCCGGCGCCTTGCCGGGCGGGGGGTCGAGATTGGCGCCCAGGACTGCCGCGCGGAAAGCGCCGGCGCCTTCACTGGCGACCTCTCGCCCGAGATGCTTGCTGACGCCGGGGCGCGGCTCGTGATCCTCGGCCACTCCGAGCGCCGCGCCTACCATGGGGAGAGCGACGTCGACGTCGCGGCCAAGGTCGGCGGCGCGCTCAGGGCGGGTCTCGAACCAATCGTCTGTGTTGGCGAACACGAGGCCGAGCGTGACGCGGGCCTGGCCGTCGACGTGGTCTCGCGTCAGGTGCGGGGATCTCTCCCGGCCGCCCTCGCGGGCAAGCCATTTTGCGTCGCCTATGAGCCTGTCTGGGCAATCGGCTCGGGTCGTACGCCCACGGTCGAGCAGATCTCGGAGGTCCATCAGGCGATTCGGCGAGACCTCGGCGACATGTTCGGCGAGGCCGGCCACACCGCGCCAATCCTCTACGGCGGGTCGGTGAAGCCGCAGAACGCCGCAGAGGTGTTCACGGCGCACGAAGTGGGGGGAGCCCTGGTTGGCGGGGCGTCGCTCTCGGCGGCTGACTTCGCTTCGATCATCGCGGCATTCTGAGGCGACCCCGCCGAGTAGATCAGTTGAGAGGGCGCTCCCAAACAGGCCCCGAGCCCCTTTGCCGTCGCGTGTCGGGAGTGCTACAGGCCGCGGCTTCGGACCGCGCCCCCTCGCGCGCGCGCCACCTTCATCCTAAGTCTTGTCCATGCTCCTCGGCCTTCTGCTGACCCTGAACATCATCGTGTGCCTTGCGCTCATCGGCGTCGTGCTGCTGCAGCGCTCGGAGGGCGGCGCCCTTGGCGGCGGTGGGAGCCCTACGGGCCTGATCACCACCCGCGGCGCCGGCGACCTGCTCACGCGGACCACATGGATCCTGTTCAGCCTGTTTCTGGTCATCAGCCTCGCTCTCACCCTTCTGGGCGGCCGGCAGCGTTCGTCCGACGCGATCCTGAACCGACTGAAGAACGAGTCGGTGAACCCGGATGCGCTTGCCCGCACGGCTCCCGCGCCTCAGCCTGGACAGACCCCGCCGCCGGTTTCGACGTCCGCTCCGGCGCCTGCCGCGCCGGCGGTTCCGGCGACCACTGGCGGCTTCCTTCCGCCGCCTAAGCCTGTCGTGGGTTCGGCGCCGGCTCCAACCGTACCCGCCAAGCCCTGAGCCGACGGTCACGCCCGATGCGACGTCGCTCGATGCTCGCGCGCGCCCGCGCGAATCAGTTATTCTGAGCGTCCATGACGCGGTACATCTTCATCACCGGCGGCGTGGTCTCGTCACTTGGAAAAGGGCTCGCCTCCGCCGCTCTCGGCGCACTTCTGCAGGCGCGTGGCTACAAGGTCCGGCTGCGAAAGCTTGATCCTTATCTGAACGTGGATCCGGGGACGATGAGCCCCTATCAACACGGCGAGGTTTTCGTCACCGACGACGGGGCGGAGACCGATCTGGACCTCGGGCACTACGAGCGCTTCACCGGCGTCTCCGCCACCCGCGCCGACAACATCACGACGGGGCAGATCTACAAGACGATCCTCGAGAAGGAGCGCCGCGGCGACTACCTGGGCGCGACCGTCCAGGTCATCCCGCACGTCACCGACGAGATTAAGCGCTTCGTCCTGTCCGATCCGGGCGAGGGCGTCGATTTCGTTCTGGTGGAGATTGGCGGCACGGTCGGCGACATCGAGGGCCTGCCGTTCTTCGAGGCCATCCGTCAGCTCGGCCAGGAGCTGCCACGCGGCCAGTCCTGCTTCGTCCATCTCACCCTGCTGCCGTTCATCAAGACGGCGGGGGAGATGAAGACCAAGCCGACGCAGCATTCGGTCAAGGAGCTGCGCTCGATCGGCATCCAGCCCGACGTGCTCTTGTGTCGCTGCGAGCAGCCGATCCCGGCGGAGGAGAAGCGCAAGATCGGTCTGTTCTGCAACGTTCGGCCCACGGCGGTGATCCAGGCCATGGACGCGGCGAACATCTACAGCGTGCCGCTGGACTACCATCGACAGGGTCTGGACGCCGAGGTGCTCGACGTCTTCGGCCTGCGCGACGCGCCCCCGCCGGACCTCTCGCGCTGGGAACGGATCTCCGAGCGACTGGAGCAACCCGACGGCGAGGTCACGATCGCCGTCGTCGGCAAGTACACTGTGCTCAAGGACGCCTACAAATCGCTCATCGAGGCGCTGGTCCACGGCGGCGTCGCCAACCGGGTCAAGATCAACTTCGACTGGGTGGAGAGCGAGGCGTTCGAGGGCGACGAGAACGCCGCAGCGACCCGGCTCGAAGGGGTTCACGGCATCCTCGTTCCTGGCGGCTTTGGCGAGCGGGGCGCGGAGGGCAAGATCCGCGCGGCGAAGTTCGCACGTGAGCGCCAGGTGCCCTACTTCGGCGTCTGCTTCGGGATGCAGATGGCCGTGATCGAGGCCGTCCGGAACGTTGCCGGGATCACCTGCGCGTCCTCGACCGAGTTCGGCGACACCACCGAACCTGTCGTCGGCCTGATGACCGAATGGGTGAAGGGCAACACTCGCGAAGTGCGCGTTCAGGGCGACGATCTGGGGGGGACGATGCGCCTTGGCGCCTATGAGGCCCAGCTTGCGCCGGGATCGAAGGTCGCCGGGCTCTACGACTCCCTCACGATCAGCGAGCGCCATCGGCACCGGTATGAAGTGAACATCGGCTATCGCGAGGCCCTCGAGGCGGCAGGCCTCAAGATGACTGGGGTCTCTCCCGACGGATTGCTCCCGGAGATCGTCGAACGCGAGGACCATCCCTGGTTCATCGGCGTGCAGTTCCACCCCGAACTCAAGAGCCGACCGTTCGATCCTCATCCGCTCTACGCCAGCTTTATCGCTGCGGCGGTGGAGCAGAGCCGGCTGGTGTAAGCGCCGTGGGCGAGGAAGACGTTCGTCGCCTCGCCCTGGCCTTTTCCGAGGTCGTGGAGATGGACCACCACGGCATCCCTTCATTCCGGGTGAGGGACAAGATCTTCTGCACGGTCCGCTCGAACGGGACGCGGATGATGGTCAAGCTGCATCCCGAGGATCAGCACAACCTTTGCGCAGGGCGTCCCGATATCCTGGAGCCCGTCCCCGGCTACTGGGGGACCAAGGGATCGACGTTCGTCGATCTCTCGAAAATCGACGAGGCCTTCGCCGAAACCTTGCTTCGATTGGCCTATGCAAACGTCGCGCCAAAGCGGCTCAAGCCCTGACGCCGAGGTCGGTCACTCGCAGTAGATGCGAACCTTGGCGTCCTTCTCGTCCACGTCGATCAGGAATTCGCCCAGTTGCTCGACAAGAGCCTCCAGGGTCTCCGGCTTGAGCTGCTCCACGTCGAAGGGAATGCCGTTGCGGGCCATCGCCGCGTTCACCTTGTCTCGCGCCGCCGGAGGAATGACGGAAGCCAGCCGGACGCCCGCTTTCAGGAAGTTCATGGGGACCCGGATGTTGACCTTCGTGGGGCCATTCCTCCCCTCGTCGCGAGCGTCGACTTCCACGCGCAGGTAACGGCGTGGACGGGCGTTGTCTGGCGTGGCCGGGGGAGGGGCGCGATCGAGGGCGGCGATAAGCCGTTCCGCCTCTTCGAGGGTGATTTTTCCTTCCGCCAGCATGGCAAGGATTCGGCGGCGATCTTCACTCATTGCAACCTCCTGCAATGCCTAGATGATCCGCAGACGCACGCACGCGCCCGGCGTATCCACATCGATCCGGGTTCCCGAGAGACTGGTCAGCAGGGCGCCAAGAGCCCAGACCAGACGAAACGGCCCGACCATTCGGGCGCGCGGGAGCAGGGCCGCGAACGGCGCCGCAAGCAACGCGAACGGTGCGAGCAGGAGAAGCAGCGGCGTCAGCGGCAGCCAAAGGGCGACAGAGGTCCGTCGGCGGCGCACGCCCAGCGGGGCTGGCAGGGGGGCGGATCTGGTGGCGACGAACGCTCTCATGGACGCGTCTCCAGGGCGGCGATGGCTTCCTCGACGGAGATCTCACCGCGTTCCAGCCGTTCCAGCGCGTCGGCCCTCGGCGGCGCGGGGCTGGTCTCCACGAAGTCGAGGACGCCTGCGATGCGGGAGATGCGCGCCTTGATCGTCGGGTAGCTGACGCCGAACATCTGCTCCATGGCCTTGATCGACCCGTGGCTTCGAACAAAGGCGGCGACGAACACCTGGTCCTCGGCGGACAGGCGAGCCAGCGGCGGCGGCGCGAAGGCGCCTTCGATGGCGATGTCGGACTCAAGTCTCACACGCTCCACAACAAAGGGCTGGCCCCCGGTCAGGCGCGTGAGAGCGTGCCAATCATGAAGTTGAAGCGGCATCGGCAATCCGACTTAGAAAAATCAATGTCAGGATCACGAAAATTAATTCTCTTGTCAATGACGACGCGAAGGCGCCGCCCCGGCCGCCTACGACTGGGCCGTCCTCGCTCTTGTACCTGACGCATGTTTAGGGCATACGCGCGCGCTCATCTCGGCGGCCCACCGTTCGCCGATCGCCTCTTCGCGCAAGATCAGCAGACCCATGGCCGTCCCCAAGAGAAAAGTCTCGCCCTCGCGTCGCAATATGCGCCGCTCGCACCACGCCCTCGAGGCGAACAGCTATATCGAGGACAAGGACACCGGCGAGTTGCGTCGTCCGCACCATGTCGACCTGAAGACCGGCATGTATCGCGGCCGGCAGATCCTTTCGCCGAAGGAAGACTGAGGGTTACTGGCGGCGCCCTCTCGCCTGCACGGCGAGTCGGCGCTCCTCGACCATCTGCGGCGTAACCTTGGCGTTCGCCGCGCTAGAGACGGCGTGTTCGTGGGCCAGGGCGGCCCCGAAGGGCTTGTCGTAACCCTCGTCGATCAGGCGCTTGTAGGCGACGAGGGTCTCCGTTGGGATACTGCCCATGTCGGCGGCGAGAGCCAGAGCAGTGGGCATCAGCTGGTCCGGTTCCACCACGCGGTTGACCAGTCCCCACTCGCCGGCCGTGCGCGCATCCAGGAAATTTCCGGTCAACGAAAGCTCCTTGGCGCGATAGACTCCGATCACGCGCGAGAGGCGCTGGGACAACCCCCAGCCCGGAAGAATCCCGACGCGGGCGTGGGTGTCGGCGAACCGCGCCGTCGTGGAGGCGATCAGCACGTCGCACGCCAAGGCCAGCTCGAATCCTCCGGTGATCGCCACGCCGTTGATCGCGCCGATCACGGGCTTGGGACACTCCAGGATGGCCTGGACCGGATTTTCCGCAGCGCTCGTAGCATTGGCGGCCCCAAGGCCCCTGGGATCGCTGCCGACCTCCTTGAGGTCGAGGCCGGCGGTGAAGGCCCGCCCAGCGCCGGTGAGGATTATAACCTTCACTGCATCGTCACCCGAAAGTGCGACGATCGCGTCATGCAGCTTGGCGCGCAGGGCCCGAGAGAGGGCGTTCATCGCTTCGGGGCGGTCCAACGTCACAACCGCAGTCGCTTCGATCCTATCCACCTTGAGCATGAGCATCCTCCATCGGTAACCGCCCTTAGCCCCGGTGGCCGTCTTTCCCAACCCTTCGCCATTCGGCTAAGGCGTCCGCCTCAGGCCGTCCCCGAAAAGGAACCCCATGACAGAGATCGTCGACATCACCGCGCGTGAGATCCTGGACAGCCGGGGCAACCCGACCGTTGAGGTGGATGTCACGCTGGAGGATGGCTCGTTCGGCCGCGCGGCGGTTCCCTCGGGCGCTTCGACAGGCGCGCACGAAGCAGTGGAACGCAGGGATGGCGACCCTGACCGCTATGGCGGCAAGGGCGTCCTAGGGGCCGTTGCGGCGGTCAATGGAGAGCTCTTCGACGCTCTGTCCGGGATCGACGCCGAGAGCCAGCGCGAGATCGACGAGACGATGATCGAGCTGGATGGCGAGCCGAACAAGGGTCGGCTCGGGGCCAACGCGATCCTCGGCGTCAGCCTCGCCGTGGCGAAGGCGGCCGCAGTGTCCGCGGGACTTCCCCTCTATCGCTATGTCGGGGGCGTCTCCGCCCGGCTGCTGCCGACCCCGATGATGAACATCATCAACGGCGGCGTTCACGCCGACAATCCGATCGACATCCAGGAATTCATGATCATGCCCACCGGGGCGGAGACCTTCTCGGAAGGGCTGCGGATGGGCGCCGAGATCTTCCACACCCTCAAAAAGTCGCTTCAAGGCGCCGGGCTTAACACCAATGTCGGCGACGAAGGCGGGTTCGCCCCCAATCTCGCCAGCGCCGAGGCGGCCCTGGCCTTCATCGTCGAAGCCGGAGGGAAGGCCGGATATGTGGCGGGCGAGGATTTCCACCTCGCGCTCGATGTCGCCTCGACCGAGTTCTTCAAGGATGGGCGGTATCGCCTTGAAGGGGAGGGAAAGACCTTCGACGCAGCACAACTGACCGCCTACCTGGCCGATCTCGTCACTCGCTTCCCGATCGTCTCGATCGAGGACGGTTGCGCCGAAGACGACCTCGAAGGCTGGGCGCACCTCACCCGGGAACTCGGAGGCAAGGTGCAGCTGGTTGGGGACGATCTGTTCGTCACCAATCCGCAGCGTCTGGGAATGGGAATGGAGCGGCGCCTGGCCAATGCGCTGTTGGTGAAGGTGAACCAGATCGGGACGCTTTCGGAGACGCTGGACGCCGTCGATCTTGCGCGCCGGAACGCCTACGGCGCGGTGATGAGCCACCGCTCGGGCGAGACGGAAGACTCCACCATAGCGGATCTGGCGGTGGCCACCCACTGCGGCCAGATCAAGACTGGCTCGCTTGCCCGCTCCGACCGGCTGGCCAAGTACAATCAGCTCCTGCGGATCGAAGCCCAGCTGGGAGATCAGGCCCTCTACGCTGGACCGAGCGCGATTCAACGCCTTGGCTAGGACGTCCGAGGGGAGACGGGCCCGAACGACTCTGGTTAGTGTGACCTTAACGGCTTGGCGGACATAGTGCCCCCGTTCAAGCTTTGCCGCAGGTCGAGGGCGTCGCTCGCGTGTACTTCCGTCTCAAGCCTTATCTCACGACGGCGGCGCTCGCCTTCCTGATCTTCTTCTTCGCTTTTCACGCGCTTACGGGCGAACGCGGCATCCTGATGTCGCGGACGCGCGATGAGGTGCTGGCCGACCGCCAGGCGGAATTGAAGCGGCTCCAGCTCGAGCGCGCCAGTCTCGAGACCCGCGCGCACTTTTTGCGCGACGAGAGTCTTTCCGCTGACCTCCTGGAGGAACGTGCCCACGTGCTGCTGGGCTTTGTGGATCCCAGGGACTATGTGATCCGCGACATCCCGGGGCCCGGCTAAGGCTTTCGTCCTGCCCGTCCCCGGCAGGGACGGTTTGGAGACAGGCATGGCGCGCCGCGCCGCGAAGACAATCGCAAAGACGACGACGGCTGCCGACGAGCAGCCTGACAAGGCCCAGCTTCTCGACTTCTATCGGTCGATGCTGCTGATCCGGCGCTTCGAGGAGCGGGCCGGTCAGTTGTACGGAATGGGCCTGATCGGAGGCTTCTGCCACCTGTATATCGGCCAGGAGGCCGTGGCGGTGGGGATGCAGTCCGTGAAGGGGCCCAAGGACCAGGTGATCACGGGCTATCGCGATCACGGTCACATGCTGGCGGCGGGCATGTCTGCCCGTTCGGTGATGGCCGAACTGACGGGTCGCTCCCCTGGGGCCTCGCATGGCAAGGGCGGCTCCATGCATATGTTTTCCGTCGAGTCCGGCTTCTATGGCGGACACGGGATCGTCGGCGCGCAGGTGAGTCTCGGCACGGGTCTCGCGATGGCCAACCGGTATCGGGACGATGGCGCCGTGGCGTTCGTGTATTTCGGTGACGGCGCGGCCAACCAGGGTCAGGTCTACGAGAGCTTCAACATGGCCGAGCTCTGGCGGCTCCCGGTCGTCTACATCATCGAGAACAACCAGTACGCCATGGGGACGAGTGTCGAGCGCGCCTCGTCGGAGACCCACCTGTACCGGCGCGGATCCAGCTTCAACATACCCGGCGAGGAGGTCGACGGGATGGACGTGTCCGCCGTGCGGCGGGCGGGATTGAAGGCGGCCGCGCACGCGCGCGAAGGAAAAGGCCCCTATCTGCTGGAGATGAAGACTTACCGTTACCGTGGACACTCGATGAGCGATCCGGGCAAGTACCGCACGCGGGAGGAGATCGACGCGGTCCGAAAGACCCGAGACCCGATCGAGCACCTGCAGGAGCGGCTGGAGAGCCAAGGCTGGCTCGACGAGGGAACCGCTCGCGCGATCGACACGGAAGTTAAGGCGGTCGTCGCAGACGCCGCAGAGTTCGCCCGCACCGCGCCAGAGCCGGACCCGAAGGAACTGTTTACGGACGTATACGTCGAGGCCGGCGCGTGAGTACTGACATTCTGATGCCCGCCCTTTCCCCCACGATGGAGGAGGGCACCCTGTCGAAGTGGCGGGTCAAAGTCGGCGACACCGTCAGGAGCGGTGACGTAATCGCCGATATCGAAACCGACAAAGCCACGATGGAGGTGGAAGCGGTGGACGAGGGGGTGATCGAGTCCCTGCTGGTGCCCGAAGGCGCCGAGGGGGTGAAGGTGAACACCCCGATCGCGCGCCTGAACGGCGATGGGTCCGCCTCGCTCGCTCCGGCCACGACGTCCGGTGCGCAAGTGTCTGCGGGCGATGCTCTCGACGGGCAGGAAAAGAAGGCGGAAAGCGCCCCGCCGCCAGCCCCGGCGGCAGGAACCAGACCCGCGGCTGCGCCACAGACGCTGCCGCAGGGCGAGCCCGAAATTCCGGCGGAAGCGAAGCGGGTGAAGACCACGGTCCGGGACGCCCTACGGGATGCGATGGCCGAAGAGATGCGCCGCGACCCGAACGTATTCCTGATGGGTGAAGAGGTCGCGCAGTATCAGGGCGCCTATAAGGTCAGCCGCGGCCTGCTCGAGGAGTTCGGCGAGCGGCGAGTGATCGACACCCCGATCACGGAACACGGGTTTACCGGTCTGGGAGTGGGGGCGGCGATGGCAGGTCTCAAGCCGATCGTCGAATTCATGACCTTCAACTTCGCCATGCAGGCGATGGACCAGATCATCAACTCGGCCGCCAAGACTCTCTACATGTCCGGCGGTCAGGTCCGCTGTCCGGTGGTTTTCCGCGGACCCAACGGGGCCGCGGCCCGGGTCGCGGCGCAGCACAGCCAGGACTACGCCGCATGGTACGGCTCGGTTCCGGGCCTGAAGGTCGTCGCCCCCTACGACTCGGCCGACGCCAAGGGCTTGCTCAAGTCGGCGATCCGCGACCCCAACCCCGTGGTCTTCCTCGAGCACGAGATGCTTTACGGGCATGAATTCGAGGTGCCGGAGGTGGAGGACTGGCTTGTCCCGATAGGCCGCGCCAAGGTCAGGCGATCCGGGACCGGCGTCACGATCGTGGCCTATTCGCGGATGGTCGCCATCGCCCTGGAAGCCGCCGACGCCTTGGCGGGGGAGGGGATCGACGCCGAGGTCATCGATCTGCGCACCATCCGGCCGATGGACCATGAGACGGTGGTGAAAAGCGTGATGAAAACCAATCGCCTGGTCACCGTCGAGGAGGGATGGGGGCCGATGGGCGTGGGCGCGGAAGTCGCCGCGCGGGTCGTCGAGCACGCCTTCGACTATCTCGACGCTCCACCCCTGCGCGTCTGCCAGGCGGACACGCCCCTGCCTTACGCGGCCAACCTCGAAGCGCTCTCGCTTCCATCTCCGGCCAGGGTCGTCGAGGCGGCCAAGGCGGTTTGCTACCGATGAGCGATGGACTGACTTGGCGGAGCGGCGGCTGCCACTGCGGGGCCGTGCGTTTCGAGGCCGCTCTGCCGGATCAGGTGGAAGCGCAGGAGTGCAATTGCTCCATGTGCGCCAAGTCCGGGTTCCTGCACATCATCGTGCCCGAGAGCCGTTTTCGCATTCTGACCGGGGCGGACTGCCTGACGACGTACGCCTTCAATACGGGGGTGGCGCGGCATCTCTTCTGTCGCGTTTGCGGCGTGAAGAGCTTCTATCGGCCAAGGTCCAATCCCGACGGCTGGTCGGTGAATGCGCGTTGCCTAGACGCGCCCGAGGCCCTGTCCATCACCGTTGCGCCGTTCGACGGCCGCAACTGGGAGGCGCACGGGGCCGAGCTGGCGCACCTTTCCAAGGAGCCCTCGTGACTGACGTCCTGATGCCCGCTCTGTCTCCCACCATGGAAGAGGGCACGCTCGCCAAGTGGCTCGTGAAGGTGGGCGACGCCGTGAAGAGCGGCGACGTGATCGCGGAGATCGAGACCGACAAGGCCACGATGGAGGTGGAAGCGGTCGACGAGGGTGTGGTCGAGGCCCTGCTGGTTGCTGATGGGACCGAGGGCGTGAAGGTCAATACGCCGATCGCCCGACTGTCAGGCGAGGGCGGCTCGGCCGCTCCATCGGCTCCGGCTGCAAGAGCGGAACCGGCGGCCAAGGCCGCGCCAGCCGCTCGGGCCGAGGCGGCTTCGACGCCAGCTCAACCCGCCACGCCACCCTCGCCGGCCCCTGCCGCTGCAGAGGCGCCACGGCCAGCGGCCCGTCCGGACGGACAGCGGGTGGCCGCCTCTCCCCTGGCGCGTCGCGTGGCGCAGATGCGGGGGCTGGACCTGGCGAGCATCGCCGGGAGCGGACCGCACGGCCGGATCATCCTGCGCGATGTCGAATCGACTACCCCGGCAGTGGGCAAAGTCCCCGCTGCGCCTGGGCCGGCTCCGACGGCCATCGCCCCTGCGCCGCCCCGCCAGGCGCGAAGCCTCGAGCAGATGGGCATCGCGCCGGGATCCTACGATCTGATCCCGCTTGATGGGATGAAGAAGACCGTTGCGCGGCGGATGACGGAGAGCTTCCGCGACGTTCCGCATTTCCCCCTGACGATCGATGTGGAGATTGACGCCCTGCTGGCAGCCCGGTCGCAGGTCAACCGGATGCTTGGCGAACAGGGCAAGGTCAGCGTCAACGACATGGTTATCAAGGCCTGCGCCGTCGCCCTGCGCCGCGTGCCCCAGGCCAATGCAAGCTACAGCGACCAAGGGATCGCGATGCACCACCACGCCGACATCGCCGTCGCCGTGGCGATCGAGGGCGGCCTGATCACCCCGATCGTCCGCGCCGCCGAGACCAAGGGCGTCGGCCAGATCGCGCTGGAGATGAAGGACCTCGCCGAACGCGCGCGGAACCGAAAGCTCAAGCCGGAGGAGTATCAGGGCGGCACGTTCTCGGTCTCCAATCTGGGCATGTTCGGTATCCGCAGCTTCGCCTCCATCCTGAATGAGCCGCAGGGGTGCATCCTCTCCGTCGGCGCCGGAGAAAAGCGCGCGGTCGTGCGCGGCGACGCCCTTGCTGTGGCGACGGTAATGACGCTCACCCTGACCTGCGACCATCGCGTGGTGGACGGGGCGATCGGGGCGCGGTGGCTGTCGGCCTTCAAATCGCTGATCGAAAATCCGATAGCGATGATCGTCTGAGGGGAGAAACCCGTGAGCGTCTCGGCCGAGGGGGACATCTATCAGTTCGACGCTGTGACCCTTGACGGGCGGCGGACCTCCCTGGGCGATCATCGCGGCAAGGTGCTCCTTGTCGTGAACACGGCAAGCAAGTGCGGTTTCACGCCCCAGTACGAGGGCTTGGAGGCCCTCTGGCGCAATCGTCGGGATCAGGGGCTCGTCGTCCTGGGTTTCCCCTGTAACCAGTTTGGTTCTCAGGAGCCGGGCGACGCCGCGCAGATCTCCAGCTTCTGTTCGACGACCTACGACGTAACCTTCCCCATGATGGCAAAGGTCGACGTGAACGGCGCGTCCGCTCACCCCCTGTGGGCCTGGCTCAAGGCCCAGAAGAAGGGGCTGTTCGGCAGCCAGGCGATCAAGTGGAACTTCACCAAATTTCTCGTGGGCCGCGACGGCCGCGTGATCGGCCGCTTTCCGCCGACCATGCCCCCGCAGGCGCTCGAAAGCGCGATAGAGGCGGCGCTCCGGTAGATGGCGGACAACTTCGATCTGGTGATCATCGGCTCCGGACCTGGGGGCTACGTGGCGGCGATCCGCGCGGGGCAGCTTGGCCTCAAGACCGCGATCGTGGAGCGGGAGAACCTCGGAGGGATCTGTCTCAACTGGGGCTGCATCCCCACCAAGGCGCTGCTCAAGACGGGCGAGCTCTATGAGGGGCTGGAGCATCTCGGCGACTACGGCCTGGCCGTCGAGGGCCGTTCCTACGACTTCGCGCGTGTAATCCAGCGATCGCGGGACGTGGCCAAGCAGCTGTCCTCGGGCGTCGCCTTTCTGATGAAGAAGTACAAGGCGACCGTGATCGATGGCGTGGCCCGCCTGGAGCCGGGCGCGAACGCGCCGCGGGTGATTGTCGATGAAAAGGGCGGCGCCAGTCGTGTGCTGGAGGCGAAGTCCGTCATCCTCGCCACCGGCGCCCGGGCGCGCACGATTCCGGCCATCGGCCTTGCGCCAGACGGCGAGAAGGTCTGGACCTATCGTGAGGCGATGACGCCCAAGGCGCGCCCCGCAAGCCTGGTGGTGATCGGTTCGGGCGCGATCGGCATCGAGTTCGCCAGCTTCTACCGGGCTCTGGGCTCGGAAGTCACGGTGGTCGAGGCCCTGCCGCGCATCCTGCCGCTGGAGGACGAGGAAATCGCTGCGGCGGCGCGCAAGGCGTACGAGGCGCGGGGTATCGCCTTCCGCGCTGGGGCGAAGGTCGTCGGCCTGCAGAAGACCGGCTCCGGCGTCGCCATTGACCTCGAGACCGATGGCAAGGCTGAACGGCTCGAGGCCGAGGGGGCCATCGTCGCTGTGGGGATCGAGGCCAATATCGAGGGCCTCGGCGTCGAAGCTCTGGGCCTCCAGATCGATCGCGGCCACGTGGTCGTCGACCATTGCGGCGCTACTAATGTGAAGGGTCTCTACGCCATCGGCGACGTAGCTGGACCGCCGTGGCTGGCGCACAAGGCCATGCATGAGGGCGTCCACTGCGTCGAACACATCGCCGGCCTGCCTGTCGAGCACGTGACGGCGCCGATCCCCGCCTGCACCTACGCCGCGCCGCAGATCGCCTCGGTCGGACTCACCGAAGCCCAGGCGCGCGACAAGGGCATAGAGGTGAAAGTCGGACGCTTTCCGTTCCGGGTGAATGGCAAGGCTATCGCCTCGGGCGAGACCACGGGACTGGTGAAGACCGTGTTCGACGCAGCCACCGGGGCCCTCATCGGAGCCCATATGGTGGGAGCCGAGGTGACCGAGATGATCCAGGGGTTCGCCCTGGCGATGACCCTCGAGGCGACTGAAGCCGAGCTCTTCGCCACGGTTTTCCCGCACCCGACCATGAGCGAGGCCATGCACGAAGCCTCGCTGTCGGCATTCGGCCGGACGCTGCACCTCTAGGCCGGCTTCCCGTGCGGCGGCGGTGACAGGCTCACGCGTCGGCGAGCCAGTCGAGCAGGTCGGTGCTCGCCTCGCGAGGGTAGGTGTGTGACAGGTCGGGGATCTCCCGGTAGCTGACACGCGCGCCGGCGGCCGTGAGGTTCGCATGGGCGTCCCGCGCCATCTGCGCCGGGAACATCCAGTCGAGCCGCCCATGGGTTATTCGGATCGGCAGGTCCTGCAGGCGCTGCCGATCAGCGAGCGCCAGCAGGGTCGGATGGAAGGCCGCCGCCACCGGGGCGAGATGGGTGAATAGCGAGTCCGCCTGCAGTCCCGTCAGATAGGCGAAGGTGCCGCCATCGCTCATTCCAGTGAGCATGAGGCGGTCGAGGTCCAGCGCCCTCTGGGCATTCACCTCATCGAGGATCTCCCGCAGGCGCGGTGTGTCCTCATCATCCCCATGCAGGCTCCAGGTGCTGTCGGTCGAGGTGGGAGCGATCAGAACCGCGCCGGCGGCGCGTGCGGCCGGCAACCACGTCCAGAGGAAGGCGCGGCCATGGCCCGAACCCCCGTGCAGGGCCATGACCAGTGGGGCGGGCGAGGCGGGCTCGCGCGCCTCGGGCAGGTAGAGGGAATAGCCGCCGCGCTCGCCGTAGGCATTGCCAACGTGGCTGACGCCTGAGCTGGCCGCGGGCTCGGCCAATCGCGCCTGCAGATCGCGGTCGCCGCGACCGCGCGCGTCGAGGAAATACCGGCTCACCGGCGGCAGGGCCGGCGCCAGGGGCCAGAGGGCCTCTTGGGCAAGGGGAATACGCCGCAGGGCGCGCCAGGCGCGCGTCGGGTCGCTGTCATCCGCGATCGCCTCGACCAGACCGTCCCAGGCCGCGAGGGCCTCGCGCGCGGCGGTCTCCAGCGCCATCCGAACCGGGGCAAGAGCCTCAGGCCAGTCCGCAAGGCGGCCGTCGACGGCGCGCAGGGGCGGCGAGGGGTCCTCGACTGCGGCGACAACCTGGGGCAGCGATGGCGGATGAAGATGGCGGACGACGAATTCCAGGACGCCGAGGATCCGCAGGAGCGGCTCCAGGACGACGACGAGATCGTCCAGTTCCTGGTCCATCGCCGCCTCCCTGCGTTCCTGCGGAGCTTCGGGAGGCGTCCTACGCCCTTCGGGGCAAGATGTCTGGGGTGGCTTGCCGCCCGAAGCCCGGCAGTGGGCGGGGCGACAGCCCTCCTAAGCCAAGGCTTCGGAGGGCATCCAGCTTCGACTGAGAGCGAAGAGCCTGTCCTGCGAAGCCCGTAGGGCGAAGCAGGATGGCGGTGACGGAGGGATTCGAACCCTCGGTACGGCTTTACACCGTACAACGGTTTAGCAAACCGCCGCCTTCAGCCACTCGGCCACGTCACCTGGCGATCCGTCGGGCCGGCGGGCCGGCGAACGGAACGGCTGATTAGCCCAAGCGCCGGCGCCGCACAACCGAACGCTCGGAGGCCCCTCCGCTTCTTCGACGGCGTGACAGTTCTTGTCAGCGTCTTGCGCCCGACCGGCGCCGCACCACCTGTGGCCGGACGAAACCGTTCCGGCGCCCGAACGTTGGATGCGGCTCCTGGCTTGCCAGGACGCAGCACCCGGCCCGGCCGGGACGCCGGGGAGCTCGACCCATGCCTCAGGACTTCGCTCTCGGCGCCCGGAGGACAGTTTTTGACCGGAACGCCGCACGAGGCGCGCTGCTCGATGCTTTCCGACGGGTCCGCGCCCATAGTCTTTCTCTTGCCGCGCCGCTCAGCGCGGAAGACCAGACGCCCCAGGCGATGCCTGACGCCAGTCCCACCAAATGGCATCTCGCCCACACGACCTGGTTCTTCGAGACCTTCATCCTGATGCCGCGTCTTCCGAAGTACCGGCCGTTCGATTCGGCCTTCGGATATCTGTTCAACTCGTATTACGAAGCCCTTGGGGCGCGGCATCCACGGCCGCAGCGGGGCCTGCTCACGCGGCCTTCGGTCTCGCGGGTGATGGCCTACCGGGCACACGTCGACGCGGCGATGGAGGGGTTGCTGGCAGGCGAATTGTCCGCCGCGCTGAACGACCTTGTCGAGCTTGGCCTCGCGCACGAGCAACAACACCAGGAATTGATCCTGATGGATATCCTGGCCCTGTTCGCCCAGTCAGCTGTCAAGCCGGCCTATGCGACGGGCGCGCCGCGTGTCCAGCTTGCCAGGGCGCCCGCGCGCTTCAAGCGCTTCGAAGGCGGATTGGTCCAGATCGGCGCGCGCGGAGAAGGTTTCGCCTTCGACAATGAGTTCCCCAGACACCCTGTGTTCCTGCCGCCCTTCGAGCTCAGCTCGCGGCTGGTCACCAACGGTGAGTGGATGGAGTTCATGGCCGCCGGCGGTTATCGACGGCCGGAGTTCTGGCTCTCTGACGGCTGGGCGGCGGTCCTGTCCGGCGGATGGGAAGCGCCCCTCTACTGGGAGCGTGGGGACGGAGGCTGGCGCGCCATGACGCTGGAGGGCGTGCGTCCGGTCGACCCCGCGGCCCCGGTGAGTCACGTAAGCTTCTTCGAGGCGGCGGCCTTCGCCGCCTTTACCGGCGCGCGGCTGCCGACGGAGGCCGAGTGGGAGCACGCGGCGGAGACACCGGACGACCTGGAACAGATGTTCGGCCAGCTCTGGCAGTGGACCGCGAGCTCCTACGCCCCTCATCCGGGATTCAGTCCGGCGGCCGGCGCAGTGGGCGAGTACAACGGCAAGTTCATGGTCGGGCAGATGACGCTCAAAGGGAGCGCCTGTGTCACCCCTCCCGACCACTCCAGGTCCAGCTATCGGAACTTCTTCTACCCTCATCAACGGTGGATGTTCGCTGGCCTTCGGCTTGCACGCGATGCGGCCGACGACGGCGTATCCGTCAACGCCTTCAGCCATGACGTGATCGAGGGGCTCGGCGCCCCCCGCAAGCGCCTGCCGGCCAAGTGGCTCTACGACGCTGCGGGGTCGGATCTCTTCGAAGCCATCTGCGAACTGCCGGAATATTATCCGACCCGACAGGAAACGCGTCTGTTGACCGAGGTGGCCTCACAGATCGCCCAGCGGATTCCGCCGGGGGCGGCGCTTGTGGAGTTGGGCAGCGGCGCAAGCCAGAAGACCCGTCGGCTGCTCGACGCGGCGCCGCAACTCTCCACCTACGTGCCCGTGGACATCAGCGGCTCGGCGCTCGCAGCGGCTTCCGCGGCGATCCGTGCGGATTATCCGGGCTTACGAGTTACGCCCCTGGTGGCCGACTTCACTCGTCCGGCCGCATGGGCTGGGATCCTTCCAGATGTCCCGCACGTCGGCTTCTTTCCCGGCTCCACGATCGGGAATCTCGCTCCACAGGAGATGGTGAATCTACTGGATGAGCTGCGGCGGGCGTTGGGGCCTGGCGCGCCGTTCATCCTGGGGTTGGACCTGGCGAAGGATGGGGAGACGCTCGAAGCCGCTTATGACGACGCGGCGGGTGTCACCGCTCGCTTCAACCTCAATCTTCTGGCGCGCATCAATCGGGAACTGGGTGGCGATTTCGATCTCTCGTCCTTCGCCCATCGGGCGGTGTGGAACCGCATGGAGGAGCGCGTCGAGATGCACCTGGAATCGCTGGTCGATCAGGATGTTCGGGCGGCCGGACGGGTGTTCCGCTTCGCGGCCGGGGAGACGATCCACACGGAGAGCAGCTACAAGCTCACTCCGCAGCGCTTCGCCGACCTCGCCGCACGCGCCGGCTGGCGCGTCGAGGACATCTGGATCAGTCCTGAGCCTCGTTTCGGCGTCCTGTTGCTTCGCCAGGACGCCGCGCGGACCTGAACATCCGCGCGGCTCTCCCGACACATATCAGCCGGCGCGCCGAGCAAATGAGGGTGCGACGGGGGCGCCCCGCCGCACCCAACGCAATTACTGCGTGTTGGAAGGCTTGCGTCCGCCGCCCCGTGAGGCGGTGCCGCCCTTTCGGCCGGCGTCGGCTGCAAGGTCCCGGTTTTGCGCGAAGCTGCGCTTTTCGCTTGGCACGCTAGCCCCGCCCCGCCGGGCGATCTCGCGACGGCGATCGGGGTCCATGGCAGCGAATCCGCGGCGGCTTGGCTTGTGATCATCTTCTGAGATCGTCGGCATCGGGGTACTCCTGAGTTACACGCAAGGCGCTGGCTGGCCACGGCTCTGTTAACCGTCGAGCCGCCGGTCGGTTGCCACCACGCCCGATCCGTACATTGCGGGGGCCGGGCCCTAGAACGGTCGGAGCGCAGGGAGAACATGACGCTTCATCCAAGGCTTCTTTTCGGCGTATTTATTGGAATTTTGAGCTTTTGTCTTCTTCGGACGCTGGGAGCCTCATTGCACACGGCCTCATTGGCGGGCTGGAATCTCGGAGCCGTGACATATCTGGCGTCAATTTGGCGAGTTTATCTAACGACAAATGAAGAGGATTTGCGTGCTCGGGCGGCTCGACACGACGAGCCGACTTTGGTCATCTTGGGAATTGCAGCGGCCGCTATGTTTGCATCGCTTGGCGGTGTGTATTCGGCGCTGCACGCAGCGCACGGAAGTCACGGCGCGAACCGAGATCTCCCGCTGGCCCTGTCGGCCTTCACGCTCGCCAGCTCGTGGTGGGTCGTCCAATCTCTGTTCGTCGGGCATTACGCGCACCGCCATTTCCAGGCGGTGCAGGCGCGAGGGGAGCACGCTGGATTTCTGTTTCCAGGCGATCCGCCAAGCGCTTATCTCGACTTCGCCTATCTGGCGATCTGCGTGGGCGCCACGGCCCAGGTCTCAGATCCATGCGTCCAGAGTCGCCCGCTTCGGAACCTCGTGACGGCCCACGCCCTCGCTTCGTTCTTCTTCAACACCGCAGTGCTCGCCCTGGGGGTCAACATCCTCTCGAACCTGCTGGGGCAGTGAGGGCGGCTTATGCCTCGACGGGGCGCGCGCGGGGCAGGCTGACCCGGGCGCGCAGACCGCCGGAAGCTCTGTTCCGCAGCACCACGTCCCCGCCATGTCCACGAGCGACAGCCCTGGCCACAGACAGTCCAAGACCAATGCCGCCAGTCTCGCGGCTGCGCGAGGTCTCGACCCGGTGGAACGGCTCGAACACCCGTTCGATCTCGTTCTCCGGCATCCCAGGACCATCGTCGTCGACCTCGATGATGGCCATGTCGCCCTCGGCAAGGACTCGCGCTCGCGCGCGCGTTCCGAACTTCAGGGCGTTGTCGACGAGGTTCACGAACAGGCGCTTGAGGGCCAGGGGATCGCCGTCGACCACCACACGGTCGGCCCGCTCGACGGCGGCGTCCGCGCCGGTGAGCGCCGCCTCGTCCATCACCGTTTCGACCAGCGAGGAGACCTCGAGCTTGCAGTAGTCCCGGGTTTGAGCCGCATCCCGCACGAAGCCCAGGACCGAGGCGACCATCGCTTCCATTTGGTCGATATCGGCGATGAGCTTCTCGCGAAGGGGCAGGGGAGTCCCTTCGACTCGAAACCTCAGTCGGGTGAGGGGGGTGCGCAGATCGTGGGCGATGGCCCCCAGCATGCCTACGCGCTCGGCTACGTAGCGTTGCAGACGCGCCTGCATTTCGTTGAATGCGCCGGCGGCGGCCGCGACCTCCGCCGAGCCGCCAATCTCCAGGTGCGGAGCCCGCGGATCTCGTCCCAGCCTCTCGGCGCCCGCCGCAAGGGCGGCGATGGGGGCGGCGATCCGTCGGGAGAACAGCCAGGCCACTGGCGAGACGGCGAGCACGGACAGGGCGACGACCAACAGCAGCCGCTCCTGCCAGGGGTCGATACCCAGCGATGTCTTGGGACTCACGATCAGCCATTTGTGATCGGCTTGGCGAATACCGATCTCGAAACTGCCCATCAGCAGGGGTTCGGGCGCGTCGCGAAGCAGTTCGCGCTGCTGGGTGGGTGCGCGGGGCCCGCCGAGAGCGACAATCCGCGGTCCCGCCTGAGTCACCACGACGCTGTCCTTGTCGAGCCCGAGGGCCTGACTCACCGCGTCGCGAAAGTGGAGACGCCGCCGGCCCTCGGTCAAGCCCGTCGGCGGCCGGTCGGCGACATGGGTGCGAAGGACGTGGATGCCCTCTTCAGGCGGGGCATCGCCGACCGAACGCACCGCCTGAACCACTTCCGCCACCGTGTAGACGAGGGGCGGAGGCGGCGGCAGGTTGAGGATCACCAGAACAGACAGTGTCTGGGCGACAACCAGGGTGATGATGACAAGCCCCAGCGTCTGCAGGAAGAGCGGCAGCGCCAGGGGTTTTTTCATGAGGTGCGGGAAACCCTGGGCGTAAAGATGTAGCCCTCGCTCCGCACGGTCCGGATCAGTTCGACCGCTCCGCCGCCATCTTCGAGCTTACGGCGCAGCCGGCTGATCTGGACGTCGATGGCGCGATCGAAGGCGTCGGACTGCGGTCCGCGCGCGTATTCGAGGAGTTGGTCCCGCGTGAGGACACGCTGTGGGTGCTCCACGAAAGCGCGGAGCAAGGAGAATTCACCGCTGGAGAGGTTCACGACCACCCCGCTCGGCGAGCGCAGCTCATGCCGTACCAGGTCGAGACGCCAGCCGGCGAACTCGCAGGCGGCGCCTAGCGGTTCGTCCGTGCTGCGCGGCTCGCGCCGACGGCGCAGCACGGCCCGCACACGCGCCAGCAGCTCGCGCGGGTTGCACGGTTTGGGGAGGTAGTCGTCGGCGCCGAGCTCCAGGCCGATGATCCGGTCCGTCTCTTCGCCCATGGCGCTGAGCATGATGACGGCTGGACCGTCGGGGCGGGCGAGTCGGCGACAGATCGACAGGCCATCCTCGCCCGGCAGCATCAGGTCGAGCACGACGAGGTCGGGGCGACGGCGGGCGAGCACCCGCTCCATTTCGCGTCCGTCCGCGGCGGTGTCGACGGCGAAGCCGTGACGGCTGAGGAATTCCGAGACGACGTCGCGGATGCCGGGATCGTCGTCAACCACGAGGATGTGCTCCGCTTGGGGCTCCTCGGCGGTAGGGGCGGTAATGGTTGTCATGGGTCCGATCTGCAAGAACTCCCTGGCTAGGGAGTGTCTGACGTGAAAATTCAGCGAAACAGCCCGCCCCTTTTTGTCCCGGCGCGACTGTACAGTCAGCTCTGGACGGATGCGAGAGCCTCGTCAGACACGAACGGATTTGTGAGCCGTTCTTGACCAAACGTCGAAATCTGGTTGTGCCCAGGCACAAAGGTGACGTCGTTTCCGAGAGGCCACAGCTTACCGGTGATCGAGGCGATCAGCTGGGCGTAATTGCCCCGCGGAAAGTCGGTCCGGCCGATGGATCCGGCGAACAGAACATCGCCCACCTGAGCGAATCGCGCCTCACGTTGAAAGAAAATGACGTGTCCTGGCGTATGTCCGGGGCAATGGAAGACTTCGAACGCCGCGCCATCCAGTTCGACCTGGTCACCGTCCTCCAGCCATCGGTCCGGCGTAAATCCGCGCGCGTCGGGCATGCCCCAGCGCTCGCCGCTCGATTCGATCTGATCGATCCAGAACGCATCCTCGCGATGCGGGCCTTCGATCGGGACGCCCGTTGCCGCCTTAAGGGCGGCGGCGCCGCCAGCATGGTCGAGATGGCCATGGGTGATCCAGATCTTCTCCAGCTCCAGCCGCTGGTCCTTCAAAACGGCCAGGAGACGCTCGACCTCCCCACCGGGATCGATGATGGCCGCTTTGCGGCTCTCGGGCCTCCACACGATCGTGCAGTTCTGCTGGAGCGGGGTCACCGGCGCGACAAGAGCGCGGATTGGCGGCGACGGAGGCGGTGTGTCGTTCATTCGCGGTTTCTCGTCCGTCGGACCTAGTTTGGATGCGCCTAAGATCGGATGACCCCGCCGCCAAGGGAAGGGATCGTCCGTTCGCCCGCGGCTTTGCTGACAGGCGCGCGCGGCTGATCTAACCCGAAGGGGCGCGCTCCAAGGCGCGCCAGTGAGGAAGGCGAAGTCATGCGGACGGCGTTCATCGGTCTGGGAAACATGGGCTCGGGCATGGCTGCGGCCCTCGCCCGGGCGGGGCGCGAGGTGATCGCTTTCGACATCTCCGCCGAAGTGCTCGACCAGGCGCGCGCAGCGGGCTGCGCCGCGGCTGGCTCAGCCGCCGAAGCTGTCGACGGCGCGGACGTCGTCATCACCATGCTTCCGGCCGCCCGCCACGTGACCCAGGTCTGGCGCGAAGCGGTGATCCCCGCATCACGCCCTGGAAGCCTGCTGATCGACTGCTCGACCATCGACGTGGACACGTCCCGCTCCCTTGCGGAGGCCGCACGAACGGCAGGGCGGCTGGCTGCGGACGCGCCCGTGTCAGGCGGAATCGCGGCCGCCCGTGACGGGACCCTGGCCTTCATGGTCGGATGCCTGGAGGCGGAATTCGCCCAGGTCGAGACGGCGCTCTCGCCGATGGCCCGCGCGGTGATCCGGGCGGGCGAGGCCGGCGCCGGTCAGGCGGCGAAGATCTGCAACAACATGATCCTCGGCGTGTCGATGCTCGGCGTCTGCGAGGCCTTCGCCTTGGCGGAAAAGTTGGAGCTGGACCCGGAGAGGTTTTTCGAGATCGCCTCGAAATCGTCGGGTCAGTGCTGGTCGCTGACCAGCTATTGTCCCTGGCCCGGACCGGTCCCGGCGGCGCCCTCGAATCGCGACTACCACGGAGGATTCCTGACCTCGCTCATGGCCAAGGATCTGAAGCTGGCGCAGGAGGCCGCATCGCGGAGTGGGGCAGCCACCCCCCTGGGGGCTCAGGCCTTGGCGCTTTATGCTCTGTTCGAGGGGCTCGGCTATGGCCAGAGGGACTTTTCGGCCGTATTGCAACTTTTGCGTGGGCGGCTCGCGGATCTGGCCTGAACAGGGCGCCAAGTCGTCTCCCAACAAGACGGAGCCTGGTCTAGCGCCATGAACTACAAGACCGCCTTCGAGGCCGCGGTCGCCCAGGTTAGGGACGAGGGGCGTTATCGCGTCTTCGCCGACCTGAAACGTCATTGTGGGAATTTCCCGACCGCGACCTGGACGCTGCCGTCGGGCGAACAGCACGACGTCATTGTCTGGTGCTCGAACGACTATCTCGGCCAAGGCCAGAACCCGGTCGTGCTTGAGGCGATGCACGGGGCGTTGAGCGATGCGGGCGCGGGCTCGGGCGGCACGCGCAACATCTCCGGCACGACCCATTATCATGTGGAGCTCGAAGCCGAGTTGGCCGATCTCCATGGCAAGGAATCCGCCCTTCTGTTCACGTCGGGGTACGTCTCCAACGAGGCGACTCTGGCGACGCTGCAGAAGATCCTGCCCGGCCTGATCATCTTTTCCGACGAGCTCAACCACAACTCGATGATCGCCGGCATCCGCCATGGCGGCGGTCCGCGGAAGATCTTCCGGCACAACGACCTGGACCACCTGGAGTCCCTGCTGGCCCAGGCGCCCGCCGACGCACCGAAGCTGGTTGCATTCGAGAGCGTCTACTCGATGGACGGCGACATCTCCGATATCGCGGGGACGGCCGCCCTGGCGAAGAAGTATGGCGCCATGACCTATCTGGACGAGGTCCATGCGGTCGGTCTGTACGGCAAGCGCGGCGGCGGCGTCTCCGAGCGCGATGGCGTAGCTGCGGACATCGACATCATCGAAGGCACGTTGGGAAAGGCGATCGGCGTGATGGGCGGCTATATCGCGGCCGACTCGGTGATCATCGACGCCATTCGCTCCCATGCCAGCGGCTTCATCTTCACGACGTCGCTCCCGCCCGTGTTGACCGCCGGCGCCATCGCCAGCATCCGCTGGCTCAAGGCGCACGACGAGGTGCGCGCGCGCCTGCATGAGCGTTCGGCGACCCTCAAGCGTCGCATGGCGGCAGCCGGTCTGCCCGTGATGCCGTCGGTAAGCCACATCGTTCCGGTGCTTGTGGGCGACCCGGTCCACTGCAAGCTCGTTTCGGACCTTCTCCTGAGCGAACACGGCATCTATGTGCAGCCGATCAACTATCCGACGGTGCCGCGTGGGACGGAGCGCCTCCGCTTCACGCCCTCGCCGTTCCACACCGACGCGATGATGGACCGGCTGGTGGCGGCTATGGAGAGCCTCTGGGCGCGGTGTAACGTGCAGAGGCTCGGCGGTCAGGCCGCCTGAGGCCGATCCCTAGAGCAAACACCGTTCAGACGGGACCGTCTGGACGGGGATGATTTGCTCTAGATTCAATAGTGTAGAGCCTGATTCAGCGTTCGCATCTGTCCCGTGCCAACGCACCAGGCTCTAGGGCCACGGCGGGGGACGGCGGTGCGGTCGTCCGTCCTGACTGAAGGGAGCGCGTAGATTGAACGTGATGACGAAGGCCGGCGCTGAGGCCGCAGCCGCCGAGACGCTGTCGGGTTCCGACCCGACTGTGTATGCCGCGATCGGTCGCGAACTGCGTCGCCAGCAGGACCAGATCGAGCTGATCGCCTCCGAGAACATCGTTTCGCGCGCCGTGCTCGAGGCGCAAGGTTCTGTCCTCACGAACAAGTACGCCGAAGGCTACCCGGGTCGCCGTTACTACGGCGGCTGCGAATACGTCGACGATATCGAGACACTGGCCATCGAGAGGGCCAAGGCCCTGTTCGGCGCCGCCTGGGCCAACGTCCAGCCACACTCGGGCTCCCAGGCCAACCAGGCGGTCTTCATGGCCCTGATGTCGCCAGGCGACACCTTCATGGGCATGGACCTGTCCGCCGGCGGCCACCTGACCCATGGCAAGTCCGTGAACCAGTCCGGCAAGTGGTTCCATCCCGTCGCCTATGGCGTGCGGACCCAGGACAACATGATCGACTACGAGGCCATGGCCGAGACGGCTCTGGCCTGCCGGCCGAAGGTGATTATCGCCGGCGGTTCGGCGTATAGCCGGTCGATCGATTTCGCGAAGTTCCGCGCTGCGGCAGACAGCGTGGGCGCGAAGCTGATGGTCGACATGGCCCACTTCGCCGGCCTTGTGGCGGCGGGCGTCTTTCCCGATCCCTTGCCGCACGCGCACGTGGTGACGACAACGACCCACAAGACCCTGCGCGGACCCCGCGGAGGGATGATTCTCTCCAACGACCCCAAGCTGGGAAAGAAGATCGACTCGGCGGTGTTCCCCGGCTTGCAGGGCGGCCCGCTGATGCACGTGATCGCGGCCAAGGCGGTGGCTTTCGAAGAGGCGCTGCGCCCCGAATTCAAGACTTACGCCCGTCAGGTGGTCGAGAACGCCAAGATCCTCGCAGACACCCTCGCGAGCCGCGGTCTCGCCATCGTCTCTGGGGGTACGGACAGTCACCTCATGCTGGTCGATCTGCGACCAAAGGGCGTGACGGGCAAGGCGGCGGAGGCGGCGCTCGAGCGGGCGGGGATGACCTGCAACAAGAACGGTATCCCCTTCGACCCGGCGCCTCCCGCGGTAACCTCCGGCATTCGACTGGGCACGCCAGCGGCGACCACGCGGGGATTTGGCCCCGAAGAATTCCGGCGCGTGGGCCATCTGATTGTTGACGTTGTCGACGCCCTGGCGCGCGCTGGCGAAGCGGGCGATCCTGAAGTTGAGGCGCGGGTCCGGCGGGACGTGCTGGACCTCACCGCGCGCTTCCCCATCTACGCCGACTAAGCGGCCAGGGGCCGCGAACAGGAAGGCAGGAGATCAATTGCGCTGTCCGTTCTGCGGCGAGCCCGAAAGCCAGGTCAAGGACAGTCGGCCGACCGAGGATGGAGCGGCGATCCGGCGTCGACGCCTGTGTCCCCAGTGCGGCGGGCGGTTCACGACCTTCGAACGTGTCCAGCTGCGGGAACTCACGATCCTCAAGCGGTCGGGCCGCCGCACACCGTTCGACCGCGAGAAGCTGGTCCGCTCGATCACCGTGGCGACCCGCAAGCGCCCGATCGATCCGGATCGGATCGAACGAATGGTGAGCGGTATCGTGCGACGATTGGAAAGCCTTGGCGAAACCGAGCTGCCTTCGAACGTGGTCGGAGAGATGGTGATGAAGGCGCTCAAGGCGCTCGATGAGGTCGCCTACGTGCGCTACGCCTCCGTCTATCGGGATTTCCGACAGAGCGAGGACTTCGCCCGCTTCCTCAGCGATGAGGGGCTTTCGGATGACGGCGTTCCGGACGAAGTGGGGCAACTGTCCCCTGCGGATGGCGGCGCGTGAGGAAGCCGCCTCACCAGGCGCGTTCGGTCGCGAGGCTCGCGGCCGTCCAGGCGCTCTATCAGATGGAGATCTCCGGCGCGGGCGTAGAGACGGTCGTGCGCGAGTTCGACGCCCACCGTTTCGAACGGGACCTGGAAGGCGAAATCCTCGCCGAAGCCGACGAGGCTTTCTTCGCCGACCTGCTGCGCGGCGTCGTGGAACGGCGAGCGCAGATCGACACGCAGATCACTGCCCGGCTTGCTGAGGGGTGGCGGCTGGAGAGGCTCGACGCCACGGTCCGAGCCATTCTGCGCTGTGGCGTTTTTGAGCTCACCGGCGCCGGGACGCCACCGCAGGTGGCGATCGACGAATATGTGGAGATCGCCAAGTCCTTTTTCGGCGCGGGGCCTGAGACGGCTTTTGTGAACGCCGTGCTCGACCAGACCGCGCGCGATGCCCGCGCCGCCTGACGAGTTCGCCTGGATAGACCTGATCAGGCCGCTCACCCGAGGCGATCCTCGAGCGCTCGACCTGCTGGACGACGCCGCCGTCCTGCCCGGACGAGCGGGGTTCGAACTGGTGGTTTCTGCAGACGCCATGGTCGAAGGCGTTCATTTCCTGGCCGACGACCCGCCCGTCACGATCGCCAAACGCCTGCTTCGCACCAGTCTGTCGGACCTTGCGGCCAAGGCCGCGCGACCGTTCGGCTATTTCCTGACCACCGCCTGGCCCAAAGGGCGGCCAATGGGATGGAAGGCCGCATTCGCCAAAGGGCTTGAAGCGGATGGCGATGAGTTCGGCGTCGCTCTGCTGGGCGGCGACACGGTGTCCACCAGCGGGCCCCTGGTCCTGAGCGCCACGGTGCTGGGATGGGCGAGAGCCGGGACGACCGTGTTGAGGTCCGGCGCCCAGGCGGGGGATCGGTTGATGGTCTGCGGCGTGATTGGCGATGGGTTGCTGGGCCTGCGCGCCGCCCGCGGCGAAATCCCTGATCCTGGCGGGCGTCTCGCAGCGCACTACCGCATGCCGCGGCCTTGGCTTGGCCTGCGCGAACCGCTCGGCCGTTACGCCCACGCAGCCGCCGACGTATCAGACGGGCTTCTCGCAGATGCAGGTCATCTCGCGCGGGCGAGTGGCTTGAAAGTTGCAATTCGGTTGGAGGACCTTCCTCTATCCATTGGCGCAGCGGACTGGCTTTCGGATCAGGACGACGAGACCGCGGCTCGGCGCGAGCTTGCGACGGGAGGCGACGACTACGCGATCGTCTGCGCCGTGGCCGCCCATGAGGAGGCCGACTTCCGGACGGCGGCGACCGCCGTCGGCGCCCCCGTCGCGACCGTCGGGGAACTGGCTGTGGGGCAGGGCGTCGAGGTCACTCTGCGCGGCGGGCCAATCCGCACGGACCATCTCGGCTGGGCGCACTGAGCGAGCTCATCGTCAGCGGACAGAGGCATGTGGTGCGTTGACGCGCCCTGGATTTGACGGCATTGCCCGGCCATCACTGCGTAGCAGGACTCACCCTGCGAGCAATCTAGACAGCCGTTAGAGGCTGCGCCGCCGAACTGCCGGTCGCCGGGAGTGGCGTCATGGGAGGTCGGGCCGCTGCCCGGGGGAGATGGGATGGGTTTGAATACGGGACTCGTATTGGGTCTGGTGATCGTCGCCGGACTCCTGGCCGTGCTCTACGGGGTCGTTCAGACGGCTACTCTGCTTCGCGCTCCTGCGGGGAATGCGAAGATGCAGGAGATCGCCGCCGCCATTCAGGAAGGCGCGCAAGCCTACCTGCGCCGCCAGTACGCCACCATTGCGATGGTCGGCGTCGTCATCCTTCTGATCATCTTTTTCCTGATCGGCTGGCGTGAGGCCCTTGGCTTCCTGATCGGCGCCATCCTCTCGGGCGCTGCGGGCTTCGCCGGAATGCTCATTAGCGTTCGGGCCAACGTCCGCACCGCCCAAGCGGCTTCTGAAGGCCTGGCCAAGGGGCTCTCCCTCGCATTTCGCTCGGGCGCCGTCACCGGGATGCTCGTGGCGGGCTTCGCCCTGCTGGGAGTGACGGTGTACTTCGCCATCCTCACCGGTCCGATGGGACTGGCGGACACCAGCCGCGATGTTGTCGACTCGCTCGTCTCCCTGGGATTCGGCGCGTCGCTCATCTCGATCTTCGCCCGTCTGGGCGGCGGTATCTTCACCAAGGGCGCCGACGTGGGCGGCGACATGGTCGGCAAGGTAGAGGCCGGCATCCCGGAGGATGATCCCCGCAACGCTGCGACCATCGCCGACAACGTGGGCGACAACGTGGGCGACTGCGCCGGCATGGCCGCCGACCTGTTCGAGACCTATGCGGTGACCACGGTCGCCACGATGGTCCTGGCCGCTATCTTCTTCCGCACCTCCGACGCCGTGGTGAACATGATGCTGCTGCCGCTAGCGGTCTGCGGCGTCTGCATCGTCACGTCGATCATCGGCGCCTTCGCGGTTCGGCTGGGACGCAACAACAACATCATGGGCGCCCTCTACCAGGGCCTCATCGTCACCGGCGTCCTTTCCATTGCGGCGGTCTGGTGGGTCATGCAGTCGCTGGTGCCGCACGACGGCGTCCAGGTCGGCGAGAAGCTGATCACTCCGACCTCCATGTTCCTGTGCGGACTGGTGGGCCTGGGCGTTACAGCCCTGATCGTCGTCATCACGGAGTACTACACCGGCACCAACTTCCGGCCGGTCAAGTCGATCGCCAAGGCCTCGGTTTCCGGCCACGGCACAAACGTCATCCAGGGTCTCGCCATGTCCCTGGAATCCACCGCCGCCCCGGCGCTGGTGATCATCATCGGCATTGTCCTGACCTACCAGTTCGCAGGTCTCTTCGGCATCGCCATCGCCACGACCACCATGCTGTCCCTGGCCGGCTTCATCGTCGCCCTGGACGCTTTCGGTCCGGTCACCGACAATGCCGGCGGCATCGCGGAGATGGCGGGACTTCCGGCCGAGGTTCGCGTGTCCACCGACGCCCTCGACGCGGTGGGCAACACCACCAAGGCGGTCACCAAGGGCTACGCCATCGGATCGGCAGGTCTGGGCGCCCTGGTGCTGTTCGCGGCCTATACGCAGGATCTGAAGTTCTTCGCCGCCAACTCCGACGCTTCGCCCTTCTTCGCGGGCATGGGCGACGTCGCCTTCGACCTCTCCAATCCCTACGTCGTGGTCGGCCTGCTGTTCGGGGGCCTGCTGCCCTTCCTCTTCGGCGGCCTTTCCATGACCGCCGTCGGACGCGCCGCCGAATCGGTGGTCGCCGAGGTTCGCCGGCAGTTCAAGGAGAACCCCGGCATCATGACCTACGAGGTCAAGCCGGAGTACGGGCGCGCGGTCGACATTCTCACCCGCGCAGCCATCCGCGAGATGATCGTGCCGTCGCTGCTGCCGGTGGTCTCACCCGTGCTGCTGTTCCTCGTCATCTGGGGGATCGCCGGCAAGTCCGACGCCTTCTCGGCGCTCGGCGCCATGCTGATGGGTGTGATCGTGACCGGCCTCTTCGTGGCCATCTCGATGACCTCGGGAGGCGGCGCCTGGGACAATGCCAAGAAGCTGATCGAAGAAGGCAACTACGGCGGCAAGGGCTCGGAGGCTCACAAGGCCGCTGTGACCGGCGATACGGTCGGGGATCCCTACAAGGACACCGCCGGCCCGGCGGTGAACCCGATGATCAAGATAACCAACATCGTCGCCCTTCTCCTCCTGGCGGTGCTCGCCCACCACGGGTGATTTGGATGAGACCCTCCCGCCCGTCCGCGGGTGGGAGGGCTTCGACGCGCACGCACCTGAAATTACGTCATAGCCGGGCGTCAGTCCCGGCTGGCGACCCTTGCATTGATCGCGCCGGGAGGCGCGATCACCCCCAATCGATCGGGCATGTCGTGACCGGCGCCCGCGTGGATCCAATGCTGGGCCGGAGTGAGTGCGAACCGTCCAGTCGTCCCGAATCATCGCCGCGCCAGGAACGCGGCGATGGCGAGCCCTCGTCGAGACTTGCCATGGGTGGCCGGGCGCAAGGCCGGGGTGACGACGCCCGGCAATGACGAGCCTGCGATTACGGTCCGGCTGGGCCGCCCGGGCCGCCACCGCCGTGGGTGCCGGGATTGACCTCTTGCGGCGGCAGCGCGCCGGCGGCGCTGATGCTGCCCAGTAGCTGCTCGAGCACCGTCATCTCGCGGCCGCGGGTCGGAGTCTCGTGGCCGTTGTAGGCGATCACGCGCCCGTCCCTGAGCGTGTAATTACGGATATCAGCGACCTTTTCGCCATCCTTGGAGAAGACGATCGCGGTCACGTCCCGTCGCGTGACGCGGGGCCGATAGAATCCGACGGCCTCCGACGTCTGGGACAGATAGAACCAGGTGTTCTTGTCAAACGTCGCAACCGCAGTTGGCGAGCCGAGCTTGGATTGAACTGTGGCGCGGGTGTCTTCACCAACCTTGATCTCCGAAGGCGAATGATCAATCGGTTGGAAACCCTGGTAGCTGTTGACCGGCGTACAAGCGGCCGCGCCCAGGAGACTCAGGGCCGCGAGACCGACGAGCGGCTTGACCGTCATACTATCTCTCGAATGAACAAGGAGAGGTTGCTCCCCGATGCGCCTTTGACCTACGTCCGGGCCGCACCTATTTCAATCGGTTCGATGAAACCAGTCCCTGAAGGCGGAAAGGAGGCTTCGCATCCATGCTGAAGCTTCTGCGGCGCCCCTCGTCGTCGCGCGCGGCCGCAGAGCGCCTGCACGCGGCCGCCGTGGCTCAGTCTCGCAGCCCTGCGCTGTATGCGCGCATGGGCGCGCCCGACACGATCGAAGGCCGATTCGAGCTGCTCTGCGCGCACATCGTGCTGTTGCTCGATCGGCTGAAGGGGGAGCCAGGCGCTCTGGCGGAAACCCGTCAGGCGCTGTTCGACGTCTTCGTCAGTCACCTGGATGGGGCCATGCGCGAAATGGGCGTCGGGGATCTGGCCATGGGAAAGCGGATGCGCCGACTGGCCGAAGCCTTCTACGGCCGCCTCCAGGCCTATGAAGCGGTCTTCGCCGTTCTGCCTGAGCGCGCGTCGCTGGAGGCCGTGGTAGCCCGGACTGTACTGGACGGCGTCGAGGCCGACTCCGGCGATCTGGCGGAATATCTGAGCACGGCGCGCCTGGCGCTTGCTGCGCAGGAGCCTTTGGCTCTGTTGAGGGACGGTCCTTCGTGGCCAGCGCCGTGACTGATAGTTCACCCTGGCGGTGGGTCGAGGCGTGGCCTCGGAGAGGCGAGGGGGAGCGGCGCGTCGTCCTCGAAGGCGACGCGGCCGTCCGAGCGCGTGTCGCCGAGGTCCTTGAACTCGAGTCGGTGGAGCGCCTCGCCCTCGATGTCGTCCTGCGCCCATGGCTGGATGGGATGCGGGTCATCGGTGGGCTCGAGGCGGTTGTCGGACGCGTATGCGGTGTTTCGCTCGATCCGTACCAGGAAGAGGTGAAGGAAGCGCTGGACCTGCGCCTCGCCCCGCCGGACAGCCCCAACCTTCCTGGCGAAAGCGCTGGCGAAGTTTTGGTAGAGATAGACGCCGAGGATCCTCCCGAGGCGGGCGAGGCGGAGGGTGTGGACCTCGGAGCCCTGGCGGTGGAGATGCTGGCTCTGGGCTTGGCGCCTTTCGCGCGCAAACCGGGGGTCGCCTTCGAAGCGCCTGTCCCGGCTGAGGAATCGTCGCCCTTCGCCGCGCTCGCCTCGCTCGTGAAACGCGAGCCGGATGCGAGCTGAACCGCGACAAGGGGTCCGCGACGGCGTTGACGTCGCGGGTTGCATCCTAAGATTCCCTCTGTATCGTCCGCCTCGCCTTGACGCCCTGGAGGTCCTGAGGGGACTGGAACCGAGATTGTGTCCGACCCCCCGGTGATTTCGGTCGACGCGATGGGCGGCGACCATGGACCGTCCGTCATCGTTCCGGGCGTCGCGGAGGCGGCGACCGCGACGGGTGTCGGCAAGGCCCGTTTCCTGTTGCACGGCGACAAACAAGAGATCGAAGCCGCCTTGGCCCGTATCCCGGGCGCTCGGGACGTCTGCGAAATCAGGCACACCTCTCTGGTCGTTCCGATGGACGCCAAGCCTGCCCACGCCATGCGTCGGGGCAAGGGAACCTCGATGTGGAACGCCATCGAGAGCGTACGCGCCGGCGAGGCCAGCGCGGCGATCTCGGCTGGCAACACCGGGGCGCTGATGGCGATATCCCGCCTGCTGCTTCGCATGGTCGGCGACCTGGAGCGCCCCGCCCTGGTCGCCAGTTGGCCCACCCTGTCCGGCGTGACATCGGTTCTGGACGTCGGCGCCAACATCGTCTGCGACACCGAGCGGCTGGTCGAGTTCGCCATCATGGGCGCCGCCTTCCATCGCGCGCTGCACGGCGTTCAAAGGCCCACGGTGGGCGTGCTCAACGTCGGGACCGAACATGAGAAGGGCCACGAGGAGGTCCGGGGGGCGGACAGGATCCTGCGCGAACAGAAGCTGGAGCTTGACTATCACGGCTTCGTCGAGGGGGACGACATCGCCAAGGGAACAGTCGACGTCGTGGTGACCGACGGGTTCACCGGCAATGTGGCGCTGAAGACCGCCGAGGGGCTCGCCCGATTCTTCTTCGCCGAGCTGCGGCAGACCTTGACCGGCGATGCGCTGGCGCGGGCGGGCGCGTTGGTGGCGAGCGGGGCCTTGCGAAAGATGAGCGCGCGCCTGGATCCAAGCGGCGTCAACGGCAGCCCTTTCCTCGGCCTTACGGGTGTGGTGGTGAAGAGCCACGGCGGAGCCAACGCCCGCGGTGTCGCCAACGCCGTGCGACTCGCTACAACCCTGGCGTCGGGCGGTTTCGTCGCCGAGATCGCCACCCACCTTGGCGGCCGCGGCGGTCCGTCGGGTCGAGCTGACACAGAGAGAAGCGTAGCGTGACAACGGCGGGACGGACCGTGGTGACGGGGGTGGGCGCCTACCTTCCCCCGACCATAGTGACGAACGATGACCTGGCGCGGATCGTCGACACCAGCGACGCGTGGATCTACGAGCGCACAGGCATACGCTCCCGGCGACAATCGCCATCGGATCAGCCTGTCTCGGACCTCGCCGTCGCCGCAGCTCGCGAGGCCCTCGCCGCCGCCGGAAAGACATCTGCAGATGTCGATCTGATCATCGTCGCCACGACGACCCCCGACCTGACCTTTCCTGCGACGGCGACAATCGTCCAGCGAAAGCTGGAGGCGCCGACGGGAATCGCCTTTGACATCCAGGCGGTCTGCTCTGGCTTCGTCTACGCCCTTGCCGTGGCTGACGGCTTCGTCAGCCGTGGTCTGAGCCGGTGCGCCCTGGTCATCGGCGCGGAGGTGATGACGCGCCTGATGGACTGGACCGATAGAGGCACCTGCGTCCTCTTCGGCGACGGCGCCGGCGCAGTCGTCCTCGAACCTGGATCGGACACGCACTCGACCGCGGACCGCGGGATTCTCGGCTTCTCGCTGCGCGCCGACGGGACGAAGCAGGACCTACTGTTCGTTGACGGCGGCCCGTCCACCACCGGCACCGTGGGCAAGTTGCGGATGCAGGGTAACCAGGTCTTCCGCCACGCCGTCATCAATATCAGTGAGGCTGTCGTGGCGGCGGCGGACGCCGCTGGAGTGCCACTGCAGGAGATCGACTGGTTCATTCCACACCAGGCCAATCAGAGGATCCTGGATGGCGTGGCCAAGCGCCTTGGGATCGACCCGTGTCGGGTCATCTCGACAGTCGCGGAACACGCCAACACTTCGGCGGCCTCGATTCCCCTGGCGATGGCGCAGGGGGTTTCTGATGGTCGCATCCGGAAAGGCGACCTCCTCCTGCTCGAAGCGATGGGCGGGGGCCTCACCTGGGGGGCGGTTGTCCTGCGTCTTTGACGCGTTATCGCTCACGCACCTCGCGAACTGTTCAATCTCGCTCACTTGACGGCCCGCGGCCGGAAAGGCACGGTGCTCATCTTAGGGGGGTCTGATGAAGTCCAGGACTCTTACACGAGCAGATCTGACCGACGCCCTTCATGAAAATGTCGGGCTGACCCGTCACGACTGTTCGCATCTTGTCGAGCAGACCCTCGATCTCATCGCGGAGGCGATGGAGCAGGGCCAGACCGTGAAGCTCTCCGGCTTCGGCGTATTTCAGGTTCGCGCCAAGCGCGAACGGATCGGCCGGAATCCGAAAACTGGAGCGCCAGCGACGATCGCGCCGCGCCGAGTGATCGGCTTCCGGGCGTCGCAGGTCCTCAAGGCGCGCATTGAGCGCGCGATGAGCCAGTAAGCGGGGCCGTGAGCAAGGGCCCTCAGGCCTTTCGCACTATATCCGAGGCGGCTGAAGTCGTGGGCGTTGGTCCGCACGTCCTGCGCTTCTGGGAAACCCGCTTCAGTTTCATCCGGCCGCTCAAGCGAGCCGGGGGGCGTCGGTTCTATCGGCCGCGCGATCTGGCTTTGCTTTGCGAAATTCGACACTTGCTCCACGACGAAGGCCACTCGATCAAGGCCGTTCAGAAGCTCTACCGAGAAGGGGCCCTGAAACGCGCAGCCGCTGACCGTACCGCGTCTTCCCAGGATGTCCCCGAGGAGATGCGCCACGACCTGCAGTCGGCCTTGCGCGACCTCAACCGCGCCCGGACGCGCCTGCAGGCGGCGATCGACAGGCCCGCCTGAGGCCATTGCCGCCCCGGATATCGCTCTCTATAAGGACGCTCCCTCGCGGCGGAGCGTGGCGCAGCCTGGTAGCGCACTTGACTGGGGGTCAAGGGGTCGCAGGTTCAAATCCTGTCGCTCCGACCATTCGCCCTGATCGGGCGAGCGAAGGGTAATCGAGGAAGAGATCCTCACGTGATCAGTATCTCATCGGTTTCGAGTCGTTCCCGTGTGCGCGGCGCGGGGCCGGAGCGCTCGAAGCCGGTGGCGATCTGGTTGTTCGCCGTCGCGGCGATGGTCCTGGCGATGGTGGTGGTGGGTGGCGCGACCCGCCTCACGGGCTCTGGCCTCTCGATAACCGTATGGAAGCCCGTGACCGGCGCGATCCCGCCTTTGAACGCGGCCGCGTGGGCCGACGCCTTCGACAGATATCGCCACAGCTCGCAGTACCGGCTGATCAACCAGGGCATCACCCTGGACCAGTTCAAGGTGCTGTTCTGGTGGGAATGGGCGCACCGCCTGCTGGGCCGCACCATCGGTCTCGTTTTCGCGGCGCCCTTTGTCGCCTTCGTGGCCACACGAAGCCTTCCGCGCCGGCTGCTTGGCCGCTGCATAGCGCTCTTCGCCCTTGGCGGTCTCCAGGGACTGGTCGGCTGGTGGATGGTCGAGAGCGGTCTCGAGGGACGCGCCGCCGTCGAACCTGAAAGACTGGCGACTCACCTTGGCGTGGCCCTGATCCTCTTCAGCGCCCTTGTGTGGACAGCATTGGAGGCCTGGAGCGGGCAGGCGAGGGGACGTCGCTCCGAAGGCTGGAGCCTGGCCGGCGCGATTTTCGCCGGCGGCGTGTTCCTTCAGTGCCTGATGGGTGCTCTGGTCGCGGGAAACCACGCTGGCCTGATCGATGGCGATTGGCCGCTCATGGCCGGGCGCTGGTTGCCCGAAGATTATTGGCAAGGCGGCTTCTGGGCGACGTTCGTCCACGGGCTGTCGGCGGTGCAGTTCAACCACCGGATCGTCGCCTATGCGGTCTTCGCCGGATCGGGCGCCCTCGCTGTCGCGGCGGCCCGCGCCCGCCGCGCGCCCGCAGTGATCCGTCTACTGGCCTTCGCCGCCCTGGCGGACGTCTGCGTACAGGTCGCTCTCGGGATCGCCTCGCTTCGGCTGAACGTCCCCCTGGCCCTGGCCCTGGCGCATCAGGCCAACGCCGTCATCCTTCTGGCGATCGCCGTATCCTTCTTCTGGCGCGCGCGCCGCACCTAGGGTCGACGGAGTTCTGGGGCGGTATTATATTACCTGACAAAAAATCCGTAATAAAAACAACGCCCAGCGATGCTGACCCGAATTGTGCATTGACAGGCCCCATAGGCGGCTATAGCAGCGCGCCTTCCATTGCGGGCGGGCTCCGGATAGCGCGCCTCCCGATCGGCGGGACCTGAGACATGAACACCAAGACCACGACCTATCTGAAGGGGGAGAGCGTCGAAAAGCGCTGGATCCTCGTGGACGCGGAAGGCGCCGTGGTCGGCCGCCTCGCTTCGTTCATCGCCATGCGCCTGCGCGGCAAACACCGGGCGGATTACACGCCCAATGTCGACTGCGGCGACCACGTGGTGGTCATCAATGCCGACAAGGTGAAGTTCACCGGCCGCAAGCTCGACCAGAAGACCTATCACTGGCACACCGGCTATCCGGGCGGGATCAAGTCGCGCACGGCCGAGAAGGTCCTGGGCGGCCGTTTTCCCGAGCGGGTCCTCGAAAAGGCGGTTGAGCGGATGCTCCCCAAGGAAAGCCCGCTGGCGCGCAAGCAGCTGACGCATCTGAAGCTCTACGCCGGCGGCGAACACCCTCATGAAGCGCAGTCGCCCGAGAAGGTCGACTTCGTCGCCCTGAACGCCAAGAACGCCCGGAGCTAATGTCGATGAGCGACACCCACAGCCTGAGCGCCCTCGCCCAGCTCTCCGCGACCGCGGTGGCCGAGGCGCCCGTCGAACCCAAGATCGACAGCCAGGGCCGCGCCTACGCGACCGGCAAGCGCAAGAACGCGGTCGCCCGCGTGTGGATCAAGCCTGGCCGCGGCCAGATCACCATCAATGACCGCGACCAGGAAGTGTACTTCGCTCGCCCGGTCCTTCGAATGATGATCGCCCAGCCGCTACAGGTGACGGACCGTCTCGGCCAGTTCGATGTCGTCGTCACGGTCGAGGGCTCGGGTCTCTCCGGCCAGGCCGGCGCCATCCGGCACGGGCTTTCCAAGGCGCTCACCTATTACGAGCCCGGCCTGCGGGCCGTGCTCAAGCCGCACGGCTTCCTCACCCGCGACTCCCGCGTGGTCGAGCGAAAGAAGTACGGCAAGGCGAAGGCTCGCCGCAGCTTCCAGTTCTCCAAGCGCTAATCTCTTCTGGAGGGCGTCGTGAGGCCGACCGTCTTCATAGATGGGGAGGCCGGCACCACCGGCCTCCAGATCCGCGACCGCCTTGCGGGCCGCGCCGACATCGAGCTGGTCAGCATCTATCCGGCGCGCCGCAAGGATCCGCAGGCGCGCGCCGACCTGCTCAACGGCGTCGATGCGGTGATCCTCTGCCTGCCGGACGATGCCGCGCGTGAGGCGGTGAGGCTGATCTCCAACCCCCGCGTGCGGGTGATCGACGCCTCCACGGCCCATAGAACGGCGTCAGGGTGGACCTACGGCTTCCCTGAACTCGAGCCCGGCCGCGAGCGTGAGATTGCAAGCGCATCGCGCGTCTCCAACCCCGGCTGCTGGCCCACGGGGTTCCTCGCCCTCGTGCGCCCCCTGGTGCGTGCAGGAATCGTGCCCGTTGACTGGCCGCTCTCCGTGCATGGCGTCTCCGGCTATACCGGCGGCGGGCGGTCCATGATCACCGAGTTCGAGGACCGTAACGCGCCCAGTTTCACCTCGAGCGCCTACCGCACCTACGCTTTGGGCCTGACCCACAAGCATCTGCCCGAGATGCGCGCACACGCCGGCTTGGCCCATCCGCCAGTCTTCTGTCCGGCCGTGGGTCGCTTCGCACAGGGCATGATCGTCGAAGTTCCCCTGGCGCTCGCGTCGCTCCCACGCGGATCGCAGATCGGCGACATCCACGGGGCGCTGACGGGGGCCTATGCCGGGGCCCGCGCCGTGCGCGTGGAGTCTCTCGAGGGCTCTGCGGCGCTCGGCGCTATCGAAGCTGAAAGCCTCGCTGGCCGCGACGACATGGTCCTGCACGTGTTTGGCTCACCAGCGACAGGCCAGGCGCGTCTGACCGCTGTCCTCGACAACCTTGGAAAGGGCGCGTCGGGCGCAGCGGTGCAGAACCTCGAGCTGATGCTTGGCCTCGCCACGCCACACCGCGCGCCGAAGCCAACGGAAATTCGCCAACCGGCGTAACCGAGGGGCGGCAAGCGTCGTATCCGGGGTATGCGTCAGTCGACCGCCCTCAATCGCCGTCTTTTCCTCGCCTCGGCTCTTGCTGGGTCGGTGCTGGGTCGATGGACGCCGGCGCTCGCTGCAGACGCCTGGAAGAGTTCGCCGTACCGCAGCATCACCGACGCCGAATGGAAGCAGCGGCTCCCAGAGTTGTCTTATCTGGTCCTACGTCAGGAAGGCACTGAGCGCCCTTACACCAGCCCACTGCTCAACGAGCATCAGAACGGGACGTTCGCCTGCCTGGCTTGCGGCCTGCCGCTCTTTCGCTCGGCCTGGAAGTACGACTCCCACACCGGTTGGCCGAGCTTCTGGACCGAAATCTCCGGCGCTTTGGGCAAGAAGGCCGATTTCCAGCTCCTCGAAGAGCGCACCGAATACCACTGCGCCCGTTGCCTCAGTCATCAGGGCCACGTCTTCAACGACGGACCGCGCCCGACGGGCCTGCGCTACTGCAACAACGGCGCCGCGCTGAAGTTCGTCCCGACCTGAGACAGGGCCCGTCAGGACCTCACTTTGACGAACGAGCCGGGGGCGTCCTCCAAGGGGGGAAGGGGGCCCGCCGCCGGATCGCGTGCGGGGACCATGTCGCCTGAGCGGGCATGGAGCCATTCAGCCCAATGGGGCCACCAGGACCCTGGGTGCTCCACCGCGTCCGCCAGCCATTCGTCGAGGGTCGCCGGCAAAGCGTCGTTGACCCAGTGCTGGTACTTGTGGGCGACCGGAGCGTTGATCACGCCCGCGATATGGCCGGATCCAGCCATGGTGAACTTGGTCGGGCCGCCGAATAGGCGAGCGCCCTTGTAGACAGAGCGGGCCGGGGCGATGTGATCCTCTCGCGAGGATTGCACGAAGACAGGGGTCCGCACCTCGCCGAGGTCGAGCCGGACGCCGTCCAGCTCCAGCTCGCCCTTTGCCAGAGCGTTATCCACATAGAACCGGCGCAGGTAGAACAGGTGCAGGGCCTTGGGCATCCGCGTCTGGTCGGCGTTCCAGAACAGCAGGTCGAACGGCTTGGGCTCCTTGCCCATCAGATAGTTGCTGACGAAGAACGACCAGACCAGATCGTTGGCCCGCAGGGCGTTGAAGGTGTCCGCCATGGACTTGCCCGGAAGGACGCCGCCGCCGGCGTCCATCTGCGCCTCGAGGTTCTTGAGCCAGCTCTCATTGGTGAAGATCAGGAGGTCGCCAGCCTCGGAGAAGTCCTGTTGTGCCGCGAAAAACGTGGCGGAGTTCACCCGCTCGTCCTTGTGCGCGGCCATATGAGCGAGAGCGCAGGACAGCAGGGTGCCGCCGATGCAGTAGCCGACGGTGTTCACGCGTTTGACGCCCGTCTGGCGCTGCACCGCGTCGACCGCCGCGTAGAAGCCCTCGCGCAGGTAGTCGATGAAGGTCTTGTCGGCGAGCCGCGCGTCCGGATTGACCCACGAGGTAACGAAGACGGTGAACCCCTGGCTGGTCAGCCAACGGATCATCGAGTTCTCGGGCCGAAGGTCGAGAATGTAGAACTTATTGATCCACGGAGGGAAGATCAGCAGCGGGATCTCCCGCACTTGCGCCGTAGACGGAGCGAACTGCAGAATCTGGATCAACTCGTTCTGGAACACCACCTTGCCGGTCGCGGTGGCCACGTTCTCTCCGACCTTGAACTGGTCGAAATCTGTCTGGCTGATCGCAAGGTGACCGCCGCCGCGCTCCAGGTCCTGGGCGAAGTTCTCCATCCCTCTGAGCAGGCTCTCGCCCCGGCTTTCCAGGACCTCGCGCAGCGCCACGGGGTTTGAGAGCAGGAAGTTGGAGGGTGAGAAGGCGTCCGTGAGCATCTTGGTGGCGAACTCGAGCCGCCGGTGCGTGAGGGGTTCGACGCCCTCGATCCCGCTGACCAGATCGTTCAGCCAGTTGGACGTGATCAGGTAGGATTGCTTGATCAGATCGAAGACCGGAGTCTGCCAGTCGGGATCGTTGAAGCGCTTGTCTCCCTTGGCGGGCTCGGCCACCGGCGGCGCCTTTTCGCCGGTGGCGGAGAGGGCGGCTGAACGCCAGAGGTCGAAATAACGTCCGTAGAGATTGGCCTGCGCCTGGAACAGCTTCTCAGGGTGCGTCGCAAGGCGCGTCATCGCCTCGCCCCAGGCGCCTCCGAGTTCGAACGGGTCCACGCTGGTGGGGACGGAGCGCCTCTCGCTCGATTTCAGCGCGGCCTCTGCGATCGCCGCCTGGGCGGTCATGGCGGCGCGGGCGAGATTGATCGACAACGTCTCAATGGCGGCGCGCTGTTCGCCCGTGAGCAGGCTCAGGGCCGTCGCGGCGTCAAAGGACGTTGAGGCCTCAGGGGTGGGGGCCTGAGGCGGCGCCGATGGCGCGGGTTCTGGCGGTGGGGGAGGGGCGGCCGCCTTCTGCCGGGGCGCCTGACTAGCTCCGCCCTGCCCGCCGCGGGCGGACCTCTTCGGAGCCCCTGGGGACTTCCGGTTCACCGGTTCGCTCATCGAGCCTCCCGTCCGAGGAATACTTTCTCTCGAGCCGCCATGTGGCTTAAGAATGCGCCCATATGAAAGCGCTCCTTCCCGCCATTTCAATCGTCATCGCTGGCGTAGCTGCCAGCGCAGCGACGGTTGTCCAGGCCGCCACCTCCGGCGCGTGCGTCTCGACCCGGTCCGAGAGCGTAGGTGGTTATCCGAGCTTCTGTTCCATTCCTCAACCTCCCAAGGATGTCCGGACGGCGGCCGAGTTCAAGCACGCGGTCCTCGAGGCGCGCGCGGCGGGCCACTCGCTCACGGCAACTACGGCCCGGATGAAATGGAGCCTGTCGCCTGGAGAGGCAGGTCCCTTTGCCGCCCAGGCTCGCGCCGAGGCGACGCCGCCGCCTGCCATGACGCCGCCCGACACGGCAGAGGAATTTGCTCGTCGCGCCCGCGAAGAGGCGACCCCACCCCCAAAGCCCCGATAAAGTCTGGGCCCCATTGACGCCCGCGCCGCCTCTGGCCGATCAATCCGCCAGGGCGAGGGCCAGACCCGAAGAGCTATGATCCCCGAGTTCCATCGTATCCGCAGACTCCCGCCTTACGTGTTCGAGGAGGTGAACCGGCTGAAGGCGCAGCTGCGCGCCCGCGGTCAGGACATAATCGACTTTGGCATGGGCAATCCCGACATGCCCACGCCGAGCCATATCGTCGACAAGCTCATCGAGACGGCTCGCGACCCCAAGTCGGGAAGATATTCGGCCTCCAAGGGCATCGTCGGACTGCGCCGGGCCATGGCCGCCTACTACGGCCGGCGGTTTGGCGTGAAGCTGGATCCCGAGACCGAAGTCGTCGCCACCTTGGGTTCGAAGGAGGGCTTCGCCAACCTGGCCCAGGCTCTGACCGCGCCAGGCGACGTCATCATCTGTCCCAATCCCGCGTACCCGATCCACGCCTACGGCTTCATCATGGCCGGAGGTGTGATCCGGCACGTCCCGGCGCTTTCGCCGGAGGCGTATCTGTCGGGCGTGAGCCGGGCCGTGAGCCATTCGGCGCCCCCGCCCAGCGTGCTGATCCTCAGCTATCCCTCGAATCCCACGGCGCAGTGGGTGGACCTGGACTTCTACAAGGACGCCATCGCCCTGGCGCGCCGGCATGACATGCTGGTGCTCTCGGACATCGCCTATTCGGAAATCTACTTCGACGACAATCCGCCGCCCTCCGTGCTGCAGGTCGATGGCGCGAGGGAGATCGCCGTTGAGGTCAACTCGCTGTCCAAGACTTATGCCATGGCCGGATGGCGCGTCGGCATGGTTGTCGGTAATGCGCGGATGTGCGCGGCCCTTGCCCGCGTGAAATCGTACCTCGACTACGGCGCCTACACGCCGATCCAGGTGGCGGCCGCGGCGGCGCTCAATGGCCCGCAGGACTGCGTCGAGCAGATCCGGGCCACCTATCGATCCCGCCGCGACGTCCTGGTCTCGGCCATGGCGCGAGCCGGCTGGGATATTCCCACGCCCCCGGCCTCGATGTTCGCCTGGGCTCCCCTGCCAGAGGCCCACCGTCAGGGCGGCTCGATGCTGTTCGCCAAGCGCCTGATCGAGGAAGCGGGCGTAGCCGTCGCGCCTGGCGTGGGCTTTGGGGAATATGGCGAGGGATTCGTTCGGATCGGACTGGTGGAGAACGAGCACCGCATCCGACAGGCGGCGAGGAGCGTCAAAAGGTTTCTCGAGCGCTCCGGCGTCGGATCGGACGCCACCGACGCCGCCGACGCGGCCTGAGAGGGGACATGACCGAAAAGACCTGGCGCGTCGGCGTCGCCGGCCTGGGGACCGTCGGCGCAGGCCTTGTGCGCCTGCTGCAGGAGGATCCTCACTTCGCGCCGGCTGGAGGGCGGGCGGAGGTCACTGGGGTAAGCGCGCGCAGGCGCAACGCTGCGCGTGACGCGGATGTATCAGGCCTGGCCTGGTTCGATGATCCCGTGGCGCTCGCGCGCGACGCTGGAAACGACATCTTCGTCGAACTGATCGGCGGAGCCGAGGGCGCGGCCCGGGCGGCGGTGGAGGCGGCGCTCGCAGCCGGCAAACCAGTGGTCACGGCCAACAAGGCCCTGATCGCCAGCCATGGGGCGGAACTCGCGGTCATCGCCGAAGCCAAAGGCGTGCCGTTGCTGTTCGAGGCTGCAGTCATGGGCGGCACGCCGGCTGTGAAGGTCGTCCGCGAGGCCCTGGTCGGCGACGAGATCGGGGCGGTCGCCGGCATTCTCAACGGCACCTCCAACTTCATTCTCAGTCAGATGGAGGCCACCGGCCGCGGATTCGCAGAGGTTCTCGCCGAGGCCCAGCGCCTGGGCTACGCCGAGGCGGACCCGACCACGGATATCGGCGGCTTCGACGCCGCCCATAAGATCGCCATCCTCGCCGCCCTTGCCTTCGACTGCGCCCCGACCCTGGAGGCCGTGGAGATCGAGGGGATTGAAGACGTGTCCTTGCTGGACATCCGTCTCGCGCGGGATCTCGGCTACCGGATCAAACAGCTGGCCATGGCCAGCCGGACGCCTACGGGAGCCTGGGTGCGTGTCCACCCGGCGCTCCTGCCGCTGGATCATCCGCTTGCGCGCGCCGACGGTGCGCTCAACGCCCTGTTCATCGAGGGCAGGCGCATCGGGCGAATGTTCATTCAGGGCGCGGGCGCTGGCGCAGGGCCCACGGCGACGGCCGTGGCCGCGGACATCGCCGATGTCATGACCGCGCCGCGACGACCGGTGTTCCAGGGGCCGGCGAGCCAGTTGATGGCCCACGCCCCGGCGACGGCGCACGGGACGCTGGAGAAGGCCTATCTGCGCCTGATCGTGCGGGACGAACCCGGCGTCATCGCCGCGGTCTCCGAGACCCTGGCGGAGGCTGGCGTGTCGATCGACAGCTTTCTTCAGAAGCATATCGACGATGGCCCTGGCGTGCCGATGGTGCTCACCACCCATCCGGCCCCGAGTTCGGCGATCTCCGCGGCGATGGAGCGCATCGGCCACCTTCCTGCGCTCATCGCCCCTCCGCGTCGGATGCCTGTCGCCAGGATCTGAAGACTCGGCGCAAGCTGCGCGCTTACATCTGTCTTCAGGAGTGGCGGCAGCTTGGCTGATGGCGGCGGGCCCGACGGCTTTCTTGGCGTGCGATACTCGCTTGGCGGGCGCCGCTGGCGCGCCCGTCCTGCGGACCCCGAGGTGGTCCGGGCGCACCAGAGAGAGCTCGGGCTCCCCGAACCTTTGGCGCGCGCGCTCGCGTCCCGCGGCGTGGCGCAGGGGGAGGGGGCCTCGTATCTCACGCCGACACTGCGCGAGTTGTTTCCCGACCCATCGTCGTTCGTCGACATGGACCTGGCGGCGCGGCTGCTGGTCGACGCGCTGGAGGCTGAGACACCGGCCGTAGTGTTCGCCGACTATGACGTCGATGGCGCCTCGAGCGCGGCTCTGCTGGTGCGCTGGTTCCGCGCCATGGGCAGGGAACTGCCGGTCTATGTTCCCGACCGGCTCACCGAGGGGTTCGGACCTACGCCGCTCGCTTTCCGGCGGCTGTTCGAACAAGGCGCCCGGTTAGTCGTGACGGTCGACTGCGGAGCCGGCGCGGCCGACGCCATCGCTGCGGCCGCCGAGATCGGCCTCCAGGTCATCGTGATCGACCATCATCTCATGCGCGAGGTTCCTGCCGGGGCGGCGGCCCTGGTCAATCCGAATCGGCCAGACTGCGGGTCAGGTCAGGGCGTCCTCGCGGCCGCAGGGGTGACGTTTGTCCTCCTCGCCGCGCTCAACCGGGAAGGGCGGTGGCGCGGTCTCTTCAGTGATCGCCCAGAGCCCGATCTTCGGCGATGGCTCGACCTCGCCGCACTCGGGGCCGTTTGCGACGTGACGCGCCTGACGGGATTCAATCGAGCCCTGGCCACCCAGGGGCTCAAGGCCATGACCGCCTGGAACAATCCCGGTCTCGCGGCCCTGATGGACAGCGCCGGCGCGGACCGGGCCAAGGCCGGGACCTTCGAAGCAGGCTACGTCCTGGGGCCGCGGATCAACGCCGGCGGCCGGATCGGCCGGTCCGACCTTGGAGCGACCCTTCTTTCCTCCGATGATCCGGCAATATGCCAGGAACTGGCCGCCCAGCTCGAAGCTCTCAACGCCGAGCGCCGCGCGGTGGAGCGGGCGATCTTCGAGGAGGCGGTGGAGAGCCTCGAGGCGCAGAGCAACGAGCCCCTCGATCGACCTGCCATCGTCGTTGCACGCGAGACCTGGCATCCCGGCGTCGTGGGGATTGTGGCGAGCCGGTTGCGTGAGCGGTACCGCCGCCCGGTCATTGTGCTTGGCGTCGATCCGCAGACTCGCCTCGCCAAGGGGTCGGGTCGCTCCCAGCCGGGCGTGAACCTCGGGCGCGCCGTCGCCGCGGCGTTCGATCAGGGCCTGCTGCTGTCCGGAGGCGGCCACGCGATGGCCGCGGGCATGACGCTGCGCGCCGACGCCATCCCCGAGTTCAGCGCCTGGCTCTGCAAGACCCTTGCCGAGGAGACGCGTCTCGCGGAGGCCTCGGACGCCCTGGATATCGACGCCCTGACCGGCTGCGGGGCCGCCGCCCAGGGCCTGTTGGATCTCTTCGCCCGGCTGGAGCCCTTCGGTCCTGGAGCGCCTGAGCCGGTGGTCGCGCTGGCGGACGTGCGGATCGAGCGGCCCGAACCGATCCGGGGCGGCCACGTGCGATGCGTGGTGGCGGACGGATTCGGCGGACGGCTCAAGGGGATCGCATGGAGGGCGGGCGACACGGCGATCGGCCGGCGACTGCTTGCGGCGGGGCCCAGCGTCCATCTCGCTGGCCGCCTGAAGCGTGACGAGTGGAACGGTCGCTCGGGTGTGCAACTGGAGATCGAGGACGTCGCTGAGGGGACAGCTCGACGCGAAGCGTGAAAGCCGTGCTCGCAGGCTTGCGCCGCGGCGCGAGCCCAGGATATACCCCGCCCTCCCGCGCGTCGGGGGCCCTTCGTCTATCGGTTAGGACATCAGATTTTCAATCTGGGAAGACGGGTTCGACTCCCGTAGGGCCTACCACCGTCACAGCGACGTCACCGCGCTGATTTACCGTCTTTTGACACACCTGCGGCCAAACGGCGCGACCTGCCAAAATCTCGCCGTTATCGTTGACGCTCGGGCAGCGATCCCTCCACTCTAAGCTAGAGCATGGGCTGTGAGAACAGGCCCATCGAGTGGGGTTGGGGTTCTCACAAATGTCCGAAATGGAGATCCTGGGGCGCGAGGCGCCCCTCGAGACCGTTCGAATCCGCGGCGCCGTTAAATGGTTCGACGCGGGCAAAGGCTATGGGTTTGTCGTACCTGACGATCCAGGGCTGACCGATGCCAGGGACGTGCTGTTGCACGTGACCTCCCTGCGCAGCGCTGGGCGTGACGCTGCGGCCGAAGGCGCCGCGATTGTCTGCGATGTCACCAAGCGCGCGAAGGGTTGGCAAGTCGTGGAGATCCTCGAGTTGGAAGAAGGTGCTGCGCCCGCTCGGCTGGAACCGCGCCGCACCCCGGTCAGGACGCGCGCGGACGGCGACGAGGGGGAGCGTCAACTGCGGCGTCCGACCATCGTCGCCACCGGACCGTTCGAAGCAGCTCGGGTGAAATGGTTCAACCGGGCCAAGGGCTATGGATTTGTCGTGCGCGACGGCGCCGAGGGGGACATCTTCGTCCATATCGAGGTCCTTCGCCGCGGCGGCGTTGACGATCTCCAGCCCGGCGAAGAGGTGCGCGTGCGCTTTGCCAGCGGGCCAAAAGGGCTGGTGGTCGCCGAAATCCAATTGGAACAGGCTTGAGGGAAGCGTCGGTTCGCTAGAGAAGGTCGGCGCCGCCGACTGAAACGGAGCGTCCGCACGTGAGCATCTCCCGTATGGCCCACGGGGCCCAACGTCGTCTTCCATCCGTGCTCGGGCGGGTGGCCCTCGGCCTGGTGGCGCTCGCCCTGGTCGCCGCAGCTCCAGCCGTCAATCGGCTGAGGACCGAGCCGCTGTCGATCGCCACGTCCAAGGGTGTCGCTCACTTCACCGTGGAGATCGCCGACACCGACGCCACGCGCGAGCGTGGTCTGATGTTCCGCAAGAGCCTCGGGCCGAATGAGGGCATGCTGTTCGACTTCCACACGCCCCAACCGGTGTCGTTCTGGATGAAGAACACGCTGATCCCACTCGACATGGTGTTCATCGGTCCCGATGGCCGAATCGTCTCGATCGCCCGGAACGCTGTGCCGATGGACGAGTCGCCGATTCCCTCCGGCGGCCCCATCACCGGCGTACTTGAGATCCGTGGGGGCCGCGCAGCCGAGATCGGCGCCGAACCTGGCGACATGGTCACAGCGCGGATGTTCCAGAATTGAGCGGAGAGACCGTCCCAGAGCCGCCGGCCGGTTACGTGCTGCAGGCGGGGAGGGGATCGTTCACCACTCATAACGGGCCGTACTTCCACGATCCGTCGATCACGGATGGCGCCAAGCAGGCCTTCTACGCGCTGGGACGTCACTGCAACGGTCTGGGGCTCATCCACGGCGGAATGATCTCTGCCTTCCTGGACGGCCTTCTGGCTTCGGCTGCGGCGCGAGCGACCGGGGCTACGCCCGTGACGATGCACCTGTCCGTCGACTTCCTCGACATGGGCCGCGCCGGAGATTGGGTCATGGGAGAGGCGCGCGTCACCCGCGCTGCCCGAGACGTCGCTTTTGTCGAAGGCCGCGCCCACGTTCGTCAGCGCGACCTCGCGCGGGTATCGGGGGTCTTCAAGCTAATGAAGCGTCGGGGTTGATGCTTGTTACTCGGCTTTCCTTGACCCCGCCGTCGCCTCGGGCATAACCGCCTTCCGGTCCGGGGCGTGGCGCAGCCTGGTAGCGCATCTGCTTTGGGAGCAGAGGGTCGCAGGTTCGAATCCTGCCGCCCCGACCATGGGATAGAATTCAAGCGGACCACCCGCTTCGAGAGTCATTCGTAGGGACCATGCTCGCGCGCATCTTCCGACCGGCCAAGACCGCCATGCAATCGGGCAAGGCCAAGACCCACGGGTGGCAACTCGAATTCGCGCCCAAGGCTCCGCGCTCGTCCGATCCCTTGATGGGCTGGACAGAGACCACAGACACGGATGGCTTGATCCGCCTGTCGTTCGACACGCGAGAGGAAGCCGTGGCCTATGCGGTGAAGCGCGGGATAGCGTTTGAGGTCCTGCCCGAGCCGGAACACAAGCTCCGCGTCCAGGCTTACGCGGACAACTTCGCCTTCAATCGCCGTCAGCCCTGGACTCACTAGCGCTCGCGACATTCCGCGAAGCAGCGAGTTGCTCTAATCCCAGGCCGATGACCCCGTAGCTCAACCGGATAGAGCATCTGCCTTCTAAGCAGAGGGTTGCAGGTTCGAGCCCTGCCGGGGTCGCCAGGCTTAGGTCTCGGCCGCTTGCTTGTCGGCGAGGGCGCGCATTTCAGCCTCGAAAGCTTCATCGCTGACGATCGTGCGAGCGATCAGAAGGCTGCAGGACAACACGTCACTCAGATAGGCTCCGCTCGAACCGGACCACCAGCGTTCCAGGATGCTGCGACGGCGATGGCCGACCACCACCAGGTCCGCGCCGATCTCGAGGGCAAAATCGCCGATCGCCTTCGCCGGATCGCCGGCCACGAGGCGGGCGACAGGCTCGATCCCGAAACTACGGAGTCGGGCGACGCCCTGGTCGAGCACCCCACGGTAATATTCGAGATAATCGGACACCGCGCCCCCATGCACCGCCTCGGCCATGATGACGCCGCGGTATTGCGGAGGAACGGATAGAAGGAAGACCTGGGCGTTCATGCGCCGCGCGAGAACAGCCCCTTCGCGAAGCGCGATCGCGCCTTCGCGAGACCCGTCATAGGCGAGCAGGATCCGTTGGTACACGGCGCCCTCGGCGACAGCTCAGGCGCAGCCCCATCGACGCCCGAAATCGAAGCTTAGACCGCCTCCGGGACATCGCCAAATCGCGAAACCCGGGCTTGCGGGCCAAGGTTGAGCTAGTCCAAGAACTAACTGCTGGTTGAACGGGAAGAGCGGATCATGAAGCGCATCTGGGGGTGGCTGACCGCGATACTGGTTGGATCTTTCGCGGCAAGCGCCGTCCAGGCTCAGCCTTACGTCCTGACCTCCAAGCGGGGCATGGTGGTCTCGTCCCAGCATCTGGCGTCCGATGTCGGAGCGCGGATCCTTCGGGAGGGCGGCAACGCCGTCGATGCGGCGGTGGCCGTCGGTTACGCGCTCGCGGTCACCCACCCATGTTGCGGAAATATCGGCGGCGGCGGGTTCATGATGATCCATCGCGCGGGCGGCGGCGATATCTTCATCGACTTCCGCGAGATGGCGCCGCACCACGCCAGCGCCGATATGTACCTGGGTCCGGACGGCAAGCCGATTGCCGAGAAGAGCCTCGACGGCTGGCTCGCCGTCGGGACGCCTGGAACCGTCCTTGGCCTCGAGGAGGCGCGGACCAAGTACGGCACGATGAGCCGCGAACGCCTCATGGCGCCGGCCATCCGCCTGGCTCGCGAGGGATTCATCCTCGAGCCGGGTGACGCCGAAGTGCTCGCGGGCTCCACGGAAAAGTTCCGGGCGCAGCCCAACGTGGCGGCGATTTTCCTCAAGGACGGTCGACCCTTCAAACCGGGGGAGCGGCTGGTGCAGCGTGACCTTGCGACCACTTTGGAGGCGATCAGCGCCGATGGACCGCAGGGTTTCTATCACGGCCGCTTTCCATCGAAGGTCGCCGCAGCAAGCGCCGCCGACGGAGGCGTGATCTCGGCCGCGGACTTCGCAGATTACCGCACGGGAGGCGGCGCGCCGATCCGCTGCGCCTATCGCGGCTACGACATCGTCTCGGCGCCGCCGCCCAGCTCGGGGGGCGTGACGCTATGCCAGATGCTGGAGATCCTCTCGGCCTATCCGATGAAGCGCTACGGCTTCCATTCGGTGCAGTCGGCGCATCTGATGACCGAGGCGATGCAGCGAGCCTATCGGGACCGCAATACCTATCTCGGCGATCCGGCGTTCGTGGACAATCCGGTCAACCGGCTTCTTTCGCCGTCTCACGTCGCCAGCCTGCGCGCCTCCATCTCTCCCGATCGGGCGACGTCCGCGTCGGCTCTGCCGGGACTCGCCGGTGCATCCGAGAACGCCACCACGACCCACTATTCAGTCGTCGACGCCAAGGGAAATGCGGTCGCCGTCACCTACACGCTCAACGACGACTTCGGCGCGAAGGTGATCGCGGGGGACACCGGCGTGCTGATGAACGACGAGATGGATGATTTCACCGCCAAGCCCGGCTTTCCGAACGTGTTTGGCCTCATCCAAGGCAAGGCCAACGCCATCGCCCCCGGCAAGCGTCCGCTCAGCTCCATGACGCCGACCTTCGTGGAGAAGGACGGCAACGTGGTGCTGGTAGTCGGCACGCCGGGCGGTTCGCGGATCATCACCACCGTGCTGGAGGTCATCGTCGATGTGCTCGACTATGGGATCGACCTGAAGTCGGCGGTGGATGCGCCGCGGTTTCACAACCAGTGGCTGCCTGACACTCTAGCTTCCGAACCAGGCGCGTTCAGCGCGCCCGTGAAGGCGAAGCTCGCCGCCATGGGCTACCACCTCACAGATCTCGAACCGTGGGGAACCGGCAATGCGGCGGAGGTGATCGGCGTGGCGCCGGCCGATGCAGAGGCGGCCCGGAGGCTTGGCTTCGCAGCGCCAGGTCTGATCTACGGAGCCGCCGACCGGCGCGCCCCGGCGGGGTCGGCGGCGGCGCCCTAAAGCGCTTTCCGGCGAAGTGGGAACGGGTTCGTCGAGAGAAAGCGCGCCCAAGCGGGACATGCTCTGGCCTCCGAAATTGCCTTGTGGCGCCGCGGGGTGAGGTTGCTAATGCGGGCCGTCCCTCAAGCCGGAGAGCCCCATGACTGAAGCCTGGATCATCGACGCAGCCCGCACGCCCCGGGGCGTCGGCAAGGTCGGCAAGGGCGGGCTCTCCGCCGTTCACCCGCAGCGGATCCTTTCGACCGTGCTCAAGGCGCTGGCGGAGCGGAACAACCTTCAGACCGCCGACCTTGACGACGTCATCGCCGGGTGCGGCACCCAGGTCGGGAAGCAGGGCGCCTGTATCGCTCGCATGGCGGCCCTGGATGCTGGGTTCGACATGCGCGCACCCGGCGTGTCGCTCGACCGGTTTTGCGGCTCAGGCCTGACGGCCGCAAACCTTGCGGCGATGGGTGTGATGTCCGGGGCCCAGGATCTGGTGATCGCCGGCGGTGTCGAGTCCATGTCCTACGGCTCGACCCTGGCGCGCCAGGCCGGCGCCACGCTCGATTCGGGCAATACCCACCTGCGGTCGATCCATCCCCAGCCCCACCAGGGCGTGTGTGGCGACCTTATCGCCACCCTCGAAGGCTTCTCGCGCGAGGACGTGGACGCCCTGGCCCTCGAGAGCCAGAAGCGCGCGGCCGCGGCGATCGCCGAGGGTCGCTTCGACCGGAGCCTGATCCCGGTCCGGCATGACGATGGAACCCCGGCGCTCGACAAGGAGGAATATCCCCGGCCGGGCACCACCGCCGAGGGGCTGGCCGCCCTCAAGCCGGCGTTCGCCGCCCTGTATGAGGTTCCACTTGATGAGGAAGGGCTGAGCTACCGCCGCCTGGTGGAGGCAGCATTCCCCGATGTAAAGATCGACCACGTGCACCACGCGGGCAATTCGTCCGGCGTCGTAGATGGCGCCGGCGCGGTGATCATCGCCTCGCCGGACTACGCCAAGGCCCACGGACTCAAGCCCCGGGCCAAGGTCCGCGCCGTCGCCACCGCCGGTGACTCCCCCGAGCTGATGCTCAACGCCCCGGTTCCGGCGACGAAGAAGGTGCTCGCCAAGGCGGGCATGACGCTCGACGACATCGACCTGATCGAGATCAACGAAGCCTTCGCCGTGGTGCCGCTCAAGTTCATGCGCGACCTCGGCGTCGATCCGGCGAAGGTCAACGTCAATGGCGGAGCCATCGCGCTCGGCCACCCGATCGGGGCTACCGGGGCTATCATCCTGGGGACACTGCTCGACGAACTCGAGCGTCGCGACCTCGCCACGGGCCTGGTGACGCTCTGCGCCGCCGGCGGCATGGCGCCCGCAATGGTGATCGAGCGGGTCTGAAACGACGGCCCTTGCCCCGTTCGGACGACTTCGCCCGAACGGGGTGTGCTCTAGGTCGTGTGGACAGTTATCGCAGCCACAGCACGATGGCCGCCAGAGTGACGATGGCGAGGTAGTTCCTGGCCGTCTTCTCGAAGCGGGTGGCGACGCGTCGAAACTGCTTGAGCTTGGAGAAGCAGCACTCGAC
>DASXGR010000134.1:0-24966 GCA_036488935.1 Caulobacteraceae bacterium | reverse complement strand
CAGGGCCAGGCCGGACCTGCCGGTGACAATGTCGATCGCGACGAAAAGATCTGCGGCGAAGGCCACAGCCAGGGCGGCAAGGGCGCCGAGGATCATCCGCACTGTCAGGCGCCGCAGACGCTCCGTTTCCCGGCCGTCCTCTGCGAGCCGGTGGAATGGCGCTGGCGTCATGAGCAGCACCATGCTGACGATGAGGGCCGCCAGGGCGACGCCATGGCCGATCCGACCGGCGCTCGACAGGCGCGCATAGCCCTCGGTCAGGTAGCCGATGAACTGGAAGCCCAGCAGGGCCTGGGCGCCAGGCAGGACGATGCGGGTCTCGGCCATCAGATCCGCGACTTCGTCCTTGAGGGATTGGTCGGGGGCGGCCGGCGGCGGTCGCTCCCTACCGGGTGGATCCGCGCGCTTCCGCATCGCGATCAACTCCATTCCATACCAAAGGAACAAGGCGCCCAGCACCACGACGCCGGCGGCGACGCCGGCCGGCGCCCAGCCCATCGCCATGCTGGGGCCCACGAGCACGTTGAGCCCCACGCCCAGGACAAACGGGGCGAGGCTGACGGGGATGAGCGCCCGCAGCGCCTTGCGCTGGCTCTCGGTGCGCTCTCCCCTTTCCGACAGCTGGTGGAAGCTTGCCGGCGCGATCATCAACACGATGGCGGCCAGGATGAGGACGAGGGCCCAGAGCTGGAGCTCCTGACGCAGCGGAGACAGCTTGGGGAAGCCCGACTGGAACATGGCCTCGTACTGGAAGCCCAACAGGATCTGACCGCCGAGCACCGTCGTGCGGGTCTCGCTGAGACCCTGGCGTACCTGAATTCCGCTATCCTCTCCGTGGCCGGCCATGCGCCGCCAACGGCCCCAAACAGGGCCGGTTCCTCAGCGCGTTTTGATCCGTCCCCAGATGAGACGACGCACGCCGCCCTCACTGAACCAGTTTGGGCGAGTCCCTGACGGTTGCATACCCGTCAAAAGCGCGGACCATGAACTGACGCAATGTCTTGCCACGAGCAAACTTGGCCGGGGCGGAAATTGACGGGAGGTGCGCGCATGGCCCGGGACGTCCAGCTTCGGATCAATGGCCAGCCAAGACGGCTCGAGGTGGATGAAACAGCCTCGCTGTTGGATGTGCTGCGCAATCGCCTCGACCTGAAGGGCGCCCGGTTCGGCTGCGGGGCTGGCGAGTGCGGGGCGTGCAGTGTGATCGTCGACGGAGCGGTCGAGGCCGCCTGCCAGCTCGAGGTGGGAAATCTCGAGGGCCGGGCCATCACCACACTCGAAGGAATTGGCTCGCCCCAGCGGCCGCATCCCCTTCAGCAAGCCTTCCTCGATCGTCAGGCCGGTCAGTGCGGCTATTGCCTTTCGGGCATTCTGGTTTCGGCCAAGGCCCTGCTCGACCACAACCCCAATCCGACGCGCGCCGAAATCGCCGCGGCTCTCGACCGGCACCTCTGCCGCTGCGGAGCACACAATCGGATCATGGACGCCGTCTCTCTGGCCGCGGGCCGGATGCGCGAAGGCGCGGCGGCGGAGTCGTTCCAGGCATGATCCCGCCGGACCTCGCCGCCAATCCGCGCCTCGACCGTTGGGTCGGCTTCGAGACGCCCGGCGTTGCCCGCGTGGCCGTCGGCAAGGTGGAGTACGGACAAGGCGCCCTCACCGGTCTCGCCCAGATCGCCGCCGATGAGCTGGACGTTTCCATGGTTCAGCTTCGACTCGTGAACCCTGCCACCGGCGACTCTCCCGACGAAGGCCTGACCGTCGGGTCCATGACCACGGAGATGTCGGGCGCCGCCGTGCGGGCCGCCTGCGCAGAGGTCCGCGCCCTTTTCCTCACGGCCGCCGCCGAGCGCCTTGCCTGCCCCGCCGAGGCCCTGGAAATCATTGATGGCGCCTTCCTGCGCGATGGTGAGTCCACCGGACTCGACTACTGGGCGCTCGCCGGCGAGGTCGATCTCGCCCGCGCGGCTGGGGGCGACGCCGTCCCCAAGAGCCCTCAGAATTATCGGATCGTCGGCCGCAATTGGCCGCGCCTCGATCTGCCGCCCAAGGTGTTTGGCGCGGCCTACATCCACGACGTGGATCTGCCCGGCATGGCGCACGCCCGGGTCGTGCGGCAGCCAGCCCCCGGCGCATGGCTCGTCGCCCTCGACGAACCGGCGATACGCCACGCTGCCGGAGAGGAGGTTGAGATCCTTCGGGAGAAGGCGTTCGTCGCCCTGATCTGCTCCAGCGAACGTGCGGCCGACGCCGCGGCGGAGGCCGCCGAGCGAACGACACTCTGGGAAGGCGCGCCGGACTACGAGCCGGCCATGAGCGAGCCCCAAAGTCTCAAGGCCTTGCCGGCCACCGAATATCTCGGCGGCGAACCTGCGGCCGGTCCGTCCAACCGACGTCGGGTCGAGGCGGCTTACGGCAGACCGTACATTTCCCACGCCTCCATGGGCCCGTCGTGTGGGATCGCCGGGTTCAAGGACGGCCATCTGGACGTCTGGACCCACGCCCAGGGGGTCTATCCCATGCAGGCCATGCTTGCCCGGCTGACTGGCCTTGAGCCCGAACGCATATCGGTCACGCATATGCAGGCGCCCGGTAACTACGGCCACAACGGCTCCGACGACGCAGCGGTCGACGCCGCGTTGATCGCCGTGCGCCGGCCAGGCCAGCCGGTGCGGGTGCGTTGGCGGCGGGAGGACGAGTTCGGGTTCGAGCCGCTCGGTACGGCGATGTGGATCGAGCTTTCGGCAGAGCTCGACGCTGGAGGCCGCCTTGCCGACTACACCGCCCACGTCTGGAGCGGCTCCCACACCGGCGGCCGCGGCGCGGCGCTGGGCCAGACGGCTCTGGAGCTGCCGCCGCCCCCGCCCATGACGCCCCGCCCCGGCGCGCCGCGATTCAGCGGCGCGATCCTCAACGCCCTGCCCTCATACGACCTCCCCGCAGCCCGCTTCGTCGAGCATGCGGTGGCCGCCCCGATGCGCACCTCCTCCCTGCGCGGTTTGGGCGGGCCGGTGAACACCTTCGCCAGCGAGTGCTTCATGGATGAGCTGGCGGAGGCGGCCGACGCCGACCCGCTGACCTGGCGCCTGGACATGACTTCGGATCCCCGCGCGCGGGGGGTGATGGAGCGACTGGCGCGGATGTGTGACTGGATCGATCGCGGGCCGCCGGGAAGCGGCCGGGGCCTCGGTCTCGCCTACTGCCGATACCGTGGCCGTGGCGCCTATGTGGCCGTCGCCGCCGCCCTGACCGTCGAGGCCGAGGTGCGTCTCGACCACCTCTGGTGCGCCGCCGACTGCGGCCAGGTCATCAACCCGGACGGCTGCCGCAATCAGCTCGAAGGTGGGATGATCATGGGGGCGAGCTGGGCGCTCAAGGAACAGGTGAAGCTGGACGGCCGGGGGGTCGCTTCCACAACGTTCGGCGACTATCCCATCCTGCGCTTCAGCGAGATCCCGCCCGTCGATATCGACCTGGCCATGGCTCAGGACCAGCCATCGCTCGGCGCGGGCGAGGTCAGTGTCGGGCCCGCCATGGCCGCCATCGGCAACGCCCTCGCGCACGCCCTGGGCGCTCGCATCCGCCAGACGCCATTTACGCGGGAGAAGATCGCCCACGTCCTCCTGGGGTGAGGGCTGGCCCTATCACCACCCGGCGCCGCTCGCCGTCACGGCGTCGCCGCCGCCGCCTGCCGCATCCTCGCCTGCGGGTTCGGGCGCCTCGGTCCCGAGCCCAAGCTGGCGATAGTTGAACAGGGCGTTGTAGAGCATCCGGTATTCGCCGAAGGTCTGGTCGCGATAGATCGGATTGGTGGCGAACATCAGGATCCGCCCTTCTCCCAGCGGCTGGTCGATGATCGCGGGACGGTGTTTGACCTCGTCGGGCGCCGTCATCAGACCGCTCAGCACGCCAGGCTTGCCGCCCGGAAACTCCATCAGCACCTCGTCGCGCCGCGTCTCCGAAACGGCGAAGAGCGTGTTCGTGGCCCAGCGGACCGGAAAGCTCGCCTCGTCATACCCGTAGAAGATGGGATTGCCGGCCTTGGTGATCTTCGCCTGCACGATCGGGCCCGGCGCATAGAAGTCCTTGGACGCGGGCGCGGCCTGCACGTCCGGCGCGATGCCGAAGTCAGCCGGCATGGCGCTGGAATCGCCGAGCGTGATCAGCACGCCGCCCTGCTCCACGAACTGCCGGAGCGCGTCGAGCCCCTCCAGCCCCATGCCGCCGCGGATATCAGGCGAGGCGCCGTAGTCGCCCAGGTTGCGGAAGCGGGCTGTCTTCTCATAGGCCAGCGGCTTGCCGCGCATGGGAATGTCCCACACCAGGGTGCGCGAGTTGCGGCCCTGGCTGGGCACGACGATCACATCATAGCGCGCGCGAAGCCGGCCCTTCCGGACATCGTCCTTGAAGATGAGGCTGTAGGGCGTCCCGTACTGATCGAAGGCATAACGGACCCAGCCGACGTTCTGCGTCGATCCCCAGGTGCTGTAGACCGCCACGCGAGGCGCAGCCGCCTCATGCATGGGAACGGTGGGCTGCGCGTCCAACGCCACTGCGGTCAGACCGAGCGGGACTGCCTCTTCCTTGAGTTTCTCGTAGGCGGATCCGTCGACGATGAACGATCCCGCCGGGACCGCCTTTCCGCCGGCCGTGAAAGCCTGTTCGGCAATGCGGATTGGCGTGTCTTTCAAGCGGTAGCGCAAACGCGCCAGCTCGATCGATCCATAGTCGAGGACCGCGTAGGCTTTGGCGCCGGGGGGATCGATGACGCCTGTCGGCTCGTCCCGCCCGATCATGGGCGCGGCGGCCTCAAGCGCCTTGGGGTCCTTCGTCGCAGCGACCTTCACATGGGCCATCATTCCCATGGTCCAGGCTGAATCGTCGTAGGTCTTCAGCTTCGGGTCCGGGAAATCCTGCTTCTGCAGCAGGACCTTGGCGAGGCGGCCATAGGGCTGGTCGAGCTTCACCACGAAAGAGCCAGCCGGGAACGTTCCATCCGCAAGCTTCAGCGGCGCGTCGGTGCGGCCGACCTCGATCCCCTGCAGGCGCAGGATGTTCACTAGCAAGGCTGCGCGCGTCATATCCGGCTGGTCGCCCGGGATGATGAAGGCGTAAGGCGCTTTCGTCCGGCCGGCCTCAAGGGAGTCCAGGTTCTTCTTGTAGAAATTCTCGAGGATCTGGTCGGGGAACTGCGAGGTGAGCTGGAGCGCGGTCAGCATCGCCGTCTCCATGTAGTTGGTGTTGTCCCGCATCGACCATTCCACCGTCTTGTACGGGGGGTTCGGCCGGAACCACTCCCGCTTGGTCTGGTCCATGGCGTGCTGGTCCTGGCCCGGACCGTCGACCGGCTTGACGTGCCGCAGCTCCGTCGTCGCCCCGCCGTTGCCGAAGGTCTCGTAGAACCTCACCAGGCCGTTGTGGTTGGACGACATGAAGGCGACGTAGCCGGGCGACCAGGCGTCGACGTAGCCGAAGTTCCACACCCCCGGCATGCCCATCTTGGTCAGCTGCGCCATCTCGAAGTCCGCGAACCAGGGCAGCTCGGCGTAGAGGATCGGATCGAGGTCAGGATTCTGAGGCGGCTGACCGCTGAAGGCGTAGAGGAAAGGCACCGACTCGTGCAGGTCGTGCATGACCTGCGGCCGCCATTCCAAGTACCACTTCAGCAGGTTCGTGGCGCTGTAACCGCTGTAATTTATGTCCCGGTTGTCGTCGTGAAAAATGTACTTCCCCCAATACGGCGCGCCAGGAACCGGATCGAGATCATCGGTGTCGTCGATCTTGTTTTCGTAATACCAGTCCGTGTAGCGGTCACGGCCGTCGGGATCGGTCGCCGGATTGATGGCGATGATGACATTGTCGCGGACGCGCTGGATGAGCGGAGAGTTCTCGGTCACCAGCCGGTAGGCCAGCTCCATCAGCATCTCCGGCGGCCCGGTCTCGCCGCTGTGGAGCCCGCCGAGGAGGACGTACATCGGCTTGGTCCTCGCGATCAGGTCCTTGGCTTCATCCGCCGATAGCCCACGCGGATCGCCGAGACGCACGAGGTTGCGCCGGTTCTGTTCCAGATTGGACATATTGGCCGGCGAGGAGATGACCACCATCACGGTGGGACGGCCCTCCTCGGTCTTGCCCGTCTCGATGATCTTCACACAGGGCGAGGCCGCCGCCAGGGCGCGGTAGTACTTCAGGATGTCCGCGTAATAGTCGAGCACGCGGGGCGCGCCGATGTCGTGCCCCAGCACGTCACGCGGCGAGGGAACTGCGCCGCCAGCCGGCAGGTGGTCCACCAGCGGACTGGAGAATTCTGGCCGCGTCGTCCAGGCCTTCTGGTGCTCGGCGAAGGCGGGATCCATCGCCTGAGCCGCCGCGAGGCCGGGGACAAGGAGTGCGGCGGCGAGGCCGAGTCGGAAAAAGGCGCGCATGGCGCCTTTCTTTTCACCGACGGCGACGCTTGGAAACCGACAAAGGCCGCACGGTTTCGCACGGGCCATAATTCAGTTCCTTCGTTACATACTTAAAGATAATTCAGGTTTCTCACATGACATTCCCGCCTCACTCCGCCTAGGTTCGCCCATATCTCGCCCAATGCCGAAATAAAATCGGCAATTGAGGTCAGAATTCGGTGGGATACGCGGCACAAATACAACAGGCGCCCCCAAAGGACTCTCGCTACATTGAGAAATCTGCTTTGAAATCCCACCGTTATCGTCCCACGCGACCTGAGCGCGTCGGGATAGACCTGGGGTGGGTGTTCCTACGGCGTGCGCGACTTCGATCGAAGGGGGCGCGGCGTCGAACTGAAAATGGAGTTCGAAGCGTGAAGATTCGTAGTGTGTGCCTGACATCCGCCGTCGCCGTGGCGGCTGCACTCGCCGCAGTCCCGGCCCTGGCCCAGGACAATGATGTGGCAACCTGGACCGGCCCCTACGCCGGCGTGAACCTCGGTTACGGCGGCGGCAATTTCCACTATCCCTACTCGGGGACGACGGACGCGGCCGGGACGAACCCGGTCTCCGGCCGCTTCAGCCAGGATTCGAGCGGCGTCATGGGCGGCGTCACCCTCGGCTACAACTATGAGATGAAGAACGGCTGGGTGGCCGGCCTGGAGACCGACATCGACGCCTCCGACCTCGGCGGCAAGACCAATTTCTCCGAGTTCCCCGGAACCGGCACCTCATATGACGGCGGTTTCAGCTCGCGCATCACCTACCTCGGCACGGCTCGCGCGAGAATCGGCCACACCATGCTCAACAACCGGCTGCTGCCCTATGTGACGGGCGGCTTCGCCTATGGCGGGGTGAACACCTCGAGCAACTGGAACTGCTCGAGCTGCTTCAACGGCGGCCCGGGCAACGCCTCGTTCTTCTCACCCAGCCAGATGCAGGTCGGCTGGACGGTGGGCGGCGGGGCCGAATACGCCCTCACCCGTCACCTCTCGGCGAAGGTCGAGTACCTCTACGTGAACCTCGGCGACTCCACCGTGAACGGCACGGGCGGCACCATCGGCGGCCCGGGCTTTACGCTCTTCAATGCCAACGTGGTGGAGAAGGCGACGGCGAACGTCGTTCGCGTTGGCCTGAACTACCGCTTCTGACGTCCAACCGCTCCTCCCCCGCGCCAGGCGTGGGGGAGGACGCTCCTGGCTTAGGGAACGACTCTCGCCTCTGGCGCGCCTTCGACGATCCGCCCAACGATGCGTGCGGCGGTCAATCCCTGGGACTTGGCGAGAGCGAGCACGTCGTCGGCGCTCTCGGGCGCAACCGCGATCAGAAGGCCTCCGCTCGTCTGGGGATCGGTGAGCAGGTCCCGGCGCCAGTTGTCCAATCCCTCCGGGAGACGCACCGAAGCGCCATAGCTCTCCCAGTTGCGGCCCGACGCTCCGGTGCGTACGCCCGACCGCGCCAGGGCTTCGACACCCTCGAGCAGGGCCGGCGCGACGGCTGAGATCTCCACGGTCACGCGCGAACCTCGCGCAATCTCCAGGGCGTGGCCGAGCAGTCCGAACCCCGTGACGTCAGTGACCGCGTGCACGCCTTTGACCGCCGGCAGGTCGGCGCCCAGGCTGTTCAGCCGCGTGGTCGACTCGATCATCGCCGCATAACCGCCAGGCCCGAGCCGCTCCTGCTTGAGCGCGGCCGACAACACGCCCACGCCGAGCGCCTTGGTGAGCACCAGGATGTCACCCGGGCGGGCGTCCGTGTTCTTGAGCACGCGCTTGGGATCCACCAGGCCAAGCGCCACGAGGCCGTAGATGGGCTCGACGCTGTCGATCGAGTGGCCGCCGCCCACGGGGATACCGGCCTCGGCGCAGACCGAGGCGCCGCCTTCCAGGATCGCGCGGACCGTCTGGGGCGCCAGGACGTTCACAGGCATGCCCACGATTGCCAGCGCCAGGATCGGCCGTCCCCCCATGGCGTAGACGTCCGACAGGGCGTTCGTCGCCGCGATCCGCCCGAAGTCCCGTGGATCGTCCACCACCGGCATGAAGAAGTCCGTGGTGGCGACCAGGGCCTGGGTCTCGTTGAGCTTCCAGACAGCGGCGTCGTCCGACGTCTCCGTCCCAACCAGCAAGTCAGGAAAGGCGCGCGCCGCGGGCATGTCCGCAAGAATGTCCGCAAGCACCTTGGGCGAGAGCTTGCATCCACAGCCCCCGCCGTGAGCGAGGCTGGTCAGGCGCGGCGCGGAGAGGTCGTCTGGCATGAGGCTGCCTCTGAAATTAGGGCGAAGACACGGTCTGCCGCGGCTTCGCGACTGGGTGTCGAGAGGTCCGCGAGCGCGACCTCTCCGAGGATCGTCCGCTCGTCGCGACGGGCGGATCGTGCGTAGCCAGGGTCATAGTGGGCTTCGATCAGGCTTTCCGCTAGGGCAAGGAACTCGCCGCTTGCCGCCAGGTCACGCCATGCCGAGCGCTGGTCGCGTCCGTGATGGGGCGGCAGCCGGGCCAGGATTCCCTCGAGGCGCTCTGGATCGCCGACCACATCGCCGTAGGCCTCGAGTAGATAGGCCGCCCGCCGATCACGCGGAGCGGACAGCAGGATGCGGGGCGCGTCCGTCATCGCCTTCCACAACGTCGGCGGCACGTTCAGTTCGCCCACCTTGCTCGACTCCGCCTCCACCACCACCGGGCGAGCGGGATCGAGCTCCTCCATGGCCGCAAGAAGACGGCTCTCGAACATCTTTTGCGGTGGCTGGGGCTCGGCGAGGGCCCCGAACAGCGAGCCGCGGTGCGCCGCCAGCCCTTCAAGGTCGATGACCTGGGCGCCGCGCTCGGCCAGGCGTCCGAGGATATCCGTCTTCGCCACGCCCGTAGCCCCATCGAGAAGCACGACGCGCGGATAAGGCTCAGCCTCGTAAAGCGCCTTCGTCACGCGTCGCCGATAGGTCCGATATCCGCCGGCCAGAACGCTCACGCGCCAGCCGATCTGGTCGAGGATGGTCGCCATGGCGCCGGACCTCTGGCCGCCGCGCCAGCAATAGATGAGCGGCGCGAACGCGCCGGACTTGTCGGCCAGCGCCGTTTCCAGGTGCGTGGCGACGTTGCGCGCTATGATGGCGGCGCCGATCCGCCTGGCCTTGAAGCGGCTCTCCTGGACATAGATCGTTCCCACCTGCGCGCGTTCCTCATTGCTGAGCACGGGAAGGTTGATCGCACCGGGAACATGGTCGTCCGCGAACTCGGCCGGGCTGCGGACGTCGATGATGGCGTCGAAGGGCGCCAGCCGGTTTGGCGTCGCCTCCGTCAGGGTCGAGATCATGCGCGAACCGCTAGGCCGGTCCAGGGGCCGGCGTCCAGCATGGACACGCGGAGGTACAGCGCAGCGGGCTTGACAACGTCGGCTTGGAATTCCCCTTTTCGGAGGAGGTCAGGGGGACGACCAACATGGAAACAAACAATCGCGCCGGCGTGCGCGCCAGAGGCCTCCGAGGCCTTGCCGGTGGGCTCGTTCTCGCCGCACTTCTTGCGGCCACGGGAGCTCGTGCGGCGTGTCAGCTGCAGGAGCTGGCTGAGATCAACGTCGAGGTTCACGGTTCGCGGTTCATTCTGCCGGCGCAGATCAATGATCGGCCGGCGCGCATGATCATCGACAGCGGCGCGTTCAGCACGTCTCTGTTCATCGACGCAGCAAACCGACTGGGAGTTCAAGCGGCCGCCCCTATCGGCAAGAGCTACGGCGTCGGCGGCGCAGCCTCTCTTGGGCTCACCACGCTGAGGAGCATCTCGATCGGGGGACTGACCGCTCGAAACATGAGTCTCTTCGTTGTCGAGCGCCATGGATTCGATGCTGATGGACTGCTCGGGGCGAATTTTCTTCTCCAGCGGGACATCGAGTTCGATCTACCCCACGGAAAAATCCGGTTTTTCCAACCCAAGGGCTGCGCAGGCGATCAGGTCGTTTACTGGGGTCAGGCCTACGCCGTCGCCCCCATGCTCTCAGCCACGGGACTTCAGATCGTCGTACCCGTGAAGGTCAATGGCGTCGCGGTTCGGGCGCAGATGGACACCGGCGCGCCATCGTCTGTGCTGACGCTCGCGGCCGCGGCGGCCGCCGGACTGCGGCCGGGGGCGCCTGGGGTCACCGAACTGGCGGACGGCGGAGGGATCGGTCCAAACACAGTGAAAACCTATGTCGGGGTCTTCTCGACCTTCTCGTTCGGCGACGAGACCATCCGCGCTTCCCGCCTCGAGCTGGCGGACATGTTCGCCGCCAACCGCGAGGTCTCGCTTGGATCGAACATCCCGCGTTCGGTGGTGGACGAGCCTCAGATGCTCCTGGGAGCCGACTTCTTCCGCTCCCATCGGGTCTATGTCGCCGTAAACCAAAGAAAGGTCTACGTGTCCTACGAGGGCGGCCCGGTGTTCGACACCACCGCACCCGTCCACCGCGAAACAACACCAGGCAAGCCCGCCTCCGGATCTGACGGCGGGACAAAGGGAGGATCCTGATGACCAAACTTGCAGGACGGGTCGCCGTCGTCACCGGCGGCGCCAGCGGCATCGGCGCGGCCTGCGCCAGGCTGTTGGCCGCCGAGGGCGCGACCGTCGCGGTGACGGACCTGCAGGACGAGAAGGGGCAGCAGGTTGTCGCAGAAATCACTCGCGAGGGCGGCCGCGCGCGCTACTTCCATCACGACGTCACGCTCGAGGAGGCCTGGGTGGACGTGATGAAGGAGGTCAAGGCTGCGTTCGGGCGGTTGGACATCCTGGTGAACAACGCCGGCATCGGCCTGGGCAGCCCCAGCATCACCACCATGAGCCTGGACGACTTCAGGCGTCAGCAGGCGGTGAACGTGGACGGTGTCTTCCTCGGCATGAAACACGGCATCTTGCTCATGCGGGAAGGCGGGCGCGGAGGATCGATCATCAACATGTCCTCCGTCGCCGGATTGAAGGGCTCGCCAACCCTGGCCGCCTACTCGGCCACCAAGGGCGCAGTGCGGCTGTTCACCAAGGGCGTGGCGCTGGAGTGCGCCGCCGCCAAGGACGGGGTGCGGGTCAATTCGGTTCACCCGGGGATCATCGAGACGCCGATCTGGCTGGGCATCGGCGCGAGCGGCGCGACGGGGTCCAACTCGCCGCCCGACCTGGACGCCCTCTCCGCCATGGCCGTCCCGCTGGGGGTGAAGGGTGTGCCCGAGGACATCGCCCAGGGCGTGCTGTGGCTGGCGTCCGACGATTCCCGCTACGTCACCGGCGCCGAGCTCGTGATCGACGGCGGCATCTCCATCCGCTGACTGCGCGATACGCTGCGGAGGGGGCGGACTTGTCACGCCCACCCCGGACACCTATCCTCTTCTGCCCCCGATGGAACGCCGCGTAGCGGCGCCGCGGGGTTTTTTCGGATATCCGCGGCACGAAACGAGCTTTTAGTCTGCAATGGAAAAAGTTCCTATGACGGCAGAGGGCTTTCAAGCCCTCGACGCTGAACTTCGGCGGCTCAAGACGCAGGAACGCCCGGCAGTGACCGCGGCGATCAGTGAGGCGCGCCAGCACGGAGACCTTTCGGAGAACGCCGAATACCATGCGGCGAAAGAGCGTCAGGGCTGGATTGAGAGCCGCATCGCCGAGATCGAGGATCGCATGGCGCGCGCCCAGATCATCGACGTCTCCAAGCTGTCCGGCGCTCAGGTGAAGTTCGGGGCGACCGTCAGCGTGGTCGACGAGGACACTGAGGAAGAGGCCCGCTACCAGATCGTCGGCGAGCACGAGGCCGACGTCCGTGCGGGGAAGATCTCCATCGCCTCGCCCATCGCTCGGGCGATGATCGGCAAAGAGACCGGCGACGTGGTCGAGGTGAACACGCCCGGCGGCGTCAAGGCCTACGAGATCCTCAAGGTCGAGTGGGTCTGAAAGGCCTTCCGTCTTGAGCGAACCGCGTAAAACGCGCTGCCTGATCATCGGCGCCGGTCCGGCTGGCTACACGGCGGCGGTCTACGCCGCGCGCGCCCTGCTGGCGCCGGTGATGATCCGCGGGCTCACGCCCGGCGGCCAGCTGACCATCACCACGGACGTTGAGAATTATCCCGGCTTCGCCGAGGTGATCCAAGGTCCCTGGCTGATGGATCAGATGCAGGCGCAGGCCGCCAACGTCGGCGCCGAGCTCGTCGATGACATCGTGACGGCCGTGGACCTGTCCTCGCGGCCGTTCCTGGTCACCTGCGACTCCGGCGCCCGCTGGCTGGCCGAGACCCTGATCATCGCCACAGGAGCCCAGGCGAAATGGCTTGGGCTGCCAAGCGAGCAGCGGTTTCAGGGCTTTGGCGTGTCCGCATGCGCCACCTGTGACGGCTTCTTCTACCGCGGCAAGGACGTGGTCGTGGTCGGCGGCGGCAACACGGCGGTGGAAGAAGCGCTCTTCCTCACCAGCTTTGCGCGCAAGGTCACCCTGGTGCACCGGCGCGACGAGCTGCGCGCCGAGCGCATCCTGCAGGAGCGGCTGTTCGCCCACGAGAAGATCGAAGTCATCTGGAACCACGCAATCGACGAGGTGCTCGGGACAGTCGATCCGCTCGGCGTCACCGGCGTTCGCCTGCGCGAGGTTACGTCCGGCGAGATCCGCGAGCTGGCTTGCGATGGCGTCTTCATCGCCATCGGCCACGCGCCGGCCTCGGAGCTTTTCGCAGGTCAGCTGCCGATGAAGGCCGGAGGCTATCTGGACCTGGAGCCGGGCTCCGTCCGCACCGTGGTTCCCGGCGTGTTCGCCGCGGGCGACGTCGCCGACGACGTCTACCGGCAGGCTGTCACGGCCGCAGGTATGGGCTGCATGGCCGCCCTCGAGGCCGCCCGCCTCCTGGCGGAAGAGGATCATGCCCGCGCTCACCACCCGATCAGCCATCACGAAGCCGAGAAGATCGGGACCTGGTAGGACCGGCCTTCGACCTGCCTCAATGAGTAGTCGACGGTCGAAGGTTGGAGCGCCTTGATCCGTGCCAATCACATTTGCCGCACTTTTGTGAAAGGCCCCTTTCGCTGTCTGTGGGAGGGGCATATATGCCTTCAGGACTTTTGCTCAGACTTAGCATAAGTCACCCAAGGGAAAGCGTCGCCGGGGGGCACGGTCGACGTTTTTCGCAGGCTCTAGATATGCTCACTTCGAGCATAAATGGGTGAGGCAGATGGCCGACGGTTCCTTCGCTTTCACACCCGCCGTCGAGGACGCGACGGCCGCCCTGTGGCAGAAGGTCAAAGGGCAGGTAACGCCTCTGGAGTGGCGGCTGCACGCGCCCCTGATCACAGAAATCAACCGCCTCAAGCGCGAAAAGAACGCCATCATCCTGGCTCACAACTACATGACGCCGGAGATCTTCCACGGCGTGGGCGACTTCGTCGGCGACAGCCTCGGCCTTGCGCGCGAAGCCGCGCGCTGTGACGCCAGCATCATCGTCCAGGCCGGCGTGCACTTCATGGCCGAGACCTCGAAGGTCCTCTCGCCTGAGAAAAAGGTGCTGATCCCCGACCTGCGCGCCGGCTGCTCCCTCGCCGCCTCGATCACGGCCGATGACGTCCGGCTGATCAAGGCCCGCTATCCAGGCCTGCCGGTGGTCACCTACGTGAACACCACCGCTGCTGTGAAGGCGGAGACCGACATCTGCTGCACCAGCGCCAACGCGGTGCAGGTGGTCGAGGCAGTCGCCTGCGAATGGGGCGTCGATCGCGTCATCCTGCTTCCCGACGAATTCCTTGCGCGCAACGTGGCGCGCCAGACCCCGATCGGCATCATCGCCTGGAAGGGTCGTTGCGAGGTGCACGAGCGCTTCGATGCGGCCGACATCGCCGAACTGCGCGCAGCCTGGCCCGACGCCGAGATCCTGGCCCATCCGGAATGCCCGACGGAGGTGCTGGAAGCCGCCGACTTCGCGGGGTCCACGGCTGCGATGAGCGACTACGTCGCCCAGCGCAAACCGCGCCGGGTCGTGTTGATCACCGAGTGCTCCATGGCCGACAACGTCGCCTGCGACGCCCCGGAGACCGAGTTCGTCCGGCCGTGCAACCTGTGCCCGCACATGAAGCGGATCAGCCTCGAGAACATCCATCAGGCCCTCGTCGAGGAGCGCTACGAGGTGACGGTGGACCCCTCCATCGCCGCGCGCGCCCGCGCCGCGGTCCAAAGGATGATCGACCTGCCGCCGCCGGCGACCCCGGCGCGCTATGACCTGGTCAAGGCGCGCCATCACGTGGATGTCGAGCTGATCTAGGCGCACGGCCATGACCTTCTCCCCATCAACGACCCACGCAGACCGGGTCGACTTCGATGGCGTAGTGGTGATCGGCGCCGGCCTCGCCGGCCTGACCGCCGCCCTGGCGGCGGCCCCGCGACGCGTGCTCGTCCTTAGTCCCGTCGCGCTTGGGGAGGGTTGCGCCTCCGCCTGGGCCCAGGGGGGCATGGCGGCCGCGTTGTCGGAGGACGACGACCCGGCGCTCCACGCCGCCGACACGGTGGCTGCCGGCGCCGGCCTGTGCGAGGCCGAAGCGGTGCGCGTCCTCACGACCGAAGGGCCGGACGCCGTCCGCATCCTGGCGGCCCTTGGGGCGCCTTTCGACCGCCGCCCCGATGGCGGTTTCGTGCAGAGCCGCGAGGCCGCGCACTCCATGGCCCGCGTGGCGCGAGTCGGAGGCGACGGGGCCGGGCGCGCGATCATGACGGCGGTGATCGCTACGACGCGCGCCGCCGGGCATGTGGAGATCCGCGAGAGCGTCCGGGCCCTGGCCCTGATCATGGACGCCGAGGGACGCACACACGGTGTCCTCGCTCAGGCGGGCAAGTCCTTAGTCGAGATCCATGCGCCAGCGGTGGTGCTGGCCAGCGGCGGGATCGGCGGCATCTACGCCATCACCACTGACCCGGCGGCGGTGTGCGGCGAAGGCCTTGCCATGGCCGCCGTAGCGGGCGCGGAGGTCCTGGATCCCGAATTTGTTCAGTTCCACCCAACGGCCATCGACATCGGCGCCGATCCGGCGCCGCTGGCGACCGAAGCTCTGAGAGGCGAAGGCGCTCGCCTGGTGGACGCCTTGGGCGTCCCATTCATGCCACGCTACCACCCTGCCGCCGAACTGGCCCCGCGCGACATCGTGGCCCGCGCGATCGAGTCGGAGCGGCGCGCCGGCCGCGGAGCTTTCCTGGACGCGCGCGCGCCGCTCATCGCCGACGTGGCGCATGAGTTTCCAGCCGTCTTCGCCGCCTGCGTGGCCGGCGGCGTCGATCCGCGCCGCGAGCCGATCCCCGTGCTGCCCGCCGTGCACTATCACATGGGCGGCGTCGTCACCGACCTGGATGGGGCGACCTCCCTGTCCGGCCTGTTCGCCGCCGGTGAATGCGCCGCGACAGGCGTGCATGGCGCCAACCGGCTGGCGTCCAACTCCCTGCTCGAGGCGGCGGTTTTCGGCGCACGCGCCGGCCGTGCGGCGCGTGACACGACCCAGGTCTCGGCTCGCACGGTTACGCCCGTCGCGCCGCCGGACCTGCCCGAGTCGACCCTGCTCGACCTGCGCGGACGCATGTCGCGCGATGCGGGCGTCGTGCGGGACGCCGTGGGGCTGACGCGCTTGCTGGCCTGGCTCTCAGCCGCCGAGACCATTTGCGGCCCCGCCCTGCCCCTCATCGCGGCGCGCCTCGTGGCCGAGGGGGCTCTGGCGCGCCGCGAGAGCCGCGGCGCGCACTTCCGCGCCGACCATCCCACAGCCTTTGTCGATGCCGTTCACACGCGGCGCACCGTCCAGAATTCGGCCGACGGTCGCCGGCGCGCCGCGTGAGTCTCGATCCTCTTCCCGACCTTCTGGTCGAACCGGTAGTCCGCGCCGCCCTCGCCGAGGATTTCGGCCGTGCGGGCGACATCACCAGCCAGGCGTGCATCCCCGCCGAGGCCCGCATGGAGGCTCGCTTTGTGGCCAGAAAGGCAGGCGTTCTGGCGGGCCTGGGCTGCGCCCGGCTCGCCTTCGCCGCATTGGACCCGGAGGTTCGCTTCGCGGCTCACCTGTCCGATGGAGATAAGCTGAAGCCTGGTGAGCTGATCGCCACGGTTTCCGGGTCGGCGCGCGTGATCCTCGCAGGCGAACGCACAGCGCTGAACCTGCTGGGCCGCCTGTCAGGGATCGCCAGCCTGACCGCGGCCTACGTCGCCAAGGCGAGCGGGACTCGCGCGAGGATCATCGATACCCGCAAGACGACGCCCCTGCTCCGAGCGCTGGAGAAGTACGCCGTGCGCTGTGGCGGCGGCGACAACCACCGCTTCGGCCTCGACGACGCGATCCTGATCAAGGACAACCACGTAGCCGCCTGCGGCGGCGTGGCCGAAGCCGTGCGCCGCGCCCGGGCCGCCGCCGGACACATGGTGAAGCTCGAAGTCGAGGTCGACAGCCTCGATCAGCTCCGCGAAGCGCTCGAAGCGGCTCCCGACATCGTCATGCTCGACAATTTCGGCCTGGCGGATCTGGAGACAGCCGTGGCTCTCGCTGGCGGGCGCGTCGTGCTCGAAGCGTCCGGCGGCGTCAGCCTTGAGACTGTGGCGGCGATCGCCCGCACCGGCGTGGACCTGATCAGCGTGGGCGCCCTCACCCACTCTGCGCCTGTCCTGGACATCGGCCTCGACGCCGCCTGAAAGCGGCCCCGTTCAGACGCGTCTGAACGGGTTTTGCGCTCTAGTCGGCGGCGCCAGCGGAGTTGTCGCCGGCGGTCGCCACGCGCTCGTCGGACGCCTGGATCGCGCCGGCTGACTTGCCGAACAGCCCCAGGTCGCCCAGCGCCATGGTGAACCGGCGGGCCGCATCTGCCGCGCCAGGGCCCTCTTCGACGGTCGCGGACTCGGCCCTGGCCAGCCGCCGCACGGGCTCGTCGCGGCTGCCGACGGGGTGCTTCGCAGCGATAAAGAAGACGTGGTTGCCGAGACGCGCGACCGTAGTGCCGGCCTTGGCGTCGGCCGAAGCGTCCGCGGCATGGAAGTTGAGCGCACGCCCGACAGCTCGCATCACATAGCCCTGAAGCGCGCGGGAGGCGACTTCCCGCGCTCGCCGCCACGCCAGCGGCTCCAGCGGCCGCGCCATGGCGCCGTCGCAAACAAAGGTGAACTGGCAACCGCCCGAGGAAGCTGGCTGGTAGACGACCGCACAGACGCTCTTCGGATAGGCAGGATCGTGGGCCCGGTTGAGCACGACCTGAGCCACAGCCGCTTGCCCGGCGGCGCTTTCGCCGCGAGCTTCGTAATAGACCGCCTGCGACAGGCAATCGAGGTCCCGGCCGCGCGCCGGATGCGTCCACGCCGCCGCAGCCGCCTGGAATTGCGCGATCCGCCCCATCGAAGCAGGCGGCTTGGTCGTCGTCGACACCGTCGAAGCAGGCGGCTCTGTCATCGTCGACATGGCAATCTGAGCAAACCGGCTGCTGTCGACCTGCTGGCCGGAAAACCGCGGCTGGGCCTCGCTACACACAATGGCCGCCACGGTGAGTCCCATGGCAGCAAATACAAGAGGCGCGCCAACCTGCGCGCACGCTTTCGCATGCGGGCTGAAAGTAAAATCCAAGATTTCGTGTCCTATGTGGCGAGGCGAATACTGCCCCAGACAGTCGGCCCAGAAGCGTTCCGCTGATCTTTTGTGCGGATGAGCTTTGAGGCGGAGTTCGGCCGGTACACGTTGGCGGAACCAGTCGCCATCTACTACGCGAAAATGGCAGGCGCAAGTTTCCTAGACCGCGGCATACGGCGCGAGACCGCACGCATCTCCAAATGAGAGTCGCGCCGCCGACGGACCGCGCCGCCAGGACTCCAATTCAAATCATTGGCGATATTGAGGAAATTGTTGCGGTTTCGCGAGGCTTCGCCGCAGCCCGCGCGTGCGCCCGGCTCGCCGCATTTTTTTCGCTTGGCAGGCCCCCCGAGGAGCAGATTCAGGCGTCTAGAAGCTGGAACCGCAAATCCATGTTCGCCGTCGACATCACCTCTCGGGCAACGATGTAGAAGTGGGCGGCCTGCTCGGTCAGACGACACCTGGCGACCACTTCCACTCGCACCGATCCACCAGCGTACCGTGGCCAGACGCCCTTGATCTGGCCCGTCTCGACGAAGGCGATCTGAGCGTTGAGCTTCTCCCTCAGTACGCTCAGGTGGCGCTCGTCTTCGGGGGGCGTCCACGCCAGCGGATCTGAGACCACCAGCACGGGAGTCTGCGCGTCGTCGTCTAGGTAGATGTAGTCGATGATGTCGGTTTCCAGGACGGACATGAGTCTAAGCTTGCCTCTGTGAGGACGACTAAACGCCCATGAGGCTAATCCGGTTTTCCAAGTCCCAAAGTTGGCAGAGGAAGGTGGTGGCTGCTAATTGCGCTGATTTACCTTCAAGGGCGCCGATGAGTGCTGAATCGGCTTCATTATTCGGCGCCTGAGGTGGGCAAGGCGCCAATTTTCGGAGCACGAAATCACAAGCGAGACCACCCCCGCGAATCAAGGAACTGATTCGACCTCGATCGAGATAACCTGGCGCACCGAGCGCGCCGGCCGAAGATCACCGGGCGACACCAGGCGGAGAGGGCCTTCCTTGGCGTCGAGGGGACCGCCGGCGACGCGATCCGCCAGGATCGGCACCGCCTGGCGCATCCCAGGATCCGTTTCGGCCAAGGCGAAGACCGCTCGGTATCCGTCCGCCCCTTTCGCCACCACCACGTTCGCCATGGCCGGCCCTCGCAACGCCCGGCCCGCTGGCGCGCCGACGCTCTGCAAGAGGTCGGTCAGCGCCACGCCTTCGTAAGTGCGCGGCGGGGCGCCCCCCTCGCCGGCCAGAAGCGCCTGCTTGTGTGGCATGGCGGCGATCTCCGCCGCTGTGAGCTTTCGCGTCCGGCCGTCAGGACCTTTCAAGGTGACGCTCTGGGCGTGCGCCGCGGCGGCGACAAGGACCCATGCGGCCGCGAAGGCCGACATCGCTGTTGTCCTCATGGTCATCCCCCCTTTCGCCCCTGCGGGCTGGAACCGTACCGGCAAGTGGCGTTATGAACCGAGACAGCACGACGCGTCGAGAGGAGCTGCATGTGAGACCCCAGAACTGGCGACGCCGCGACGTGCTCGCCCTGTTCGGCGCAGCCGCGACGGCGACGCCCCTCGCGGCCCAGCCCCGGGCCGCTCACGAGCCGATTACCGTCTTCGCCGCCGCCTCGCTAAAGAACGCGATGGACGACGTCGGCAAGGCCTATCTGGACGCCACCGGGACACAAGTCCGAATCTCCTACGCCTCCTCATCCGTGATCGCGAGGCAGATCGAGGAGGGCGCGCCGGCGGATATCTTCGTCTCCGCGGACACCGACTGGATGGATGAACTCGCCAAACGCGGTTTGATCGTCGCCTCGAGCCGCCGCAACCTGCTCGCCAATCACCTGGCCTTGATCGCGCCGGCGAACTCGACGACCCAGATCGCGATCCGTCGAGGTATGCCCCTCGCCACCGCCCTGGGCGGCGGTCGTCTGGCGATGGCCGGACCCGATGTGCCAGCCGGCCGCTATGGACAGGCCGCGCTCGAGGCGCTGGGCGTCTGGCCCAGCGTCGAGAGTCATCTCGCGCGTGGCGAGAACGTTCGGGCCACCCTGGCCTTCGTCGCTCGGGGAGAGACGCCGCTCGGGATCGTCTACGACACCGACGCCAAGGTCGAACCGGCGGTGCGGATCGTAGGTCTCTTCCCCGAAAACTCCCATTCGCCGATCGTCTACCCGGCCGCTCTCGTCGCCGCCTCCCGCAACCCCGGCGCCGCAGCCCTGCTGCAGTTCATGGAGGGTCCCAAGGCGGGCGCGATCTTCGCCCGCTACGGTTTCCGTCGGGCTGGCTAGCGTCACCGCCAGCGGAGCAGGGTGGGGCCGGCAAGCCAGCCGAATGCACCAGGCGCCAGGACGCCCAGCGAGTACCACACCAGGACGAAGGCGCCGCCCATCTCGCGACAGTGGAAGGCGTAGACCGCTGCGCCAGCCGCTCCAGCCACGAGCCCGGCCATGCCACCGGCGGCCCGCAGGCGCGTCGGCGCCAGGCCGCGCATGGCCCAGGCGAGAGCCACGAAGATTGGCGCGGCGGCCGTTATGATCAGCCATGGACAGACGGCGGCCGAATCGCCCATCAGGAGCGTCTGGTGCATCGCGGTGGGGGCAAGAATCCATTGCGCCAGGGCTGCGAGCGCCATGGCGGCGACCGGCGCGGCCAGCCAACCGACGCGGCGGCGCACCTCGCCGCCGGGCCGCGCCAACCGCTCAACGCATCCGACCGCCACCGCCGCCAGGGCCAGGACGTAGAACAGCTTCGTCCAGAACATCGCCAATCCGAACGCCGCGGGAAAGTCCGCTCGTGGTCCGAGCAGGAGCATGACCCCGACGAGGCTGACGAAAGCGCCAGCGGCCAGGGCCAGGGCCAGACGGATCCCGACCCGACGCGCCGGTCGTGGAATGATGTCGCGCGCCAGGGCGTCGAGCAGGTCGTCAGTCATCGACCACCTTTCCAGAGCCATAACGCTGGGCCAGGCTCTTCATCGCCCGATGAACTGCGACCTTCACCGCGCCTTCGGACATGTCGAACCGCTTGGCCGTCTCAGCCACTGTCGCACCTTCGATCTTCAGCATCTGCAGCAGCCCCCTCGATCGCTCCGACAGGCCCCCCAGCGCGGCCTCGACGTCCCGTCGGGCTTCCGCCGCCGCTGCGCCGCCTTCGATGGCGAGTTCAGGCGACTCTTCATCGAGCGGAACCGCGCCGCGACGCCCCACGCGCCGGAAGTGGTCGGCTAGCTTGTAGCGAGCGATAGCGAACAGCCAGGGCGTGAATGGCTGGCGAGAATCGTAAGTCTCCCTGCGGGTGTGGATCGCGATGAGGGTTTCCTGGGTCAAATCATCCGCCTCGGCCGGGGAACCTGCGAGTCGGCGCGCGAAAAACACGCCAAGTCGCAGGCGCAGATCGCCCAAGAGGGCGCGATAGGCCCGAGCGTCTCCTTCAAGGGCCGCGACCATCAGCGCTCGAAGTTCGGGCTCGGAGGCGCCCATCCATCCCTTCATTCGTCGGCTGGCCCAGCGAGGTTACGTCGCGCGAAGCGCCGCGGCCAGAGTCTTGATACAGCGGCTTTACTTGCCAGCGTTGGCCGCCAAAGATCGAGACATGGCTGAAGATGCGCTGGCGCGGGTGTTCAATCGGGCCGGCCCGACCTTCACGTTGAGAGGCGGAGAGGCCTTAGCCCGTCCCGGCCAGCCTGTAGACGCCCTGTACCGCCTGGAGGCGGGGCGCATCGCCGAACTCAAGCCCGGACCCGAGGGCGCCTCGCGGCTGGTTGCCGTGCACCGCCCGGGCGCCGTGCTCGGCGGCGTCGAGGCGTTGGGCGACGGCGTGCACCGGACGAGCCTGGTCGCGTTGAGGGATTCTGAACTTCGGACGCTTCCCATACGCAAGGCCGAACGCCTGCTCCGGCGCGATCCGCATGTCCTGGCCGAGGTGGCCCGCTCGGCATTGCGGCGTCTGGGCGCCCCGGAACCCGACGAAAGCCGAAGCACCTCGATCATCGGCCTGGTCACCGTCTGCCCGGGACTCGCGGTGAGGGACTTCGCCGAGCGCCTCGCGCAGGACCTGCAGCGCCTGGACCGCCGCACAGTCGTCGTGGGATCCGAAGCGGCGCATTGGGAACCGGCGCGCCTGTCGCAGCTGGAGGAGACCCACGACCTCGTGTTGATGGCGGCGGAACGGGAAGAGGCCGATTTCATCGCCTACTCCGCCCGACAGATCGACCGCCTCGTCGTGCTCGCTGCGCCCGGACGACCCCAGATCGGCGCTCTGCCCCTGGGACCGGGGACTCTCGCGGCCCACCGTCTGCTGGACGTGATCCTGGTCCATCCACCGGAGGCGCAACGGGTGGTCGGCGCGGACCCCTGGCTCTCAGCCATTCCCGCGTCACGCCTGTTCCACATCCGCCGGAACTCGGCCGAGGACCTCGGGCGGCTGGCCCGCATCTATGCCGGCCGATCGGTCGGGCTCGTCCTGTCGGGCGGCGGCGCCCGCGCCTACGCCCATGTCGGCGTCATTCGCGCGATGAAGGAGCTGGGCGTACCAATCGACTTCGTGGCGGGAACCTCCATGGGCGCGATCATCGCTGCAGGGGTGGCGATGGGCTGGTCGCTCGAGGAGATGGACGAGCGCCTCCACGACGCCTTCGTATCGTCGAGTCCCCTAGCCGACATCGCCCCCGTCCCCATCATCTCGATGACCCGCGGCGGAGAGGTGGACGAGCGGTTGGAGAAGCATTTCGGCGAAGCGCAGATCAGTGATCTGTGGCGTCCCTTCGCCTGCGTCTCCACCGACCTGACCTGGGGCAACGCGTTCGTGCATCGCCGCGGCTTGCTGCGGCGCGCCCTGCGTTCCTCTCTTTCCCTGCCCGGCATCCTTCCACCCGTGGTGGAGGACGGGCGCGTCCTCGTAGACGGGGCCCTCGTCGCCAATCTGCCGGCCAACCTTGTACAGGCTCAACACGATGGCTGGACGATTGGCGTCAATGTCGCCGAATCACATGGCCTGCGCCCCGAGGACCTCAAGCTCGAGCCCTCCGGCCTGAGCTGGCTGGCCACTGGCGCCTGGCGGCGAGGCCCGCCGATCGTCTCGATCCTCATGCGCGCGGCGACGGTCGGAAGCGCAAGCACGACCGAGGCTATCCGCGACTCCCTCGACCTCTACATCGCGCCCAAGCTCGAGGGCGTCGAAATGCGCGATTGGAAAGCCTATGAGCCCGCGGTCCATGCCGGCTACAGCGCCGCTCTGGGCGTAGCCGACCAGTTGGCCGCAATGACGGCTTAGCGCAGGGTCTCCAAGCTCTCACCTCTGGTCGCCCAGGCGGCTGTCGCCTATCTTCCGTTCATGCCTCGTTCCACCGCCGCAGGCGTCTCCGAGACCTCCGCCGCCTTCGTCCCCGACTACGACGCGGCCATGTCCGCCCTTTGGGCGCCGCACCGTCCCGCGCGGCCGCAGAAGAGCGAGGGCGGCAAGCGATTCGAGCTGGTCAGCGACTACGCGCCCGCGGGCGACCAGCCGCAGGCCATAGAGGAGCTCGTGGCGGGCATAGAGGCGCGCGAACACGAACAGGTGCTGCTGGGCGTCACCGGCTCGGGCAAGACCTTCACCATGGCCAAGGTGATCGAAGCGACTCAGCGTCCGGCGCTGATCCTCGCCCACAACAAGACTCTCGCCGCCCAGCTCTACAGCGAATTCAAGAGCTTCTTCCCCAACAACGCGGTCGAGTATTTCGTCTCCTACTACGACTACTACCAGCCCGAGGCGTACGTCGCCCGCACCGACACCTACATCGAGAAGGATTCATCGCGGAACGAACAGATCGATCGCATGCGCCACTCGGCGACGCGGGCGATCCTCGAGCGCGACGACGTGATCGTCGTGGCCTCGGTGTCGTGCATCTACGGCATCGGCTCAGTCGAGACCTACACGGCCATGACTTTCAGCCTGACCGTCGGCGACCGCATCGACGAGAAGCAGCTGATGGCCGATCTCGTGGCCCAGCAGTATCGGCGCAACGACCAGGCCTTCGAGCGTGGCATGTTCCGGCGTCGCGGCGACACGATCGAGATCTTTCCCGCCCACTACGAAGACCGGGCGTGGCGGATCACCCTGTTCGGCGACGAGGTCGAGGCGATCGCGGAGTTCGACCCTCTGACCGGCAAGAAGACCGCCGACCTGCCGACGATCAAGATCTACGCCAACAGCCACTACGTCACCCCGCGCCCGACGCTCCGCCAGGCGGTCACCAGCATCAAGGCCGAGCTTAAGCAGCGCCTCGACTGGCTGGTGGCCAACGGCAAGCTGCTGGAGGCCCAGCGCCTTGAGCAGCGCACGACCTTCGACCTGGAGATGATCGAGGCGACCGGCAGCTGCGCCGGCATCGAGAACTATTCGCGCTATCTCACCGGCCGCAGGCCGGGCGAGCCGCCACCGACCTTCTTCGAATACATCCCCGAAAACGCCCTGCTGTTCATCGACGAGAGCCACCAGACGATCCCGCAGCTCGGGGCGATGTACCGGGGCGACTACAACCGCAAGTTCAACCTCGCCGAATATGGCTTCCGCCTGCCCTCTTGCATGGACAACCGGCCGCTCAAGTTCGAGGAGTGGGAGGCGATGCGCCCCGACAGCGTGTTCGTCTCAGCGACGCCGGCCAAGTGGGAGCTGGAGAAGACCGGCGGCGTCTTCACCGAGCAGGTGATCCGCCCCACAGGCCTGATAGATCCCCCGGTCGAGGTGCGGCCGGTCTCCAAGGGCGGCTTTTCCCAAGTCGACGATGTCATCGCCGAGTGCCGTGACATCTCCCGTCGTGGCTACCGCGCCTTGGTGACCGTGCTCACCAAGAAGATGGCCGAGGACCTCACCGAATACATGCACGAGCAGGGCCTGCGCGTGCGCTACATGCACAGCGACGTCGATACGCTGGAGCGGATCGAGATCATCCGCGACCTGCGCCTGGGCGCGT
>DASXGR010000125.1:0-34646 GCA_036488935.1 Caulobacteraceae bacterium | reverse complement strand
GTTCGCAACGATGGTAGGGACCCGGCCCATGAGGTCCCGTTCATGATCGGCAAGCTCAATCACATCGGCATCGCCACGCCCTCGATCGAGGACTCCTGGAAGCTCTACCGGGATGTGCTGGGCGCGACCTCGATCACCGACAAGCGGGCGCTGCCCGAGCAGGGCGTCTGGGTGAGCTTCGTCAACCTGCCGAACGCGCAGATCGAGCTGATCGAGCCCTATGGCGAAGCCTCGCCGATTGCCGCCTTCCTCGAGAAGAACCCGCGCGGCGGCCAGCACCACGTCTGCTTCGAGGTGCCAGACATCCTGAAGGCCCGCGACGAGATGCGCGCCAAGGGCGCCACCGTGCTGGGAACCGGCGAGCCGCGGATCGGCGCGCACGGGGTGCCGGTGATCTTCGTGCACCCGAAGGACATGGGCGGCGTGCTGGTGGAACTGATGGCCGAGCCGGTCCACGCTTCCTCGCAGGCCGGCGTCGACGCATGAACCTGGAGACCTCGCTCGCCGTCTACCTGATCTTCTGGTGGGTGGTGCTGTTTTCCATCCTGCCGATGGGCGTGGTCAGCCATGCCGAGGCCGGCGTGCCGACACCGGGCGGCGGCGATCCGGCCGCGCCGGTCGATCCGAAGCTGAAGCGCAAGTTCATCACCACCACCTGGGTGTCGGCGATCCTGTTTGCGATCTTCTGGTCGATCGTGCAGTTCCACCTGATCACTCTGCCGGGCTTCGCGCACCCGACCTGACGCTGTCCGCGCACCGACCCGTACTAAAGAAAGAAAAGGTTCAAAGAGGCCTATGCGCCTGTCGCGCTATTTTCTGCCCCTGCTCAAGGAGACCCCCGCCGAGGCGCAGATCGTCTCGCACCGGCTGATGCTGCGAGCCGGCATGCTTCGCCAGGAGGCCGCCGGCATCTACGCCTGGCTGCCGCTCGGGCACCGGGTGCTGCGCAAGGTCGAGCAGATCGTCCGCGAGGAGATGGACCGCGCCGGCGCCGTCGAGCTCCTGATGCCGACCCTCCAGCTCGCCGACCTGTGGCGCGAGAGCGGCCGCTACGACGACTACGGCGCGGAAATGCTCCGCATCACCGACCGCCATGAGCGCGAGCTCCTATACGGTCCCACCAACGAGGAGATGGTGACGGAGATCTTCCGGGCGTACGTCCGCTCCTACAAGGCGCTGCCGAAGAACCTCTACCACATCCAGTGGAAGTTCCGGGACGAGCAGCGGCCGCGCTTCGGCGTCATGCGCGGGCGAGAATTCCTGATGAAGGACGCCTATTCGTTCGACCTCGACGAGGCCGCGGGCAAGGCCGCCTACAACCGGATGTTCGTGGCCTATCTTCGCCTGTTCAAGCGCATGGGTCTTTCGGCGATCCCGATGAAGGCCGAGACCGGCCCGATCGGCGGCGACCTCAGCCACGAATTCATCGTGCTGGCCCAGACCGGCGAGTCGCAGGTCTTTCTCGACCGGCGCATGCTCGACCTGCCGGTTCCCGGCGAGGATGTGGACTACGATGGCGATCTCGAGCCGATCGTGGCCGACTGGACCCGGCTCTACGCCGCCACCGAGGATGTGCACGACGCCGAGCGGTATGACCGCGAAACGCCGGAGGCGGATCGGATAACCGCTCGCGGCATCGAGGTCGGCCAGACATTCTTCTTCGGCGACAAGTATTCGAAGCCTATGAAGGCGGTCGTGAGCGGTCCCGACGGCGTCGAACGGCCGGTGCAGATGGGCAGCTATGGCGTGGGCGTTTCGCGCTTGCTGGGCGCGATCATCGAGGCCAGCCACGACGAAGCCGGCATCATCTGGCCCGATCCGGTAGCGCCGTTCGGCGTTGGCATCGTCAACCTGCGACCGGGCGATGCCGCGACCGACCGGGCCTGTGAGGAGGCCTACGCGGTCCTCACGGAGGGCGGCAAGGAGCCGTTGCTGGACGACACCGACGAGCGCCCCGGCGGCAAGTTCGCCGCCATGGACCTGATCGGTCTGCCCTGGCAGCTGATCATCGGCCCGCGCGGCCTCGCCAAGGGCAAGGTCGAGCTGAAGCGCCGGGCGACGGGCGAGCGCCACACCGTGCCGCTCGCCGAGGCGCTCTCGATGGTTGGAGCCTGACAACGCCCCGCCAGATGTCCACTCCGTTCGGCGGGTGGGAGCGCGCGATCGCCATCCGCTACCTCTTCGCCAAGCGTAGCCATGGCGGCGTCGCCTTGATCTCGGTGATCTCCTTCACCGCGATCGCCCTGGCGGTCGGGGCTCTCGTGATCACCATGTCGATCATGAATGGGTTTCGCACCGAGCTGACCGGCAAGATTCTCGGCTTCAACGGCCACGCCTTCGTCGTGGGCGGGGCCATGAGTCCCGAGCAGCGCGCCGCCATGGTGCAGCGCGTCCGCCAGGTCCCGGGCGTGATCCAGGCCATTCCGGTGATCGAATCCCAGGTCCTGGCCCAGGGACCGGTCGCTGTCTCCGGCGCCGTTGTGCGCGGGGTTACGCCAGAGGATCTGCGCGCCACGCCGATTATCGTCCGCAATATCAAGTCCGGATCGATGACCGGTTTTGGCGCGGGGGAGGATGGCGGAGATCTCGTGCTGGTCGGCGACAAGCTCGCTCAGACGCTCGGCGTCAGGGTCGGCGATCCGATCTCTCTGATCTCGCCGACTGGAGGCGAGACGGTGTTCGGCGATCTGCCGCCAGCCAAGAGCTACATCGTGGGCGGCATCTTTTCGGTCGGCATGAGCGAGTACGACCAGAGCTTCATCTATATGCCGCTCACCCAGGCCCAGCTCTTTTTCGGTCGTGGCGAGGCGGTGGACTTCATCGAGGTGCGCCTGACGGATCCGGACAAGGCGCCGGCCATGAAGGGCGCGCTCGAGGCGGCGGCTGGCCCCGGCGCCGTGGTCACCGACTGGACCGAGCGCAACCGCGCCTATTTCGGCGCCCTGCAGGTCGAACACAGCGTGATGCGCATGATCTTCCTCTTCATCGTCGCTCTGGCGGCCCTGAACATCATCTCTGGCCTGGTCATGCTGGTGAAGAACAAGGGGCGGGACATCGCCATCCTGCGGACCATGGGGGCAGGGCAGGGAGCGATCCTGCGCATCTTCTTCATGGCCGGCGCAAGCATCGGCTTCGCCGGCACGATCGCGGGGCTGCTGTTCGGTATCGTCTTCTGCCTGAACATTGAGACGATCCAGCGCTTCATCGAGTGGGTGACCGGCGTCCAGGTCTTCAATTCCGACGTCTATTTCCTCGCCCACGTGCCCGAGCGGATCGATTGGTTGGAGGTTGCGGGCGTCACCGCGTGGGCCCTCGCAGCCTCCTTCCTGTTCACCCTGCTGCCCGCCTGGCGCGCCTCCCGCCTCGATCCGGTGGAAGCCCTCCGGTATGAGTAAACTGGTCTGTTCTTTGGACCGCCGGCGTCTCGCCGGCATCTTCTGGGTCGCGACGACCTCGGCCGAAGAAGAGAAGAGCCGGCGAGACGCCGGCGGTCCCGAAGAGCCGGCGGGACGCCGGCGGACCGGGGGAGCGGGCCGTCATGACTGAGCCGGTCCTGAGTGTCCGTGGCCTTCGCCGGGTCTACCAAACTGGGACAGGGCCGCTGGAGGTCATCCGCGGCGCCGATCTCGACGTATACGCAGGCGAGGTCGTTGGCTTAGTCGGGCCTTCCGGTTCGGGAAAGTCATCCCTGCTGCACGCCGCAGGGCTGCTGGAACACCCGACTGCGGGCGACATCCGGATCGAGGGTCGTGACTGCGGCGCCCTCAACGACAAGGCGCGCACCCGCATCCGGCTGCGGACGATCGGCTTCGTCTACCAGTTCCATCACCTTCTTCCCGAGTTCAGCGCCCTCGACAACGTCGCCATGCCGATGCTCATGGCCGGGGCTCGGCGGCGAGACGCCCTCACCAATTCGCGCGCCCTGCTTAGCGCACTGGGTCTGGCTGAGCGGCTGGACCATCAACCGGCTCAGCTCTCCGGGGGCGAGCAGCAGAGGGTTGCGGTCGCCCGCGCGCTCGCCAACGCCCCGCGACTGCTGCTTGCCGACGAGCCCACCGGCAACCTCGACCCCAAGACGTCCGAGGCTGTGTTCCAGAGCCTGCACGATCTGGTCCGCCGCACCGGCGTCGCAGCGCTGATCGCCACGCACAATCTCGCCATGACCCGGCACATGGACCGTGTGCTTACCCTCCGCGAGGGCCGTGTCCTCACCCTTCGCGATGTCCGGACGGATGCTTAGGCCCTGTGCGCCGGGAGGGCGCCGGTCACCTGTTGCGGCCGCGCCGGAGGGCCTTGCGACCGACTAAGCCGCCGCTCTGGGGCCAATGGACAGCCAAGCACGCTAGATGACTGACAAGACTTCCAACGCCGCCCGCCTGCTGGTCCTGCCCGGCGACGGGATCGGGCCCGAGATCATGGACGAAGCGCTTCGCGTGCTCGACCGCGTGGCGGGCGATGCGGGACTTGCGCTCGATATCGAGACCGGCCTCGTTGGCGGGGCGGCGATCGATGCTGTCGGCGCGCCTCTGCCGGATGATGTGCTCGCCCGCGCCAGGACATGTGATGCGGTGCTCTTCGGCTCGGTCGGCGGACCCAGATGGGATCGGCTCGGTTTCGACACCAGGCCGGAGATGGCGATCCTCGGGCTGCGATCTGAGCTTGGCCTCTTCGCCAACCTGCGGCCGGCCATGGTGTTCGAGTCCCTGGCTGCAGCCTCGCCGCTTCGGCCGGAACTCGCTTGCGCCCTGGACGTGATGATCGTGCGCGAAGCGACCGGCGGGGTCTATTTCGGCGAGCCGCGCGGGATCGAGACGCGCGCCGACGGCTCCCGCCGCGGCTTCAACACCGAATCCTATGAGACGGCGGAGATCGAGCGTGTCGCGCGCACCGCCTTCCAGATCGCTCGCGGACGACGCGGCCGCGTGGCGAGCGTAGAAAAGGCCAACGTGATGGAAAGTGGTCTCGTGTGGCGCGAGACAGTTGAGGCGCTTGGCGAACGTGAGTTCCCTGACGTCGCGCTCGAGCACATGTATGCCGACAACTGCGCCATGCAGCTTGCCCGCGATCCCGGGCGGTTCGACGTCATCGTCACCACCAACCTCTTTGGCGATCTGCTCTCCGATCTTGCTGGCGCGCTCACCGGCAGTCTTGGCCTGCTTCCCTCGGCGACTGTGGGCGCGATCGGCGACAGGGGACCGTTCCTGTTCGAGCCCATCCATGGGTCCGCTCCGGATATCGCCGGCCGCGGAATCGCCAACCCCCTCGGTCAGATTCTTTCGGTGGCCCTGCTGTTCCGCTGGGCGCTTCGCCAAGAGGAAGCGGCGGCGCGAATCGAGGGGGCCTGTGGAGCGGCTCTCGCGGCAGGGGCCCGTACACGCGACCTGGGTGGTGACCTGACCACGCGTCAGATGGGCGATGCGGTTCTCGCCGCCTTGTAAAACCTGGCTGGTCTCAGACCGTGAAACATCGTCAGCACACGGCTCCATAAGAGTTTGACCTGCCGATCTTTTTTTCTGTGTTCATGGCCACGCTTCTCTGGAAATCGTTCTGAAGGCTGGACAGTCCGCAGACAGACGCTAGCCTCGCTCGTAGACGGGGACCCGAGCGACGCAGCGCGCCAGGGCAGGGCAAGAATCTCCCGTTGCAAAATGTGATGTCGGGGAAATGATGACTCGAGATCTTCTCGTGGGCGCGGCTGTCGGCGTGCTGGCCATTGGCTTGGCCCATTCTGCCATGGCCCAGTCGGCCGTGACGGGTGCGGCGGCTCCGGCGTCCAGCGCTTCGACTGGGGCGGCGGCGAACGCCCCGGGGAACTCAAGCGTCAGTGAGGTCGTCGTCACCGCCGAGCGGCGCACGGAATCGGTGCAGTCCGTCGATATCTCGATGACTGTTTTGGGCTCCGGGCAGCTGACCAAGGAGAACGTTCTCACGGTCAACGACCTGCAGAACGTCTCGCCGAGCTTTCAGATCGAACCGGCGTTCGGCAGCGGCCAGCCGGAATTTCGCATCCGTGGCGTCGGCTTCCAGGATTACGCCTCGAACAACTCGCCGACAGTCGGGATCTATATCAACGACGTCGCCTATCCGATCCCGATCATGACGCAGAACGCATTCTTCGACATCCAACGGGTCGAAGTCCTGCGCGGTCCTCAGGGCACGCTCTACGGCCGAAATACGACCGGCGGGGCAGTGAACATCTATACGAACCAGCCGACATCGAACTTTACCGCCGGGGCGGACGTCGAATACGGCAGCTATTCATGGCTGCATGCAGAGACCTATGTGTCCGGCCCGATCGCCGACAATCTGACAAGCCGGTTCGCCTTCCTGACCGAGCAGGGCGGCGCCTATCAGTACAATCGGGACACAGGCAGCCCATTCGGCAACGCTCACCGCTTCGGCTTCCGCTGGATCACCGACTGGACACCCACCAGCCAGCTCGACGTCAAGCTGGAGTTGCACGGCTTCATCGACAATTCTGACGGGCAAGGCCTCTATCTGTTCACCCCCGCCAACGATGGCGTCGGCTTCACGGCGCCGGCGGACAAGAGCCCCTACGCGACCGGTTGGGGGCTGGACCCCACATTCGCCAGCTTCATAGGCGCGCCTCCGAACGCCGCCCCGTTCCGGGAAAACGTTCAGGACGGGGGATCTCTCAACGTCAAGTACAAGTTTGGTTTCGCCACCTTCCAGAACATCTTCAGCTACGACTTCATGAACCGGCGAGAGCTGGAAGACTGGGGCGCCGTGCCGCAGGAAGTTGCCGATGTGTTTTTCCACACCCGCTCCACGGTGATCGCGGACGAGGCGCGTCTGATTTCAAATGATACGGGCCCGCTGACCTGGATTGCCGGTCTCTATGTCTCGTACCAGAACATGAACGAGGCCTATTTGTCGGACTTCCTCGACATCTATGGCATCTCGGCGGGGGTTCACTATAACCAGCACGTCAATTCCGAAGCTGTCTTCGGACAGGTGAGCTACAAGATCACTGACAAGCTCAAACTGATCGGCGGCCTACGCTTCGAGGACGAGCATCGCTACCTGACTGACTTCCAAACCCAATTCCTGTTTGGAACCACGCCGATCTCCGGGCTCCCGCCATCCGATGCCAGCCTGGCCATGACGCCGGTCACGGGAAAGGCGGCTCTGGAGTACACGCCATCGCCAGACCTGATGCTCTACACTTCGGTCAGCCGCGGCGTGAAATCGGGCGGCTTCACGACCTACAACACCGCCAACGTGCAAGGGATTTCTCCCTTCCTGCCCGAGAAGTTGTGGGCGTTCGAAGGCGGTTATAAGTATACGATCCTGAACAGGCTCCGGTTGGATGGCGCCCTGTTCTACTATGACTACACTGACGAGCAGGTCCTTTCGGCGCTCTTTACGCCGGGAGTCAATGGCGCTCCGCCGACCATCATTGGTCACTTCGTCAACGCGCCGAGTTCGCACATCGAAGGCGGCGAAATCAGTCTCGAGGGCGAACTGGCGCCGCACCTGACGATCTCACAACAGCTCGGCTACGCAATCGGTCACTACGACAACTTCACGGAGTTCAACCTCGCCGCCTACGAGGAGACGGGCGCGACCGGGATCAGCGACCAGTCCGGCGCTTCGCTGCCGTTCCCGAAACTTAGCTACGAAGGCGAAGTATCCTACTGGTTCTGGATCGCTCCGGAGACCAAGCTCGAGCCGGAAATCGACTACAGCTACCACGGCAACTATCCGTCGTGGCTGGGAAGCCTTTACGACATCCCGCCGTACTGGCTGGTCAACTTCAACCTCACCCTGACCCCACCGGGCGGCAAGTGGACTGTGGCGCTGTGGATCCACAACCTCTTCAACAAGGAATACGATCTCACCCGCAATTTCTTCGTCCCCGGCGTCAACGTCGCCGATCCCGGGCCGCCCCGCATGATCGGCGGCCGCATCACCTGGGCGTTCTGACGAGGAGCGCCGACTAAACGACGCGCCTTGGAAGATTCGTTGCGGTCTGCGGCCGCGGGAGATCCTTGCTGTCTGCGCGCTTCAGTGTTGGTTGGTGCGGGAGACGATGAAGTCCATTAGAGCGAGCAGGACGCCCGAAACGACGAACGTCAGCAGTATGACGACCTCCCAGAGCAGGATCGCCTGATCGGGTTGGTGGTCGTTGATTTCCAGGTAGGTGCGCAGCAAGGCGATGGCCGATATCGCCACGATTGAGGCGATCAGCTTCATCTTGAGATTGGAGAAGTCGACCTTTCCCATCCAGGCTGGGCGCGTCACGGGTCCTGAAGTCTCGATAGGGGAGACGAAGTTCTCGTATCCCGCAAGAATAACGATGATGATCAGGTTGCCCATCAGTGACAGGTCAATCATCGACAGCGACATCAGGATGCCCGCCTCGGGTAGCTTGGGGACCGGCGTCTGGGTGAGCTCCACGAGGTCGTCGACCAGGGCGATGCCAAACACCACCAGAAGGGTCGCCAGGGCGATCGCGAGGCCGACATAGAAAGGCGCCAGAAGCCATCGGGCGGCGAAAAGCCCTCTTTCCAGTCTCCCCTTACCCTGGAGTAAGCCCGTCATCCCCGTGCTCCTTGTTCGAGCGTGCCGACTTTGGTCGGCCCGAGGTCATAGCACGACCGGGCCATGGCGCCCGCAGCGGACGTTCAAGCTTCGCGCGGCTCGAGGATCGGAACGCCTGCCTCGGCCCGCGCGATGAGGGCCCCGAACTCGTCGATCGGCAGCGGCCGGCTGAACAGGAAGCCCTGGCCAAGGGGGCAGTGAATCGATTGCAGGATCTCGAGGTCCGCGACGCTTTCGATCCCCTCGGCGACGACATCGATCCCCAGCTCGCGGCCGAGATCGATCACCGCCTTCACGATGATCCGGCGGCCGGCATTAAGCCGCAGTTCGCCGATGAAGCTGCGGTCGATCTTGACCTCGGTGATGGGGAAGCGGTCGAGATAGCCGAGATTGGAATAGCCGGTCCCAAAGTCGTCCACCGACAGGCCTACTCCCAGAGCTTTGACTCGCCTGAGCAGGTCGAGGACTTCAGGCGAGCCTTCGGCCAACAGGGTCTCCGTGAGCTCGAGCGTCAGCCAAGATGGGTCGGCGCCGGCTGCAGAGAGCGCGTCGACCAGGGATCTCGTAAAATCGCGGTGCATGAGTTCCGCGGCCGGGATGTTGACTGCGATGCTGAGGGCTCGCTCACGCCCCCGGTTGAGCTCGGCGGCAAAGCGCGCCGCCTCGCGTCGTCCCCACTGACCGAGCTGCACGATCAGACCGCTTTCCTCCGCCAGTCCGATGAAGCGGGCAGGGGGCTGCAGGCCGAACACGCCGTGGTCCCAGCGCATCAGCGCCTCAGCGCCGACAAGCTCACCGGAACGCAAATCCAGCTTCGGCTGGTAGTGAAACAGGAACTCGCCGTTGGCCAGCGCATGCTGGATTTCGCCGGTAAGGCGAACCCGGTTGCGGAGGCGCGCGACGCTGTCGGCGTCGAACTCATGCGGCTCGCGCAATCGGCCGGAGCGGGACTCGTGCAAGGCCGCGCCGGCCTGGCGCATAAGGGTGATGGCGTTTACGCCGGCCGAAGCCAGAACGAAGCCCATGGCGAAACGCGGCTCTATGGTCGCGCCCGGAAGGACGTAGGGCAGCTCGAGCGTCTCCTTGATCGCGTTGAGCCTCGATTGGGCGGTCTCATTCGACCTCAGCCGCCAGACAATCGCGAACTCGTCGCCGCTCATGCGGCCCAGGGCCTCGGGTCCCAGCCCCGCCAGCCGCCCGGCGATCTGACGGATCAGCTCATCACCCGTCTCGTGCCCAAAGCCCGTGTTGATCTCATGGAAGCTGGCGAGGTTGATCTTGATCAGCATCAGGCGACCGGGCTGATCTTCCATCAGCTTCTGCACCTGGTTTGTCATGGCGTGCCGGTTGAGGACGCCCGTCAAGGCGTCGATCTGTCCGGCCCGGTCGAGCTGCTCGGCGGCCTGACGCGAGTCCGTCACGTCCCGCATCAGCCCCAGGTAGTGTGTGGTTCGGCCGGCCTCGTCGACCAGGGGCAGCAGGCGCAGGGCGTTCCAAAAGAGCACCCCGTCTTTTCGATAGTTGCGCAGCGTCACCGAGACTGAAGCGCGGCGCGCAATCGCATCGTCGAGGACTTCGATCTCGGGTTGCAGCTGGTCCGCCGCCTGAAGGAACCGGGTGTTCTGGCCGATGGCCTCGCGCCGCGAGTAGCCCATGATGACCTCGAATGCGTGGTTGACGAAGATCAGGGGTAAGCGCGGGTCGTCCAGGGCCACGATGAGGGCGCCTTCGCCGGTCGCCTCCAGCATCTCGACCATCGCAGCGAGCGGAACAGCGCGACCGTCGAAATCAGGCGACATCGGAGGGAACTCAGTCGTCATCTGGCCGACGGGCAGATTGAGGGGGTCGGCCATGCGTGCCTCGGTCTCAATCGGTCCGGCAAGACGCGCGCGGTCCAGCGGAAGGCCATAGCTAATGCCCGCAGTCCGAACAAACCCACAGCGGCTCTAGGCATGTCGGCCGTGTCGAGCCACTGGTAGAATTACGAGGCGTTCGCGTGTAGTTTGTGCGACGGGCTGTCGCAGGTGGGGCGAGGCGGGGGGCTCCGGCGCAGCGACGCCTGAAAGGATGGTTATGCTCCACGAAACCCGCGTCAGAACTGGCATTGAAGTCGCCGGAGATCTGTCATGGGGATCACACGTCTGCCTGTTCTATGAAACGGCGCAGGATCTCATCGACGCGAATGCGGACTACTTCCGCGCTGGCCTCGAGGATGGCGATTTCTGCCTCTGGGCCGTATCGGACCCTTTGTCGCGTGAAGAGGCGGTGGAAGGTCTGCGCGAACGGATTCCGAACATCGACGCGCACATAGCGGCCGGACGTATGGAGCTGGTGCCCGGATATGGGTGGTACCTGCGCGGGAGGCCTTTCGATCCCCACCAGATCACGGGATTTTGGCTGGCCAAGCTGATGGATCTGAAAGCCAAGGGGTGCTCAGGCCTGCGCGCCAGCGGCAATGCGTTCTGGCTCGAAACGGAACTCTGGAGCGCATTCCTCGAATACGAGGCGGACATCAACGATGCCTTCGCCAACGAAAAGGTCATCGCGCTCTGCACCTACCCATTGGACGGCAGCAGTTCGACCGACCTGCTGGAGGTCGCGCGGCTCCATAAATGCTGCATCACCAGGCGCGACGGGCGCTGGGAAATGCTGGAGACCCTGGACTCACTGCCTGGTCACCCTCAGCGGCGCGCGGGCCCCGTCAACGGTACGCCACAGGCGCTGGTGACTTCGTTTGCCGGCCATGGCCTGCTGACGCCCAAGGAGCGTGTGGTGCTCTGGCAGTTGCTCAAAGGCGCATCCGCCAAGGAAAGCGCGCGCCTTTTGGGTATCAGTCCGCGGACGGTGGAATTCCATCGGGGCAACATCATGCGCAAGCTCGGTGCGCGCACGACCGCCGAGCTCTTCGCCCGGTTGCTTGTGGGCGAAGAGGCCCATCTGCACGGCGCCGCCTGAGGCGGCTGCGTCAAAGCGCCATTGCAACGTTATCGGGCTACGCTCGTTTCCTGCGAAAAGCGCACGGCGAAGCCGCTTCGCAGGAGAGGAAACCCTTGAACAGACGCCTGTTCTGCGCGTCGGCCCTTGGGCTGGCGCTTCCGACGTTGGCGTGGGCGCAGGAGCCCGGGCGGGAGAACAACCCTCAGGGAAAACGGGGCCAGGGAGGCGGAAGGCCTCCGCAAGGCCAGGGCGGATCTCCGGGCGGCCGACCGCAGGGTCAGGGAGGCCCCCCTGGTGGGCGTCCGCAAGGCCACGGGGGCCCTCCGCAGGGGCAGGGCCGACCCCAGGGTGGGCCCGGTCGACCCGGCGGGCCCGGGGGCGGACAGCCGCCTGTACAACAGCCGGCGCCGGGACGGCCGGGTGGTGGACGGCCGCCCGGAGGACGGCCGCCAGCCGGAGCTCCTGGAGGACGGCCGCCCGGCGGGCGGCCACCGGGTGGGACGCACAGACCGGGCGAAGGTCGGCCGCCGGGCTTCCGCCCGATACACGGCAACCCGTACCGGTATCCCGCAGGTTACCGCTATCGGCGCTGGGGCATCGGCATGACGCTGCCGGGCCTGTTCCTCAGTTCGACCTACTATTTCACCAACTGGACGCTGATGGGGCTCGAACCTCCGCCTCCCGGCTATCGGTGGGTGCGCTATGGGCCTGACCTGCTTCTCGTTGAGGTATTCACCGGGCGCGTCGCCGACGTAATCTACGGCGCTTTCTACTAGGAACCTTGGCCGGGCGTTTCGCGAAGCGGCGCCCGACTCGGGGCATCCGCTACAATCGCGAGGTGGATCATGGGCGACGCGCTGGCGGAGACATGGCCATCCCTGCCGTACCCGGTGTGGAAGGAGACCTGCGCAACCCTGCACCTGTGGACGCAGATGGTGGGAAAGGTGCGCCTCGCCATCGAGCCTTGGCTCAACCATTCGTGGCAAACGCCGCTCTACGTCACCGCGCGTGGACTAACGACCGGCGTCATTCACCACCCCGCTGGCCCTCTCGATCTCGAATTCGATTTCGCTGACAGCCTCCTGCGGATCCGCACAACGGACCGCCTCGCCGAGCTTCCCCTGGCGGCTGGCTCCGTGGCGGATTTCTACGGCGCGCTGATGGAGCTACTGATAACCCTTGGCCGCCCAATACGCATCACGCTCATCCCCAATGAGCTGCCCGAAGTCACGCCCTTCGATCGCGACAGCGGGCCCCGATCATACGATCCGGATGCTGCGTTGCGGTTCTTTCGGGTGCTCTGTCACGCCGACCGCGTCCTGAAGCGCTTCCGGACTGGGTTCCTGGGCAAGGCGAGCCCGACGCACTTCTTCTGGGGCAGCTTCGATCTTGCGGTCACCCGCTTCTCTGGCCGCCGCGCCCCGTCGCACCCTGGCGGAGTTCCCCATCTGCCGGACGACGTCGTGCGCGAGGCCTATTCGCATGAGGTCAGCAGCGCAGGCTTCTGGCCTGGGGGGGAGGGGCGACCCGAACCCATTTTCTATTCCTACGCCTACCCCGAGCCTGCGGGGTTTCGCGACGCATCGTTACGCCCGGTCGAGGCGGCGTATGACCCGGCGCTGGGCGAATTCGTCCTGCCATATGAGGCGCTGCGCCTTCTGCCGGATCCCGAGACCGCGTTGCTAGACTTCCTCCAGTCCACCTATGACGCCGCCGCCGACCTTGGCCGCTGGGACCGCGCAGCCCTGGATTGCCCGCTCGGCGAGGTCGGCCGCCCTCGAATCCCCTGAAGACGGGGGACGCCGCAGGCCGCACGCTTGCGACATAGCGAGGCTTTAGGCGCGTCTGGCGCAACCCTCTCTCGGCAGGATCGTTCGTACGGACCTTAGGGCCGGGGGGCCGACGCTCTGACCGGGACCCGCAAATGATCCCAGCCAAGGCGCTCCACCGCAGGCGCGCATCACATTTGATCCGCGGTCTTGCGGCCGCGCTCGCTCTGACTGCCGCAGGGTTCGCCGCGCCTACCTATGGCGAGACTCCGAATGGGGCGGCGCCAGCCCCGGCGGCAAGCCCCCCAGCCCAGGCTCCCGCCGCGACTCCGGCGGCAGTCGCCCCAGCCCACGCGCCGGCTGCAGCGCCCGCTGCAGCCCCGGCCCCCACTCCTGCGCCGAAAGCCGCGCTCGCGAAGGCCGCGTCGCCGGCTGCCGTCAACGTCGCCGCCGACAACCAGATCCTCGCCAAGCTCGCCTTCAATCTGCCCCGGGCCACTAACGATGCGCCCTTGGCCGCCATGGACCAGCAGGCCGGGGCGATCGAGACCGCAGCACGCACGGCCCTTACGGAGAGCGAGGCGAACTCCGCCGCCGCGGCCGCCGCCCTACGCCACATCCCCGCCCACCGCCACCTCACCGAGGCTGAAGAGACCCGGCGTGACGCCCTGCTTGCGAGCGAGCAGGCGGCCGCGGCTCAAGCCGCCCAGATGCAGGTCCTCGTGAATCGCGCCGGCCAGATCTATGGCCAGATCGCCGAGCGACGGCGCGAAGGTTTCAGCGGTCGCGTCCTGGAGCGCGCGGCCTCGCCCCTCTCACCGACGTTCTGGACCTCGCTGGCCCTGGCCCTCGACGGTGACAGCGCCCGGTTGGGATGGCTGATCCGGGGAATGGCGGAGGTCGCCGAACGCGCGCTCGAGCCGCGCGGCGTCGCCGGGGTTCTCGGCGGGATCCTGGCGGCGATCGTCATCGTCTGGCCGGTGCGGCGCTTCCTCGAAGACCTTGTGTGGAAGCGCGCTCACAGCCTGGGCTCGCGCGGCGCCGCCCGGACCGTCGCCATCGTGTGGCGGGTGGCGATCGACGTGGGGGCGCTGACCCTTGCGGCCAATGCAATTCGCCTGGGGGCGCAGTGGGGCGGCCTGGTAGCCTCCGTCGGCGACCAGCTCGCTGCCGCCGCCGTCGTCTCGGTCGCGTGGGCCTCTACCGTAATCGCTCTGGGCAATGGGCTCTCCACTGCGCAGGAGCCGGAGCACCGGCTACTGCCGATCGCAGAGAGTCAGGCGGCGCGCGCACGGGTGTCGTTGTGGGTGGTGGCGTTAATCACCGCCGCTGGGTTCTTCCTGCAGAGGCTGAACCTTCTCGCCGGGGCCAGCATCGAGGCAACGATCGCGGCGGACTGCGTCACTTCGATCGCCTATGCGGCGGCCGCCTTCCTTGTCCTCGCCAGCTTCGGCCGCTCCGAAGGGGGGCAGGAAGGCGACGCTGCCCGCGCCCCGGCCTGGACCCTGGCGTCCATCGTCCTTGCCGTCGCTATCATCGCGACGGTTGGAGCGGTTCTGCTGGGCTACGCCACGCTGGCGGCGCTGATTTCGGGTCAGATCTTCTGGCTCAGCGTGATCGCCGCAGTGACCTATCTGGCCCTGCGGCTGGTCGATGACGTTCTGGGCGCGCTCTTCTCCGACCAGGGACGCCTCACCCTGGCCATGCGCCAGCTGTTCGGTCTCAGTCCCTCCGCCGTACTCCAGGTGGGGTTGCTGATCTCCGCCGCCCTGCAAGTGCTGATCATCCTCGCAGCCGTGATGATGGCGCTGACGCCGTTCGGCGAGAACGGCCAGTTGTTTATGAGCCACCTGCGCCTCTTTGGCCGGGACCTGCGTGTGGGCAAGGCGACGATCTCGCCGATCGGGCTCGCCGGGGGAGTTCTTACGTTCCTCGTGGGTGTCGGCATCTCCCACATGGCCCGGAGGTGGGTGGTTCAACGCTACCTCCCCGTCACAAACTGGGACGCCGGCGTGCGCAACTCGGTCGCCACGGGGGTCGCCTACATCGGCGTCGGCATCGCCCTGATCAGTGCTCTGGCGGTCACGGGCGTCGGCGTCGCCCAGATCGCCCTGGTCGCAAGCGCCTTATCCGTGGGCATTGGCTTTGGCCTGCAGCAGATCGTTCAGAACTTTGTGGCTGGCGTCATCCTGCTGATCGAGCGGCCGGTGAAGGTAGGCGACTGGGTCAGCATCGGCGGCGTCGAGGGCGACGTGCAGGCCTTCCGGGTGCGCGCCACCGATATTCGCGGTCTCGACGGCTCGACCGTGATCGTCCCCAATTCGAGCCTGATCACCACCAATGTCGTGAACAAGACCCTGGGCGCCGCCGGAACCCGCATTCAGTTGCAGGTGAGCGTCACCAAGCCAGACGACATTCGCCGCGCCCGGGAGACCATCTTCCAGCTTGCCGCCTGTCGCCGCGACGTCCTGAAGGCTCCCGGTCCAGAGGTCTTCGTGGACGCCCTCACCGCCGGCGGCGGCGCCAACCTGGACGCCTGGCTCTACATCGCCGATCCCCGTGCGGCGGTGCGGGTGAAGAGCGAGCTGTATCTCGCGCTCGTCGACGCCTTCGGAAGGGCCGGCATCGCCATGTGACGCAGCTTGGGCCTAGATCAGGCCATGAGCGCCAACTTCAGCGCCGCCTGCGATGCGGCTATCGCGCGATCAACCGCCGCCCGGCGGAAGTGCCCGCGCCCGCGCCTGGTCCTCGCCACATGTATCCTGGCGTCAGCTCTGGCGTTTGTGGACGGGTCGGTGGTGAACGTCGGCCTGCCGGCGATCGGGCGCAGTCTTTCGGCGCAATCGGAGGGACTTCAGTGGGTTATCAACGCCTACCTGCTGCCGCTTAGCGCCCTGCTGCTCCTCGGCGGCGCCGGGGGCGACCGGTATGGCCGGCGGCGCCTGCTGATCGTCGGCACGGGCCTCTTCGCCATTTCCTCCCTGGGGTGCGCGATCGCCCCGAACCTCCACCTTCTCCTGGCCGCCCGCCTGCTGCAGGGGATCGGCGCAGCGACGCTGATGCCCAACAGCCTCGCCATTCTGGGCTCGACCTTCGAGGGCGAAGCGAAGGGACGGGCGATCGGGGTCTGGGCAGCTTCGGGGGCGGCTCTGGGCGCCATCGGTCCGGTCCTCGGCGGCTGGCTGGTCGATCTGGGGAGCTGGCGGGCGATCTTCCTGATCAACCTGCCGGTCGCCGCCGGCGCGATCGTACTGGCCTTGCGCTTCGTTCCTCGCGACCCTGACGAACCCGGCCAGTCTCTGGACGGCGGGGGAGGCGCCCTTGCGACCCTCGGGCTGGGGACGCTCACCTGGGCCCTCACGATCGGATCAGGACAGGGCGGATGGACACCTGCTTCCATAGCCGGCGCCATCGCTTCGGTGGGCCTGCTTGCCGCCTTTCTGCTGGTGGAGCGTCGGCGCGGCGATCGGGCGATGATGCCTCTGGCGATGTTCGGCTCGAAGTCCTTCGTGGGCCTGACCCTGCTGACCCTTCTTCTTTACGCCGCCCTGGGCGGTCTCTTCGTCCTGGTACCCTATGTGCTGATCAAGGCGGCCGGCTACAGCGCGGTCGCTGCAGGCGCGGCGCTGCTGCCCCTGCCACTCGTGCTGGGCGTGACCTCACCCTTCATGGGCTCATTGGCCGGGCGGATCGGATCGCGCTTGCCGCTTGCGGTCGGGCCCCTGATCGTCGCCGTTGGCTTCCTGATGGCGCTGCGGATCCATGCGCCCGCCCACTACGCGACCCAGGTCCTGCCGGCGATCCTCGTCATCGCCATCGGGATGAGCGGAGCAGTGGCGCCGCTGACGACGGCAGTGCTGAGTTCGGTGGACGAGCGCCACACCGGTTCGGCCTCGGGCCTCAATAGCGCTGTTGCGCGGACCGGCGGCCTTGTCGCCACCGCCCTGCTGGGTTCCGTCCTCGCCCAGACTGGGGCGGCGCTGCTGGGCGCCTTCCACGTCGCCATGGTTGTCGCGGCCGCCGCAAGCCTCGCCGCCTCTCTCAGCGCCTTTGCGCTCATCGCTCCGTTGTCGCGGCGCGAGCCCTAGCTATCCGCCAGTGTCGTCCATCTGACGATCGGCGCTGCGCCCGGCTTCGGCCGACTTCAGGCTTTTGTCGCCGCGCGTAGGCGCGCCAGCGCCGCCGCCGGCCATAGCCGTTTGCTGTCATAATAGATGTCGAAGGCCGGCGTTTCCGCCGGCAGCCCGACCCAAGGAAGCTTCGAGCGGGTGAAGATGTGCACGTCCGGCGGGACCCGTTCGGGCTCGTCGAGGGTCCCCACCCGCACGAAGCGCAGCCCCGCGCGTCCGCCGTAATCGCTCCACAGCGCCGTTCCGCAGGCGGGGCATCGGTAGATGTCGTGCGGATGGCCGCTGGAGGTCGGCATGGGGAAGGGCGCGGGTTCGCCGCAGTGCAAAGCGATCCTGGCGCTCTCGATCAGCGCGTTCAGGACAAAAGCGCTGCCGGTCTGCCTCTGGCAGTCGCGACAGTGGCAGCAATGGGTGAACATCGGCTCGCTCAGGAGGGCATACCGAACATCGCCGCACGCGCACCCGCCCTCGGCGAAGGACGCGTCTGTCATGACTGTCCCTCGGCGACCCTGGCGAACGCCGTCGCTCCCTGCCGCATCAGTCCTTCCACCAGGGGCGCGGCCTCGTCGGGCAAGAAATCGCTGGTCCAGAGGAAACGGCAACCGCCGCCATTCTCCAGGATCTGCATCGCAGCGGCGTGCTGGCTGAAACGGCCGCCGACGACGGCGTAGGCGACCCGCCGGCGCGCCTCGTCCAGATCGACCAGAATCTCGCGCGCCTCCATTCCATTGGCGAAGGTGACCACGCGGCCACCCTGTTCCGCTCTGGCGTCGGTCAGCACGCCGGCGAAGGCTTTGTGCGGGTTCTTGAAGTCGGTGAGCAGCGCCCAGGCCCGCTCAGCGGGGCACGCCAACTCGTTTTCCACGGTCACGGAGGCCACGTTCTTCTCCCAGGACGACACTGCGCGCATCATGGCGCGGTCCTCGCGCCGGGACTTGGGGAAAACGGTTGAGCGGCGGGATGTCGGAACAATCCTTGGGGCCTGACAAGACGCGGTCGCTTCTCATCGCCAAAGGGCAGGGATGGCAGGCGGACGAGGTTGTCTGCGGCGCAGGTCCGGGAGATCGCCCCTTCGAGGAACAGCACGCATGGACCTCCGTGGCCGCGGTGCTGTCCGGCGTCTTCAGCTATCGTTCGGATCGCGGCCGGGCCCTGATGACGCCCGGGTCCCTGCTCCTGGGTGAGGCTGGGACCTGTTTTCGATGCGGTCACGAGCACGCGACCGGCGATCGGTGCCTCGCTTTTCATTTCGCACCCGATCTTGTCGAAGAGACGCTATCGGGTCTGGCAGGCCGTGGCGCGTCCGGTTTCACGGCGCCGCGCCTGCCGCCCCTGGAGCGTCTCCTGCCGCTTCTGTCCAGGGCCAAGAGACTGGCGGGTTCGCGCGACGCCCGCGAAGCCGAAGCGCTGGCCCTGGACGTGGCGCGATCGGCCTTTGGCGTCGATGGCGAGCGAACGTCCCGCCCGCCCTCGACGCGAGAGGAGGCGAAGGCTGCCGAGGCGGTTCGGATCATCGACGCCGCCTTCGCCGATCCGCTTACCGTAGCGGGTCTCGCCGCAGCTGTGGGTCTGGGCCGGCAGCGGCTCGCGGTGGCGTTCCGACGAACCGTGGGCGTGGCGCCCTACAACTATGTCCTGCGAAGACGGCTCTCGGCGGCCGCGGAGCGCCTGCGGGCCGGGCAGGAGTCGGTGCTCTCCATCGCCCTGGACGTCGGCTTCGGCGACCTCTCCGAATTCACCCGCCGGTTCCGCCGCCACTACGGCGTGTCTCCCGGCGCCTGGCGCCGCATGCGCTGAGCGATCACGCCGCCCTGGCAGTCAGGCTGTTCGACGTTCCAGGCGACAGAATACCGGACCTTCCGGCCCGACGCGGACGACGCCCTCGACGCGGTCGAGGTCGACGATCACCGCCGCGCCCTTTCGTTCGGGATCGGCGGCCTGCTCACGCTCGGGCGCGTTCTCGAACACCCGTTTGCGTTCCGCCTCGTCAGTCGTGATCCGGGCGCGGCCGTGGAACTGGAGCACCGGCGTCGTCGCCGAGCGGTAGACGAGCACGACGTTGGGATTGGCCGCGATCGCCGCCAGCGTTCCGCCCTGGCCGTGGCGCGCCCACAGGCCGAGCTGGTCATCGCTGTAGGTTTGCAGGGACCCGCGGAAGGAGATCACCGGCTTGCCCGCCGGCGACACCGCAGCGAGGAGCATGGGAGTCCCATTCGCAAGCGCGCCGTTTACCAGCGCCTTGATCTCGTCGGTCAGGACAAGGGAGCCGGAGGTGGTTTCGGTCATTGGCTGGCGCCTCCGGAAGGGGTGTTTTGCGTGCTCGACTGGGTCCTCTGGCCTGGATCGTAGAAGAAGGTTTCGGTGGCGATCTTGTCGCCACGCCAGGTCTGCCAGGCAATCTCCTCCTGGCGGAGGATCGAGCCGTTCTTGAGCCGGAAGGTGAAGCGCCACCGGATCGCGACCGTGTCGCCGTCGATCACCGGGCCGCCCAGCAGCTCGGTGTTCACGTGGTCGCTGGCGGCGAGCATGGCCGCCTCCTCGCTCATCAGCGCCTCGCGCCCGCCCGCCCGTGGGGGCGCCTGGTTCTCCTGCATCCAGGCGTCAGGATGATACCAGTCGCGGATGGCGCCGACGTGATCGCCGGCGACAACCTGCGCGGTGAACGCCTCGACGAGGGATCTGGAGGGCACGGGGCCTGGTCCTCTCCTGCGGTTTCCATGAAGCCTAGCACGCCAAGGCTTGGCCGCTATCGCCCCAGCGCCCAGCGAGTCCTGAGAAATCAACGTCCCGCTTTCGATTCTGCTTCGCCCTGGAGCGGGAAGGGCGCATGCTTCACTGTACGACATCGGGCAATATGGGAGGAGGCGATGGCCGGTTTGACGCCATGCCGATGCGGCGCCTGTGACAGCGCGCCGGTGTTGCTGGACCGCCGAGGTTTCATCGGGGCAGGGGCGCTGGTCGCGGCATTGGGGGCGTTCCCGTTGCTGGCGGCGGGGAGCGCAGCGGCGAAGACTTCGCTCAGTCCGGACGAGGCCGTGGCTCGCCTGCTGGCAGGCAACGACCGCTTCGTCCGCGGTCAGCTGGTCTCGCCGAAGGAAAATCTCGATGAGCGCCGCCGCGCGACTGTGGATGGACAGGAACCCTTCGCCGCCGTGCTCTCCTGCGCCGACTCGAGGGTTCCGGCGGAGCTCGTGTTCGACCAGGGCATCGGCCAGCTGTTCGGTACGCGCGTTGCGGGCAATATCGTGACGCCGGAGATCCTTGCCAGCCTCGAATACGGCGTCGCGGTCCTGGGGATCCGGGCGATCATCGTCCTTGGTCACCAGCATTGCGGCGCTGTGCACGCCGCGATTGAGGGAAAGGCGACTCCAGGCCAGATCAGCGCCCTCTATGCGCCGCTCAGCCAGGCGGTGGCGCGCGGAAGCGGAGACGAGGAGGCGGTCACGAAGGCCAACGCGCAGATCCAGGCGGGCATACTGGCCACCGCCTCACCAGTTCTCTCGAGCGCTGTGAAGCAGGGCGCCCTGAAGATAGTCGCGGGCTATTACGCCCTGGGGACCGGGAAGGTGACGCTGCTGGCGTGACGCGAAATTGCGGCCCTGTCGTTGGCCTTATTGAACCTTTTCCGTGGGAGACCCCACCCACCGGCAGATGGACGTGAGCCGTGGATTTTCTGGATGGTGAGCGTACCCTCATTCGCGCGAGATCCGGCGCCAAAGGACCAACGCCGATGACCACTCCCTTACAGTTCCGCGTGAGCCTCGCGGCAGGCGCGACGATCCTTCTTCTCATGCCGCTGTCGGCTGCGGCCTCGGGCGGGGGCGGCATGGGCGGCGGCATGCCGGCGATGCCGCCGAGCGTCTCGGCTCCGACCTACGACCCGGCCGCGGAGTACCAGAAGGGTCTGGCGGCTCTGAAGGACGGCAAATTCAAGGATGCGGAACGCGACTTCGGCAACTCCCTTTCGGCGGATCCGAAGAACGCGGACACTCTGTTCATGCTCGGCATGGCGAAGAGCGGGCGCGGGGATGAGAAGGGGGCGGCGAAGGCCTACGAGAAATCGCTGTCGATTGATCCACAGCAGGTTCCCGCGCGCCGTGAATACGCCGTGGCCCTGGCCAAGCTGGGCCAGACCGACAAAGCGCAGACGCAGCTGGGCATGCTCCAAGCGAAGGCCGCCAGCTGCGCCGGATCCTGCCCACAAGCGGCGGAGCTCACTGCGGCGGTGACATCCGCCCAGGCGGCGATCACGCCGACCGGAGCGCCTGCGGCCGGATCGTCCGGCGCCCCGGCCGCCGCGACTGCGCCGCAGTCCACTCCGCCGACCTCAGAGTCGCCAAAATCGATGAGCCTTCTTCTCACCGATCCGGCCACGGGGGATGGCTCCTATGTCGACGCCGTGCGGCTCATCAACCTGCACCGCTACACCGAGGCGCTCGACGCCCTCGCCAAGGCGCGCGCAGCCTTCGGTCCGCACCCTGACGTCCTGACCTACACCGGCTATGTCTGGCGCAAGCTGGGCGACTATCCCCGGGCCGAGGCCTACTACCGCGAGGCCCTCGCGATCGCTCCCAAGCATGTCGGCGCGACCGAATACTATGGCGAGCTGATGGTCGAGCGGGGCGATCTCGTCGGCGCACGGCGGATGCTGGCCAGGCTCGAGGTGACCTGCACGTTCGGCTGCGTCGAGAGCGAGGACCTTCGCCGGTGGATCGAGCACGGGCCGCCCGCATCCTGAGGACTCTCTGCGGCGCCGCACTCGGCTTCGTGCTCGTCGGGGCGACAGGGCCTCTTGCCGTCCTCCATCCCGCGCGGTGGCTGGCGCCCGGGACTGATCCCGTCAGACCGCTCACGACCACCTTCGCCGAATGCGCTCGCGCGCCGGCCGATCCGCAGGGCGCCTGGCTGTTCGAGGTGGGACGCGCCGCCTTTCGCACGCCCGAGCTCCTGGGCGGCCAGGCGGCGCGGGCGGGCATCGCCTGCGAGAGCTGCCACCAGGCGGGACGGCGCAACCCTGACTTCTTCTTCCCCCACCTGTCGGGCGCGCCTGGCACGGCGGATGTCACCACAGCCCTGTTCAGCTCCCACCGCGACGATGGGATTGACAATCCCAAGGTCATCCCGGACCTCAGCGCGCCCAAAGCCTCTTTAAAGGTGCCACAGGACCTGGCGAGCGGCGCCCTGCCGAAATTCATCCACGGTCAGATCACCGAGGAGTTCGACGGCGCCGAACCGCCGCCTGCGGTCCTCGCCGGTCTCGCAACCTATGTCCGCAGCCTCGATCCCGCCGCCTGCCCAACGCCGGCGCGCACGGTCTTGCGCGTTTCCGACCAGGTCGAAGACGCCCGCCGCGCCATGCGCGCCGCGCTTGGCGCCTTGGACCGCCACGACGCGCCCACCGCCGTTCTGATGATCGAGGGCGCGCGATGGCGCCTGGGTCTCATCGACGAGCGCTACGCCGCCCCCGACCTAGCGGACGCCCGCGATGCGCTTCGCAGCGCGGATCTCGACCTCGCCGCCGCCCTTGGCGCCGTCCGCGACGGCGACCCCCACGCCGCCGTGCGCCTCGATCTTTGGCTCGCCCGTTCGATCGCGTGGGCCCCCCGGCTCGAACGCGAGGAACCCCGCTCCCTGTATGACCCAGCGCGCCTCGCTGCGGTGGCAGGGCGGTGAGCGGGCGGTAGGCCGTATCCGTACGCGCCGAACCTCGCTAGCCTACCCGCGGCGAGGCGGACGGGGGTCATGGCCGAGAGATCTGAGGAGCCAGGGGCGGACACCGAAGAGGCGCTTGACCAGGCGAGCCCGGCGGCCATGGCCCTTGCGCTCGGTCGCGCCTCGCGCGGCGGGGCGGGAAAGTCGTTCGACGCCGAGGCTACCGCCTTCCTCCGCGACCATCGGCGTCTGATCAATCTCCAGACCGAGCACCTGCATGAACAGCGCCTCCTGCAGCTCGCCCACCTGCAGGTGCGCCGGTGGAAGGATCGCCTGTCCCTCGCCCTGCAGGTCCTGGGCGTCGCCTTCGGCCTCGCGGTCGTTGTCGCTCTCGCTGTCCTGGCGTGGCAGGCGCATGAGGATCACGGTCTTGTCGTGGAGGCTTTCTCCGCTCCGCCGTCCTTCGAACAGCGTGGGGTCAGCGGCGAGGTCGTGGCCGCAGATGTGGTGGACAAGCTCTCGACCATGGTGGCGATCGCGCGCGCCCACAGCTTCTCCAGCACCAGCGGCGTCAGCGCCGACGCCGCCAAAGAAGTGAAGATCGAGATCCCGGAGACAGGGATCTCCCTCGGCGAAGCCTGGAGAATGATGCGCGATTGGCTGGGCTCCGGGCGGAAGGTCACCGGAGACCTTCGCGAGGCCGGCGACGGCCGCATCGCCCTGACCGCGCGTGTGGCCGGTGGGGAGGCCTTCACGGCGACGGGCGCGACCACGGACCTCGACAAGCTCGAGCAGCAGCTCGCCGAACGCCTCTACGCCGCTAGCGATCCGGTCAATATCGCGATCTATTACTGGTCCCAGGGCCGGAAAGCCGACGCCATGGCGGCTGCCGCGCGCAACGCCGCGACGGCGCACGGACGTCTCAATCGGGCGGACGCCTTCGCCCTCTGGGCCGAGGCCGACGACCCGCAGTGGGAGCTACGCTTGGCGCGCATCGCCCTGGCGATCGATCCGGGCCTGCTGGCGGGCAATTTCGACCTCGTCGACGCCGACCTGGCGTTGGGTCACGACCAGGCGGCGTTCGATACCTCCCATCGCATGCTGACCCTGCATGACGCGGATCAGCCCCTCGCGCATCGCGGCGCGGGCGCTGCTGAGATGCGCGCCTTCGCGCGCGCGACCGTCGAGAGCCTCACGGGCGACTTCGCCGCCGCCTCGAGGGATTTCGAGCTCTACGGCCCTGGCGACATGGAGAGGGTCCGGCGTCTCGTCGCGACCGCCGACGACGCCGCCCGGCGTCACGATCCGGCGGCCGCCGAGGCGATGCTCGCCGAAGCCACAGCCTCGGGGACGCCGGGCCGTTATCGCCTGCTGACGGCGCGCTATGATCTCGATGTCGCGCGTGGGGACCGGCGAGCGGCGCTCGACGACGCCCAGGACCTTATCGCAGCCGCCGACAGCGCTTTCGCCGCCTCGACCGATCCGGACGAGAAGGCGGGCCTGAAGGTCGCCTCGGCCACGCACTACCGACCCATGCTGGCCGAGGCCAAGGCGCAGACGGGCGACCTCGCCGGCGCGGCCGCCCTGATCGCGGCGAGCCCCCTGGACTGCTACGACTGCCTGCTTCGGCGTGGTCGCATCGCGGCCCTGTCGGGAGACGCCGCCGGCGCGCAGCGCTGGTTCGCCGAGGCGGCGCGGCAGGGGCCCTCGCTTCCCTTTGCCGATCTCGATTGGGGCCGCTTCCTGCTGGCGAGCGGGCGACCGGACGAGGCCATAGTCAGGCTCGCCGCCGCCCACGCTCTTGGACCCCGCTTTGCCGATCCCCTCGAACTCTGGGGCGAAGCCCTGCTGCGCAAGGGCGATGCGAAAGGCGCCGCCTCTCGCTTCGCCGAGGCCCAGCGCCTCGCTCCAGCCTGGGGTCGGGTCGCCCAGATGCGCAAGCAGGCGGCGACACTGGCGCGCTGACGCGCGGGGCTCACCCGCCGGTTCGCGCGAAGCTGGCCCGATCCCCGTCGGCGCTTTGGGTCACCAGCACACTGGCTCGGCCGTTGGAGCCTTTCTCGAGCACCAGGCGCGTGCGCGGGACGTCGGCAAGGGCGAAGGTGTCGCCCCCAAGCGGGATCATGCGCAGGGGCGGGCGCCGCTCGCGCCGGTAGACGAGCGCGCCGTCTTCCACCCCCACCCGCCGATCGCCGAACTCGCCGACATAGGCCGCTCTTTCCTGAGCGGTCAGGCGCACGCCGGTGCGCTGCGCCTGCAGCAGGTCCAGCGTCCAGCGGGCCTCGGTCGGATCGCTCGACCCCATCTTGGCCAGAACCTCCTGCAGGGCCAGGGCATGGGCCTGTTCCAGCGCCTGGTCGGCCGGGACCGGCACATCCGGCTTCACGCCGACGCCTTCCCAGTTGGTCCCGGTGATCGGATTCTCCGCCGCGCCGGTGGAGATGAAGATCTGCAGGCCGTCGCCCGCGTCGAACACGCCGCCAGGATTGGCGCCGCCGGCGCTTCTTTCCCCGACGACGAGGCCGCGCTTCTGCGTCTGGATATCGTAGGCGAACTCCTCCGCCCCCGAGGCCGTGGCGCCGCTGATCAGGACGTACACAGGCACCTCGGGCCGGTGGGGACCGGCGTAGTTGGCCAGGGTGCTGAAATCGACCTTTCTGTCTCCCTGGCGCTGATAGAAGCGGTTCAGCAGCACCGGCTTGTCGCCGAAGAAAGCCGAGAGCATCAGGTCGATCATGTCGGGCGACCCGCCGCCGTTCTGGCGCAGGTCAAAGATCACCGCGTCGGCCTTGTCGACCAGCCGTAGCGCCGCCTCGCCCGCCTTTCGCGCGGCCGGTGTCGCCTCGCCCGTGAGGGCCCGATCGAACGGCGAGAAATAGTTCATCTTGATGTAGCCGATATTGCCCGCCAGACGCTCGACCTTGGTGAAGCCGTAGTTGTCCGCCGCCAGGGTGCGCTCCAGCGCCTGCGGATCGGGCTTCTCGCCGCCAACCAGGTTCGAGGCCGGAGTCGGCGCCGCCGACCACGAGACGTTGAAGTGGACGTCGTGCGCGTCCAGACGTCGGGTGAGGACAGCCGCCCACATCACCTCGTCTGTCGCAGCCGCGAGTTGCGGGTCGCTCTTCATCGTCCGCACCTCTGCGGCGATCGTCGCGGCTTTATCTTTGTAGACGTAGTTCCGCTCGATCAGGCCGGCGATCCGGTCCAGCGTCGCCGCGCGCTCGTTCGGGCCGAACGGCCGGCTCTCAGCCAGGGCGCTGGTGGGGACCTGTTCGTCCGGGGGCGGCGGTGTCGCCAGAGCACCGCCGGCGGCGAGCAGAAGAACGGCGAGAAGGGCAGGAGCGGGACGGGCGATGACACGGCGCATGTCGACGGGACCGAGGCGAATTCTGTAACGGGCCATTAGCTTAGCCCTCTCGCGCGGCAAAATCCTCAGGTGTGATACGGACTCCGCCTTTTTTGGCCGCCGAAGCGCCGAAGTCAGGGCAAGCTCGGCTGTTGTCGGCACGCGGATTGTGCGCGGCAAACCGACGCGTGTAACGCAGTGTTACAAACCCGTTGTACGATCTATAGTGCGCTTCCGCTCTGTACGAGGGGGGTTTTTTGCGGATCTTTAACGTTCTCCGGCCGCTGCTCAGGCGCGGGGAGGCTCGGCCGCCAGGCGAAGTCATCACGGCGGCGCAATACGATCAGGAACATCCGTTTCGCGACTCCGCGCTGAGATCCGCCGGCGTGGGCGCCTTCCGATGGGATTCTGCCGACGGGCGTCTCGAACTGGATGCCTGCGGACGGGCGATCTTCGGACTGAGCCCCACCGGGCCACTCCGCTTGTCCGACCTCCTGGACCGCGTCGCCGCGGGGGATCGTGAGCGCCTGGCCGCGGCGCTGGATGGCGTCCTGCCCGACACGTCTCTCCATTTCGAAGTGAGAGTTCAAGCGCCAGGGGCGAATGAACGGACCGTGCTCTGCCTCGGCCGCGCAACCCACGGCGCCTTTGTCGAAGTCACCGGACAGGCGTCCCGCGAGTCCCGTAGGGAAGGATCTGGGGGCGGCGGACCGGACGTCGAGCACGAACTTCGTCAGAGCGCTGCCGATCTCGAACAGCAGGTGGCGGCGCGCACGGCCGAGCGGGACCGCCTGTGGCGCTTCTCCCGGGACATCATGCTGGTGATGGACACCGACGGGATCGCTCTGACCGTCAATCCCTCCATGACCCGTATCCTTGGCTGGCTTCCCGAGGAGATCGCGGGGCGCAACGTGATCGATCTGATTCACCCGGACGATCACGAGGTCGTCATGTCGGCGATCGGCCGTGTGCTGGGCGAGGACCCCACCCAACCATCGATGCCGAGTCCCCAATCCGACGTCTTCGAGATCCGCTGCCAGCACAAGTCCGGCCACTATGACTGGATCTCCTGGGTGGCGGGATTCGAAAAGGAGGAAGGCAGGACGATCTACGCCACAGGCCGCCTGATCACCGGCGAAAAGGCCGCCGCGGCCGAGCTCCATTTGGCGCAGGAGGCCCTGCGCCAGTCACAGAAACTCGAGGCCATGGGTCAGCTGACCGGCGGCGTGGCCCACGATTTCAACAACCTGCTCACCCCCATCATCGCCGGGCTGGACATGCTGCACCGCCGTCAGGTTGGAGGAGACCGTGAGCGGCGTCTGATCGACGCGGCCTTGCAGTCCGCGGAGCGCGCCCGGGTACTGGTCCAGCGTCTGCTCGCATTCGCCCGCCGCCAGCCCCTGCAGCTCACGCCGATCGACGTCTCCGAACTGTTCCTGGGCATGAAGGAGCTGATCTGCAGCACTGCCGGGCCCCGCATCCGTGTCGAGTTCGAGCTCGACCAGGACCTGCCCTCGGCTCGCGCTGACGCCAACCAGCTGGAAATGGCGCTGCTGAACCTGGCCGTGAACGCGCGCGACGCCATGCCGGAAGGCGGGGTCCTGACCATTTCGGCAAGCGCCCGCAGGGTCGCCGGGGAGAGCCGCCACAACCTCGCTCCCGGCGAGTATGTCGCCATCGGCGTCGAGGACACGGGTATGGGCATGGGCGAGGAAACCCTGCGCCGCTGCATCGAGCCCTTTTATTCCACCAAGGGCGTGGGGCGTGGCACGGGCCTCGGCCTCTCGATGGTCCACGGTCTGGCCTCACAGCTGGGGGGTATGCTTGAAATCGACAGCGCCCCGGGACGTGGGGCGCGGATTCGGCTCTGGCTTCCGGTAAGCGAGCCTGCTGAGCCCGGCGTAGCGCGCCGGACCTGGACGCCCCTGGCAAGATTGGCGCGTGGGCGCGCCCTGGTGGTGGACGACGAGGAGCTTGTCCGCGCGAGCACCGCCGACATGCTCGCCGAGCTCGGCTATGACGTCGTCGAAGCCGTCGATGCCGGCGACGCCCTGCGCCTGCTCGACGGCGCTGGTCAAATCGACGTCCTCGTGACCGACCACATGATGCCCGGCATGACGGGGGTGGACCTTGCCCGCAGGGTGCGCGCGAGCCGCCCACGCACCCGTGTGCTGATCGTCTCGGGCTATGCCGAAATCGAAGGCCTGGCGCCCGACCTCCCGTGGCTGGCCAAGCCCTTCCGCCAGACGGACCTGGCCGCCGTCCTCTTCCGCCTGGATACCGACGCTCTCCTGCCTGAGGGACAGGGGCTCTAGCCAGACGCCACTTCCCAAGCGCAGTGCCTATCTGACGACGGGCGGCGAGCCTGACCTGCTCGATGAACCGCTTCACCGGGGGAGACCTCGTTGCTGCGGAAGATCGCCCCGGCTTCCGGTGGAATGGGGTCGCCGGCTATCCTTCAGAGAGACGGGGGGAGCTCAGTCGAGCGAGTGAACGGCGCCGGCATCAGCCGGCCCGAACCGTGAATATTTCACCCTGATCGCTGTCGCGGCCTTTGCGCCCAAGCAGCGCGCGCTGATTGTATGGCTTCGGCGCCCTTGCAGCGCGGTCGCACGGATCCGATGTGCGCGATATAGCCATACAATATTTCAACAATGTATGGCTGTATCGAGGGTATCAACGTGCCGCCGATTCCTGTCGGTGCGGGCGACTTCTGAAGCCACGCTTGGAGCCTCAAGCGGCCGGGACGCAGCCGGTCCGCTTGTCGCCCGGTCAACCGTCGCTGACGGTCGACTTGAACACGGAGAGAAGAGATGTCCGAAGCAGGTCTGACAACTCTGATATCCAGGATCGATTTCGCCTGGATCACCACCATGCATATACTATACCCGCCGCTGACTATCGGATTATCTATCATTCTCTTCTTGAGTGAGTGGCGATGGAATAGAACCGATGACGAAAAATGGTATCGACTGTGCCGATTTTTCGAACGTCTCTTCATTATCAATTTCGGGGCTGCCGTCGCCACCGGCGTGACCATGGAGATGGCCTTCGGAATTCTGTTTGGACGGTTCTCGCAGGCTGCAGGGCCGCTCGTCGGCCAGCTGCTCGGCTACGAGACCATCTCGGCCTTCATGTACGAGGCGGGATTCCTCGGCCTGATGGTGTTCGGCTGGGGCAAGATCAACAAGCGGATGCACCTGTTCGCGACGTTCAACGTCGCGCTGGCCTCGACAATTTCGGCGTGGTGGATTCTCGACGCCAATTCATGGATGCAGACGCCCACGGGCGTCGTGCTGAAGAACGGCGTCTTCGAAGTCGAAAACTGGCTCGCGGCCCTTCTCAATCCCGACTCGTTCGTGGCGTTCTGGCACATCGAAGTGGCCTCCGTGGAACTCGCGCTGTGTTTTGTCGCCGCGGTTTCAGCCTGGTTCCTGCTCAAGCAGCGTCACGTCGAGCTGTTCCTGAAGCCGCTGAAGATTGCGGTGTTCAGCCTTCTGCTGATCGCGCCGCTGCAGATCTTTATCGGCGACTCCTCGGGGCAGCTCACGGCCAAGCATCAGCCTGCGGCGCTCGCCGCGATGGAAGGACACTATCGCACGCGTCTGCCCAATGGAGAGCCGAACACCAGCTGGAACGTCGTCGCATGGCCGGACGCTGACGGCCACGGCAACGCCTGGTCGATCAAGATCCCGCATGCGCTGAGCCTGCTCGAGAATCACACGTGGAACAGCGCCGTCCCCGGGTTGGACACGATCCCGGCTGCAGATCGCCCGCCGGTCGTCATCCCCTTCTATGCCTTCCGCGCGATGTCGGCCGTGGGCACGGCGGTGTTCCTCCTCGCCCTGTGGGGCGCCTGGCTTGCCTTCAGGGGACGGCTGTCCGTGGCTAAGGTCTGCGCCAACAGGTGGTTCCTGCGCGCGGCGCTCTTGGGCGTCGCCCTGCCTTACCTCGGCATCTGGACCGGCTGGTGGACGCGTGAGGTCGGGCGCCAGCCTTGGGTTGTTTACGGTCTGATGCGCACCGCCGACGGCGTCAGCCACATGTCGTTGACGCTCGCCGTAAGCTGGCTGGTCGGCTTCATGGCCTTCGAACTGATGGCCTCGGGCGCCACCTTCTACTTCATGACCAAGGTCGTGCGCCTCGGTCCCGACCTGGACAGCCCGGTCGTCACCGACGGGCCCGCGCACGAGGCCCGCCGGCTCCCCCGGTTCGCAGCCATGCCTGACCGCCCAACGCCAGGCGGGATGGCCGCTTTCACGCAGAATCACGAGTGAGAACCCAAGATGGAACCCCTGTCATCTATTCAGCAAGCGATGGCGTTCGCCTGGTGGGTGGCGCTCGGCGTCTGCGTCCTTCTCTACATCGCGCTCGACGGCGCTGACCTCGGCGCCGGGATCTTCTCGCTGTTCGTCGATGACGAGCACGAGCGCGGGGCGATCATGGCGTCGATGGCTGGCACCTGGGACATGAACGAGACCTGGCTCGTTGTCGCCGGCGGAATCCTCTTTGCCACCTTTCCCGCGGTGTACGGCTCGACCTTCAGCTATCTCTTTATCCCGCTTGCGCTCGCGCTGTGGGCGATCATGACCCGGGCGGTGGCGATGGAGCTTCGCCATCTCGCCCACCGGACGCGCCGCTTCACCGACCTCGCCTTCGGCCTCTCGAGCCTCGCCACCACCTTCTTCGGAGGCGTGGCGATCGGCGCGGTGCTGCACGGCTATGTGCTGACCCCTGAACCCGGTCACACGCCGACCTATGCCGGGGGGGCCTTGTCCTTCATCAGCCCTTTCAGCATCTGGACCGGCGTCGCCTCGGTCGTGGCGGTCACGCTGGCGGGCGTGCTCTATGTCCGCGCGCGCTTCGAGAAGGGCGAGCCGATCCGCGAGCAGGCCGCGCGCTGGACGCAGGCGGCCTTCTATGTCGCCCTCGTCGCGGTCGTCGTCACTGTCGCTTGGAGCGCTGTGGAGTTCCCCTGGGCCGCGTCCAAGTGGTTCAGCAGCTCTGCCTGGGTCTGGGCGCTTTTCCTGATCGGCGCCGTCTATGCGATCGTCCAGATGCGCCGCGCCACGACGCAGGACCGGGATGTCGCGGCGCTCCTCTGGTACCACGCCGGCGCGGTGGTGATGGGCGTGGCCATGATGGCCACCCTGTATCCCTGGCTCGTTCCCAACGACTGGACGATCTTCAGCGGGGCCAGCCCGCAGCTGTCGCTGACCTCGTTCACCTTGGCGATGGGGAGCTTCCTGCCGGTGATGTTCACCTACAACGCCTATCAGATCTGGGTCTTCCGGGGCCGGCTCTCGAAGTTCCACGGCTATCATCACTGACGGTCGGGCGGAGATCCGGGATGGCCGCCGCGAATTTCTCTCCACGTCAGGGAACGGCGGCGGAGAACGAGGCCTGGCTTCGGCGGCGCCGGGGCCAGGCCCGCGGGCCTCTGGCGCTCGCCACCACGGCCGGAGGGATCGGGGGCATCCTCCTGATTCCGCAGGCCTGGCTACTGGCGCGCGCCGTCGATGCGGTGACGATCGAGGGGAGGGCGCTGGCCGACGTCTGGCGCTATCTCGTTCCCCTGCTCGGCGTCCTGGTCCTGCGCGCCGTGGCGAATGCGGCGGCGGACGGGATGGCTGCCGCGGCCGCTGCGCGCATCAAGCGCGCGCTGCGCGCTCAACTATTTGACCGCATCGCCGCGCTGGGGCCCGCCTGGATGCGCGCCCAGCGGAGCGGCGAGATCTCGGGCGTCCTGGTCGACGGGGTGGAGGGCGTCGAAAAATATTTCGCCAACTACCTACCCCAGAGGACGCTGACCGCCTTCGTGCCGCTGGCGATCCTTGTGGCGGTCTTCCCGAAGGACTGGATCTCGGGCCTGATCCTGACGATCACGGCCCCCATCCTCCTCCTGTTCATGGTGATCGTCGGGAAGGGGGCTGAAAGCCTCAATCAGCGGCAATGGCGGCGGCTGGCGCTCCTGGGCGCGCACTTCTTCGACGTGCTCGAGGGCCTGACCACGCTGAAGCTCTTCAATGCGAGCCGACGCGAGGCGGACACCATCGCGCGCATTTCCGACGAATACCGCGAGACCACGATGGAGGTGCTGAGGGTCGCCTTCCTCTCGTCCCTGGTGCTCGAGTTCTTCGCCACCATTGGCGTAGCGATGGTCGCCGTCTTTATCGGCTTCCGGCTCCTCACCCATCACATGGACTTCCTGCCCGGCTTTTTCGCCCTTCTGCTGGCGCCGGAGTTCTATCGGCCGCTGCGCGAGATGGGCGCCCAACATCATGCGCGCGGCGAGGCGATCGGCGCGGCGGACGGCCTGATCGCCTGCCTCGAACTCGCCGCGCCGGAGGGAGCAGACGACCGGCGTCGGTCGGCGCCGGCGGGCGAGCCCCTGCGCATCCGTTTCGAGGGCGTCGGATTCACCTACGCAGAGAGCGGAGTGGGCGTGCAGGACATCAGCTTCACCCTGGCGCAGGGTGAGTGCGTGGCTCTGGTCGGCCCGAGCGGGGCGGGCAAGACGACGATCGGGCGCCTGCTGATGGGCTTTCTCGAGCCGGTGTGCGGGCGCGTCCTCGTCAACGGCATCGATCTCAGCGAAATTGACCCGGCCGAGTGGCGGGCTCGCCTCGGCTGGATGCCGCAGCGGAGCACGCTGTTCTTCGGCAGCGTGGCGGAGAACATCCGGCTCGGGGATCCAGCGGCTTCGCCGGAAGCGGTGGCGGCTGCGGCTGAGGCGGCCGCGGCGGCGGAGTTCATCGAAGCCCTGCCCGATGGCTTCGACACACGGCTCGGCGACGCAGGGCAGGGGCTCTCGGGCGGACAGATCCAGCGCGTCGCCCTGGCGCGTCTGTTCCTGAAACACCCCGACGTCCTGGTGCTCGACGAGGCGACCGCGGCCCTGGACCGCGAGACTGCCGCGCGCGTGATCCGGGCTCTCCGCCGCCGATGCGCGCACAGCGCCATGCTGTTCATCACCCATGACCTCGAGGTCGCGCTCGCCGCCGACCGCGTGCTCGTGCTCGAGGATGGGCGGATCGTGGAGGCGGCCATGCCGGACGCCCTGTCTTACGGCCGCCTTTCCGCCCACCTGCAGGAGAGAGCGGCATGAGGGATGTTCTGCGTCTGCTCCGTCTGTTCAGACCCTATCGGAACTGGATCGCCGCCGGCGTCGCGTTGAGCGTGACGGTCGTTGTGTCGAATGTGGCGCTTCTGGCCCTGTCGGGCTGGTTCATCGCCGCGATGGCCATCGCAGGCCTCGGGACCCAGATGATCGACACCTTCGCGCCCGCCGCGGCCATCCGTGGCCTGGCGATCTCGCGTACCGGCGCCCGCTACCTGGAGCGGCTTGTGACGCACGAGGCGACCTTGCGCCTGCTCTCCGAACTGCGGGTCTGGTTTTACCGTCATCTGGAGCCGCTGGCCCCCGCGCGTCTGCAGGCCTATCGCGGCGGCGATCTCCTGAGCCGGATCCGCGCCGACATCGACAGCCTCGAGAATTTCTACCTGCGCGTCCTCGCGCCCGCGGTTGTCGCCGCCGTGGCCAGCGTCTTGGTCGTGGCGGCGATTGCGTTCGTCGACGGGAAGATCGCGCTGATCGACGCGGGCGGGCTGTTCCTGGCGGGGGTCGCGCTTCCGCTTCTGGCGCTGCGCCTCGGACGTCGTCCCGGCCGGCGCCTGATCGAGATGCGCGCCGCGCTTCAGTCCGCCGTCGCCGACACCTGCCGCGGGCTCGGCGAACTGCTCATCTACGACGCCATCCGCCGGCAGCGCGCCCATGTCGTCGCCGTCGGCGAGGGGATGATCGCGGAGCAGCAGCGGACCGCCTGGATCACCGGGATGTCCAAGGCGCTCTCCGGTCTCGTCGGACAGTTGGCCATGTGGCTCGCGCTGGTGGCGGTAATCCCGCTCGTGTCTCAGCACCGTCTCGACCGCCCCGACCTGGCGATGCTCGCGCTGGGCGTGCTGGCGAGCTTCGAGGCGGTCGCCGCACTGCCCGCAGCCTTTTACGGGTTCGGCGAAACCGCTGCCGCCGCACGCCGCCTCTTCGAGATCGTGGACGCCCGCCCAGCCGTCGCCGATCCGGAGCACGGCCGCACTCCGGATCGCTTCGACATTGCGGTTAAGGGCCTCAGGATGCGCTACGCCGACAGGAGCCCCTGGGTGATTGACGGGGCGACCTTCACCGTTCCGCAAGGCGGCGCGCTCGGCGTCGTCGGGCGGAGCGGCGCGGGAAAGACTACGCTCTTC
>DASXGR010000078.1:0-2330 GCA_036488935.1 Caulobacteraceae bacterium | reverse complement strand
GACGCGGAGAAGGGCTGAACATCTCGCGGTGACTGACCGCGCCGAAGGCGCAATCAAGCCAGACATCTCAATCGTCGACGCATCGGCGGAACAGCCCAAGCCCCTCTGCGTCTCTGCGTCTCCGCGCCTCTGCGTTGACCTTCTTCGCCTGCTGTTCCGCCGAGCAGACGAGGGGGATAAGAGACGCCGATCCTTCGTCGACGTCGCCGGAGTTGCGCGTGCCCGATCTCGCCGTCTTTTATGAACACCCCCAATGGTTCGAGCCGCTGTTCCGGACCCTCGACGCCAGAGGCGTCTCGTGGAGCGCGATCCAGATCCAGGATCACGTCTTCGATCCCGCCGACCCGCGCGCACCGGCGCCGGTGATCTTCAATCGCCTCGCCATGTCGTCCTTCCTGCGCCAGAGCGAGCACGCCCTGTTCTACAGCCTGGCGGCGCTGGACCATTGGGAGGGACTGGGCGCGCGCGTGATTAACGGAACCGCGCCGCTCGCCTACGATCTTTCCAAGGCCCGCCAGCTCAGCCTGTTCCGCCGCCTTGGACTGGAGACGCCCCGCACGCGCGTCGCCCACCGCCAGGCCGACCTGCCGCGCCTGGCCGCGGAGATCGGCTATCCGGTGATGGTCAAGGCCAATGTCGGCGGCTCTGGCGCGGGCATGATCCGCTACGACGACCCGGAGATGCTGGAGGACGCCGCGGCCAACGGCTTTGCGCCCATGGGCGTGGACGGCGTGGTCCTGGTGCAGGACTACGTGCCGGCGCGGGACGGCCGGGTGATCCGCTGCGAGGTGCTCAACGGCCGCTTTCTCTACGCCATTGCCCTCAACGGCGCGGGTTCGACCTTCGATCTGTGCCCGGCTGACGTCTGCATTGCCGACAAGCCGACCATCACCATCGAGGCCTACACACCGCCGCCGTCCATCATCTCGGCGGTCGAAGGTCTTGCCCGCGCCGCCTCCCTCGATCTGGGTGGGATCGAGTACATCGTCGATGACCGTGACGGCGTCCCACGGTTCTACGACCTCAACGCCCTCTCCAACTTCGTGGCCAAGCCGCTCGAGGTGCTCGGATGGGATCCCCATGATCGGCTGGTCGACTGGCTGATCGGCCTGATCGGCGCCCGAGCGGAGGCGGCGGCGTGAGGTACGGCTTCTGGACTCCGGTCTTCGGCGGCTGGCTGCGCAACATCCGCGACGAGGGCATGGCGGCGACCTGGGACTACACCCGCCGCCTGTGCCAGCGGGCCGAGGAGATCGGTTATGACCTTACCCTGGTTGCCGAGCTCAATCTCAACGACATCAAGGGAACCGACCAGCCGGCGCTCGACGCGTGGTCGACGGCCGCCGCCCTCGCCGCAGTGACCCGCAAGTTGGAGCTGATGGTCGCCGTACGGCCGAACTTCCACCACCCGGCCCTGCTGGCCAAACAGGCCGCCAATATCGACCAGATCAGCGACGGCAGGCTCGCGCTGAACGTCGTTTCTTCCTGGTGGGCGGAGGAGGCGAAGAGCTACGGCCTGCAGTTCGACGAGCACGACGACCGCTATGGCCGCACGCGCGAGTGGCTGGACGTGGTCCAGGGCCTCTGGAGCGAGCCGCGGTTCAACTATGCGGGCCAGCGCTACAACCTCGCGGACGCCATCTGCGAACCGAAACCGGCTGGACGGCCGGTGTTCTACGCCGGCGGCGAGTCCGAAGCCGCCAAGACCATGATCGCGAACCAGTGCGACGCCTATGTTATGCACGGCGACAGCGCCGAGGTGATTGCGGACAAGATCGCCGACATGCGCCGCCGTCGCGAAGCCGCCGGCAAACCGCCGATGACATTCGGTATGGCCGCCTACGCGATCGTGCGCGACACCGAAGCCGAAGCGAAGGAAGAGGTAGCCCGCATCACCACCCTCGATCCCGAGGCGCCTGGCTTCGCCAACTTCGATCAGTGGCTGTCCGGCACTCAGCTCGAGCGGGAGCTGAAGATCCAGGAATATTCGGTTTCGAACCGCGGTCTGCGGCCAAACCTGATCGGCACAGCCGATCAGATCCGCGCACGCATCGCCGCCTACGAAGCCGCCGGCCTCGACCTCCTCCTCCTGCAGATGAGCCCGCAATACGAGGAGATGGAGCGGTTCGCTGAAGCGGTGATCAACTGAGGACGCGGGTCGATTCCAACGCGCTCTCCTCCCCCTTCATGGGCAGGGCTATCGCATATGGCCGAGGAGGGAGAGGAGGAAGGCGTCGTCCCATCCTGCGCGTTTGATCTTGCCCTTGATGGATCCCTTGTCGGGATGCTGTCGGAGGATGTTGAGGGCGAGCTTTCGAAGCAGGGCGAGG
>DASXGR010000057.1:0-36464 GCA_036488935.1 Caulobacteraceae bacterium | reverse complement strand
CCCCTCGACCTGGATCGGGCTACTCACCGTCGACGTCAGCTTGCCGCCGGCGCCCTCCAGCGGCACAACGATGTTGTTGGCGGCGAGCTGTGGGTCGTGGATCACGTCGGCGGGCTCGCGGACCACGCCGAAGGGGATCCCGGCGGCGTCCAGCGCCGCGGCCCAGTGCGCCATCGGCTGGCTCGCGAAGACCTCGTCGAGGATCGCCGTGAGTTCGACGGCGTTGGCCTTCTGCTTGCCCGGATCGGCGAAGCGCGGATCGGACGCCAGATCCGCCCGGCCGATCGCGGTCGGGAAGGCCGCCCACTTGTCGGGCGACATGACGAGCAGGAACCAGGTGTCGTCGGCGGCGCGGTAGACGTTGAAAGTGGCGTTGGCCGGCGCCGCCCGGTCATGCAGCGGATAGAACGTCGCCTCAGCGAGCGCCGCCTGCACCGCGACGGCGCTGGCCCAGACGCCCTGGGCCAGCAGCGAGGTGCTCACGTAGGAGCCTTCGCCGGTCCGCTCGCGCCGGTAGAGGCCGGTGACGATCGCCGAGAACAGGCCGACGGCGGTCGCATGGTCGCCACTTCCGGAGAACGGCAAGGTCGGCGAGGCGCCGGCGTCGCGGGTCAGCGACAACAGCCCGCTGCGGGCCCAGTAGGCGGTGATGTCGAAGCCCGGCAGATGCGCGTCGGGGCCCTGGCTGCCGAAGCCGGTGATGTCGGCATAGATGAGCCGCGGGTTCCAGACCTTCACGTCGTCGTACTCGAGACCCAGCTTCTTGCGCGCCGGGTGCGGCGTGTTGACGATCAGGACGTCAGCCCATTCCACCAGCCGCTGCACGACGGCCTTGGCGTCGGGCGACTTGAGGTCCAGCGCCAGCCCCCGCTTGTTGCGGTTGTTCAGGTGCCAGGGATAGTTGTCTTCGGCCGCCGGCTCAGGCGGGACCTTGTAGCCGATGCGCCAGGTGTCGCCGCTGGGCGGCTCGACCTTCACGACGTCGGCGCCGAAGTCCGACAGGATCACCGCCGCTCCGGGGCCGGCGATGAAGCTCGCCAGATCGACGACCTTCAGGCCCGAAAAGATGTTGTCACCGGACATGGAATGCTCCGTCTGCGTTCGAGATGAGGGGTCGGTCACGGCCGGCGCGTCAGCGGCCCTGGAAGCTTGGCGGTCGCTTGGCGAGGAAGGCCGCGGCGCCTTCGGCCTTGTCTTCGGTGGCGGCGCAGACGCCGAACAGAGCCGCCTCGAGGAGCAGGCCCTGGGCCTGGCTCGTCTGCATTCCCCCGTTCACCGCCTCGAGCGAATAGCGCACGGCGATCGGAGCATTGGCGAAGATCTGCCGCAGGATTGCCTCCGCGCGCGGGATCAGGTCGGCGGCGGCCGTGACTTCGTTGACCAGGCCAATGCGCCAGGCTTCCCGAGCGTCGATCATCTCGCCGGTCAGGATCAGCTGCAGCGCGCGGCCCTTGCCGACCAGTCTCGGCAGCCGCTGGGTGCCGCCGCCGCCGGGCAGCAGCCCCAGCTTGACCTCCGGCTGGCCGAACCGGGCGGTCTCAACGGCGATGCGGATGGTGCAGGCCATCGCCGTCTCGCAGCCGCCGCCCAGCGCGAAGCCGTTCACGGCCGCGACCACCGGCTTGCCGAGGTTCTCGATCAGATCGAGCACCGACTGGCCGAGCCGGCTCGACTGCTCGGCCTGGACAGACGTCGCCTTGGCGAGCTCGCCGATGTCGGCGCCGGCGATGAAGGCCTTGTCTCCGGCGCCGGTCAGGATGGCGCCGCGAACCTCCGCGTCGTCGCGGATGTGCTCGAACGCGGCTTTCAGTTCCGCCCAGGTCGGCGTGTCGAGCGCGTTCAGCGCCGTCGGGCGATTGACGGTGACGTAGGCTATGGCGCCGCGCCGCTCATAGAGCAGGTTGGCGAAGGTCGAGGTGGAGGCAGGCGCGTTCACGAGCGTCTCCGGCAGTTGGGCGTGGGCGAGGAGTGCGGTGGGCCGGTGGCCCTGGCGCGGGCGTCAGACGAAGGCGCTGAGCCCCGTGACCTGCTTGCCGACGATCAGGTTCTGCATCTGGTAGGTGCCCTCGTAGGAGTAGAGGGCCTCGGCGTCGGCGAAGAACCGGGCGACGTTGTAGTCGACGACGATGCCATTGGCGCCGCACAGCTCGCGGGCCCAGGCGACCGTCTCGCGCATCCTGGCCGTGCAGAACGCCTTGGCGAGCGAGGCGTGGTAATCGGCGAGCTTGCCCTCGTCGTCGAGCTGGGACAGGCGCAGCATCAGGCACTGGCAGGCGGTGACGTTGGCGAGCATCCTGGCCAGCAGATCCTGGATCAATTGGAACGCGCCCAGGGGCTTGCCGAACTGCTTGCGGTCCTTGGCGTAGGCAAGCGCGTGCTCGTAGGCGCCCATCTGGCAGCCCGTTGACATCCAACCCACGGCGTAGCGCGTCATGCGCAGTACACGCGCGGTATCGCGGAAGGAGTTGGCCGATTGCAGCCGGTTCGCCTCGGGGACGCGGCAGTCCTTGAGCGTAATCAGGCCGTTCTGCACCACTTTCAGCGCGATCTTGTGCTCGATCTTCTCGACACTGAAACCAGGCGTGGTCTTGTTTTCGACGATGAAGCCCTTGACCTGATTGTCGGAAACATCGCGGGCCCAGATGATTGAAATATCGCACCAGGGCGCGTTACCGATCCACTTCTTCTGGCCGTTGAGGACCCAGGTATCGCCCTCGCGGCTGGCGGTCGTCGTCAGGCCGCCGCCGGTTCCGGAACCGACGAGGGGTTCGGTCAGGCCGAAGCAACCGACTTTCTCTTGCCGCGCCATCGGCGGCAGCCACTTCTGCTTCTGCTCCTCCGAGCCGTCGAGATAGATCGACCCCATGGCTAGGCCGTCGTGGACGCCGAAAAAGGTGGCGATGGAGGGATCGGTGCGCGCCATCTCCATCATCACGAAGCCGAATAGCTGCTGGCTGCCGCCGCGGCACCCGTAGCCCTCGAGGCCCAGGCCGCCGATGTTCAGTTCACGGAATGCAGGCAGCAGATCGAACGGGAAGGCGTCGTCTGCCCAATACCCGTTGATGATTGGAGAAACCCGGCTTTCCATGAACGACCGGACCGACTTGAGAGTGGCGAGTTCTTCGGCAGGCAAGGTCTCAGTGATCTCGTAGAAGTCGCTTACCGGAACAGCTTCGCTTTTCGGCGGCTGAGACATGTCGTTCACAGCAAGGCTCCTGTACTAGGATCAGCAAAAAAACCGATGATATTCAGCGGATTGCCTACCTATCTGATAGATAGGGCGCTGGATCACCGAATTGGTGAGCGAACATCGCACCTCATGGAGCCCATCTATTGGATAATCGTGTACCTCCGGGTGGGAAACACGCGTGTCGACGTGCGTCGAGAGCAAAGACGGACTCGAGGTCCGCCTGAACGGACCTTCACCGCGCTAACGCGGGTGAGGAAGTCTCGTTAGGTCAGTAACTTGCTGACTTGTGTGCTGTTTTTGCGCGCAGGAGCTCAAGAAAGAACGCTTCGACGCGCTCTGCGACAAGGGCCGGCGCTTCCCGATCGGGGCCGGTGTGGCCGACGCGGTCGAACAGGACGAGCTCGCTGGTCGGCAGGGTCCTCTTCAGGGTTTCGAGGGCGTGGAGCGTAATTGTCGGCGGGCTCGACTTGCCGCCGAGCAGCAAGACCGGACAACTAACTTTACTGTAGCGGTCCCCTCGGCCATCGAGCTTCGCGACCTCGCCCATCTCCGCCAGTTGAACTCTCAGCAGCGGCCGCATCTCCTGCCACTCCCTTCGACTGACGCCGACGCGCATCAGAATGCGCGCGAGCCATGACGGCGCGCTCGCGATCATTCTCGGAGCGAAGCCGGCGCCTTGCGCCATGCAAACCATCGCCCCCCAGTCGTCGCCGCGCTCAAGGAGCGCGCGGGAGCGGGCGAGCCAGGATGTGGGAAAGCAACCGTCGATGGAGACGCCAGGCTCGAAGACTGCGACGCCGTCGAAGGCAGATGTCCTCAGCGCCGCCTCGAGGCAGACGAGTCCGCCGTAGCTGTGGCCGAAGGCGAGGCGCGCGCCGGTCGCCTGTTGAATCGCCAGAAGGTCCTGGCGCTCGATCTCGATTGAGTAGTCGCTGCCCTGCTCGCCGCTCTCGCCGCGGCCACGGCGATCGATCACGTGCACCGAGAACGAACGAGCAAGCGTCTGCGCCAGCGTCAGGTAGTCGTCGCTGCGCCGCAGGGCGCCGCCGACCACCACGACAGCTTCGCCGGAGCCCACGGAACGGAATGCAATGGGAACGCCATCGAATGACGGAATCACCGTCGCACGCGGCAGTTCAGCGCTCATGGAGAGCTCCAATGAGACGGCGGGTATGCGCGGCATAGCTCTCGTAGGGCACGCCGCTTGCAGTGATGAGCTTCTCGAGTTCCGCCTCGAGGAAGGCGCAGGACCGGCGGACGATTGCCTCGCCCTCTGCGGTTAGCGCCAGCGCCCGCCGGTTCCCCTTCGTTGGTTCGTGACGGATCAGACCAAGCTCGCTCAGAACGGCGATCATTCGGCTGACGGACGGGTCTGTGACGCCCAGGCGCGCCGCGACCTCGCGTTGGGTGCTGGGTCCCAGCTCACCGATCCAGAAGAGGACCATGAATCGCACGTACGAGAGCGACTCCCGTTCCTGGAGGATCCGGTCCGCGGCGCGATCCAGTCGCGCCGTCAGGGCGTGAAGGTCGAAGCTAAGTTGGCGAAGCACGTACCAACTTAACAAACTAAGTTAACATTGCAACTCTTGCGGCAGGATTACGCGGCGTTGGCGGCTGAGCCCGGCGTCCCAAATGGCGCGGGGTTCAGGCCGCCATGGCTTCGACCAGGGCGACGCGGTTCTTTCCCTCGGCCTTGGCCTTGTAGAGCGCATTGTCGGCGCTGCGGATGAGCGCTTCGGCGTTCGCGCCGCAGTTCGGGAAGGTGGCGACGCCCAGAGACGCCGAAACGACGCACATCGTCTCCCCCCCGTAGCCAAGCCGGAGCTCCTGCACCGCAGCTCGCACCCGCTCCGCCAGCGCCACGACCTGGGCGGCTCCTGCACGCGGCAGCACGACCATGAATTCCTCGCCGCCGTACCGGAAGACGGTGTCTCCCAGCCTGACGTTGCGGGTGATCGCCTGGCTCACTTCACGCAGAACCGTATCTCCCGCCTCGTGGCCGAAGCTGTCGTTGAACGATTTGAAGTTGTCGAGGTCGAGGATGACCACCGACAGGGGCTCGTTGGCCCGTGCGGCGCCGACGAGCTCTTCCGGCAGGCTGTCGGCGAGGTGGCGGCGGTTGAAGAGCCCGGTGAGCGCGTCCCGCACCGACATGTCCCTGAGATTCTGCCGCAGCCGAAGATTGGCCAGGGTCGCCCCGATCGTGTCGGCGAGCACGCCGAGGTCTGCGGCTGGCAGGCTCTGGCTGGGGTCGCGCTCTTCGAGATAGAGAAGGCCGACGGTCTGTCCTTGCACGATGAGCGGCAGGCAGCGCTGGGCGGCGGCCGCGCCCTGATGCGAGAGGTCCTGGCCGAGGGTCCAACCGTCGCGCGGGTCGACCTGCGCCGGGGCTGCGACCGGGTTCGACCATTCGGCGACCTTCTCGAGCGGCCCTTCGGATCCGTGCTGCGCATAGAGCGCCCCCGCGCTCGACGGGGCGAGATGCGGTGCGAATCGCCGGACGGCCTCGACGACCTCGACTTCGTCGGCGCATCCTGCAAGACGCGCGGCGAGGCGGCTGAGCACCTCTACCGACTGGTTCTTCCTCTCGAGGTTGTCGGCATAGGTCTGCAGCGCCGCGTTGGAGCCGGCGAGCGCCGTCTCGGCGGCTTCGCGGCCGATCCGCTCGGCGCGAAGATCGGCCATCATCCCATTGAACGCCGTGGCCAGCCGCTTGAAGTCGCCCCCGCCGGCCGCCGGTATGTCGGTGGTGAGATCTCCCTCGGCGATGCGCCGCACGCCGCGGTCGAGCGCGTCGTACTGTCGCCTGATGGAAAGGATCACCCAGGAATTGATGATCACGGAAACGGCGGCGATCAGCAGGCCGCCGAATGTGACGATCGCGACCAGGCGGGAATCGGCTCTCCGCATTGCGAGCACCCTCTGCTCCGCCCTGGCGCGCATCCTCTCGCCCATCTGGTCCACCAGGGCGCTGGCCCGCTCCATCAGCGCCTCGCCCCGGTCTGTCTTGACGATGGCGAGGGCGGCGTCGAACCCCTTGGCGCGACGAACTGCAATGACCTCCAGAAGCTCGGCCGTCTTGAGGGAAACGATCTCGCTCAACCGGTCGACCTGCGCCAGCAGGACCGGATCGTTGGTTGACTGCGCGCGCAGGCCTGTGACCTCGCCCGGCAATCGCCGGACAGCGATCGGGAAGGGCTTCAGGTAGGAATCGCGTCCGCTCAGGATGTAGCCGCGCTGCGCGGACTCCGCGTCCCTCAGATCCGTGACGACCGCGTCCATCTGCATGATCAGAGAAAACGCTGCGCGGCGAGCCTCGCCGGCCGAGTCCGACTGCCGAATCGCGCTGAGCACGGCGCCTAGGACCGAACCCAGCAGCAGCAGGGTCGCCAGCGTCACCAACCACAGACGGCGCGATATAGACATTAAAATCTTTTTAAATCACCAGTAACCCGGATTTCCCGTCGAGGGATTGGGGCAGAAATTACATTGGGCGAACAGACGCAATGCTGCATTTCGGCGCGCGCGACCCCGATGAACACATTGTGAAACAGCCACAGCTTTGTGGAAGCGATTTACTCCGAATTCAGCGTGCCGCCGACTGAGCGCACGCGCGGCGCTGACTGCATCGGAGCGGCGATCTAGTTTTTTGATTCTACTCGCTTTCTGGCGATGAACCCGTCTCTGCGCCGGCAAATGGGCGATTTCGCACGGGGCGTCGCCCGGAAGGCCATTCGTGGTCAACCGCGAACTGACGCTACATTTTAAGAATTATATATTATGATTTGCTTTGCGCTCAAACAAATCGCTAAGATTCTCTTAGGTATAGATCTTGCCAGGTCCGACTATCTGGCCTTTTTTCGAGGTAAAAGAGGGCAACAAGGAAGGCGGCGGTGGTCTGCTGTCGAGGCCGATGGGGCGTCCGCCCACGATGGGTCGCGGAGCTGACGCCGGATGAATGCGGCGCGCCGGACGACCAAGTCTATCCGGATGGGGGATGAATATGAGTAGGCTTGAACAGATGCTCGCGCCGGGGGAGCGCGTGCTCTACCGCACGGGTCTGCACTGGATACTGTACACCTCGGCGATCGGACCGGCCGGCGTGACCATCGGCGGCGCGCTCGCGTCCAGTCTGATCCCCAACGGGCCGGTGCGCTCGGCGCTGCTGGCGATGGCGGCGATCGCGCTGGCGGCGGCCTTCTTTCAGATCCTCGCGATCTGGGCCCAGATCCGGGCGACAAGGATCCTCGTGACGAATCGACGGGTTATCTATGCGAGCGGCGTGCTGTCCCGCAGATCGATCGAGATGAACCGGGACAAGGTCGAGAGCGTCGTGATCGATCAGAGCCTGACAGGGCGCCTGCTGGACTTCGGCACCGTGGTCATTCGGGGGGTCGGCGCGGGCCTCGAGCCCGTCGCCAATGTTGTTGCTCCCCTGGAGTTCCGGCGTCAGGTCGGGTTCGAATAGAGCTCCGCCGCATGGCGCCGGCGCGGCGTCTGGATCGGGGCCATCAGCCGCGATCCGAGAGCGGGGGGTTGCCCGAGATATGGCCCCGGCTGTTGGCATTTCGGCAACACCGCGACAAAATGTAGCTAGAAGTGTTCTGAAACGCAGAATTCCCTCGTTACTCTGCGCAACGAAGTCCGTACGTCGGACGGTGGATGCGGCGCGGACCTCCGCCAGCAATCCGTCGGGGGCGCGCGCAGGCAAGACCGATCAACAGCTGCTCGTCACGCGCGGCGGGGGCGTCAACGAAGAGGGTTGAAGTGAAACCAAGACTACTGGCCGGGTCCGCAATGGGCCTGATGTTCGTGGCGGGCTCCGCCCTCGCCCAAATGGCGTTGGGCGCTGCTCCGTACTCGGCGACAACCCCGGGCTGGTACGGCGCGGTGGACGTTGGCGCGCACCAAATCCAGGGGACCGACTGGCGCCCGGAGAATCCGGCGGTCGCGGAATTCCGTGAGAAAACCCTCACCAACGTCGACGTCTTCATTCGCGCCGGCTATCGTTTCAGCCCCTATTTCCGCCTTGAACTGGAAGGCGGCTATCGGCCCGCCACGATCAAGGGCGTCTCTGCCAACGGCGGCGCCAACCCGATCTACATTTGCAACAACAACAGCACGATCGCGTTTGACGACGCCACGGGCGCCTTCAACGGCGGCTCCTGCTTCCGCCCCAACGGCTCCACCGATCAGTGGACGGGGATGGTCAACGGCCTGATCGACCTGCTGCCGCACTCTCGCCTGACGCCATTCGTCGGCGGCGGCCTCGGCGTCAACTACACCCGCACCAATCTCAATGGGTTCGCCGTCGGCCCCGGCCTTCCGCCCGGCGTCGACGCGGGCACGCCCGTGTATGTCAATTCCAAGCCCGCCGACCTGGCCTACCAGGGCATCGGCGGCCTCACCTACGCCGTCACCGATCGGGTCAACGTCGACCTGACCTATCGCTACCTCACCGGCTCGGGCGCCAAGATCGTCGAGGTGAATTCCGGCGACACCTGGAATGCACGATTCCGGGATCAGTCGGTTTCGCTGGGCCTGCGGTATTCGTTCGCTCCGCCGCCGGCGCCGCCTCCCCCGCCGCCGCCCCCGCCGCCTCCTCCGCCCCCGCCGCCGCCGCCGCCGCCGCCGCCTCCTGCGCCGCCGCCGGCTCCGACCTATACGACGCGGGATTACGTCATCTACTTCCCGTTCGATCAGTATGTGATCACGCCCGAGGCGCAGAATGTGCTTCAGGACGCGGCCAAGTACGCGACCGACGGTCACTCGACCAAGCAAGTGGTCGTGGGCCACACCGACACCTCCGGTTCGGTGGCCTACAACCTGCGTCTGTCCGAGCGCCGCGCGAAAGCCACGGCGGACGCACTGGTCGCTCTGGGCGTCTCTCAGCAGTCCCTGCAAGTCAGCTGGACCGGCAAGTCCGACCTGGCTGTCCCGACTCCGGATGGCGTGAAGGAGCCGCTGAACCGGCGCTCCACCATCCACATCGAGTTCTGATCCACACTTCTGGGATCCGAACCGATCTGAACTGCGGAAGCCCGGCCGAAAGGCCGGGCTTCTTGCTATGGACATCTGGCTCGTCGCTTGCCCCGCCGCCTGCATGAAATCCGCTTCGACCGAGCCTGGCTGGTCCTGGCCGGCGTGTGCCTGGCCGAGTCCCTGGCAGCCCAGGGCGGGCGATGGTCTGTCGCGCTCGACCTGCTGGCCGACCTGGCGCCCTTGTGGCTCGCCGGCTCCGTCGCGGCGGTCGCTGCGGCGCTGTTCCTGAAGCGGCCGACGCGGGTCGCCATACTGATCACCGGCCTCGCAGGGATCGCGGCCGCCGGGGCGCTGATGGCCCCCGAGTTGCTGCGCGCGCCCGCACGACCTGTCGCCACGGGCTCGGGGTTCCCGTTGCGGGTGATCCAGATCAACGTCGGCGGCCAGCGCGTGAAGGACCCGGACCGGATCGCGCGCTGGCTGGCGGCGCAGAAGCCGGACGTCATATTCGTGGACGACGTGGTCCCGCCCATCCGCGCGGCCTTAGAACGGCAGGGCTTTCACTGGCGGCGCGGCACGGCGTGGACGGGGATCGCCAGTCGCCAGCCCCTCCTTCCGCCGCCTTTTCCCTTCTCGGCCAGGGACTGGAAGGAGATGCCGGATCTCGCCCGCGCCCGGGTCGCCACTCCGGACGGTCCGGCTGACATCATCGCGACGCATCTGGTCCGGCCCTTCCGTGGGACCGGCTCCAGGGACCCTCGGGTGCCTGTCGTCCGCATCGCGGCCCTGGCTCAGCGATACGAGAAGGATCGGCTCATCATCGGAGGCGACTTCAATCTCGCGCCGTGGTCATTCAGGCTGCGCAGATTGGACGCGCGCCTCGGCCTTACCCGCCGCGACCGGGCGGACTTCAGCTGGCCCGCCCGGCTCTTTGGCGGGGACTGGCCGATACCGGTATTGCCCCTGGATCATCTGTACGCCGGGCCGGCCTGGGAGACGGCCGGCGCCTGGGTGAGTCCCCCTATCGGCGCGAGCCACCGGGCCCTGGTGGTCGACCTCGTCGAAATCCCCGACCAGAGCGCGCCGCCCTAGTCAGGGTTGAGTCAGCCGCGCGGCCAGGTCCGGCGCGCGGTGCGGCGCAGTCGCTCACCAGGTCAGTTCGCTCAGCAGTCCGGCGTAGACCGCAATCCCGTCCCACAGGTTGGCCAGGCGGAGATTCTCATTCTCCGCGTGCTGATTGTCGTCGTAGTTGGCGATGCTCACGCCGGCCATGGGCGCATCGAGGTCCGTGACGATCACGGCGATGCCAGAGCTGGCGCCCACCATCGGCACGCGCAGGATCGGCGCGCCCTCGACGCGCTCGATGGCTGAGACCGCCGCCTTGGCTGCGGGGGCGTCCATGTCGGTCTTCACCGCGACGGAGGCGCCCGGATCCCAGGTGATTTTCACGATCTTCGCATGGGCCAGGCGGGTGGCCATGTCGGGCGGCTGGTCTGTGACCAACCAGCCTTGCTGTTCCAGATAGGCGCGAACGAGCCCCTGGACTCGTTCCGGCGTCTGGCCGGGCACGAGGCGGAAGTCGAACGAGGCGCTCGCCGTGGTGGCGATCGCGTTGGCGGCGTTGGGACCGGTGTCGCCGACATGAATCGCGCGCACATTGAGTGTTGGCCGGAAATAGCTGTCGTCCAGGCGCTCGTTCGTGATCGGTTGGATTCCCAGCGAGTGAGCCAGATCATCCTCGACCGGGGGCAGTGCGGCGAGCGCGGCGCGCTCGGTGGCGCTGGGCGGCCTGACGTTGTCGTAGATTCCCGGAATCTCGATGTCGCCGTTGTCCTTGCGGAGCGAGGCCACCAGTTGGGCAATCTCCACCGCCGGACTGGGCGCCCAGCTTCCGTAGTGGCCGTCGTGCAGCGGGCGCAGGGGGCCATACACCGTGGCCGTGAAGCCGGCGACGCCGCGAGAGCCAAAGTTCACCTGCTGGCGCCCGCTCTGATGCATGGGGCCGTCGCCCATGATCACCAGGTCCGCCTTGAGCAGGTCGCGGTTCGCAGACACGATCTGCGCCAGGTGAGGAGAGCCCTGCTCCTCCTCGCCCTCGTAGAAAAGCTTCACGTTCACCGAGGGCTTGAGCCCCTTCGCCTTGAGGGCGTCGATGGCGGTGAGCAGGGCCTCGATGGTGGCGCGATCGTCCCCGGAGCCGCGCGCGTAGATCCTCCATTCGGGGTCGATCTTCGCGGCCGCGCGCCAGTCGACGACCGTGGGATGATCCTTCAGGGCTCCGGTGCGCATCACCGGCTGGAACGGCGACGAGAGCCATCCCGCCTGGCCGATCGGCTGGCCATCATAGTGGGCGTAATAGAGGACGGTGCGCTTCGCCCCGGTGACCTTCATCTCGGCGAAGACTGTGGGCGGCGTCCCCGGTCCGGCCGACAGCCGGCGGGTTTCGAATCCACGGGCGCGCAGCATGGCCTCGAGATGTGTCGCGTTCGCCTCGATGTCGGCCTGGCTGGTGGCGACGTCAGGCAGGCTGAGGAAGTCGGTGAACTCCCCGAGGATGGCCTTCTCGTGCGCGGTGCGCCAGGCGTCGGCGGCGTCCCTGGCCGGATCCGCCGCGGCGACGCCGCTGGCAAGCGCCACGGCCGCTGCCGCCACCACGCCGGTCCACCGGCGCAAGTCCCGGATCGATTTCACCATTTGGCCTTCCTCCCGTCGCCCTGAATTAGCCGCCCTTCACGCGTGTCGCCAGAGTCCGCCGGTTGCACGGCGGCGGGCGTAGGCGCAAAGCGCATGGCGAAGGCAAGATCGCGGCCCGACGGGCCGATAAGAGGGAGAGGGACACCATGGCCAGCGGCGCGCCGGCGAGCGGACTTCAGCTCAGGTCGTTGATCAAGGACAGCGGGGAACTCGAGCTCTCGCTGCAGCGGGTGGAGATCGCTCCGCCTGGTCCCGATGAAGTTGTCGTGCGCATCGAGGGGACGCCGATCAATCCCTCGGACCTCGGTCTGCTGATCGGACCCGCGGACGTCGGCGCAGCGCGGCTCTCGGGTTCGGGCGCCTCGGCCGTCCTGACCGCGCCTGTTTCGCCCGCAGGTGTTCGCGCTATGGCCGCGCGAGTGGGCCAATCGATGCCCGTGGGCAACGAGGGCGCCGGCGTGGTCGTCGCAGCCGGCTCTTCACCCGCCGCCCAGGCGCTGATGGGCAAGACGGTCGCCGTCCTCGGTGGCGCCATGTACGCCGAATACCGCACCATGAAGGCCGCCGACTGCCTGCCGCTTCCGGCGGGCGTGACGCCGGAGCAGGGAGCCTCCTGCTTCGTAAATCCGCTGACCGCGCTCGGCATGATCGCGACCATGAAGAACGAGGGCCATCCCGCCCTCGTCCACACCGCGGCTGCCTCCAATCTCGGCCAGATGCTGCAGAAGGCCTGCCTCGCCGACGGCATCGAGCTGGTGAACATCGTCCGCAGCCAGGCGCAGGCTGACATCCTGCGCGGCGTCGGCGCGCGCCATGTCTGCGACTCGTCGACGCCGGACTTCATGGACCGGCTGATCGAGGCGGTCTCGGCCACGAACGCCACCATCGCGTTCGACGCCATCGGCGGCGGGCGGCTGGCAGGCCAAATCCTCACCGCTATGGAAGCCGCGCAAAGCCGCAAGGGCGGCGCCTTTAGCCGCTATGGCTCGACCACTCACAAGCAGGTCTACATTTACGGCGGCCTCGACCTGTCGCCCACGGAGCTGACCCGCGGCTACGGTATGGCCTGGGGTCTCGGCGGCTGGCTGTTGACGCCGTTCCTGCAGAAGATCGGACCGGCGGGGGCGCAGGCCCTGCGCGAGCGTGTGGCGCGGGAGATCACCACCACCTTCGCCAGCCACTACACCCGCACAATCTCGCTGACCGAGGCCCTGCAGCCGGACGTCATCGCGGCCTACAACCGCAAGACCACCGGCGAGAAGTTCCTCATCGACCCCAGCCGCGACGGCAAGGCATGAGGTCCAGGCTCCTCGCGGCGTTCGCCGCTTTCAGCCTCGCCTCTTCCGCCCACAGCGCGTCCCAGCCTCCCACCGGCGCAGTCCTTCTGCGTCCGGCGCGGGTCTGGACGGCCGGCCAGCCGGTCCATTCCGGCTGGGTGGTGCTGGTCCAGGGTGAGCGCATCACCGCGGTCGGACCGGCGGCGGAGGTGCGCGCCCCTGCCGGCGCGCGCGCCATCGACCTGCCGGACGAGACCCTGATCCCCGGCCTGATGGATCTCCACTCGCATCTCCTGCTGCACCCCTACAACGAGGCGAGCTGGGACGATCAGGTGCTGAAGGAGTCGCCTTACTACCGCACGCTCCGGGCGGGCCGGCAGGCGCGGGCGACCCTCATGGCCGGGTTCACCACCCTGCGCGATCTCGGCACCGAGGGCGCAGGCGAGGCGGATGTAGCCGTCAAGCACGCGATCGAGGACGGGGTCATCGATGGTCCGCGCCTCTATGTTGTGACGCGCGCCATCGTGGCGGAAGGCGCCTACGGGCCCTCCAAGCGCGAGTGGCGGCCCGACATCGACCTGCCCCAGGGCGCGCAGGAGGCCAGCGGGGTGGAGGGCATCGTCAAGGCGGTGCGCGACCAGGCCGCCCGCGGCGCCGACTGGATCAAGCTCTACGCCGACTATCGCGTGGGCCCGGACGGCGAGACCGAAGCCACCTTCTCAGAGGAAGAGCTCGCGGCGGCGGTTCGCACGGCGCACGACCTCGGACGCAAGGTCGCCGTGCACACCATGACGCCCGAGGGCATGCGCCGGTCCATCGCCGCGGGGGTGGACACCATCGAACACGGCTATGGCGGCACCGACGAAATCTTCCGCCAGATGGCCGCCAAGAACATCGCCTGGATGCCGACCCTCACCGCGGTCGTCGCCACGAGCGAATATTCGGGGCGCTATCACGAGGGTGGACCGCCTTCGCCTGCCATGGAGCAGTCGGCCCGGGCATTCCGCGCAGGGCTCGCGGCCGGCGTGACGATCGGCGACGGCAGCGACGTGGGCGTCTTCACCCACGGGACCAACTGGCGCGAGCTCGAGTGGATGGTGAGGGACGGGATGACCCCGCTCCAGGCCCTCACCGCCGCTACCGCCACCGACGCGCATGTGCTGGGCCGTGACGAAGATCTCGGCCACGTCCAGACCGGCGCCCTGGCTGACCTCGTGGCCATGCCGGGCGATCCCACGCGGGACATCTCCGCCACCGAACATGTGGATTTCGTGATGAAGGGAGGGCGCGTGTACCGCACGCCTGGAATGACACCGTGACGACCGCCGAGCCCTTCTTCCGCCGGGACGGCGAGAGCTTCGTCCCGACGCCGGCGTGCCGCGGCCCCTGGGATCCGAAATCGCTGCACGGTCGGGTGGTGATCGGCCTGCTCGGCCGGGAGATCGAGCGGGGCTTTGGCGATCCAGCCTTCGTGCCCGCCCGCCTGACCGTCGACATGTACCGCCTGCCGGACTTGTCGCCGATCGAGGTGGTCGTGCGGCCGGTCCGCGAAGGCTCGCGCCTGCGGCTGGTCGAGGCGGAGCTGTTCAGCGGTGGCAAGAGCTCCGCACGGGCGACCTGCCAATTCCTCCGTCGGGCCGATCCTCCGCCGGGTCGGGTCTGGTCGCCGCCGAACTGGGATGCGCCGGCGCCCGCAGACATCGCCGAGCCGGTCCGGAATGGCGGCATGGGCGGCATGTGGACGACCCGCCCGATCACTGGCGCCTTCGGCGACGTCGGGCCCCGGCGCCTGTGGATGAGCGAGGTGCGCGAGCTGATCGAGGGCGAGGCGTGGACGCCCTTCTCCCGTGTCGCGGTGGCCGCCGATTTCGCCAGCCCCTTCGCCAACGCCGGCGACGCGGGCCTGGGTTACATCAACAGCGACGTGACGCTCTATCTGGCGCGCGTCCCGGTCGGCGAGTGGATCGGCTTCGAAGTCGTCGACCATCAGGCGAGCGAGGGCGTCGCTTTCGGCGCCTGCGCCATCTATGACGAGGCCGGTCGTATCGGCCAGGCGAGCGTCGCTGCGCTCGCCCAGCGCCGCAACATGGGCTGAGCTCGGAGATCCCCGATGGAATTGAAAGACAAGGTGATCGTCGTCACGGGCGCAGCCAGCGGCATCGGCCGTTCCATGGCCCACCGCTTTGCCGCCGAAGGCGCGGCCAAGGTGGCCTGCGCGGACCGTAATGAAGCCGGCGCCCGGGAGACCGCCGAGGCGATCGGCGGTCTCGCCTTCCGGACGGACGTCTCGCGCGAGCAGGACATCGTCGACCTCATCGAGGCCGTGGAATCCCAGGCGGGGCCGATCGACCTCTTCTGTTCCAACGCCGGCATCGGCGTGGGCGGCGGGGCAGAGGCGCCCAACGACGCCTGGCAGAGGATCTGGGACATCAATGTGATGGCCCACGTCTGGGCCGCCCGCCACCTGGTGCCGCGGATGATCGCGCGCGGCGGCGGCTACCTGCTCAACACATCCTCGGCCGCCGGCCTGCTCTCGCAGATCGGTTCGGCGCCCTATGCGGTGACCAAGCACGCGGCGGTCGGTCTCGCCGAGTGGCTGGCGATCACGCACGGCGACCAAGGGATCAAGGTCTCGGTGCTCTGCCCCCAGGCGGTGCGCACCGCGATGACGGCAGGCAATCCGGACGGGGTGGCGAGCATCGACGGCATGATGGAACCCGACGCCGTGGCCGAGGCCTGCGTGCGCGCCATCCAGGCCGAGGAGTTCCTGATCCTGCCGCACCCCGAGGTGCTCGACTACATGCGCCGCAAGACCGCCGATTACGGCCGCTGGATCGGCGGCATGCGCAAGCTCAACCGGCGGTTCAGGGGGTAGTCGCCCCTTGCCCCCGCCCGGCGCCGGCTCTAACGCCAGCGTAACATCCAGGAGGGAACACGACGATGGCGATCTCACTCTACGACGCGACGGTGGCGAACTACATCCAGACGTCCACGGCGGTGGCCGGCTTTCTCGAGCGGGGTCTGGCGCACTGCACGGACAACGGCCTCGATCCGGAAGCGCTGGTCGAGACGCGTCTGTTCGACGACATGCTGCCGTTGCGCTTCCAGATCGTCTCGGTCCATCACCATTCGGTGGACGCTATCGAAGGGGTCAAGTCGGGAGTCTTCGGGCCGCCTACCGACCAGCGTCCGCACGACTACGCCGGCCTGCAGGCGCTCGTCGCCGAGACGCTCACGGCGCTGAAGGCCGTCACTCGCGAGGAGTTGGACGCGACCCAGGGCAAGGACGTCGTCTTCAAGATGCGCAGCCTTGAGATGCCCTTCACCGCGGAGAACTTCCTGTTCTCTTTCTCCCTGCCGAACTTCTATTTCCACGCGGCGACTGCCTACGACATCCTGCGTAGCAAGGGCGTGCCGCTCGGCAAGCGTGACTTCATGGGTCCGACGAGGATGAAGGCCTAAGCTCTACCGCGGGGTTCTCACGCAGTGCGGCGAAGGTTCGCCCTCTTCGTCGCCCTGGCCATGGTCGGCGGCGTCGCCGCCGGCTGGGCCATCAACGCCAGCGTGCGCGATCCCGTGGCGCTCAAGGCGATCGCCGAGGACCTGTCGCTCGTCACCGACATCTTCCTGCGCCTGATCCGGATGATCATCGCGCCGCTGGTCTTCTCCACCCTTGTGGTGGGCGTCGCCCACATGGAGGACAGCGCGGCGATCGGGCGGATCGGCGCCAAGACCATGGGCTGGTTCCTCGGCGCCTCGATCGTCTCGCTCCTGTTCGGCCTGATGATGGTGAACCTGCTCCATCCGGGGGCTGGCCTGGGCCTTCACGTCGCGGCGGGCGCCAGCCCCAAAGGCATGGTTCCAGGCGGCCTGAGCCTGAAGGACTTCGTCGTCCATCTCGTCCCGACTTCCGTCGTCAAGGCGATGGCGGACAACGAGATCCTGCAGATCGTTGTCTTCGCCGTCCTGTTCGGCACGGCGGTCGCCGCGGTGGAGGAGCGCGCCCCGGCGATTCTGGCCCTGGCCGAGCAGGTCGCTCAGGTGATGCTGAAGCTCACCGGATACGTCATGCTGTTCGCCCCGCCGGCGATCTTCGCCGCGCTCGCGTCCACGGTCGCCACCCATGGGCCCGCGGTCCTTCTCGGCTATGCGGGTTTCGTCGGCAGCTTCTATCTCGCGCTGGCGCTCTTGTGGCTCCTCATGGGGCTGGTCGCCCTCGCCGTGGTGGGCCGCCGGGCGGGGGCGCTCGCGGGAACGGCTCGCGAACCGGCGATCATCGCCTTCTCCACGGCCAGCTCGGAGGCCGCCTACCCGCGCTTGCTGGATGGCCTGCAGACGTTCGGGGTCGCCAAGCGGATCGCCAGTTTCGTCCTGCCGCTTGGCTATTCGTTCAACCTGACCGGGTCGATGATGTATTGTACGTTTGCGACCCTATTCATCGCGCAGGCCTACGGCATCGTCATGCCGTTTGGACAGCAGGTGCTGATGTTGTTGCTGCTTATGGTCACCAGCAAGGGGATCGCCGGCGTGCCGAGAGCCGCACTGGTGGTCGTCGCCGCGACATTGCCAGTCTTCCACCTTCCGGAAGCGGGCCTGCTGCTCGTCCTCGCCGTCGACCATCTGCTGGACATGGGCCGCAGCGCCACCAATGTGATTGGCAACGCCCTCGCCGCTGCGGCGGTCGCGCGGTGGGAAGGCGCGCTCATGAGCGAGGGGGCGCCGGCCCAGGAATAGGTCATGTCACAGTCGCGTACCACGCTGGCTCTCCTCGCCCGGCCTGAGGTCCTGGCGCCGGCGATGTTCGCGGCCTCGGGCCTGGCGCTCCACCTGCGGGGCAAGGCGCGCCTGGCGCCCATGCGCCAGCTCACGGACCATTCCACCTTCACCGCACCCTATAACCTGCTGGTCTATGCAGCGTCCAAGGTCTCAGCCACGCCTTACCTTGAGATCGACGCCTTTCCGGAGCTGCAGGCCGTGGCGGCCGGCTGGCGCGAGATCGCCGCCGAGGGCCGAGCCCTGATGGAGGCCGGCGCGGTGACCGCGGCCACGGGGGCCAATGACCTGGGCTTCCACACCTTCTTCAAGCGCGGCTGGACCCGCTTCTATCTGCGCTGGTACGGCGAGACGCCCCCATCGGCGCGGCGGTCGTGTCCGGTCACGACCGCGATCCTTCAGGCCTCGCCGTCGATCAAGGGTGCAATGTTCGCCTTCCTGCCCTCCGGCGCGGTCCTCGGAAGGCACCGCGACCCATTCGCCGGCAGTCTGCGTTTCCACCTCGGCCTCGACACGCCCAACGACGACGCCTGCTGGATCGAGGTAGACGGCGAGCGCTATTCGTGGCGCGACGGCGAAGGCGTTGTGTTCGACGAGACGTACGTCCACGAGGCCGGTAACGAAACGGACCGCGGCCGCCTGATCCTCCTGGCCGATGTCGAGCGCCCGCTGCACTCGCCGATGCGCCAGATCAACCGTCTGGTCATGCGCACGGTGATGAACGCCACATCCACCCAGAACGTGGAAGGCGAGCACGTCGGGGCCCTCAACCGCGCCTTCGGTCCGGTCCACGCCGTGCTGCAGCTCGGCAAGCCGCTGAAGGCGAAGAACCGCAAGGCCTATTACGCAATTAAGCAGGCGCTCGGCGTCGCCCTGGTGCTGGCCCTCGCCGCGAGTCTCCTGCGCCGGCTGGCCCATACGCGGAGGACTGCTCCCGTCCGGTAGAGGCCTTTAGATCTTCGTCTTCACCAGCGCGAAGTTGACGCCCTGCGGGTCTGTCACCTGAACGACCCGGCTGCCATCGGGAACGTCCATCGGCCCCTGTGTGACGGCGCCGCCGGCCTGCTTCACCCGCTCGGCCGCGGCGTCGGCATCTTCCACCTCGAAGCAGTAGTTCCAGCAGGCGACCGGGATCTGGGCGGGCTTGGTCATGATGCCGCCCACCTGGCCATCGGCGTTGCCGAAGAGGTGGTAGACGCCCATCGGGCCCATGTCGAAGCTTCCGGTCTCGGTCCAGCCGAACAGCTTCTGATAGAAGGGGATGTCGGCCTCCGCGTCGCCCGCATAGAGCTCGTGCCAGGCGCCATGGCCCGGCGTCCCTCGCGGCGCCCTGGGCCGCGCGTCCGAAGGGGGGACGGGCTTCATGATCGCGGTCACTGCGCCGTGCGGATCGCTGATGATGGCGAAACGGCCGACGCCCGGAATGTCAGTTGGCGGCCTCATCACATTGCCGCCGAGCGCCTTGGCCTTCTCCGCCGCGGCGTCACAGTCATCGACACAGATGTAGCCGGTCCAATTCGGTGGGACTCCTTGAGCCTTGTGCTCTTCGCTCAGGATCATGGCGCCGCCGACGCCCGCGCCCGCGGCCTCGAGCACGGTATAGGCGCCGTTCGCCATCGGCATGTCGCGCGTCGTCCAGCCCACGACCTTGCCATAGAAGCCCTTCGCCGCCTCCAGGTCTGGTGTCATCAGCTCGTACCAGATGAAGCGGCCGTGATCGTCCGACATTTGGCGTCTCCCTTTCCCGCACCGACGATACGCCCGTTGCGCCACGCCTTCATGACGATTGAAGCCTCATGAAGCCGACCCGGGAGGGCCGGGCGGAAGTCGATTTACGTCGACCAGATCTGCGTCCTTCTCTCGCAAATGACCGCCGCGCTGACGAAGACCGCCCCTTGCGATCGGCAGATCGAGGTTCGCCGGCCACGCGGACCGCTCCGGCGTCCGCAGGCGACGCCTGTTCACGTGAAGGGAACACTCCGTTGCGGCGACGGTGTCTAACGGCTCCGCCCGCCGCGGCGTAGCTGCTGCGCGGCGCACGGGACTGAGAGGTATGAGAGATGGAAACGACCAATTTGGAGGGTTTCCCGTGCGCGTAGATCCGTACGGCGGCCCTCGCCGCAAGACCCTGCGGCGCGATCAGCGCCCGGAGTTCGACTGCATCGCCCTGCTCCTCCAGGGGGGTGGCGCACTCGGAGCCTATCAGGCCGGCGTCTATCAGGGCCTTGCCGAGGCCAACCTCCATCCCGACTGGGTCGCCGGAATCTCCATCGGCGCCGTCAACTCGGCCCTCATTGCCGGCAACCCACCCGAGCTTAGGCTGGAAAGGCTCCGACAGTTCTGGGAACTCGTCACGACGAACCCGCTCGTCGGCGTCCGGCGCGAGGGCCGCGACGTCCAGAACCCATCGGCGCCCCCGCCGACCACTGAACCTGTTGCGAGCAGCGCCCGTCCGGCGACATGGATCGACGCCGGCGCTGAGCTTTGGAAGAAGCTTCTCAATGCAGATCCCTGGTCCTTGGGACCGGCGCAGGCCTTCGCGCCCCGCGGTGATCTCGCGCGGGGCCTCGCCAACCAGATGAGCGCCGGCGTCGTCACCGCTCTTGGGGCGCCTGGCTTCTTCTCGCCGCGCAGGCTCAGTCCGTGGTTCGAGCCCCCCGGCACGCTCGAGGCGACCAGCTACTATGACACGTCCGCGGCCAAGGCCACGCTCGAGCGCCTGGTCGACTTCGACCGGATCAATTCCGGGGCCACGCGCTTCAGCGTCGGCGCCGTGAACGTCGCGACCGGCAACTTCGTCTATTTCGACAACACCACCCATACGATCGCGCCGGAACATGTCATGGCCAGCGGCGCCCTTCCGCCCGGCTTCCCGGCGATCGAGATCGACGGTGAGTTCTACTGGGATGGGGGGCTCGTTTCGAACACCCCCCTGCAGTGGGTGCTGGAGTTTGGCCCCTGTCAGGACACCCTGGCCTTCCAGGTGGACCTGTGGAGCGCGCGCGGCGCCTTTCCGCGGACCATGGTCGACGTGCAGAACCGCCAGAAAGAGATCCAGTTTTCCAGCCGCACGCGGGCCAATTCCGATCAATTCAAGAAGACGCAGAGGTTCCGCAACACCCTTTCGAAATTACTCCAGGCTCTCCCGGACGAGACCCGGCACGCGACCGAATACGCGCAATTGATCAAGATGGCGGAGCAGAAAGTCTACAACCTGGTGCAGGTCATCTATCGGTCAGAATCTTATGAGGGCGGTTGGAAGGACCATGAGTTCTCACGCGCAAGCATGGAAAAGCACTGGCGGTCCGGATACAACGACACCATCCGTACTCTGCGCCACCCCGAGGTCTTGAAGCGGCCGGCCAATGACGAAGGCGTGTTCACCTTCGACCTCGCCGTGAACGGCCGCGAATAGGGCGGCCGAACTGGCCGCCTCGCAGTATCCATCGGAGATTTGCAATGAAAGCGACGGAAGTCCGCGAGCGGGCGTTCGCCATGCCTTTGACAGCGCCCGCCTATCCGCCGGGTCCCTATCGTTTCTGTAGTCGGGAATACCTCACGCTCACCTACCGCACCGACCCGGACAAGCTTCGCGCCCTCGTCCCCGAACCGCTGGAGGTCGAGACCCCGCTCGTGAAGTTCGAGTTCATCCGCATGCCGGACTCGACGGGATTTGGCGATTACACGGAGGCGGGACAGGTCATTCCCGTGTCCTTCCAGGGACGCAAGGGCAGCTACACCCATTGCATGTTCCTCAACGATCACCCGCCGATCGCCGGCGGACGCGAGCTCTGGGGCTTCCCCAAGAAACTGGCCCAGCCCAGCCTCCGCGCCGAGATCGACACGCTCGTGGGCTCGCTGGACTATGGGCCGGTCCGCGTCGCCACGGGCACGATGGGATACAAACATCGCGAGGTCGATGCTGAGACGACCAAAGCCGGCCTCCTGGCCCCGAACTACCTCCTGAAGATCATCCCCCACGTCGACGGCTCGCCGAGGATCTGCGAACTGGTGGAGTACTCGCTCGAAGATATCCGGATGAAGGGCGCCTGGACCGGCCCCGGCGCCCTCTCTCTCGCTGAGCACGCCCTCGCGCCGGTCGCGGAACTGCCGGTGCTCGAAATGGTCTCCGCCTCTCACCTGGTCTGCGATCTGACCCTGGGCCTTGGCCGGGTCGTCCACGACTACCTTCAGTGAGCGGGGCGGCCGCCTTGCGACAGGGCGTCAAGGTTCGGCGCGGTCGCCTCTCGCGTCGCGTACGACAGTTGCTGTCCCCAAGGCGTCGTCAGGATAGTGGATCGTTTCCTCGCCGCGATGGCGGGTCCCGATCGACAGGATGCTTGCGGGAGAGGACGAGCGGTTGGCGATGTGATGGCCGTTGGCCTCGCCGGCCGGAAAGGCCGCAAACATCCCCGCGGTGAGGGGGTGATCGCCGTTCTCGTCGATCAGCACGAGTTCGCCCGACACGACGTAGACGAACTCGTCCTCCTGCTCGTGCCAGTGGCGCAAGGCGGAATAGGCGCCGGGCTCGAGGGTGAGATGGTTCACGCCGAACTGGGTGATCCCAAGGATCCGAGCCAGCCTCTGCTCGTGATTGCCCGAGAACCACTCCGGGTGGATCGCCGGCGTGAAGGCGCGGACGGAGGGTTTGCCCACACGCCCGATCCGGGTTTCGGTCATTGGTGTACTTTCCGGCGCAAGAGGATAGAGGCGGACTAACACCACTTGGCCTAGCTCTTGAATTCCTCAACGCATAACGAGCCACGAACCTCACGAACTACATGAACACTTAACCCTGACCGCAACCGACGTCCTCGAGCGGTCCGTATCGAAATCGCAATCACGATCTTCGGCTGGTTCGCGTTGTTCGTGAGGTTCGTGGCTGATGATCTGATCGTCCAAAAACAACCCGTGCCAGTCGGCTGGTTCGGCAATCTGGCAGTGAAATACGAACTGGGACCCCAAAGGCGAGCTTCGGGGTCCCGTCCAGGCGAGCGCGCCGGATGGCTCGCGGGGTTACTCCGAGGCGTCCTGGGCCGCCTTTTCGATGAGGTCGGCGACAACCTTCGGATTCGACACATAAACCGCGTGGCTTCCGGCCGTCTCGACCACCGTCGCGTGGGCGCGGGCCGCCATCTGGTGTTGCGCCGGCGCCGGGATCATCCGGTCGTCGGCGGTGACGAGGTACCAGCTCGGCCGGGACTTCCACGCCGGCGTGGTCACCTGCCCGTTCAGGGCGGCGACGCCCCACGGCACCTGCGAGTCGGCCATGAACGCCGCCTGGGACGGCTTCACGTCGGCCGCGAAGGACGCGGCGAACTTTTGCGATCGAGGAACAGATAGCCGTCCTGCGGCGGCAGGATCGGCGGCGTCGCCGCGCCGGGCGGAGGGTTGGCGATCAGCGAAGACACCGACTCGCCAGTGTCGGGCGCGAAGGCCGCCACGTAGACGAGGCCCTTCACTTTGGGGTCTGAGCCCGACTCGGTGATTATGACACCGCCGTAGGAATGGCCCACGAGGATGGTCGGGCCGTCCTGGGCGGCGATCGCGCGGCGGGTGACCGCGACATCGTCCGCCAACGTCGTCGTCGGGTTCTGGACGATGGTGACCTTGTAGCCATCTTTCGTGAGGAGGTCGTAGACGCCCTCCCACCCCGAGCCATCAACGAACCCGCCGTGGACGAGGACGACGTTCTTGATCGCCCCGGCAGGCGCGGCGTGGCCGGCGGCGGCTCCAGTCAGGAGTCCCAGCGCGGCGGCGGAAGCAAGCGAGGCGCCGATCTTCGACATGTTTGTTCTCCCCTTTGTCGGTTGCGATAAGCATTATCGCGATAAGTAAAACTATGCCCGCGCTTAATGGGCTGTCAATCAGTTTTTTATCGCGATATAAATTATCGTCGTCGCAACCCTGGGAGCCGAAGATCGTGGAGCGAATGTTCCCCCTGCCTTTGGACGAGCAGCTCGGTTTCTCGCTCTACGGGGCGTTCATGGCGGTCAGCCGCACCTACAAGCCGTGGCTGGATCAGCTTGGCCTGACCTATCCTCAGTACCTGGTGCTCAACGTCCTCTGGGAAGGCGACGAGCAGACCATCGGCGCCATAGCCGCGCGCCTCGATCTCGAACCCAGCACGATAACTCCGCTAGTGAAGCGCCTTGAGCAGGCGGGTCACGTCGTCCGCCAGCGCAATCCGGCGGACGAGCGGCAGGTGAAGGTCCTGCTCACCGACCAGGGCCGCGCGGTGCGTGCAAACACCAAGGCCCTGGCCGACGCCCTGTATGGAAAGGCAGGGATGACGGTCGACGACCTTGTCGACCTCAACGGGAGGATCAAGACGTTGCGGGATGCTTTTCGTGCGCCTTAGCGCCGCCAGAGCTGCCGCACTTCGAGAGGCGCCCATTCCGCGGCCGGGCATTGCTTCGCCAGCTTGATGGCGGCGTCGCGGGATTCGCATTCCACGACCATGAAGCCGCCCACGACCTGATGGGCGCCGTCGAACGGCCCCTCCACGACCGTCGTACTTCCGCCCGACACGCGGACACGCGCGCCGTCGAAGTCCGGACCGACACCCCCACCGTCCTTCCAACGGCCCGCGGCTTTGAGCGGAGCCGTGAAGGCGTCCATCCGTGCGACCGCGGTCCGTTGCTGGTCCTCGGACCAGTAGCGGATGACCTCGCCATCCAGCATCAGGAACAGGAACTCGCTCATCTGCTCCTCCCCCGGCTCATGTCCTGGGTTGGAGCTTAGAGACACACGCCTTGTCGCGAAACAGCGCCGCCGTCAGTTCTCGCTGCCGAAGATACTTCCGAGGATGCCGCCCACCAGGCCGGCTCCCGCCACTGTGCCGGCGACATTGCCCGCTCCGCCGTCGTGCGCACCGCCGGGCAGGTAGCGGGCGATCTCTTCGGCCAGGTTGAGGATCGGCATCGACTGCAGCCAGATGTCGCCTGGCCCGGTGAGGCTGGCGAGGAACAGACCCTCGCCGCCGAAGAGGATGTTGCGGAAGCCGGGCACCATCTGGATGTCGAAGCCGACGGTCGGCTCATGCACGCCCACGTGGCCGGCATGGACGAACAGGCGCTCGCCGGGGGCGAGGCGGCGCTGGACGACCTCGCCGGACAGGTCGAGGAACACCACGCCCGGGCCGGTGACGCGCTGCAGGATGAAACCGGCGCCGCCGAAGAAGCCCGAACCGATCCTCTGTTGCCAGGCCAGGTCGAGGCTCACCGAGCGTTCGGCGCAGAGAAAAGTCTCCTTGCGGCAGATCAGGGATTCGCCGGGCCGAAGCTCCCGCGCGATGATCGTGCCGGGAAAACGTGGGGCGAAGGCCACGTGGCCACCCCGGTTCTCCCCAGAGAATTCGGTGATGAAGAAGGTGCCGCCTGTCAGGCTCCGCCTCAGGCCGGCGAACAGGCCGCCGCCAGTGTTGGTGTGCATGCGCACGCCATCGGTCATCCAGGCCATGGTCGCGGTCTGGCTGTAGACCGACTCGCCGGGGGCGAGGTCGATGCCGACCGTCTGCATCACGTTGCCGGAGATCTCGTAGCGCATCGCCTCTTGGTCCCTTGCAAAGTTCGCCGGAACTATAGAGCCCCGGTCGTACGCCTAGAACAGGCCGACGATCTCACCATCTTCGTCCAGGCCGATCCGCTCGGCCGCGGGGCGCCTGGGCAGGCCCGGCATGGTCATGATCTCCCCGCAGATCGCCACGATGAAGCCGGCGCCGGCGGCGAGCCGGACCTCGCGCACGCGCACGTCGTGGCCGCTTGGCGCTCCCAGCGCGGCCGGATCGGTGGAGAAGCTGTACTGGGTCTTGGCCATGCAGACGGGCAGCTCGCCGAAACCTTCGCGGCGCCAGCGGGCGAGCTGGCTCAGGATGGCGCGGTCGGCGCTCGCCGAGGCCGCCCCGTAGATCTCCCGCGCCACTGTCTCGATCTTCTCGAACAGGGGCAGGTCATCCCGGTACAGCGGCTGGAAGTCCGCCTCGCCGGCGTCGAGCAGAGCGGCGACTTTGCGCGCCAGGTCTTCGGCCCCCGCAGAGCCCTCGGCCCAGTGTCGACAGAGCGAGACCTCGACGCCGAGCGACGCGGCATAGTCCTCCACCGCGGCGACCTCGTCGGCGGTGTCCGTCGTGAAGTGGTTGATCGCCACCACCACTGGGACACCGAACCGCCTGACGTTGGCGACGTGCCGGCCCAGGTTCTCGCAACCTCGGCGAAGAGCCTCGACGTCCTCCTGCTCGAGGTCAGTGCGCGCGAGGCCGCCGTTCATCTTCAGTGAACGGATCGTCGCGACGACCACCGCGGCGCCAGGCCTGAGCCCCGCCTTGCGGCATTTGATGTCGAAGAACTTTTCCGCGCCCAGGTCGGCGCCAAATCCGGCCTCGGTGACGACGTAGTCCGCCAGCCGCAGCGCCGTGCGGGTGGCGACCACAGAATTGCAGCCGTGGGCGATGTTGGCGAAGGGACCCCCATGGACCAGCGCCGGCGACCCCTCCAGCGTCTGCACCAGGTTGGGTTGGAACGCGTCCTTCAGCAGGGCGGCCATGGCGCCCTGGGCCTTCAGGTCGGCGCAGGTGATCGCATCGCCAGCAGGCCCGTAGCCGACGACGATCCGCCCTAACCGCTCCACCAGATCGTCCAGGTCGCGCGCCAGGCAGAAGATCGCCATCACCTCGGAGGCGACGGTGATGTCGAAGCCGCTCTCGGTCGGCGCCCCGTTTCCCCCAAGGGAGGTGACGATCTCGCGCAGGCTCCGATCGTTCATGTCCACGACTCGCCGCCAGACCACACGCCTGGGATCAATGGTGGGGCGTTCGCGCCAGTATGCGTGGTTGTCGACCATCGCCGCGAGCAGGTTGTGGGCGCTGGTGATGGCGTGGAAATCGCCGGTGAAATGGAGATTGATCTCGTCCATCGGCACGACCTGGGCGTAACCACCGCCCGTTGCTCCGCCCTTCTGCCCGAAGCAGGGGCCAAGCGAGGGTTCGCGCAGGCAGATCGCCGTGCGCCGGCCGATCCTGTTCATCGCATCGCCGAGGCCCACGGTCGTGGTGGTTTTGCCTTCGCCCGCGGGCGTGGGGCTCACCGCCGTGACCAGGACGAGCTTGCCTTCCGGCCGGTCCTCCAGCGATCGAATGAAGCCGCCATCGATCTTGGCCTTGTTCCGCCCATAGAGGATCAGGGCCTCGTCCGGCACGCCCAGGCGCGAGGCGACCTCGGGCATCGGCCGCAGGCGCGCGGCGCGGGCGATCTCGATGTCGCTGGGCAAGCGTAGTCCTCTAGGCGTGTGGTTCCCCCGTCCCGCCTATACGAGTCTTCACCATGCGCCTGCAAACCCCGGAGCCACCTTGGACCGCTGGCCCTTTTGGTCCGGCGGCGTCCCGCCGGCTCTTCACTTTCGGCTTCGGCCCTGTTGGCAGCCGAGGGAGCGCCGAAGGCAGGAAGAGCCGGCGGGACGCCGGCGGACCGGCTGGCGAGGTCCCGCCAGCGGTGCTAGCCCGCAACCGCAATGAACATCCTGCTGATCACCCTGGATCAGTTCCGCGGCGACTGCCTCTCGTGCGCGGGGCATCCGGTCGTTCGCACGCCGAATCTCGACCGGCTGGCAGCGGAGGGGGCGCGGCTCGCGAGGCACTACAGCCAGGCTGCGCCGTGCGGGCCAGGGCGGGCGAGCCTCTATACCGGCCTCTACCAGATGAACCATCGGGTGGTCGGCAACGGCACGCCGCTGGACGCCCGCTTCGACACCATCGCCAAGGCCGCCCGGCGAGCGGGCTATGCGCCGACCCTGTTCGGCTACACCGACCAGGCCTTCGATCCGCGGAAGGCGGACGGGCCGGGCGATCCGCGCCTTGCAACCTATGAGGAGGTGCTGCCGGGCTTCGACCTGGGCGTCCACCTGCCCATGGGCGAGCCGACGCCGTGGTTAGAATGGCTTCGCGACCACGGCCATCCTGTCCCGGACGACCCGCATGAGGCCTTGGCGACAGAGCCGCAGAGGCCGGCTGAACACAGCATGGCGGCCTTCCTCACAGACCGCTTCCTTGATTGGCTGGCCCGGCGGGACCGCCCGTGGTTCGCCCATCTCAGCCACCTTCGGCCACATCCTCCGTATGCGGCGGCGGGCGCCTTCACCGGCCTCTACGATGGGGATCCGGCGATCGAACCGATCCCGGCCGGCGGTGTGGAGCACCCGCTCTACCGAGCACTCCGGGCCAGTCCGGCGATGGCGGAGCCGACCGATCCCGCCGCCCTGGCGAAACTCCGGGCGCAGTACTTCGGCATGGTCAGCGAGGTCGACGCTCAGCTTGGGCGAGTGTGGGAGGCGCTGCGGGCGAACGGCGCCTGGGACGAGACCACCATCGTGGTCACCTCCGATCACGGAGAGCAGCTCGGCGACCACGGACTGATCGGCAAGGGCGGCTTCTTCGAGGAGAGCTATCACGTTCCGGGGATCGTGCGGGATCCCAGGGCGAATGCCCGGCGCGGCCTCGTCATCGAGCGCTTCACCGAGAACATCGACGTCTTCCCCACGCTCTGCGAGGCGATGGGCCTGCCCACGCCCGTTCAGTGCGACGGGCTTCCGCTCACGCCCCTCCTGGCGGGGGAGGATCCGCCTTGGTGGCGCGAGGCGGCGCACTGGGAGTTCGACACGCGCACGGCGCTGATCGGCCGCGCGACTCACGAATGGCCGTGGGACAGACGGCTCGAGCGTCGGGGCCTTTGCGTCCGCCGCAGCGAAACCGCGGCCTACGCCCACTTCGGCGACGGTTCGTGGCTCGCCTTCGACCTCGCCGCCGACCCGACCTGGCGCACGCCTCTCGCTGATCCCAGGGCGGTCCTGCGCGAGGCCCAGGCGATGCTCACCTGGCGGGCCGAGCACGCGGACCGCACGCTCACAGGCGCAATCATCGACCACGGCGTCGTCGGCCGGGCGCCGATAGCTTACTGACCTTGGTTGCGGTTCAAGCCGGCCGGCGCGCGCGCATCGCCTGGGCGATGGTGCCGTCGTCCAGCCAGTCCAGTTCGCCGCCGACGGGCACGCCGCGGGCGAGCATGGTGATCTGGGCGGGAAGACCTGCGATCCGCTCGGCGAGGTAGTGGGCGGTGGTCTGGCCGTCGACCGTCGCGGGAAGGGCGAGGACGACCTCGCGGACGCCCGCTTCGGCCACGCGCGAGACCAGCTGATTGACGCGCAGCGACTCCGGACCGACGCCATCGAGCGCCGAAAGCAGCCCGCCCAGGACGTGATAGCGGCCGTGAAACGCCTTGGCCCGCTCCATCGCCCATAGAGCTCCCACCTCTTCCACCACGCAGATGAGCGAGGCGTCGCGGCCGGGATCGGCGCATATCGCGCAGGGGTCCCGCGTGTCGAGAGCCCCGCAGATGTTGCAGGTCCGCACGCGCTCGCCGGCTTCCGCCAAGGCGGACGCGAGGGGCAGGAGAAGCTGGTCGCGCCGCTTCAGTAGGGCCAGGGCCGCGCGCCTCGCCGACCGTGGGCCAAGGCCCGGCAGCTTCGCCAGCAGAGCGATCAGTCGCTCGATCTCAGGACCTGCGGCGGCGGCCATTGGGTTCAGCCGAACGCCTGGACGAGGCGGACGACCCAGTCCTTGATCGCCATGCGCGTCTCGTAGGGGGTCACGCCGTTGCGCACCACCACCAGGTCGAGGTCCGGACGCAGGACGATATGCTGGCCCTCGTAGCCGATGGCGGCGAAGGAGCCCGGGCCCCAGCGGTCCAGCCACCAGTGCGCGCCATAGGGTCCGTCGATCTCGCCGCCCGGCTGCTGAAAGGTTGGCGTACGTGCGTAGTCGATCCAGCCTTCCGGCAGCAGGCGGCGATCTTCCCAGACGCCGTCGCGCAGGCAGAACAGGCCGGACCGGGCAAAGTCCCTGGGCGTGCAGAAGCAGAACGAGGAGCCGATGAAGGTCCCGGCAGGGTCGAACCGCGGCTCTGGGCTTCGCATGCCCAGGGGGTCGAACAGCCGCTCGCGCATGAAGGCGGCGAAGCGCTCGCCCGTCGCCCCGATCGCTTCGCCCAGGCGGCGGCTGACGATGTTGGTCGTGCCGCTGGAATAATAGAAGAAGCTCCCGGGCGCGTGTTCCAACGGCTTGGCGGCGGCATAGGCGGCGATGTCTTCCTTGCCCGGGCCGAACAGCATTTCCACCACGTTCGAGACGTGGCCGGGGACGTAGTCCTCGATCCAGGCCAGGCCACTGGACATCCGCAGCAGGTGATCCAGCGTGATAGCGCCGCGCGGATCGCCGGGCGTGCTCCACTCAGGGACACCCGCCGGGGCGTGGATGTCCAACCGGCCATCGCCGACCGCGAAGCCGACCAGGACCTGGACGATGCTCTTGGCCATCGACCAGGAGCGGCAGGTGACGTCGGGGCCGTGGTCGGGGCCGTAGCGCTCCAGGACCAGGCGCCCGCCCTGGATGACGACCACCCCGTGGGTCTCGCCCAAGGGGCCGGCCGGGTCGCCGTCGAACGCCTCGGCCAGAAGGGAGTCGAGCATCGCGGCGTCCGCCTGCGGACGCCCCACCGGCCACTCGGCCGTGGGCCAGGGAACATCGCGCGGTTGCGCAGGCAGGGGCGCCAGGCGTGGCGCGAGCGTCGTTTGGGTCATGCGTCGACCGGCTCCGCCGGCGGCCGCTCCGCCGAGAAGTCCGCCACGGCCTGGATCAGGCCCTCAACCGCAGCCTGCACGAGCTCTCCCCCCTTTTCCGGCGTCGCCAATCCTGGATCGGAGCCCATCCGGCCGTCAGGGTGTCTGGCGCGGAAGTCGCGCGCCTCCCGGATCGGGCCGCTGGGAGCGATCTGTGGCGCATAGTTGGCGGTCTTGATGTGGTCGGGATAGGCCCACTGCGTCACGGCGATCTCCGAGGGCGTGGCGTGGCTGCCGTGGCCGGCCGGGAACTGCCGGGTCGCCAGCTTGAGCACGCCCCTGAGGTCCCACCAGTTCTTCAGCCGGCAGGCGAATCCCGCGCGGCGGCCGGCATAGCTGGCTTCTGCATACAGTTCGCTGAACGCAGCCTCGATGGTGGCGACATTGCCGCCATGGCCGTTGAGCCAGAAGATCTTCTCGAACCCATGGTGCGCGAGCGAGTGGGTCCAGTCGGCGATCGCGGCCATGAAGGTCGAGGGCCGCAGCGCGATGGTGCCGGGAAAGTCCAGGTGGTGCTGAGCCATGCCGACGTTGAACGTCGGCGCGACGAGCATGTCCGAGGTCTTCTGCGCCTCGTGGGCGATGATCTCGGGGCACAGCCAGTCGGTGCCGAGCAGGCCGGTGGGGCCATGCTGTTCGTTGGATCCGACCGGCACGACGATCGTGCGCGAGCGGGTGAGATAGGCCTCGATCTCAGGCCAGGTCGACAGGTGCAGCAGCATTCTGGCCCGAGGGCGTCCATCGCGGCGCGCCAGGATCCGGCGCGCCCGGGAGATGACGCCAAGCCGCCGGCAATTTCGAGCAGAATCTGACAACGACGACCTTCGCCGTTCGATGCTCGTCGCCTTGCCTTGGGGAGACCCCTTCGCATAACTCGGGCTGCAACAAGCGGGATGAAAGGGAAGCAGCGCCGTGAGCGAGGATCAGGTCTTTCCGCCGCCCGCCGAATGGGCGAAGCGCGCCCACATGGACGCCGCCGGCTACGAGGCGGCGGTGCGGCGCGTCGAGGAGGACCCGAACGGCTTCTGGACCGATGTGGGCGCGCGCCTCGCCTGGATGCGCCCGTTCTCGAAGGTCAAGGACGTCTCCTTCCACCGCGAGGACTTCCACATCCGCTGGTTCGAGGACGGGGTCCTGAACGCCAGCGTCAGCTGCCTGGATCGCCACCTTCCCGCGCGGGCGAACGATGTGGCCATCATCTGGGAGGGGGACGATCCCTCGCAGAGTCGCCGCATCACCTACGGCGAGGTTCACGCCGAGGTGTGCCGGATGGCGAATGTCCTGAAGGCGCACGGCGTCTCCAAGGGCGACCGGGTGACGATCTACCTGCCGATGATCCCCGAAGCGGCCTACGCCATGCTCGCGTGCGCGCGCATCGGGGCGGTCCACTCGGTGGTGTTCGGTGGCTTCTCGCCCGATTCCATCGCCGGACGGATCCAGGACTGCCGCTCGCGCATCGTTATCACTGCGGACGAAGGCCTGCGTGGCAGCCGCAAGGTGCCGCTGAAGGCGAATGTGGACACGGCGCTCGAGCAGTGTCCCGAGGTGGAGACGGTGATCGTCGTTCGCCGCACCCACGCCAACGTTCCGATGACGGACGGTCGCGACATCGACTACGACGCCGCGCGCGCCTCGGCGCCGAGCGAGTGCGCGCCAGAGCCGATGGGCGCGGAGGACCCGCTCTTCATCCTCTACACCTCCGGGTCCACGGGAAAGCCGAAGGGCGTGCTGCACACGACGGGCGGCTATCTCGCCTGGGCGAGCTGGACGCACGAACTGGTGTTCGACTACCGCCCTGGCGAGGTGTTCTGGTGCACGGCCGACGTCGGCTGGGTCACGGGCCACAGCTACATCGTCTACGGACCCCTCGCGAACGGGGCGACGACCCTGATCTTCGAGGGGATCCCGACCTATCCCTCGGTCTCCCGCTTCTGGGACGTCATCGACAAGCACCAAGTGGAGATCTTCTACACGGCGCCCACCGCCCTGCGCGCGCTGATGCGGGAAGGCGACGAGCCGGTGACCCGCACCTCGCGCAAGTCGCTGCGCCTGCTGGGCACCGTCGGCGAGCCGATCAATCCCGAGGCCTGGCTCTGGTATCACCGCGTGGTGGGCGAGGGGCGCTGCCCGATCGTCGACACCTGGTGGCAGACCGAGACGGGGGCCTGCCTGATCTCGCCGCTTCCGGGCGCGACGGCCCTCAAGCCGGGCTCCGCCACCAAGCCGCTGCCGGGCGTGAAGCCGCAGCTGGTCGACGCCGAAGGGCGGGTGCTCGAGGGCGCGACGAGCGGGAACCTCTGCCTGATCGACAGCTGGCCGGGCCAGATGCGCACCGTGTTCGGCGACCACGAGCGGTTCATCAACACCTACTTCTCGGCCTACCCAGGCAAGTACTTTACTGGTGACGGCTGCCGGCGCGACAAGGATGGCTACTACTGGATCACCGGCCGCGTGGACGATGTGATCAACGTCTCAGGCCACCGGCTGGGCACGGCGGAGATCGAAAGCGCCCTGGTGGCGCACACGGCCGTCGCCGAGGCGGCCGTGGTCGGCTTTCCCCACGACATCAAGGGTCAGGGCGTTTGGGCCTATGTCACCTTGAAGGCCGATCGTGATCCCAGCGACGCGCTTCGCGCCGAACTGATCGCCTGGGTGCGGCGGGAAATTGGCCCATTCGCCAATCCCGACGTGATCCAGTGGGCGCCGGGCCTGCCCAAGACGCGGTCGGGCAAGATCATGCGCCGGATCCTGCGCAAGGTCGCCGAGGGCGATATCGGCAACCTCGGCGATACGACGACCCTGGCGGACCCCGCCGTCGTCGACGACCTGGTGAAGAACCGGGGCGCCTGATCCCCTATTAGCCGCCGGCCACCGAGACCTTGGCCGCCCGGACGTCGCCAGGCTCGGCCGCATACGGCTTGCCGTCTGCGGAGAGAAGGACCGACACCCACCGGGTGGCGCGGAATTCGTTGCTGACGACCATCACCACCACCGTGAGCGGTGTGGAGAGGAAGGCGCCGGCGATCCCGAAGATCGCGCCCCAGAAGGCGAGCGAGAGCAGCACCACGATCGGATCGATGTTGAGGCTGCGGCCCTGCATGCGCGGCTGGACGATGTGGCTGACGGCGAAGTGGATGAGCTCCAGGAGTACGAACAGGAGGATCGGCCGCCACAGGTCATTGAGGTCGACGAGGGCGAAGAGCGGCGGCAGCAGGACCCCGATCGCCGCCCCGATCGCCGGGATGTAGTTGGCCATGAAGATCAGGAAGGCCCAGAACATGAGGTGCGAGATGCCCATGGGCCACATCACGAGCGTCGAGGCTCCGGCGATGATGAGGCCGACCACCGTCTGGACCCAGACATAGCTCTGCACGCCATGCTGAATGCGGCCGGCGACCTCCAGCGCTTCCGCGTGGCCGCGGTCGGGGAAGAGGCGTTCGACCTTGCCGCGGAAGCCCTCACGCGAGGCGAGCATGAATCCCAGGTAGATCAGGACGAACACCGCTCCATCCAGGATGTGGCCGGCCTCTCGGGCGACCACGGACGCAAAGCGACCCGGATTCAGCTTGTGGAAAAGATCGTTGACGGTCGGCGCCGTCTGGAGGCCAAAACGGTCGGCGATCATGTTGAGGATTGCGTCCAGGCGGACGGCGTAGACGCTCGACTGTTCGACGATGGCGGTGGCGTTCTGAGCGATCAGCCAGATGGAGAAACCGAACAGGGCGACCACTGCGATGATCGCCGCCGGCAGGGCCGCGCGGCGCGGGAGGGGCGTCCATCGGGTCAGGGCCGTCTCCAGTCCCCCTGTCACCAGCAGAAGAAAGACCGAGAGAACGAACGGAGTGACGATCTTGCGCAGGGCGTAGCAGGTGAAGCCGGCGGCGATCACCGTCAGGATCGCCAGGCAGATGCTGATCAGGCCGAGCCGGTCGCGAGGCGACGGCGGGATCTGCGTCTCGATCGTCATGCGCACGCTTTTAGACCTCTTGGCGGTAGGGTCGAAACCTTGGGCCCCGCGGCGATCCGGCCCGTTCCCCGCTAATTGCCGCTCGCTCGCGCTTTGGCTAGAACCCGCGCGCCGCTGGACGGCGCCCGGCACGCATAAAGTTTTTCTTGATCAATTCGCGCTTGGACATCCGTATCCCGCCATGAGCACCCTTCCTCCCATCAACGCCCCGGTCACCGGCAACGCGCTGTTCTATTCCCAGCCCGAGCCCCTCAGCTCGCAGGCCCACGCCCACATGGGCCTGCGCCGGATCGAGAGACCGTTCAGATTCGCCGCCAGCAGCCAGGCGATCCCGGTGACGGTGAGCGAATTCGTCCCCGCGTCCCTGTCCTTCCCCATCATCTTCGCCGGCGAACGGCGCCAGCCGCTCGGCGTCATGGGGATCGAGGCGAACGTGAACATGTTCATCCTGCCCACGGGGTTCTTCGAAGTCGGCGTCTATGTACCCGCGTACATTCGCCGCTACCCGTTCGTCCTGGCCAACGACGAGACCCGCGGACAGTTCGTGGTGTGCATCGACCGCAACGCCGAAATGCTGGGCGACCTCCCCGATGTCCCATTCTTCGATCCCGCAGGCCAGCCGACCGACTACACGAAGGGCTGCATTCAGTTCTGCAACGACTATGAAGTCGAAGTGAAGCGGACCGAGTCGTTCGTGAACTTGTTGAACGAGCTCGACCTGTTCGAGACCCGCAAGACGACCTACACCCCGGCAAACCCGGACGGCACGCCGGGAGCGCCTCAGGACATCGCCGAATACTTCGCAGTCTCGGAAGACCGGCTGAAGGCGCTGCCGCAGGAGAAACTGCGGGAGCTGATGGACAACGGCGCTCTCAAGCAGATCTTCGCACACATCAACTCGCTCACCGCGTGGGACAAGCTGATCCAGCTCGCCGTCGCGCGTCAGAGCGGCTCTCAGGTCATCAACTGATCGGCGACGCGCCCGGCTTCAGCGGGCGTAGACGCTGCGCGTGAGGCAGGAAAAGACGAGGCGTCCGGCTTCGTCGAGAAGGTCGTGCTGGGCGATCACGATTCCCTTGCTCTCGCCCACGGCGTCCTTGCCCATGACCGTCATGCGCCCCCTCAGGAGCTCGCCGGGGGGCGGGTTGCGCATCCAGCGAAGCGCATCGACGCCGACTCGCTTGGTCTGGGCCGAGGACGCGGCGGCCGCCCCGTCCAATTTCGACCAGATGGCGTAGACCATGGCGTCCGGCGCGCCCCTGTCCACGTCCCAGTCCGGCGCGAAGGCGGCGGCGAAGCTCTTCACGGCCTCTTCGTCAACGGCCGCCACGCCGAGCGAGACCACCTGACCGATCTCTATCTCGTCGAAGGACGCGGGCATTGAGGTCTCCGTCGCTGGCTCGCCTCCGCTCCGGCGGGAGGCCTGCCGAAGGATGGAGCGCGGCTGGACCCCAAATCAAGCCGCGTGGCCGCTGTAGCCGGACGACTCATCGCCTACGTTCCTTTACTGCACGGGAAAGCCTATATCGCGCGCCCATGGACCGGCTCCGCGCTATCGTGCTCACGCTCGCGATCTGTCTCGGCTTTGCCGCGCCCGCGCTCGCGCAGGTCGGCCCTTCTCCGCACGCTCATGTGCGCCTGGTGGCGGATGCGAAGGCCGCTGCGCCGGGCTCGACCCTGTGGGTCGCGGTCGTCATGGACCAGGATCCGGGCTGGCACACCTATTGGCGCAATCCCGGCGATGCGGGCGAGGCGACGCAGATCGCCTGGACCCTTCCGGACGGGTGGCGCGCCGGCGCCATCGACTGGCCTGTTCCGCGGCGCCTGCCGCTGGGACCGATCATGAACTACGGCTATGAGGGCCGGGCGGTCCTCCCGGTCCCGATCACGATTCCGGCGGGGGCGAAGCCGGGCG
>DASXGR010000018.1:0-15552 GCA_036488935.1 Caulobacteraceae bacterium | reverse complement strand
CGGGGCCAACCAAGCCGCTCAAGCTGCCGCCGATCGACCATCTGATCATCCGCGACGGCGCGTTGCGCTTCGCCGACCAGCAGCGGCGGCTCTCCTTCACCGGCACGGTGTCCTCCAGCGAGGAGGTCAGCGGCCCCGGCCAAGGGGTCTTCGTCATGCAGGGGCGGGGCATGCTCAACAGCGCGCCCTTCGCCGCGTTCGTGCGGGGCGGTCCGCTGATCCATGTCGATCCCCGCCGGCCCTACGACTTCCAAGCGTCGCTGGACGCCGGCGCGACCCACGCGACACTGCAGGGCCGCCTCGACCACCCATTCAACTTCGCCGCCTTTTCCGGGCGCGGGGCGATCAGAGGTCCGGACCTCGCCAGGCTCTATACGATCACCGGCATCGCCTTCCCCAACACCCCGCCCTACGCCTTGCGCGCCGGCTTCGCCCGCCGCGACCAGGTCTACGCCCTGCGCGGCATCCAGGGGCGGGTGGGCGGCAGCGACCTGGAAGGCTCGCTGACGGCGGACAAGTCGCATCCGCGGCTCTACGTGACGGGCAACCTCTTCTCGCACCGCATGCGCACCGCCGACCTCATCGCGGTGGTGGGCGGGGCGTCCCGGCGCGTCGGGCGCGGCGAACTTTCGCCCCTGCAGCAGGAAGAGTCCGCGCGCCTGACGGCCGAGCACCGCATCCTCCCCGACGTACCGCTGCAGGTCGATCGCTTGCGCAGCATGGACGCGGACGCGACCTACGGCGCGAGCCAGGTGGACGCGGGCCACTTCCCCATGCGCGACTTCCACATGCGCGTGCGCCTCGACCACGGCGTGCTCGACGTCGATCCGCTGTCGGTGGACTTCTCGCAGGGACACCTGGGGGGGATGATCCGCCTCGACGGGCGCCGCGCCGTCCCCATCACGGCAATCGACCTGCGGCTTTCAAACGCCCAGTTGGCGCCGCTGATCAAGTCGAAGGGCCCCAATCCGCCGGTCGAGGCCTCGCTGTGGGCCCGGGCGCGGCTGCAGGGGACCGGCGCCTCGGTCCGTGCGGCCGCCGCCCACGCCAACGGCTCGGTGACCGCGGTCCTGCCCAGCGGGGCGATGCGCAAGACGATCGGCAACCTGATCAACTTCAACCTCGACCGCACGGCCTTCCTGCTGATCACCAGGAACAAGAAGGACACGCCGATCCACTGCGCGGTGATGGACTTCCAGGCCCGGCAGGGGCTGCTGACCATAGACCAGGGGGTGATGGACACCGGGGAGGCGCAGATCCACGCCACGGGCGATGTCAGCCTGCGCGACGAGACGCTGGACCTGCGCTTCGACGCCAAGCCCAAGAAGTTCAGCATCATCCGCCTGAACGCGCCGATCACCCTGAAGGGCGGATTCGACAAGCCCAAGCTGGGAGTGGACATCGTCCACGCCATCCCGCAGGCGGCGGGCGCGGTGGCGCTGGGCGTCGTCGCCGCCCCGCTGGCGGCCGTCCTTCCCTTCGTCGGCCCCGGCCTCGCCCACAACGCCGACTGCCAGGCCCTCGTCGGCGCAGCGGAGGCCCCGCACAAGCCGGTGCAGACGGCGCATCGGTGATGAGCTCTCCTCCCCCTTCATGGGGGAGGTGGACGCGGCGAAGCCGCGGACGGAGGGGGAAAGCCACACCCACAGCGCTTGCGGGTTGATCCTCTTCCACCTTGGTCGCGGCCGCTTTCCCCATCCGTCTGACCGCCTGCGGCGCTCAGCCACCTTCCCCGTGAAGGGGAAGGAGAGCGTGTGGGGGAGCTGCGCGCTTGCCGACAGAGGCGTGGGGGGATAATCAGCGCCCCTTTTCCTACTGTCATAAGGACGGCGCGCCATGGGTTACCGGGTGGCTGTCGTCGGCGCCACGGGCGCCGTCGGACGCGAGATGCTCAATATCCTCGAGGAACTGGAGTTCCCGGTGGATGAGATTCACGCGATCGCCTCACGAAAGTCCATCGGGGTCGAGGTCGGCTGGGGCGCGGGCGTGCTCAAGTGCAAGGACGTCGAGCAGTTCGACTTCTCAACGGTCGACGTCGTGCTGATGTCGGTCAGCGGGTCCTTCTCGCGCGAGTGGGCGCCGAAGATCGGCGCGGCCGGGCCGATCGTGATCGACAATTCCTCCGCCTGGCGGATGGACCCGGACGTGCCGCTGATCGTGCCGGAGGTGAACCCGGACGACGCCGAGCTCGCCCTCAAGAAGCACATCGTCGCCAACCCCAACTGCTCCACCGCCCAGCTGGTGGTGGCGCTGAAGCCCCTGCACGACGCGGCGCGGATCAAGCGCGTGGTCGTGGCGACCTACCAGTCGGTCTCGGGCGCCGGCGCCAAGGGCATGGACGAGCTGTGGAATCAGACCAAGGGCGTGTTCGTCCTAGGCCCCAGCGAGCCCAAGGTGTTTCCCAAGCAGATCGCCTTCAACGTCATCCCCGCCATCGGGGAGTTCCGTGACGACGGCTACACCGACGAGGAAGCCAAGATGTGGAACGAGACGCACAAGATGATCGATCCGGACATCGCGCTGACGGTCACGTGCGTGCGCGTGCCGGTGATGGTCGGCCACTCTGAGGCTGTGAACATCGAGTTCCACGAGCCGCTGGACGAGGACGAGGCGCGCGACATCCTGCGCGAGGCGCCGGGCCTCTTGGTGGTCGACAAGCGCGAAGCCGGCGGCTTCATCACGCCCAAGGAAGCGCAGGGCGAGTTCCCGGTCTATGTCTCGCGCATCCGCCGCGACCCGACCGTGGAGAACGGCCTTTCGATGTGGGTGGTGGCCGACAACCTGCGCAAAGGCGCAGCGCTCAATGCGGTGCAGATCGCCGAGCTGCTGGCCGATCGCGGCCTGATCGGACGCAAGGTGCTCGCCTGACATGCCCTCGGCGGGGGGCGCGACGGCCGCCTCCCGCACGGCGGTCATCGCCGGACTGACCTGCAACCTGCTCTGGGGATCGGTCCCGATCCTCTTCATGAGCCTTGGTCATCTGGGCGCGAGATCGTGGGAGATCGTGGCGCAGCGGGCGATGTGGTCCGTACCCTGCGCGGCGGCCCTCGTCCTCGTGGCGCGCCAGCAGGGCGAGGTGCGCCAGATCCTCGCCGCGCCCAGGACCTTCGGGCTGCTCGCCCTGTCGGGGATCTCCATCGCCACCGGCTGGTCGCTGTACGTCTGGGCGGTCAACGACCACCGCAATCTCGAGGCGAGCCTCGGCTATTACATCACCCCGCTGATGAACATGGCCGCGGGCGCGGTGTTGTTCCGTGAACGGATCGACCGGTTCGGCGCGACGGCCATAGCCCTGGCGGCGATCGGCGTGGTCCTGCAGACGCTCGCCCTCGGACACCTGCCGCTCGTCTCACTGGTCCTGGCCACGACCTTCTGGATCTATGGCCTGGTGCGCCGGCACGTCCAGGTGAGCGCCCAGGCGGGCCTGCTGGTCGAGTGCCTGGTGATCTCCACGCCCGGCGTCGCCTATGTCGCCTGGCTGGCCCTGACCGGAACGGGCGCCTTCGGCCATGGGCTTGGCGTGACCCTGTTGATGCCGATGGTTGGTCCAGCGACGGTCGCGCCGCTGGCGATTTTCGCCTGGACCGCACGGCGACTGCCCTTCTCGACGCTCGGCTTCCTGCAGTTCGTCAGCCCCACGGTGGGATTTGTGATCGGTCTGGCGGTGGGCGAGCCGCTCACGCCGATGCGGCTGTTCTCGTTCCTGTTCATCTGGGCCGGAGCGGGGGTGTTCGCGCTGGGAGCGTGGCGGGCCGGGCGGCGGCTGGCGGTGGCGTAGGGGGTTGTCAGCAGGCGCCGGGGTGGCGGCTTTCCCCATCCGTCTGACCGCCTGCGGCGGTCAGCCACCTTCCCCATAAAGGGGAAAGAGAGCGCGTTTACCTGCGAAATCAATGCTCTCCTCCCCCTTTATGGGGGACGTGGACGCGGCGAAGCCGCGGACGGAGGGGGAAGGCCGCGTCCCTAAAGGCAGCCGTACGCCGCTTCGATCAGGCGGCGCGCCCTGGAGTCGGCGATGAGTTCGGCGGACTGGCGGTTCATGACGTAGGCGCCGGAGAGGCGGCGCTCGGGGTCGGCGAAGGCGCAGCTGCCGCCCCAGCCGGAGTGGCCGAAGGTCTGGGCGCCGGGGCCGTAGATCCACAGGCCCTCGTTGCGGATGAAGCCCGCGCCCCAGCTCATTTCGTAAGGCAGAACGAGGTCCTGGCCAGCGATCCGCTGCGCCGACGCGCGCGCGGCGATCCCCGACTCGAGGAACGCCCCTCCGTCGAGGCGCCCATCGCAGGCCAGGATCGCCATCAGCCGCGCCAGGGCTAGCGCCGTGGCGTGGCCATTTGCCGAGGGGATCTCCGCGCGCCGGTACTCCGCGGCGCTGACCCCGCCGGGCGACGACCAGGGGGAGAGGAAGGCCAGGCGCTTGGGCTCGGTGATCTCACCAAGGTCGGGCATCGCTGGCGGGCGGCGCATGTCGGCGACGCGGTCGTGCTCGCTGTCGGGCAGACCGATCCAGAGATCCAAACCCAGCGGCCCGGCGATATCCTCACGCAGCGCCGTTCCCATGGTGCGCCCATCGACGCGGCGGAAGATCTCGCCCGCCAGGTAGCCGAAGGTCACCGGGTGGTAGCCGCTGGCGGTCCCGGGCGGCCACAGGGGCGCCATGGCCGCCAGTCGCGCGCAGACGCCGTCCCAGTCCATCCAGTCGCGCGGCTCCATCGGACCGCGAAAACCGCACAGCCCCGCCTGGTGCGAGAGCACCTGCTCCACGCTCAGCGCGCCCTTCCCTTCCGCAGGGAACTCCGGCCACAGGTCGACGACGCGCGCGCCGTAGTCGAGGCGGCCGGCGGAGACCAGGCGCGCGATCATCAGGCTGGCGACCGCCTTGGTGGTGGAGAAGAGCGGCGTGAGGGTGTCCGGCCCGAACGCCCGGCTTTGCGCCCGATCGGCGGAACCGCCCATCAGGTCGAGGACGATTTCCCCATCGATCGCGAGAGCGAAGCGCGCGCCCAGCTCCAGCCCCGCGTCGAAATTGGCGGCGAAAGCCTCGCGCACTGGCGCGAACTGCGCGGGGCAGAGGCCGGAGATGTCGGTCATCCAAGAAGCTCCAGTTCCACCTGCGCCGGTTCGCCCAGGGCCATGGCCGCGACGTCGCTTACTGCGGTCTCAAGCGCGTCGGGACCTGCCGCCCCGTCCAGCAGGGCGGCGGTGAAGAGGGCGGTGAGGAGGTCGCCGGTCCCGTGGGGTGCGGAGGGGGCGGCACGGTGGCTGGCGAGCCAAGCCTCGTTTCCGTCTGTCCACAGCACGCCGATGCGTCGCGGCAGGAAGATGGAGGAGACGAGGGTCGGCCGGCCGATCGCCCGCGCCGCCTCCGCCGCACTCGCAGGGTCGCTCACCACGTGGCCGGTCAAGCGCTGCAGCTCCCACGCGTTGGGCGCCAGGAGGCTGGCGCGTGGGACGAGGTGCTCGGCGATCGCCTGGGCGACGGCGGCGGGGACGTAAAGGCCCTTGGGCGCATCTCCCATGATCGGATCGACGACGACCAGGGTGTCGGGACGCGCAGCCAGCACCTTGTCGATCGCCGCCGCGGCGATCTCAACCTGGGTGGCGTCGGCGAAATAGCCAGCGATCACCGCCCGAACCTCGGAGAAAGCTCCGGACGCCTCGATCCCTTCAAGCACGCCGGCGAAGGTCGCGGCCTCGACCGGCCCGCCGCCCGGCGCACCAAATCCCGGATGGCGGCCGAAGAGGACCGTCGGCGCGAGGACGGTGCGGATGTCCAATCCGGCCAGGGCCGCCGCCTGCGCGCCGCCGCCCACGGGGCTGGCAGCCACGAAGCTGGAGAGGATGAGGATCACGCGTCGCTCTCGTCGGGCGCCTGGGGTTCGAAATGAGGGAACATCTCGGCGACCTGCTCGGGCGTGACAACGAAGGTGTGCGGAGGGAGCGACTGGTTCCTCTCCGAGAGCCGGCGCTGGAGCTCCGCCAACGGCGCTGTGCAGTAGTAGGTTTCCGCTCGTGCGCCAACCGAACGCGCGAGGGCGCGCAGCCCGTCACGCTCGGTCCGCGTCCAGCAGCCGAAGTCGAGGACGACGTTGCGCCGAAGCTGCAGGAGCCGGGTGGCGATCTCCGTCATCACAGCCTCGACCGCCTCACGGCGCTTATGATCCCAGCCGTCGCCGACGATGCGGGACATCCACTCATCCGGCGTCAGCCGCAGGGCGTCGTGCTCGGTTTCCAACCGTCGCGCGAGGAGGGTCTTCCCCGACCCCGGAAGCCCGCAGATCACAAAAAGGGTCGGCGTTGCGTCACCCGCCAACAGCGATCTCCCGCGTCGGTTGAAGCGGGAAGTTAAACCTGGACGAACACGCAAGAGGAAGAGGCGGGAAAAGCCTTTGGTCCGCCGGCGTCCCGCCGCCCATTCCTTTGGCGCCCAGGTTCGCCGGGGCATTTCCCGCCGAACCCTCGGAAACGAAGAAAAGAGCCGGCGGGACGCCGGCGGACCGGGAAGAGACGCCCTCAGTACCGGTAATGATCCGGCTTGAAGGGGCCCTGGGGGGTGACGCCGATGTAGTCGGCCTGGGCCTTGGACAGCGTGGTGAGTTTGGCGCCCAGCTTGTCGAGGTGGAGCATGGCCACCTTCTCGTCGAGGTGCTTGGGAAGGGTGTAGACCTGGGTTTCGTACTTGCCGCCGTTGGTCCACAGCTCGATCTGGGCCAGGGTCTGGTTGGTGAAGCTGGCGCTCATCACGAAGCTGGGGTGGCCGGTGGCATTGCCCAGATTCACCAAGCGGCCTTCGGACAGGACGATGATCTTCTTGCCGTCGGGGAATTCCACGTGGTGGACCTGCGGCTTGATCTCGTCCCACTTGTAGTTACGCAGGCCCGCGATCTGGATCTCGGAATCAAAGTGGCCGATGTTGCAGACGATGGCGTTGTTCTTCATCGCCCGCATGTGATCGACGGTGATCACGTCCTTGTTGCCCGTGGCGGTGACAAAGATATCGGCCTCGCCAGCGACATCATCGAGCGTCTGGACCTGATAGCCTTCCATCGCCGCCTGCAGGGCGCAGATCGGGTCGATCTCGGTGACGATCACACGCGCGCCGCCCTGGCGCAGAGAGGCTGCCGAGCCCTTGCCCACATCGCCATAGCCGCAGACGACGGCGACCTTGCCCGCGAGCATCACATCGGTGCCGCGACGGATGGCGTCCACCAGGCTCTCGCGGCAGCCATAGAGGTTGTCGAACTTGCTCTTGGTGACGCTGTCGTTGACGTTGATCGCCGGGAACGGCAGCTCGCCGCGCTCGGCCATCTGGTAGAGGCGGTGTACGCCGGTGGTGGTCTCTTCGGAAACGCCGGTGATCGCCTTGCGGATGGCGCTGTAGAAGCCGGGCTTCTCCTTCAGGTAGCGCTTCATCACTGCGTAGAGAGCTTCCTCCTCCTCGTTGGTCGGCTTGTCGAGGATGGAGGGATCGGCCTCGGCCTTGGGCCCGAGCACGGTGAGCAGAGTGGCGTCGCCGCCGTCGTCCAGGATCAGGTTCGGATAGCCGCCGTCGGCCCACTCGAAGATCTTGTGGGCGTAGTCCCAGTACTCCGTCAGGGTCTCGCCCTTCACGGCGAACACCGGCGTGCCGGTAACCGCGATGGCGGCGGCCGCGTGGTCCTGGGTCGAGAAGATATTGCACGAGGCCCAGCGCACGTCGGCGCCCAGGGCTTTCAGCGTCTCGATCAGCACAGCGGTCTGGATCGTCATGTGCAGGGAGCCGGCGACGCGGGCGCCCTTGAGCGGCTGGTCCTTGGAGAACTCCGCCCGCACCGCCATCAGGCCAGGCATCTCCGTCTCGGCGATCTCGATCTCCTTGCGTCCCCAGGGGGCAAGGGCGGTGTCCCTGACGATGTAGTCGACCACGGTAAGGCTCCTGTATGCGGAGCCGCTCTATAGACGGCGCCGCCCAAGGCGGCAACCGGGATATAAAGATATCCTTATGTCCGCCCCCCGGAAGGGGCGTCCGGTCACTCAGCGCCAGAAGGGCTTGTCAGACCTGAGTTCGCCGAAGCATCCGCAGGCCTTGGCGAGAAGCTTCGCCTCGCGCCGCGCCTCACCCGCCAGCAGGTCGTCGGCCGGCGGATAGTCGCGCGCCAGTTCGGCGGCCGTGGCGATGTCGTTGAGTTCGCCCAGATGATCGAGGAGATCCTTGAGCGTCGAGACGAACCTCCTGGCGCGCTTGGGATGCGCGTCGAACAGGGGCGAGACCACATCGGCGACGTAGCGCAGCTCCTTGGCGCGGATCCTGGCGCGGTGCCGGTCCTCGGGCGACAGGTCCGCCAGCCCCCGTCCCCGCTTCATCAGCTTTCGCCGGGCGCGGTCCAGGGCGTCCCTGTTGAACTCGACCACGGGGCCGTCGCGTTGCTCTGCGCAAGGCGCGTCAGCCCGCATCCAGGCGCCGCTCTCGATCCAGATCATTGTGTCGAGGAGAAGGGCGCGGTGCTTGTCGCTCTGGGCTGCCGAGCGGGCTCGGGCGTAGGCCCCCTCGCGCGCGGCTTCCAGGCGTTCCTGCGCCTCTTGCGTCGCCGCGCCCGGGCGGCGCTCGGCGGCGCGGCGCCAGGCCCCTTCGACGAAGACGTCGAGGTTGCGGGCCGGGTCGAGTTCGGCGCCGAGCCACTTGAGATTTGCGTCAACAGCCTCGAGGCGATCGTCGTTCGCCAGCCGGCGGAAGGACTTCAACATCGCGCGCAGGCGCCGCGCGCCCACCCGCATCTGGTGGACGGCCTCGGCGCCGCCCTCCTGGCAGATCGCCTCGCCGTTGCGTGCGATCTGTTCGAGGCAGGCGCGGGCAACGGCGCGGAACGCCTGTCCGGCGGTCATCTCGGGTGTGAGCGCCGGCGGCTCGAACTTGAAAGCCGCGTCCCTGATGTCGTCGAGAAGGTCGAACCCGCGGTCGGGCTTGGTGGTGAACGAGAGGACGAGCGGAAAGCGACGGGCGAGGTCCCCGGCGATGTCGAACAGAACCGTCGGCTCGCCGCTTTCCAGCTCGAGCTCAAGCTCGTCGAAGGCCTGAGAGCGCCCGTCGACGAGCACCTTTCCAAAATCGAGGCTGCAGCTCACCGAGCCGTGCGAAGTGTCGATCGGCGCCGTCCGCCGGTCGACCACGATGGTGAATTTCGGGGTCAGGTCACAGTCGGTGGCCAGCACGCGACCGGCCGGGGTGCATCGCGCCTGGGCGAGGTCGGGGGCATCGCCTGTTGTGGCCGCCTCCCACTCGCCGCGCCCCAGATCGCCTCCGCACGCCCGGCTCGTCTTGATGGTCTGAAGCCATCGGCCGCCCTCGCGCCGCACGCGGAGGGTCAACCCGTTCTTGCGGAGGGCGCATTGGCTGGTGTCGAAATAGGTCGACTCCAGCACCTCACGGTCCGGCTTACGATCGAGACTGGCGAGGAGCGCCTCGCCGGCCTCGCGGGGAACGCGAAACTTCAGTTCGACCTCGCGCGGGTCTGCAGCCATGACTCGCTCCTTCGCCCCCAGGCGAACTCGCCCAGCCCACTGACTTCCGCCTCAGCGCTCCTCCTCGAACTTGGTTTCGACGAGTCGCGCGAGGGCTGCTGCAGCATCCTCGGCGTCAGCGCCACGCGCCGTGATGCGGATCATGGATCCGGGACCAGCCGCGAGCATCATCAATCCCATGATCGAGAGCGCGTCGACGGTCTGATCATCGCGCGTCACCTGGATGTCGGATTTGAACCCTGCGGCCAGCTTGACGAACTTCGCCGACGCCCGGGCATGAAGGCCGCGTTCGTTGACGATCTCGACAGTCCGTTCAGCGATCACTTCTCGCCGGCCAGCACGTAGGAGGCCACCGAGATATACTTGCGGCCCGCTTCCTGGGCCCAACTCACACAAGTCTCCAGCGGCTCTCGTCCACGGACACTGGCCAGCTTGATCAGCATCGGAAGGTTGAGCCCGGCGATCACCTCGGCCTTCGTTTGCTCCATGACCGAAATCGCCAGATTGGACGGCGTGCCGCCAAACATGTCTGTGAGCAGAATCACGCCCTGACCGGAATCGACCTGCTGGCATGCCTTGAGGATGTCGCGCCTGCGACGCTCCATATCGTCTTCGGCGCCAATACAGATCGCGGCCACGGCGGGCTGGGCGCCCACGACATGTTCCATGGCGTAAACGAATTCTTCCGCCAGTCGCCCGTGTGTCACGATCACGAGCCCGATCATCTCAGGCGCCTCAAGGGCTTCATCCTCATGTCCCGGCGCAGGGGCGACCGTGCGCGAGGCGTGCTAGATACGCTCTTGCTTCTTGCCCTCCAAGCCACTCAAGGGCGCGACGCAGTTTCGCAGGTGCGGAATGTTCGAGCGGCCACAGGTCCAGGGCCGGCACATTCACACCCTCGCGTGTCTGCAATCCTATCTCCGGCATCCGGTCAATATCCTCCCGGACATGGATGCAACGAACGAGAAGGCGGATTTCCGCCACCAACAGAGCGCTCTCGCCTACAACGCCCAGGCCCCGCGCCTCGATCATCCCCGTGATCGCAGGCGGCGCGCGTCCGAACAGGCGGCCGGAAGACGCGAACAGACAGGTGCGGTCATCGGACACGAGGCGGAAACCCGCCTCCAGGGCGCGCAGGGCCAGGTCGCTCTTTCCGGCGCCCGATGGGCCCTCGATCAGGACTCCGCACCACCCATCAGGCCGCCACAGGGCGATCAGACCCGCGTGGACGTTCATCGCGGACCCAGGCGCGCGGAAGGGCGACGACAAATCTCGCCCCTTCCACCTGACCCGAGGCGCCTCGATTTTCCGCCCATATCCGCCCCCCGTGGGTTTCCACGATCTGACGGGCGATCGCGAGGCCAAGTCCTGAGTTCCCGCCGAACGCGGCGCCCTTCGGCCGCGAAGTGTAGAAGCGTTCGAAGATGGTCTCCATATTCTCGGACGGGATCCCGGGACCGTCGTCGTCGATCGACACGCGGATCTCATCGCGATCCCGTCCGATCGAGACGCGCACTTCCCCGTCATTCGGGCTGAACGAACGGGCGTTGTCGATCAGGTTGCGGAACACCTGGCTCAGCGGACCCTCGCGCCCCATTACCCGCAGGGGCTCTCCGGCCGGGGGATGGACAAACCGCACGTGCGTCCCGCCTGGTCGCACCGTGGCTTCGTAAAATCCGCAGATGTCGGCCAGCAGGCGGCCGAGATCGAGCATTGCGGGCGCATCCCGCGCCATCTCCGCATCCAGCCTGGACGCATTTGAGATGTCGGTGATCAGACGGTCGAGCCGGTTTACATCCTGCTGCAGGATGCCGAGCAGGCGCTGGCGCTGTGCGTCCGTCTTGACGATCTCCAGCGTCTCCACCGCCGAGCGGATCGAGGTCATCGGGTTGCGCAGTTCGTGGGCCACATCGGCGGCGAACCGTTCGATCGCGCCCATTCGCTCGGAGAGCGCCTGAGTCATGGCCTCCAGCGACCGCGCGAGGTCGCCAAGTTCGTCATCGCGCCCGGCGAGGTCCGGCAGAGCAATCGCGCGAGCGCGGGAGAGACGCACCCGGTCTGCGGCGCGCGCCAGGCGCAGGACCGGAACCGCGATCAGCTGAGTGAGTAGCAGGGAAGAAATGAGGGCCACGCCCACGGCGATCAGAATGAACGGCACCAGGGCGCGGCGCTGGGCGGCGATCACGCTGTCGACGTCGCCTGACTCGAGCGTGAGGACGCCCAGGACCTGGCTGACGTGCTGGATCGGGATGGAGACCGAGACGACGCGTCGCCCGTCGTCTCCTGTTCGCACCTCGCCCACCGCGTGGCCCTGAAGCGCGCCGCCGACCTCGGCCACCAGTTCCTCGCGCGCCCGGGTCGCCGTGTGGCCCGAAGCGAAGATCGAAGGACGTCGCGGTCCCTCGCCCCTGCGTTGCGCTGGAGGCAGCAGGTTTGACTCGACGCGATCGGCGACCACGTCGGAATCAGCCAGAAGGCGGCCCGACGCATCGAACAGCCGCGCGCGCTGCGACTTGGGGATGAAGAGGCTCCAGAGCACCCCTTCCGCAGTCTCGCGATCGAGGGCTGGCGTCGGCTCGCCCACCGTCGCCGTCTGATCGATGACGTTGGCGATGAGCTTGCCCTGGAGGGTCAGGCTGTCGAGACCCGCGCTCACCAGACCCTGGCGCAGTTCGTTGAGGATCAGCGCCCCGCCGATGATGACCGCAAGGCCCAGCAGGTTCAGGACGACGATCAGCCGGCCAAGCTTGGATCCCAGAGGCCAGTTGACGCGACGCGGATCGCGCCGCCGACCGGGCGCGCGAGTCGCAGCAGCCCTCGATCGACTGAGAGTGGCGTCAGGACTCGCGGTATCGGTAGCCGACGCCATAGAGGGTTTCGATCGCGTCGAACTCAGGATCCACCTCGCGGAACTTCTTCCGCATCCGCTTGATGTGACTGTCGATGGTGCGGTCGTCCACGTAGACCTGATCCTCATAGGCCGCGTCCATGAGGTTGTCGCGGCTCTTCACGAAGCCAGGCCTTTGGGCAAGTGATTGCAGCAGCAGAAATTCGGTGACCGTCAGGCGCACGGGCTTGCCCTCCCACAGGCAGTCGTGCCGCGCCGGATCCAGCGTCAGCCGGCCGCGCTTGATGGGCTTGTTCTGCGCAGCCTCGGCGGCGGCGGGGGAGGCCATCAGGTCCTCCTCCTCAGGATTGGCGCGCCGCAGCACGGCCTTGACCCGCTCGATCAGCAGACGCTGGCTGAAGGGTTTGCGGATGTAGTCGTCGGCGCCGAGGTTGAAGCCGAGAATCTCGTCGATCTCGTCATCCTTTGAGGTGAGGATGATCACCGGCACGCTGCTCGTCTGGCGAAGGCGCCGCAACACTTCCATCCCGTCCAGCCTGGGCATCTTCACATCCAGGATCGCCAGGTCCGGCGGTTCGGTCTCCAGTGCGGCAAGGCCCGTCGCGCCGTCGTAATAGGCCTTCACGGCGTGGCCGTGACTTTCCAAGGCCAGCGATACTGACGCGACGATGTTTTCGTCATCATCGACCAGAGTGATGTTCGCCATGAACAGACGTCGTCCTTGATGTTTTCGTTGCCGCGAAACGACCGTTCAGGTCGGTCCGCGCTTCATGGCGTGAGACGCACGCGCCACGCGCGCCTCACCAGATGTATTTGGCAGCGCCAAAATGCCCATGGCAAGACGTGGGTTTTCACAGGCCCTCATGGAAGAGCAGCCGACGGCTTTTCACCACCGGCTGCGCGCTCCATCGAACGGGCGAGCGCAAGATCCAGTTCAGTCACCCCTCCGACGTCGTGGGTCGCCAGGATCACTTCGACGCGATTGTAGACGTTGAACCACTCGGGATGGTGATCGAGCTTCTCGGCCGTAAGGGCGACACGCGTCATCCAACCAAAGGCGGCGTTGAAGTCCGGAAAGCTGAACGTCTTGGCGAGCGCGTCACGGCCAGCGGCCCGCGACCAACCGGTCAGGCCCTCGGCGGCAAGCGCCGCCAGCGCCGGATCGGCTCCCATCAACTGCGGCCGGCTCATGCAGGCGTCCCTTCGGCGACGGTGCGCGGGAACTGCAGTCCGGTGGCTCGGGCGAGTTCGTCGAGCGCCTGGTCTTCGCTCACGACCTTGATCGCCGTCATCCCGAGGAGGGCGGCCGGTTTGCAGTTCACCCCCAGGTCGTCGAGATAAACGCACGCCTTGGCCTCGACCGCCAGCAACTCGCACATCATCTGGTAGATGCGCGGGTCGGGCTTGCGCACGCCGGCCTTCGAGCTTTCGATCACGGCGTCGAACATCGCCATGATGTCCGCGGCGCGATGGGCGCCCTCGCGGCTCGCAGACATCGACGGGCCGTGACCCTGGACCATGTTGTTGGTGATGCAGCCCACCTTGAACCGGGTCTTGCAAAGGCGGAGCGCCTCGACCATCGCCGGCCGCACGTCGCCCGAAAGCAGCGGGAGGATGTCCCGTCCGCGCACGCCGTGCCCCGCCGCCGTCGACTCTTCCAGGAAGGTGACGTCGAACCCCGCGGCGTCGATCTCCGACCGCTCGAACAGGGCCCACGCGTTGGAGTCCGGATTGGTGGCGTTGATGCGGCGAATGAAATCCCGCGGCAGGCCGTGGGCGGCTTCGTAGCGGTTGAAAGCCTCGAACGGCGAGGTCGTGAACACGCCGCCGAAATCCCAGATCACCGCTTCGACCGCCACGCGCGCACCTCCTCAGGTCTGCGACTCACCTATCGAGCGACCGCCAACGGAGCAAGCGAGGGCTCCTGCTCAGTGCTCGCCTTCGGCCTCAGACCAACGCAGCCGCGAGATCGGTCTGCAGGAAGTCATCGCCCTTGAACAGAAGGGGCAGGCCACGGCACTTCGCGAGGGCGTAGGACGCGCAATCACCGAGGTTCAGGCGCGCGATGTGGCGCCCCTTGCCGTATTCGAGAAATGCTCTCCTGGCCTGCGCCACCTGCTCTGCGTCCTGCGGCACGATCTCGATTCCCGCTCGCTCGATAAGGGCGTCCAACTCAAACCACCGTTCATGGTCGCCGGTCCGCCCGGCCAGGACCATGCTGGTTTCAAGCACGCTCACCGAGGAGACGAGGCATCTGTGGGATTCGGCAATGATCCGCAGGAACGCGTCCGCTTCCGGCTCACGGCGTAGAATTGCGACAAGCGCCGAGCTGTCGACAACGATCACCCGGGCAGTCCGTCCTCGTCATACAGGTCACGGTCCGTCAGCGTCTCCTGTCCTTCCAGCCGCGCGGCGCTGCGTACGCTGATGGCGCGGAGATCTTCGAACCGGGCGGCGGCGTCGTGCGCCAGGGCCACGCGCCGACGCACCCCGTCCTGAATGAACTCCGCCCCTGCCTCCTCCAGAGCGGCGCGCACGCTGTTCAATGTCTGCGGGCTCGCCACGGCGTGATCACCGGGCGCCTCCAGCCGTCGGATCGTCACAGCCGACACCCTGGCGCGCCGTGCAAGGTCGCTCTGCTGTAGACGCAGGAGAGCGCGCGCCGCGCGGAGCTGATCAGGAGTGACGTCCATGATTGAAAAATATCGCCAAGATCGATAGCGATCAAGACACCCAGCGACCTGCGCCGTTCAGTCCGCGGCGGCGTGGCCGCCGCCGCCGATGGCCTTGCGCATGAACCAGATCGCCGGCGCGAGAAGGAACATCAGCCACGCGGAAATCCGGAAGAAGTCGAGCGTGGAGAGCAGATAGGCCTGGCTGACGAACTGCTGGGTCATGGCGCCAACGGCATGCGTTGCGTCGAGGCCTGCGCGCCCAAGACCCTCGATCGCGCGCGACCAGTTCGGGTCGGTTCCTCCGACCACCTCGGCCAGACGTGTCTGGTGGAGAGCCTCCATGCGATCCCACGCGGTCGTGGTGATCGAGGCGGCGAAACTGCCGGCGGTGATCCTGGTGAAGTTGGAAAGTCCGGTGGCGCTTGGCAGGTGGGCCGGGGGTATGCCGTTGAGCGTGAGGCTGATCAGCGACACGAAGAATCCGCTCATGGCCACGCCCTGCACCAACAGCGGTATGACAAGGACGCCAAAGCTTGC
>DASXGR010000009.1:0-6685 GCA_036488935.1 Caulobacteraceae bacterium | reverse complement strand
CGGCGTCCCGATGATCGTCCGCGTCTGGCGACAGGCCGTGGCGGCGAACGTCGGTCCGGTCGCCGTGGCGGCGGGTGACCTCGAGATCGTCGAGGCGGTGGAGGCGGCCGGCGGTCGCGCGGTGATGACGGACCCCGCCCTGCCCTCCGGTTCGGACCGGATCCTGGCGGCGCTGCGTGAGATCGACCCGGACGCCAGGCATGAGGCCGTCATCAACCTGCAGGGCGACATGCCCTTCGTCGACGCCGGCGTAATCGCGGCCTGCGCGGAACTGCTCGACGCCAAGTCGGACTGCGACATCGCGACCGTCGCGACGGTCGAGGCCTCACCGGCGGACCGGACCAATCAGGACGTGGTGAAGGCTGTTCTGGCGCTGGAGGCAGACGAACGCTCGGGCCGGGCGCTCTATTTCACCCGTTCAACCCTGTTCGGCGACGGACCGGTCTGGCGCCACGTGGGGATCTACGGCTACCGCCGAGCGGGCCTGGAAGCGTTCAACGCCGCCCCGCCCTCCCCGCTGGAGCGACGCGAGCGGCTGGAGCAATTGCGGGCCCTGGAGCTTGGCCTGTCCATCTGGGCCGCGATCGCGGATACAGCCCCCCTGTCGGTGGATACGCCCGCCGACCTGGAGGCGGCGCGCGCCTTTGCCGCCGTCCGATCGGAGACCCAAAGATGAGCCGCGCTCGTATCGCCTTCCAGGGAGAGCTGGGGGCCAACGGCCACGAGGCGTGCCTGGCGGCGCGTCCGGACTACGAGCCGGCGCCCTTTCCAACTTTCGAGGACACCTTCGATGCGGTGAAGACCGGCGATTGCGCGCTGGCCATGATCCCGGTGGAGAACTCCATCGCCGGACGCGTGACTGACGTGCACCACCTGCTGCCGGAATCGGGCCTGCGGATCATCGGCGAGTACTTCAAGCCGATCCACTTCCAGCTGATGGCCAACCCGGGCGTGCGGATCGAAGACGTGCGCCGGGTGATCAGCATGCCCTTCGCCGCCGGCCAGTGCCGCAAGACCCTGCGGCGGTTGAAGGTGGAGATCGATCCGGCGGGCGACACGGCCCTGTCGGCCAAGATGCTCGCAGCAGAGCCTGATCCGACGCGGGCGGCGATCGCCCCGGCCCTGGCCGCCAGGCTCTATGGCCTGGAGATCCTGCTCTCCGACATCGAGGACGAAGCGCACAACACCACCCGGTTCATCCTCCTGACCGCGGACCGGGATCCGCCGCGCCCGGCGCCCGGGGCCGACTGCGTCACCAGCTTTGCGTTCCGTGTGCGGAATATCCCGGCCGCGCTCTACAAGGCGCTGGGCGGCTTCGCCACCAACAGCGTCAACATGACCCGGCTGGAAAGCTACATGGAAAATGGCGCCTTCACCGCGACCTTCTTCGTCGCGGACGTGGACGGACGGCCGGAAGACCCGGGCCTCGGCCGGGCGCTGGAGGAACTCTCCTTCTTCAGCGACCACTTCGAGCTGCTGGGCGTCTTCGAAGCCGACCCGTATCGGCGCTCGATCGCGAACGCCTAGACGGCGTCAGCGGCGCAAAGGAAGTTAAACGCAGAGACACGGAGGCGCAGAGACGCAGAGAGGACCCACTATGGCGCAGGTGGGGACTCAATTGCGCCTTCGGCGCATCCGCGACCGATAAGCGTCGTTGATTGGCGCGATCCTCAACGTAGCGGCGCGCCGAAGGCGCAATCAATCACCCCGCTCGCGACGAACACGTCGCAGGACGGTCCGAATTTCCTCTGCGTCTCTGCGTTTAACTTTTTAGCCTCTCAGGCGGGGTCACTCCCCTTCGAAGGCCCAGGCGCGGATGAGTTGGTGGGCGATGGCGAGGGCGCCGGGGGCTTTGGCGTCGGCGAGGTCGCCGCGGAGCATCGCCTGGGCCTGGCTGCGAGTGAGCCATCTGACCTCTTCGAGCTCAATGTGGTCAGCCACCGCCTCGCCGTCTTCCACCTCGGCGATCAGGCCGATCATCAGGGAGGACGGGTAGGGCCAGGGCTGGGTGGAGTGATAGCGGACCTTGCGCGTGCGCAGGTGGGCCTCCTCCCACAGCTCGCGGGCGCAGGCCTCTTCGATCGACTCGCCCGGCTCAAGGAAGCCAGCCAAGGCGGAGTACATCAGCTTGGGCCAGACGGTCTGGCGGCCCACCAGGCACTCGTTTCCCCGCACCGCCAGCATGATCACCACCGGGTCGGTGCGCGGAAAGTGCTCGGCCTTGCAGGCAGGGCAGATGCGTTTCCACCCAGATTCGGCGACGACCGTCGGCTCGCCGCAGACAGAGCAGTGGCGGTGGCGCCGCCGCCACTCGAAGACGCTCTTGGCGGTGGCGGCGATAGCCGCTTCGCCTGCCGGCAAGGTGGGGGCGACAGCCCGAAGGTCCTCGAAGCGCCCGAGGCCCTCGAGAGGTCCGTCCGCCGGATCCTGCGCGCCTTCGAGGTCGAGGGCGAAGACCGCGGTCTCCTTCCACAGACCCAGGAACAGCAGGCGCTCGGCGTTCTCCGACAGCTCCCGCGCCATGCCGGCCGCGAGATAGGCCAGCTGGTTGGATCCTTCCTTGCCGGTCTCCACCAGCGGCCGGCCATTCCACATGGCCACAGCCAGGGAGTTGGGGTCGGCCAGATGATTGGCGATCCACTCCGCGTCGGCGCGCAGATAGCTGGAGCGATCCAGAGGATTGCCGGCGAAGGTGTTGGTGAAGGCGTCGAGCGGCATGGTTTCCGGTCTAGCATCCCTGATGCGCTTCCCGCCAAAGCGGAATCGCCGCAGCGGCGACGGTTCTGTGGAGGGATGAGACCAAGCGACGCCCGGCGCTTGCGCCGCGCGCCGCGGAAGGCGATATGGGAGGCGGAGATCGGCGATGGGCGGAGACCTCGCCAACCCGGTCAGGTCCGGAAGGAAGCAGCCGTAACGAGTTTTGCTCCGGGTCGTCTGCCGGTCTCCACCTCACCTTTTCGCCGCGGGGCCGCGTGAGCGATACCGATCTGACGCTCGAGCCCGCGCCTGCCGAACGCGACGACGCGACCGTCGATATCTTCGGCGAAACGACTGCGCCGCAGGCGCCGTCCGCTCCGGCCGCCTACACCGTCATCGCCCGCAAATACCGGCCCAGGACCTTCGAGGACCTTATCGGCCAGGAGGCGATGGTGCGCACCCTCACCAACGCCTTCGCCAGCGGTCGCATCGCCCACGCCTTCATGCTCACCGGCGTGCGGGGTGTGGGCAAGACCACGACCGCGCGCCTGCTGGCCCGGGCCCTGAACTACGAGAGCGAGACGGTCCATGCGCCAAGCCTGGCGCACCTGGCCGAAGAGGGCCGCCACTGCCGAGCCATCCTGGAGGGGCGCCACCTGGACGTCCAGGAGCTGGATGCCGCCTCGCGCACCGGGATCGACGATATCCGCGAGCTGACCGACAGCGTGCGCTACGCCCCCGCCGAAGCGCGCTACAAGGTCTACATCCTCGACGAGATCCACATGCTCTCGGAGAAGGCGTTCAACGCCCTTCTCAAGACGCTCGAGGAGCCCCCGCCACACGCCAAGTTCATCTTCGCCACCACCGAGATCCGCAAGGTGCCGGTGACCATCCTCTCGCGCTGCCAGAGATTTGATCTTCGGCGCGTGGAGCCTGAGGTGATCGCGGCCAACCTCGCCGCCATCGCCCGAACGGAGGGGGTGGGGATAGAGCCCGACGCCCTGACTCTGATCGCGCGGGCGGCCGAAGGCTCGGTGCGCGACGCTCAGTCCCTGCTGGACCAGGCGCTGGTGCAGGCGGGCGATGGCGAGCGCGTGAGCGCCGACGCAGTGCGCGACATGCTGGGCCTGTCGGACCGGGCTCTCACCGTCGCCCTGTTGGAGACCGTCGCCCAGGGCCAGGGCGGTCCGGCGATCGCAGCCTTCCGGGAGCTCCACGCCCTGGGCGCCGACCCGGCGACGGTGGTGATGGATCTGCTCGAGCATTGCCACGCCGCCTCGGTGGCCAAGACGCTGGGCCCCGAGGCCCTGCGCCTGCCCAAGGAGCAGGCGGCGCGCCTGACCGCCCTGGGCGTCGCCCTGTCAGCCGGCTCGTTGTCGCGCCTGTGGCAGATGCTGCTCAAGGGCCTGGACGAGACCCGCAGCGCGCCAGATCCCGCCGCCGCAGTGGATATGCTGCTGATCCGACTGGCCTTCGCCGCCGACCTGCCCGGACCCGAGGAGGCCCTGCGCGCGATCCGCGAAGGCGGCGTCGCCCCGGCCAGCGGGGGCGGAGGCGGGGCGCGCCGGCCGTCCGGCGGGGGCGCCTCGGCTCTGGCGGCCCAGCCAGCAGCCGTCGCCCAGACGCGGCATGCCTCGACCGAGCCGCGCTCGTTCCAGGATGTCGCCCTGCTCGCCGAGGCGCACCGCGACATCGCGCTGAAGTTCGACATCGAGCGCTATGTCCGGCCGATCAGCTTCCGCCCGGGCGCTATCGAATTCGAACCCGCCCCCGGCGCGCCGTCGAACCTCTCCCAGCGGCTCGTCGCGCGGCTCAAGGAATGGACCGGCAAGACCTGGTTCGTAGCCACCGAGTCCCGCGGCGGATCGGAGACCCTGGACGAGCTGCACAAGCAGGCCCTGGCGCGGGCGCACGGCGAGGTGCTGGCCGATCCGTTCGTCCAGGCCGTGCTGGAGGCCTTTCCCGGGACAGAGATTCTCGAGGTCCGCGAGCTGACCGTTCCGCAAGTCGTCGCCGCCGACCCCGAGCCGAACGAAGAGGACTGATGCGATGAAGGACCTGGGGTCCCTGATGAAGCAGGCGCAGGAGATGCAGGAGAAGCTGCAAGCCGCGCAGGCGAAACTCGCGGCCGCCGAGATCGATGGCGTCTCCGGCGGCGATATGGTGCGCGTGACGCTCACCGGCGCCGGCGCCCTGACCAGGCTTCACATCGACGAAAGCCTGCTGGCGCCCGGCGAAGGGGAAATCCTGGCTGACCTGATCATCGCCGCCCACGCCGATGCGCGCCGCAAGCTCGAAGCCGCCCAGGCCGAGACCATGCGCGAAGTGGCCGGCCCCCTGGCGGGACTGCCGGGAATGCCGAAGTTCTGAGGTCCAGCTTGCCCTCCCCTTCTGGCAGGGACAGCTAGGCGAACTGCCGGCGCAGGTTCCTGCGCAGGCGGCGCGCGAAGCGGTAGCGGCGGGGGAGGATCAATCGCTCCATGCGCAGCAGTTGCTGCCAGGCGACGGGGATGACCTCCGGCTCCCGGCGCAGAAGCCGGCGGACCGGGAACAGCAGGCGGGGATAACGGCGCTGGAGGTCGACGAACCGCCGCCGGGCCTGGAATGACGATCGCAGCACGATGATCAGGCCCGCCACCAGGAGCAGCAGGCCCAGGTGACCGGGAAGCAGCGCTCCGACAAAGCCGAAGACGATCAGGGCCCAGGCGAGGACCAGAAGAGCGGCGCGCACGAGGCGACGCGCCAGGGACTTGCCCTGGCCGAGGCTCGACACTCGTAGAATAAACGCGCTCATGGGACCGTCCGCCACCCCGACCGGTCTCGCCGCGGCTCGCAAAGACATATGGCCGTCAATTGAGGCCTCGCTAAGGGTCGGAATTGTCCTGGATGCGCGTCCCTGACGAATTCCAGTCCAGGCTGGCGCCTGAGTCACGAAAAAAAGTCAGGGCGTCCAGCGCAGGCGCGGCTTGCGGGCGGCAGCCGTCTCATCGAGTCGCGAGAGAGGGGCGCTGAACGGCGCGCCCTTGAACCGGTCGACGTCGCCAGCCTTGGCCGCAGCGGCCAGGTCCAGGAGGGCGTCGCAGAAACGGTCGAGCTCACGCTTCGCTTCCGTCTCGGTCGGCTCGATCAGCATCGCGCCCTTGACGACCAGGGGGAAGTACATGGTCATCGGATGGAAACCCTTATCGATCAGCGCCTTGGCGAAGTCGAGGGTCGTGACGCCTGTACCATCGAGCCAGGTCTCGTCGAACAGGGCCTCGTGCATGCACGGTCCCTCGCCGAAGGGCGCGCTCATGACGCCTGAGAGCCTGGCCTTGATGTAGTTGGCGTTGAGCACCGCGTCCTCGGCGACCTGGCGCAGCCCGTCCGAGCCGTGGCTAAGCATGTAGGTCAGGGCCCGGACGTACATCCCCATCTGGCCGTGGAAGGCGCACAGGCGCCCGAGCGTCGCCGCCGCATCGCCCTCGGCCCGCTCGATGAGGGCGAAGCCGTCGGGACCATGGGTTAGCCACGGGAGCGGGGCGAACCTGGCAAGTTCGGCGCTCAGCACCACCGGCCCTGCCCCAGGACCGCCGCCGCCGTGCGGGGTCGAGAAGGTCTTGTGCAGGTTGATGTGCATCGCGTCGATGCCGAGGTCGGCGGGGCGGACCCGGCCGACTATGGCGTTGAAGTTGGCGCCGTCGGCATAGAAGTAGGCGCCCGCCTCATGCGTCAGGCGGGAGATCTCCAGGATGTCTCGCTCGAACAGGCCGCAGGTGTTGGGGTTCGTCACCATGATGGCCGCCACGTGCGGGCCCAACTTGGCGGCGAGGTCGCCGAGGTCCACGCGACCGTCGGCCGTCTGGGCGATCTCCTGCACCTGGTAGCCCGCGAGGGCTGCCGTGGCCGGATTAGTGCCGTGTGCGGAGGTCGGAGTGAGGATAGTGGTCCGGGCGTCGCCCCGCGCCTCGTGCGCCGCGCGGATGGCCAGGATCCCGCACAGCTCGCC
>DASXGR010000007.1:0-11835 GCA_036488935.1 Caulobacteraceae bacterium | reverse complement strand
GTGGCCGCGAGGGCCCTCATGCTCGTGATGGTCATGGTGGTCGTGATGATGATCATGATCGTGATCGTGGTCGCAGTCGGGGCCGTGGACGTGGCCGGGATCCCCATGCGCCGGGTTGAGGAATTCGGGCTCCAGGGCGGTAATCCGCTCCAGATCGAAACCGCCCCGGCCGAGCACCGCGTCCAGCGGCACGTTGGAGCGCACGGCGCGATGGATGCGCGCCATCGGGTTGAGGCCGCGCAGGCGGGATTCGATCCGCGCCAGCTCCGCCTCGTCCACCAGATCCGACTTGTTGAGCACAATCTGGTCGGCGAAGGCGACCTGCTCGCGCGCTTCCTTGCTCTCATCGAGCGTGGCCGGACCGTGCATTGCGTCGAAAACAGTGGTGACAGAGTCGAGGCGCGTGCGCGCCTTGACGTCGTCGTCGACAAAGAAGGTCTGGGCGACCGGGCCTGGGTCGGCCAGGCCCGTGGTCTCCACCACGATGGCGTCGAAACCCCGCTTGGCGTTCGCCTGGCGCTTCATCAGCCCCTGCAGCACGCGGATCAGATCGCCCCTGACGGTGCAGCAGACGCAGCCGTTGTTCATCTCGAACACTTCTTCGTCGGCGCCCACGACAAGGTCGCCGTCGATGCCGATCTCGCCGAATTCGTTGACGATCACGGCGTACCGCTTGCCGTGATCCTCCGAGAGGATGCGATTGAGCAGGGTGGTCTTGCCGGCGCCGAGGTAGCCGGTGAGCACGGTCACGGGGATCTGAGACATGGCCGCAAGATAGGGACGCATGCGCCGGCCGCGCAACGGCGTCCTCACCGATCCGGCCACGCCTGAATTTCCAGCAGCCCCCGCGCTGGGATATAGCTGTGTCAAAATCTCTGGGGGAGGCCCATGAGCCGCCAAACGACCGCCGCCTGGACAGCCGCCCTGCTCCTCGGCCTGGCCCCGGCCGCCTGGGCCTCCGATCCCCTAGCGCCCCTGGGCGTCGGTCCGCGGCCCGCGCCGCCGCCGGCGCGTCCCGTCACCGATACCTCGTACGGGACCTCAGTGACCGACGCCTACCGCTACATGGAGGCGTTGGACCCGGCCACTATCGCCTGGATGAAGGCGCAGGGCGCCTACACGCGCCGCATCCTGGACGCCATCCGCCCCCTCCCCGCTCTTCAGGCGCGGACCGCCGCCTTCTCGGGGAGCTTCGGCTTCATCCAGTCCTATTCGACCTTCGGCGGCCGCGCCTTCTATCAGGAGCGCGCGCCTGGATCGGACGCCTTCGACCTGATGGTCCGCCAGCCGGATGGCCAGGTGCGCAAGGTGATCGACGTCGCCGCCCTGCGCGCGGCCCACGGCGGCACGCCCTATGCGATCAACTACATCCTGCCCTCGCCGGACGGCTCGAAGGTGGCTGCGGGCGTCTCGGCCGGCGGGTCGGAAGACGCTGACCTCTTCGTCTATGATGCAGCGACCGGCGCCCAGATCGGCGGACCCATCGACCGCGCCCAGTTCGGCCCGACGAGCTGGAGCGAGGACTCCAAGATCCTCTATTTCGTCCGCCTCCAGCCCCCCCGGCCCGGCGCATCGCCCGCCGACAAATATCTCAATGTCACCCTCGACAGCTGGGACCTGACCTCGCAGCCGACGTCGTTGCTGGGGGCGACGCTGGGCCACGGCCCGGCTTTCACGGCCACCGAGGCGCCCGCCCTGCAGATCACTCCGGGAGCGTCGACCGCGGTCCTCGCCTCGCAGAACGGGGTCCAGAACGAGATCAAGATCTGGACGGCTCCGGTGGCGGAGGCCGCCCGGCCCGACGCGCCATGGAAGTTCCTTGCCGACCGGTCCGACGGGATCACCAGCCTCGACGCCCGCGGCGACGAACTCTTCCTGCTCTCCCACAAGGATGCGCCGACCTTCCAGGTGCTCGCCCTGAAGGGCGGTCAGAGCCTGGCCCAGGCCCGGGTCCTCGTCCCCGCGCGGCCCGACCGGGTGATCGAAGGCGTTCACGCCGCCTCCGACGCGCTCTACGTGACCGTGCGCGACGGCGTCTATTCGCACCTGCTGCGCATCCCGGCAGGAAGCGATCAGATCCAGGAGGTGCCGCTGCCCGTTCACGGCCACGCCGGAGAGTTGTTCACCGACTCCCGCGTCCCGGGCCTGATTGTCGACATGTCGAGCTGGACGACCCAGCCCACGCTCTTTCGCTATGATCCTGCCGACGGCCGCTTCAGCGAGATCCATGTGGGGGTCCGCGGCGACATCGACGCCGCCGGGTTCCAGATCAGCGACCTCAAGGCCCGCGCCCGCGACGGCGTGGAGGTTCCCCTCTCCCTGATCCAGCCCAAGGGCGTCTCCGGCCCGCAACCGACGGTCGTGGAAGCCTACGGCTCCTACGGCATTTCCAATCTGGCGGATTTCTCGACCCGGCGGGCGCAGCAGATGAAGGAAGGGATCACCTACGCCATCTGCCACGTGCGCGGCGGCGGCGAGCTGGGCGAGGCTTGGCGGCTGGGCGGCAAGGACGCCAACAAGCCCAACACCTGGCGCGACCTGATCGCCTGCGGCGAGGACCTGATCGCCCGCGGCGTAACGACCCGCGACAAGCTCTTCATCATCGGCGGCTCGGCCGGCGGCATCACCATGGGCCGGGCGATGGAGGAGCGGCCGGACCTGTTCGCGGGCGTGATGGACCTGGTCCCGGACGCCAATTCCACCCGCGCCGAATTCATGCCGAGCGGGCCGCTGAACATTCCCGAGTTCGGCACGGTCAAGACCGAGCAGGGCTTCCACAACCTCTATGAGATGGACGCCTACCTGCACGTGAAGCCCGGCGTCGCCTATCCGGCGATCCTGATCACCACCGGCCTCAACGATCCGCGCGTGGCGCCCTGGGAGCCGGCGAAGTTCGCTTCCGCCCTCGAGGCGGCCGGCGCGCCCAACCCTGTGCTGCTGCGCATCGACGAGCAGGCGGGCCACGGGATCGGTTCGACGCGCACCCAGGGCGACCTGCTGAGCGCCGACGAAATCGCCTTCGTGTTCTGGCGTTCGGGCCGTCCCGGCTGGCGCCCGGACGCGACGGCGACGCGGTGAGGCCTGCCGCCTTGACTTGCGGGGACCCACGAGTATAGGTCCCTCCCTTCGCCCGCGGCACTCGCGGGCGATCGCGTTTTCACGTCCGCGACTGCGAACTTCCGACCTCAAGGGCCTCGAAAAATGTACGCTGTGATCCGCACCGGCGGCAAACAGTACCGGGTTCAACCGGGCGATCTGCTGGTCGTCGAGAAGCTCGACGGCGAGCCCGGCGCGGCCGTGGCGTTCGACGAAGTGCTGATGCTCGGCGAAGGTGAGGCCGTCACTGTGGGCGCGCCCCTCATCGAAGGCGCCAGCGTGAGCGCCACCCTGGTGGAGACCCGCAAGGGCGACAAGATCAAGATCTTCAAGAAGATCCGCCGCCAGGGCTATCGCCGCACCCAGGGCCACCGCCAGTTCGAGACCGTCCTGCGCGTCACCGGCATCGCCGGCGCCGGCCAGGAAGCGAAGTGGGATGGCGAGGTCGACCTCACCCCCTTCTCGGTGATCAAGGCGCGCGCCCAGAACCTCGCCCGCAGCCAGGAAGCCGCGCAGCAGAAGGCCGAGGCCCGCGCCGAGCGCAAAGCCTCCCAGGCCTGACGCGCCAGTACAAGATTTAGGAGCAGACAATGGCTCACAAGAAATCCGGCGGTTCGTCCAGCAACGGCCGCGACTCGCATTCCAAGCGCCTCGGCGTGAAGAAGTTCGGCGGCGAAGCCGTCCTCGCGGGCAACATCCTCGTACGTCAGCGCGGCACCAAGTGGTGGCCGGGCGACAACGTCGGCATGGGACGGGACCACACCCTCTTCGCGACCGTCGACGGCGCGGTGAAGTTTACCACCAAGAAGGGTGACCGAACCTACGTCAACGTCCAGCCGGCAGCGGTCCACGCCGCCGAGTAGCGATCCAGCAAGACCCCCGATGTCTTCCGGATCGCTGAGACACCAGCGATCCGGACCAGCCTACAGCGCGGGCGCCCCGGATCGGACCCGCCGCCCGCGCTACGCCCAGGCTCACCTCAGGAAAGGCGAGGCAGGCCCGGGCCGGGAGGCCCTGATGATCGCCTTGGAAGCCGGACGGCCGGCTCTGGTCACGCCAAGACTGAGGCTGCGGTTCCCGCGGCCTGCCGATGCGCCCGAGGTCGCGTGGTACGCCAACGACCTGGACGTAGCGCGCATGACCACGGGCATTCCCCACCCCTACGGCCTCGAGCAGGCGCGCGCCTTTCTCGATCGCGTCGAGATGATGAACCCGGACGAGGAGGCCCTCTTCGCCATCGAGGCGACGGGCGAGGGTGTGATCGGTCTGGTGGGTTTCCACACCAACGACGAGGACGCCTGCGAGATCGGCTACTGGCTTGGCCGGCCCTACTGGGGACGCGGCCTGATGACCGAGGCCGTGCGCTGCGCCGTGGAGTGGGCCGCCCGCGCCTGGGGCCGGCGCTTCCTCGTCTCCGGTCACTTCGCAGACAACGAGGCGTCCGGCCGTGTGCTGATAAAGGCGGGTTTCCTCTACACCGGCGAAACCCGCTGGCGCTTCTCCCTCGCCCGCGGCGAAGCCGCCCCAACACGGATGATGGTCTGGCTGGCCTGAAGGGGTTCCTTGTCCCTCACTAGAAGGGGACTGTTGCGAAACTCACAACTTCATCCGTCATCCCGGGCCGTAGCGACCCCCGCGAATGCGGGGGGAAGCGAGGATCCGGGACCCAGGTGACTGTAGCGGGCGCCTGGGTTCGCGAACCGCAGCGCCGCTGGAGTGGCCCCTGGGTCCCGGGTCCTCGCTACACCCAACCTACGGCCGGGTTCGCTACGGCCCGGGATGACGGGGAAAAAAGCAGTGGAGCATTTTGGAACGGTCCCCAGAGCAGGGACAAAGGGGCTGACAGACGGACGGAAACGGCCTATATCGTTTGCAACATCGTCCGATGGCGCTGGATGGCGCTTTCGAGCGGCGGCCCGCAAGGCCCGCCGCTTTTTATTTGCCGTCCGCCGTCGTCCTGTCGGAAGGACCCGTTCGTGCTCCGCGGCAAGACCGCCGAAGACCAGAAGCTGCTCGAGATGCTCGACCCCGTGGCCGACGCCGCCGGATTCGAGATCGTGCGTCTGCGGCTGATGGGCGGCTCCGGAGGCGGACGACGCCTGCAGGTGATGGCCGAGCGACCGGACGGAACCATGTTGGTCGAGGATTGCGCGCGCCTGGCTCGCGCGCTGTCGCAGGTGCTCGACGCGGCCGATCCGATCTCCGGCGAGTACCTGCTCGAAGTGTCCAGCCCGGGGATCGACCGGCCGCTGACGCGCCTCAAGGACTTCGAGGCCTGGGAGGGTTACGAGGCCAGGCTGGAGATCGACCGGCTCGCCGAAGGCCGCAAGCGGTTCCGTGGCGAACTGGCGGGCGTGGACGGCCAGAACGTGGCCATCAATCTCGAGGGCGAAAGCGAAACGGCCCTGCTGCCGTTCGACTGGCTGACCGAGGCCAAGCTCGTGATCACCGACGAGCTGCTCAAACGTGGCGCGGAAGCCAGGGCCGCACGCCTCGAACAGGAACAAAGGGCGGAGCACGGCGGGTCTGACGTCCGTGCGTCCAAGAACGATCAAGAGGAAGGACCATGACCACTATCAGCGGGATATCCGCCAATCGCCAGGAACTGCTCCTGATCGCCGACGCCGTGGCGCGGGAAAAGTCGATCGAGCGCGAGATCGTCATCGAGGCGATCGAGGAGGCGATCCAGAAGGCCGCCCGCACCCGCTACGGCGCCGAGCACGACATCCGGGTGAAGATGGACCCGAAGACCGGTGAGACGACCATCACCCGTGTGGTGACTGTGGTCGACGACGATTTCGGGGCCGGCGCCGTCGAGGGCGAAGAAGGCGGCGATGTCTTCAACGACTACGCCCAGCGGCGCCTGTCTGACGCTCTGAAGACCGACCCGAGCGCCGAGGTCGGCAAGACCTATGTCGAGATCCTGCCGCCGTTCGACTTCGGCCGCGTCCAGACCCAGATGGCCCGCCAGGTCGTGATGGGGAAGGTTCGCGAGGCCGAGCGCGAGCGCCAGTACGAGGAGTTCAAGGATCGCGTCGGCGAGATCGTCAACGGCGTGGCCAAGCGGGTCGAATACGGCAACGTCATCGTCGACCTGGGTCGCGGCGAGGGCATCATGCGCCGCGACCAGTCGATCCCGCGCGAGAACTTCCAGGTCGGCGATCGGGTGCGCGCCTACATCTATGACGTCCGCCGCGAGTCGAAGGGCCCGCAGATCATGCTTTCCAGGGCCCACGGCGGCTTCATGGCCAAGCTGTTCGCCCAGGAAGTGCCGGAGGTCTACGACGGCGTGATCGAGATCCGGGCGGTGGCGCGCGACCCGGGCAGCCGCGCCAAGATGGCGGTGGTCTCCAACGACAGCTCGATCGACCCGGTGGGCGCGTGCGTGGGCATGCGCGGCAGCCGCGTGCAGGCGGTCGTCGCCGAGCTGCAGGGCGAGAAGATCGACATCATCCAGTGGAATCCCGACGAGGCGACCTTCCTGGTCAACGCCCTCGCCCCCGCCGAAGTCACCAAGGTGGTGATGGACGAGGAGGACGAGCGGGTCGAGGTGGTGGTGCCCGATGAGCAGCTGTCGCTGGCAATCGGCCGGCGCGGCCAGAACGTGCGCCTCGCCAGCCAGCTGACCGGCTGGCAGATCGACATCATGACCGAGAGCCAGGAGAGCGAGCGGCGCCAGCGCGAGTTTTCCGAGCGCACGACGATGTTCCAGGAGGCCCTGGACGTCGACGAGGTCATCGCCCAGCTGCTGGTCACCGAAGGCTTCGCCTCGGTCGAGGACGTGGCCTATGTCGATCCCGGCGAAATCGCGAGCATCGAGGGCTTCGACGAGGACACCGCCGAAGAGCTGCAGGCCCGCGCCCGCGACTACCTCGACAAGGAGGCGGCCGAGTACGACGCGAAGCGCCGCGAGCTGGGCGTCGAAGACGCCGTGCTCGAGGTCGAGGGCGTCACCCTGCCCATGGCCGTCGCCTTCGGCGAGCACGAGGTCAAGACGGTGGAGGACCTCGCCGGTCTCGTGCCCGACGACATCCGCGGCTACTACGAAACCAAGAACGGCGAGCGCGTGCGCGAGGCGGGGATCCTGGAATCGATGGAAGTCTCCCCCGAGGACGCCGAGCGCCTGATCATGCGCGCCCGCGTGGCCGTCGGCTGGATCGAGGCGCCGCCCGAGGAAGAAGCCGAGGACGAACTTGAGGCCGAACCCGAACCCTACGACGAAGCCGCGGCGGTGTTCGGCGAGTCGAACCGCAGCTGAGTCGCCCGGCTTCGCCTTCCGCTCTCCTCCCCCTTCATGGGGGAGGTGGATCGGCCCGCGCAGCGGGACGAGACGGAGGGGGAAAGTCGCCCCGACCAAGGTGGAATAGGATCACTCTGCTGGCGCCCGAACTCGGCCCTTCCCCCTCCGTCCGCGGCGCCGCCGCGTCCACCTCCCCCATGAAGGGGGAGGAGAGCGCGCGAAAAGGAGAAGGAATGACCGCCGCCCCGCCCCCCGCCACCCTCGCCGAGGCCTCCCGCCAGCGGCGGGACGTCGTTTCGGGCGAGGTGATGGAGGAGGACCGGCTGATCCGCTTCGTGGCGGGCCCGGAGGGCCAGGTGGTCCCTGATCTCGCCCGCAAGCTTCCCGGCCGCGGGATGTGGGTCGCTGCGACCCGCGAGGCGGTAACCACGGCGGCGAAGAAAAATCTCTTCTCCCGCTCGGCCAAGACCCGGCTCACGGCCCCCCCGGACCTGGCCGATCAGGTGGAATCCCTTCTTCGCAACCGACTCTTGTCGGGCTTGGGACTTGCGCGGAAGGCCGGCGAACTTACCTGCGGATACGAGGCGGTGCGCGAGGCGCTGGCCTCGGGGAGAGTCCGGCGTCTGATCGAAGCATCCGACGGCGCTCCGGACGGCCGACGCAAGATACTGGCTCTGGTACGTAAATCGCCTGGGCCGGTTGAAGTCGTTGGGGTCTTCTCTCAATCGGAATTGGGTTTGGCCTTGGGCCTGGAGAATGTGGTACACACCGCGCTCCTTGCCGGGCGGAGCACGGAGCGCTGGGCGGTCGACGTCGAGCGGTTGGCGGGGTTTAGCCCCCTCTGCCCCGAGAGTTGGCTTTCTACCGGGCCATGACGAGGAGACCGGGCGGCCCCCGGCCATCGACGAGTTGAAAGTAGACGCCGGGACGGTCGTCCGCCCCGGAGGTGTTTGATCAAGCGAGCGCATGACGGACGAGAACGACAACAACAGGCCGACCGGATCCGGGGCCCCCGGGGCCCGGGCGCCGCTGACCCTCAAGCCCCGCACCGGCGGGGCCGTGAGCTCGGGCATGGTGAAGCAGAGCTTCAGCCATGGCCGCTCCAAGACCGTGGTGGTGGAGACCAAGCGCCGGCGCGTGGACGCACCGGCCGCGAGCGTCCCTGAACGTCGTCCGCCGATCGAGACGCGACCGCCGGCTCCTGCCCCCCGTCCCGCTCCGGCGTCGTCCGGGCCCGCGTCACAGGGCGGTCCCCAGCGCCAGCTTTCTGAGGGCGAGCGCGCCGCCCGCCAGCGGGTGATCGAAGAGGCGACGCGCGTCGCACAGGAGCGCGCGGCCGCCGAGCGGGCCGAACACGCCCGCGTCGAGGCGCAGGCCGCCGCCCAGCGCGCCGAAGCCGCCCGCGCCGCCGCCGCGGCGGCGGAAGCCGAGCGCGCCGCCCAGCAACGGGCCGCCGCCGAGGCTGCCGCAGCCGCTGCGCCGGCTCGCGAACCCGAACCGGTCGCCGCCCCCGCTCCGGCCGCCCAGGCGCCTGCCCCGCAAGCCCCTGCCCCCCAGCCGCGGCCCGCCGAGGCCCCGGCCACAGTGGCCCGAGCCCCCGAACCTCAGCGCCCTGCCGCGCCGCCCGCCCGCGCCGCCGAGGCGCCCGCCCGTCCGGCCTACAATCAGGGCCGTGGCGAGCCGGCCCGCACGCCGAGCCAGGGCCGCGGCGGATACGAGGGCCAGCGCCATGACGGCCAACGTCATGACGGCCAGCGCCAGGGCCCGCCGCCCCAGCGGTCCGGCGAAGCCTCTTCTCGCCCCACGGCGCCCGGCCAGACGCGGACCTACGAGCCGAGCCGCGACCGGCGCGACGATCGTCCCACGACGACCACCTACCGCCCGGCCCCCACCCAAGGCGTGGCCTTCAACCAGCGCGTTGCGCGTCCCGATCAGCCCCGTCCCCAGCGCGACGATCAGCGCGGCCCGCGCGACGACGCCCGCGGCCCACGAGGGGATCGCCCGGAAGGACGGCCCGACAGCCGGTCCGATCAGCAGCGCCCACAGACCGTCCGCTATTCGGCGATCGCGCCCGCGCGCCCGCCGCGCGAAGGCGGCGGCGGTCGCACCGGCGGCCCCCGCCCCGGGGGTCCGCGTCCGGCGCCGTCCGCGCCGAGCGGACCGGAAGTCCAGCGCGCCACGCGTCAGGCGCCCCGCCCCGGCGCAGCGACTCTCGACCGCCGCCCCGACTTCGACGAGGAAAGCGCCTCCTCCGCCAACCGCGGCCGCAGCGCCGCGCGCGGCACCGCCGTATCGCGCACCAAGGGCGAGCCCAAGCGTCGCGAAGGGCGCCTCACCATCCAGGCCGTCGCTGGCGATGACGAGGGCGCGGTGGAGCGCATGCGCTCCCTGGCCTCGGTCCGCCGGGCGCGCGAGCGCGAGCGCGAAAAGCGCAAGGGCGGCGCCACCGAACAGGCCCGCTCCGCCCGCGAGGTCGTGATCCCGGACATCATCACCGTCCAGGAGCTTGCCAACCGCATGGCGGTGCGCGGCGTCGAAGTGATCAAGTTCCTGGTCCGCCAGGGCCTGATGATGAAGATCAACGACGTGATCGACAGCGACATGGCCGAACTGGTGGCCGCCGAATTCGGCCTGACGGTCCGCCGCGTGTCCGAAAGCGACGTGGAGACCGGCTTCTTGTCCGAGGACGATGACGACGAAGGAACCGTTCCGCGTCCGCCCGTGGTCACCGTCATGGGTCACGTCGACCACGGCAAGACCAGCCTCCTGGACGCCCTGCGCTCCACCGACGTGGCGGCGGGCGAGGCGGGCGGCATCACCCAGCACATCGGCGCCTACCAGGTGCAGTTGCCCAGCGGCGACCGCGTCACCTTCCTCGACACGCCTGGCCACGCCGCCTTCAGCGCCATGCGCGCCCGCGGCGCCAACCTGACGGACATCGTGGTGCTGGTGGTCGCCGCCGACGACGGCGTCATGCCCCAGACGGTGGAGGCGATCTCGCACGCCAAGGCGGCCGGAACGCCGATCATCGTGGCGGTCAACAAGATCGACAAACCCGACGCCAACCCGACCCGGGTGATCAACGAGCTTCTGCAGCACGAGATCGTGGCTGAAAGCCTCGGCGGCGAAACCCAGATGATCGAGGTTTCGGCGACCCAGAAGCTGGGTCTCGACGATCTGCTGGAGGCCATCTTGCTGCAGGCCGAGGTAATGGATCTGCGCGCCAATCCCGACCGCACCGCCGAGGGCGTGGTCATCGAGAGCCAGATCGACCGCGGCCGAGGCGCCGTGGCCACGGTGCTGGTCAAGCGCGGCACGCTCAAGCGCGGCGACATCGTCGTGGCGGGCGCCAGCTCGGGCCGCGTGCGCGCGCTGCTCAACGAACGCGAAGAGCAGGTGTCCTCCGCTGGCCCCTCCACGCCGGTGGAGATCCTGGGCCTCGACGGCGCCGCCGATCCCGGCGAGCCCTTCGCGGTGGTCGAGAACGAGGCGCGCGCCCGTGAGCTGACCGAGTACCGCATCCGCCTCAAGCGCGAGCGCAACCTCACGCCGGTGGGCGCGGCGCCGACCCTGGCCGACATGATGGCCAAGCTGGCCGACAAGAAGGTCAGCGAGCTGCCGATCCTGATCAAGGCGGATACCCAGGGCTCGGCCGAGGCGATCGTCGGCTCGCTCGACAAGCTGGGCACCGACGAGGTGCGCGCGCGGATCATCCTCTCGGGCGCCGGCGCCATCAACGAGAGCGACGTGATGCTGGCCAAGGGCGCCAATGCGCCGGTCATCGGCTTCAACGTCCGCGCCTCCAAGCAGGCGCGCGCGCTGGCCGAGCACGAAGGCGTGGAGATCCGCTACTACGCGATCATCTACGACCTGATCGACGACATCAAAGGCGTGCTCTCGGGTCTGCTCTCGCCGATCCAACGCGAGAGCTACCTGGGCGAGGCCGAGGTGTTGCAGGTGTTCGACATCACCAAGGTCGGCAAGGTCGCCGGCTGCCGCGTCCGCGAGGGCGTGGTGCGCCGCGGGGCCCGCGTGCGGATCATCCGCAACGACATCGTCGTCCTCGAACTGGGCACGCTACGCACGCTCAAGCGCTTCAAGGACGAGGTGGCCGAAGTCGCCAACGGCTTCGAGTGCGGCATGGAGTTCGCCGGCTTCCAGGACATCCAGGTCGGCGACCACATCGAGTGCTTCACCGTCGAAGAGGTCAAGCGCACGCTGTAGGGGCGGGTGTTTCTTATCCCTCCCCTTCTGGGGAGGGTGCTTCCGCGAAGCGGAAGCGGGTGGGGGACCCCTGGGGAAGGACACCGGCGCTGGGGATGATCCAAACTTCCCCACCCGGCCTCGCTGCGCTCAGCCACCCTCCCCAGAAGGGCAGGGGAATCGCATATGCCGAACAGACCGGGAATCTGGGTGCCGATGTTCTCGGACCGATTCCGAGTTGTTCCCGCTTCGGCCCACCCCCGAACGCCATATGCGATTGCCCTGCCCAGAAGGGG
>DASXGR010000005.1:0-13279 GCA_036488935.1 Caulobacteraceae bacterium | reverse complement strand
CCCCTTCTGGGCAGGGCAATCGCATATGGCGTTCGGGGGTGGGCCGAAGCGGGAACAACTCGGAATCGGTCCGAGAACATCGGCACCCAGATTCCCGGTCTGTTCGGCATATGCGATTCCCCTGCCCTTCTGGGGAGGGTGTCGCGCCAAAGGCGCGACGGGTGGGGAAGTGTGGGTCATCCCCAGCGTTCCGGTCCTTCCCCAGGGTTCCCCACCCGGCTTCGCTTCGCTCAGCCACCCTCCCCAGAAGGGGAGGGATCCAAATTCGTGACGCTGGCGTCATTTTTCATTGACTCCATCCGAAACGGCCGCCATCTTGGAAGCAAGAACCACCTTCGGGAGAGTTGCGCGTGGCGGATGGAAACATCACCAAGGACATGATCTACGACGCCGTGGCGCCGGATGATTTCGAGTCCATGCTGACCCTGGACCGTTACGAACAGCGCTCAACCGCCTTCGATAAGATCATCAGCGCCACTCACGATCACTTCTGGGATCCGCTCGACAAGAAGTACATCGACTTCGACGAGCCGTGGGACATGGACACCCAGCCGCTGGTTCCTGAAGACATGAACATCGCGCTGCAGACCGAGTACGTGTCCAACCACCTGAAGGACCCGGCGCTGCGGGCGCAGTTCATCAACAAGTCGCTCCTGCGCAGCTTTTCCTCGATCCTGCATGGCGAGCAGGGCGCGCTGAACCTCTCCGCCTCGCTCTGCCACGTCCTCTACGACCAGGGCGCGCAGGAGTACGCCGCCAACCAGACCCGCGAAGAGGCCCGGCACGTCACTGCCTTCGCCAAGTACATCAAGGCCCGCTGGGGTCGCCCCGTCGAGTGCAGCGCTGTCCTCAAGGACCTGTTGGTCGACATCATCGGAGCGCCGGAGGTCTACAAGAAGATCATCGGCATGCAGATGCTGGTCGAGGGGCTTGCCATGGGCGCCTTCGCCACCTTCTTCCAGACCCTGAACGACCCGCTCGGCAAGAAGCTGATGCAGCTGGTGATGACCGACGAGGCCTTCCACCACAAGTTCGGGAAGATCTGGGCCGACCGTACGGTCCCCAAGCTCACGCCCGAGGAGCACGCCATCGTCGAAGACTGGGCGGCCCACTGCTTCCAGATCCTGCTCTTCAACCTCGTCTCTCCGAGTGAGCAGCGCGACCTCTATGCCGAGTTCGGGCTGGACCCCGACAAGGTGCTCGAAGAGATCCAGAAGCTGGCTTCCGACGAGAGGCGTCGCGAGGACATGAAGCAGGCGACCAACATCTTCCGGGTCCTGATAAAGACTCTGCTCAATGCCGGCATCATCACCGATCGTACCCGCGCCTTCTATGCGATCTACGTCGACATGGACGAGCTGAAGGCGGAAGGCGACCGCATGGTCGGCGACGACATCGCCGACGAGGGCATCGCTTACCTCAAGGCGATCAACTTCAAGGACCGCGCCCCGGTGATGAGCCTGGCGGCGGAGTAGGACCTTGGGATCTCCCCGCGCTCAGCGTGGGGGAGATCCCGGACCGCCGGCTTCCCGCCGGCTCTTTCATTTGCATGGAAGCTCATCAGAAGCGCTGCACGTGCAACGCGGCGCAGGAAAGTCAGAGCCGGCTGGAAGCCGGCGGTCCAGAAGGGCGAGCGGAACGCGGTGGTGACTGCCGCGCTTCAGGTGCGGGGGCGTAGCCGCTAGAATCCTGCGATGGCCGCACGAGCCCTCTGTCTTCTCTTCCTGGTCGTCGCGAGCCCTGCCATCGCCCGCGCGGGCGCTCCGCCCCCCGCCAAGCCGGTCGCGGAAAGTCTCTATTCCGGGCGCTGGTACGAGATTGCCCGCACGCCAAACTCGGTGCAGCGCGCCTGTGAAGGCGCCACCAGCGATTTCCAGAACTATTCCGACGGCGCGTTCTCGGTCGTCGACACCTGCCACGAGGGCTCGCCGGCGGGACCGGCAAAGGTGCTCAAGGCGCATGCGAAGATGATCGCCGGGTCTGAGAACACCCGCTTTCGCATGGCTTTCTTCGGAGGCCTGGTTCACCAGGAATACTGGATCCTGGATCACGCGGACAATGGCGACTGGGCGATCATGGCCACGCCCGGTGGGCGCTACGCCTGGCTCCTGGCGCGTCGGGCAGTTCTTCCACCGGCGGAAATGAGTGCGGCCATGGCCCGGCTGCGCCAACTGGGCTACGAGCGCCTCATCTTTCCGCAGCAAGGCTGAAGCGTCACCTTCCTCCATGTCCTCGAGTAAATTGCAGTCCGTGGCGGCGATCGCCGCCGCCGTGTCGGAGCGGCGGATGTGCGCCGTCGACATCGCCCGTCAGGCCCTGGCTGGCATCGCCGCCTACGAAGCCGTTCAGCCGGCCGTCTGGATCACCCGCGCAGCCGACGCTGACGTGATTGCCGCCGCCGAGGCGGTCGATCAGCGCATCTCCGCCGGCGAGCGCCTGCCCCTGGCCGGCGTCCCGTTCGCGATAAAGGACAACATCGATGTTGCGGGCCTGCCGACCACCGCAGCCTGTCCCGCCTTCGCCTATCAACCCGCAGCATCGGCGCCGGTGGTCGAGCGCCTGATCGCCGCGGGGGCGGTGGTGGTCGGCAAGACCAATCTCGACCAGTTCGCCACCGGCCTGGTGGGCGCGCGCAGCCCGTACGGCGCCTGTGGCGCGGTCCACAACCGCGGGTTCGTCAGTGGCGGCTCCAGTTCCGGCTCGGCCGTCGCCGTGGCGGCGGGGCTCGTCCCCTTTGCCCTGGGCACCGACACGGCCGGATCAGGCCGCGTGCCGGCCGCGCTTAACGGACTTGTGGGGCTTAAGCCGACCAAAGGCCGCTGGAGCCCCCGAGGCGTCGTCCCCGCCTGCCGCAGTCTCGACTGCATCACCATCTTTACCCGTGACGCCGCGGATGCGGCTCTGGTCGACGCCGTGGCCGAGGGATTCGATCCCGACGAGCCGTATTCTCGTCGCCAGCCGGCGGGATCCGCCGGCCAGATCGGGCCCCGCTTCCGCCTGGGGGTCCCGCGCCCTGACCAGCTCCTGTGGTTCGGCGACGCCGCCTCAGCCCGGCTCTTCGATGAGGCGCTTGTCCGCGCCCGCGCCATGGGCGGCGAGCCGATCGAGGTCGATATCGCCCCTCTGCTGGCCGCCGCGCGCCTGCTGTACGGCGGCCCGTGGGTGGCCGAGCGGACCGCTGCGGTGGAGTCCCTGTTGCTGAGCTCTCCCGGCTCGATCCATCCGGTGGTGCGCGAGATCCTGCTGGGCGGCCGGCCAATCACAGCGGTGGAAGCTTTCCGCGGGCAGTACGAACTGGCCGCCTTCCAGCGGGTCGCGGAAACGATGTGGGAGAGCATCGACGTGCTCTTCCTGCCCACGACGCCCACCACCTATCGTTTGCGGGAGGTGCTGGCCGAGCCGCTGACGCTCAACGCCAACCTTGGCGCCTACACCAACTTCGTGAACCTGCTGGACATGAGCGCGATCGCCGTGCCGGCCGGATTCCGCAACGACGCCACAGGCTTTGGCGTCAGCTTCATCGCGCCCGCCTGGGCCGACCGGGCCTTGCTCGACCTGGCCCGCCGCTACGAGGACGTGGCCCCCATGCCGAAGATCCCGGCGTTAGATGTCGATGGCGTGCGCAAGGAGGTCCAACTCGCCGTGGTGGGCGCGCACCTGGCGGCCATGCCCCTGCACTGGCAGTTGACCTCGCGCGATGCGCGTCTCGTCCGCCGCTGCCGCACTGCGCCGGCGTACCGGCTCTACGCGATGGCCAGATCGACCCCGCCCAAGCCGGCGCTGGTCCATGTCGGCGAGAGCGGCGCGGCTCTGGAGGTAGAGGTCTACTCGCTGGACGCCGAAGCGTTCGGCAGCTTTGTGGCCGAGGTCCCTGCGCCGCTCGCGATCGGCACGGTCACGCTCGAGGACGGCTCTGACGTGAAGGGCTTCGTCGCCGAGCCACGGGCGATCGAGGGCGCAACCGACATCACCCACCTTGGCGGCTGGCGCGCCTACATCGCCTCGCTACTGCGCGCGTAGGCCGCCTTGCAGACTCTCCTTCCCCTTTATGGGGAAGGTGGATCGCGGCGCGCAGCGACGCGAGACGGATGGGGAAAGGGTTCGCGACCAAGGTGGAGTGTGATCAACCTGCTGATGTCCGAGGGGCGGCTTCCCCCCTCCGTCCGCGGCTGCGCCGCGTCCACCTCCCCCATGAAGGCAGGGGAATCGCATATGGCTTTGGAGTCGGATTGTTAGGTCGAACGGGTCTCTGAAGGTGTCTTCCTCAAGAGGGGAGACGACCGATGGAGACGTTCTGGGACTGTTTTTCCGAGGTTGACGATCCGCGTGCGGCGAACGCGCGGCACGATCTGGTGGAGCTGCTGTTCGTGGCCCTGGCGGCGGTGCTGTGCGGGGCGCAGGACTGCACGGAGATGGCGCTGTTCGCGCGCTCCAAGCTGGCTCTGCTGCGTCAGATGGTGAAGCTGGAGCACGGGCCGCCCAGCCACGACACCTTCAGTCGGGTGTTCCGCCTGCTCAAGCCCGAGCCATTTGACGCGGCGTTCGCCAAGTTCACCAAGGCCTTCGGCAAGGCGCTCAGCGGCGTGGTGGCGATCGACGGCAAGGCCTTGCGTGGGGCCTACGAGCGCGGCCGCAAGGCCACGCCCCTGCATCTGGTCAACCTGTGGGCCGTCGACGCGCGGCTGGCGATCGGCCAGCGCCTCGCGCCCAGGCGCAACGAGACGCTGGGCGCGCAGCAGGCCCTGGCCCTGCTCAGCCTGGACGGCTGCATCGTCACCGCCGACGCCCTGCACTGCCGGCCCGACACCGCCCAGATCATCCTCGACGCCGGAGCCGACTACGCCCTGGCGCTGAAGCGCAACCGCCAGGTCCTGCTCGACCAGGCTCAGGCTCTGATCGAGGCCGCCGATCCCGCCCAGGAGGCTATCAGCGGCCCGCACAAGGCCCACGACCGCATCGAAGGACGCGCCGCCCTCGTCGTGCCCGCCCAAGGCATGCACTTCCCCGGCCTCGCCGCCGTCGCCAGGGTCGAAACCCACCGCAAGATCAACGGCGTCCCCAAGCCCGTGATGGTCCGCTACTTCCTGCTCTCCAAGCCGTTCCCGGCCGAGCGCGTGCTCGCCATCGTCCGAACCCACTGGGGCGTCGAGAATCAGCTCCACTGGGTCCTCGACGTCGACTTCAACGAAGACGCCGCCCGAACCCGAAAGGACAACGCCCCGCAGAACCTCGCCCTGCTTCGAAAGCTCGCCCTCAACATCCTCCGACAGCATCCCGACAAGGGATCCATCAAGGGCAAGATCAAACGCGCAGGATGGGACGACGCCTTCCTCCTCTCCCTCCTCGGCCATATGCGATAGCCCTGCCTTCTGGGGAGGGTGTCCTTCGAAGCCCGCAGGGCGAAGGAGGACGGGTGGGGGAAGTCGGGGGAAGGATCGAGGCGCTGCGGTCCTTCCCCACACTTCCCCCACCCGTCTTCCCGCTGCGCGCGAAGACACCCTCCCCAGAAGGGGAGGGAAAGGCGTATGACGGGGAAAACATCGTCAGGGGGATCCCAAGATGCTGAACAGACGCGACTTCCTGCTCGCCACCAGCGCCGCTGCGCTGGTTCCGGCGGCCGGTCTGGCTCAGGCGGGCGGGGATGCGAAGCTCGATGGGCTGTTCGACGCCTTCGTGCAGGAGGACCTTCATCACCGGCCGGAAGGGGCGACCCAGCTGGGGCTCGACAAGGGGGCGAACGCGGCCCTGCGCGGCCAGCTGACGGACAACTCGGCCGAGGGCATCGCCAAGACCAGGGCGCTCAACGCCGATCAGCTGCGCCGCCTGGAAGAGATCGACCGTGCGGCCCTCTCGCCGGCTGGGCGCGTCAGCCTCGACACCGTCCTCTACACCCGCCGCTCCGCGGCGGCGGTGCAGGCGTTCGATTTCGGGGGCGGAGGGTTTGGGCCCTCGCCCTATGTCGTCAGCCAGAATACGGGCGTCTATCAGTTCTTCCCCGTCTTCCTGGACACCAAGCATCCGATCAATTCGGGTGAGGACGCTGACGCCTATCTGGCGCGGATGGAGGGCTATGCGGGCCAGCTGGACAACGACACCGCGCGGATGGCCCACGATGCGGCGCAAGGCGTGGTCCCGCCCGACTTTATCCTCGACCGGACGCTGGAGCAGCTGACCGAGACGCGCACCGACGCCGAGCACAATCTGCTGGTCACCTCGATCGCGCGCCGGGCTGCGGCCAAGGGGCTCCCGGGCGACTACGCCGCGCGGGCGACGAAGCTCTATGACGAGAAGATCGCCCCGGCCTACGACCGCCAGATCGCCCAGGCGCGCAAGCTGAGGCAAGGCGCGACGCACGACGCCGGCGTGGGTCACTTCAAGCAGGGGGCCGCCTATTACGCCGTGGCGCTGAAGGCGACGACCACTACCGCTTTCACGCCCGACGAGGTGCACAGGATCGGGCTGGAGCAGGGCGCGGAGATCACCTCGCGGATCGACGTTCTGCTCAAGGCCCAGGGCATGACCAAGGGCAGCGTGGGCGAGCGTCTCAACGCCCTCACCAACGACCCGGCCCAGAGCTATCCGGACACGGACGAAGGCAAGGCGCAGGCGATCGCCTATTGCAACGGCCGGCTGGCGGCGATCCGCCCGCGCCTGCCCACGCGCTTCAAGCGCCTGCCGCCCTACCAGTTCGAGGTGCGCCGCGTGCCGCACAACCTCGAGCCCGGCGCCGCGGCCGCCTATTCGGAAGGCGCCGCGATCGACGGCTCGCGGCCGGGAATCGTCTACATCAACCTTCGCGAGTCCTCGGACTGGCCGAAATGGACGCTGGCCAGCGTGATCTATCACGAGGGCCTGCCGGGGCATCAGCTCGAGGGCGGCCTGGCCCTCTCCGACCCGCGCCTGCCGCTGATCCGCAAGACGATCGGCTTCTCCGGCTACGCCGAGGGCTGGGCCCTGTATGCCGAGCAGCTCGCAGACGAGATGGGCATGTACGAGGACGATCCGCTCAGCCGGATCGGCTATCTCCAGGCCCAGCTGTTCCGCGCGGGCCGCTGCGTCGTCGACACCGGCATCCACCACATGGGGTGGAGCCGGGAGAAGGCGGTGCAGTACTTCGTCGAGACCGTCGCCTACACGCCGGGCCGCTCGGCGCTGGAGGTGGAACGCTATTGCAGCTCTCCGGGCCAGGCGTGCAGCTACAAGCTCGGCCACACGGTCTGGACCCGCGCACGGGCCAGGGCCCAGGCCGCGCTGGGCGCGCGCTATGACATCAAGGACTTCCACGAGGCGGGGCTGAGCTGTGGGCGCGTGCCGCTGGAGGTCCTCGACGGCGTGATCAACAGCTGGGTGGCGAGCGAGCGCACTGCGTGAGAGACGGGAGGGGGGTGTTGCGAACTCCCAGCTCTATTTTTTCCTGTCATCCCGGGCCGTAGCGAACTCGGCCGTAGGCCGGGTTTAGCGAGGACCCGGGACCCAGGGGCCACGCCAGCGGCGCTGCGGTTCGCGAACCCGGGCGCCCGTTCCGGTCACCTGGGTCCCGGGTCCTCGCTTCGCTCCGCTCGCTACGGCCCGGGATGACGGATGAAAATGTGAGTTCGGCAAATGTCCCCAAAGGGGGGGAGACGATGGCGCTGAGAGACAAGACCCTGCACCTCCTAGCGGCGCTAGCGGCCGCTGCCTTTGCCGCGGCCGCACCGATTCCCGCCGCCGCCCAGTCGCCGCCCGCAACGCCGCCCTTTGAGCTGAAGACCCTCGCGCCTGGCGTCTATGCGGCGATCGACGGGCCTGGGCATAAGGCGGGTTCCAACGCCGGGATCGTTGTCGGCGACGATGGGGTGGCGGTGGTCGACGCCTTTTTCACCCCTGACGCGGCGCGGGCGCTGCTGGCGACGATCCGTCAGATCACCTCGAAGCCCGTCCGCTATGTGGTGAACACCCACTATCATGTGGACCACACCGGCGGGGACCAGGTGTTCCGCGATGCGGGCGCGGTGATCATCGCCCATCGCAATGTGCGCGCATGGCTGCGCACGGAAAATCCGCGCCTGCTGGGCGACCGCATCACTCCGGCCCAGCGCGCCCTGATCGCCAGCCTGCCCGAGCCGGACCTCACAACGACGACCGCCCTTACGATCTGGCTGGGCACGCGGCGTCTCGATGTGAAAGCCTATCCCGGCCACACCGGCGGCGATCTGATCGTCGCGGTCCCCGACGCCAAGACCGTCTTCACCGGCGATCTGCTCTGGCGACACACCTCGCCCAATGTGATCGACGGGCGCCTCGCCCCGTGGATCGCCACCGACGACGCCTTCCTCGCCCTGCCCGACTCGGCCCACACGACTTTCGTGCCCGGCCACGGCCAGGTCGCAAACGCCGCCGACGTCGCCGCCTTCCGCGACTATCTGTCGGACCTTCTCTCCTGGGTCCGCGAAGCCAGGGCGGCCGGACTGCAGGGTCAGGCGCTCACGGCACAGGTTTTGCCGAAGATGAAGGCGAAGTTCGGCGACTGGGACGCCTTCGACTACTTCATCCCCAAGGAGATCGGCTTCGCGGAAGCTGAACTGGATGGGACGAAGTATCTGCCACCGTCGCCAACGGACTGATTGTCGCGCATTCCCGGTGTTGTGAGCCCCTGCGGCATGACAGCCGCTTGTCCCGAACCCCTAGTTTTGCTTCACATGGACCTGAGGGGTCAACGCGAGTCACCTGAGTCCCAAATCGATGACGCCTGCCGTCACCGTCGAGCTTATCGCCGCCACCGTCGAACTCGAGCAGCCCATAGCCGGCGGCATGAGGACGGTCGGGACGGGCTTTCTCATTTCCGATCCAACGCCGGACGGGCGCCCGCGCGTGGTCCTGGTCACGGCCAATCACGTCTTCGACCGGATGAAGGGCGATGACGCCACCGTGGGTTATCGGATCGAGCAATCCGACGGCTCCTGGAGCTACGCCCCGCAGCAGATCTCGATCCGCGCCTCCGACGGCAAGGCGCTGTGGGTGCGCCACCCCACACGCGATGTGGCCGCCATCAGCATCACCGCCCCGCCCGCCTTCGCCCAGGCGGCGATCCCGATCGCCTGGCTCGCCGGCGACGACGCGCTGGGCCACACGAACCTGGCCCCCGGCGACGAGCTGATGACGCTGGGCTACCCGCAGGGCCTCTCGGCCAACACCGCCGGCTTCCCGATCCTGCGCGCCGGGCGCGTCGCCTCCTATCCCCTGGGGCCATCGAAGGCGTTTCCGACCTTCCTGCTGGACTTCCGCGTCTTCCCCGGGAACTCCGGCGGGCCGGTCTATCTGGACACTGCGAATGCGCCAGCGCCGGGCGCGGCTGTCGCCGAGCCGGTGATCGCGGGAATGCTCACCCAGCAGGTGGAAGTCGGCCAGGAGAACCTGGGCATCGGCATCGTGACCCAGGCCCAGTTCATCCGCGAGACCCTGGCCGAACTCGACCAGCCGGCCTCGGCCCCTGCGGGCGCGACCGACCTGATGGTCCCCGGGGCAAGCACTCCGGCCTCGGCCCTTACCCGCGCCGAGAGCGCGCCCCGGAACGCCGTCGCAGCACAGGTCTACGCCAACTCGCCCTGACGGGGCATCCCGGGCCGTAGCGAACTCGGCCGTAGGCCGGGTGTAGCAAGGACCCGGGACCCAGAGCCTGCCCCGGACTTGATCCGGGGGGCCAGGCCCGCGGCGCTGCGGTTCGCGAACCCAGGCGCCCGCCCCAGTCACCTGGGTCCCGGGTCCTCGCTTCCCCCCGCATTCGCGGGGGTCGCTACGGCCCGGGATGACGGGAGAATAAAGAACTGCGAGTTTCACAACGGTTCCTGACGGAGCTTGCCTTCGTCGCGTTCCGCTCCGATAGGCCGTCGCCGGCTGCTCCACGTCGGAGCGCCATAGAGACCTTTCTCCGTCAGGGGGCAGATTGACCGTCCATATCATCGGCGCAGGGCTGGCCGGCCTGTCCGCTGCTGTGCGGCTGGCCCAAGGCGGCGCCAAGGTCTCGCTGATCGAAGCCTCCGCCCAGGCGGGCGGCCGCTGCCGCTCGTACGTCGATCCGGTGCTCGAGATGCGCCTCGACAACGGCAATCACCTCGTCCTGTCGGGGAACCACGACACCTACGCCTATCTGGAGATTCTCGGGGCGGCCGACCGGCTCGTCGGGCCCTCGGAGGCCGTGCTGGATTTCCATGACCTCACCGCCGGCGAGCGGTGGCGGATCCACGCCAACCCAGGGCCCGTGCCGTGGTGGCTGCTGTCGCCCGCTCGCCGCGTTCCCGGAACGCGGGCCGCCGACTATCTCGCCCTGGGCCGGCTGCTGACCGCCAGCCGGAGCGATCGGATCGACCAGGTCGTATCCTGCCGCGGCGCCCTTTGGGATCGCCTGATGGAGCCCTTTCTGCTGGCTGCACTGAACACCGCTCCAGCGGAGGGCTCGGCCAAGCTGGCCGGCGCCGTCATCGCCGAATCCCTGGCCCGGGGCGGGCGCGCGTACCAGCCGCGCGTGGCGCACCCGACCCTTTCGGCCGCCTTCGTCGAGCCGGCCCTCGCCTACCTCAACGCCCGGGGCGCGTCGGTCCGCTATGCGACGCCTTTGCGCAACCTCGTCTTCGAGGGCCAGACGGTGAGCGCACTCGGCTTTGCCGACGGCGAGGTTCGCCTCGGCCGAAACGATCAGGTGGTGCTCGCCGCCCCCGCCTGGATCAGCCCGGGCCTTGTCCCAGGCCTCACTGCGCCCGACCGCTTCAACGCCATCGTCAACGCGCACTTCAAGATCGCCCCGCCGGCGGGCCTGACGCCGATCGTCGGCGTGATCGGCGGCGCCGCCCAATGGATTTTCGCCTTCGAGGACCGCATCTCGGTGACCGTGAGCGCCGCCGACGACATGGCTGACCAGGACCGTGAGGCGCTGGCCGGGCGCTTCTGGGCCGACATCGCCACCGTGCACGGTCTGCCACCCGAACCGCCGCCGTCGCGGATCGTTAAGGAACGCCGTGCGACGTTCCACGCGACGCCGGAACAGGACGCCAGGAGGCCCCCGGCGACCACCGCCTGGAACAACCTGTTCCTGGCGGGCGATTGGACCGCGACGGGACTGCCCGCCACGATCGAAGGGGCCATCCGTTCTGGCGCAACCGCAGCAAGGCTTGCCCTCTCCTCAGCGGCCAAGCCGTGATAGAAACGCTCATGGACGACGCCGTTTTCGATTACAGTCAGGCCTTCGACGCCGCCCTGGACATCAGTGTCACCCGCGCCTCCCAGGCCCTGCTGGAGCGTCAGCGGGACGACGGTCACTGGGTGTTCGAGCTGGAGGCGGACGCCACGATTCCCGCCGAATACATCCTGCTGCGGGCCTATCTGGGCGAGCCCGACGCGCCCGAGCTCGAGCGCAAGATCGGCGTCTATCTGCGCCGGATCCAGGGCGAACACGGCGGATGGCCACTGTTCCACGGCGGCGCGCTCGATGTGAGCTGCACCCTCAAGGCCTATTTCGCGCTGAAGATGATCGGCGACGATCCGTCCGAGCCGCACATGGTCCGGGCGCGCGAAGCGATCCTGGCCCGCGGCGGGGGCGCGGCGTGCAACGTCTTCACCCGCCTCCTGCTGGCCCTGTTCGGCATCGTCGACTGGCGCGCCACGCCCGAGATCCCCGTGGAGATCATGCACCTGCCCAGGTGGTTCCCGATCCACCTGGCGAAGGTCTCCTACTGGGCGCGCACGGTGATCGTGCCTCTGCTGGTCCTGCGGGCCGTGCGGCCGCGGGCACGCAATCCGCGCGGCGTGACCATCGACGAGATCTTCCTCGAGCCGCCCTCGACCATCGATCGCCTGCCGCACGGGGCGCACCAGAAGGAGCCCTGGGCCAGCCTGTTCTTCGCAGTCGACCGGGTGCTACGCGTGGTGCGGCCGATGTTCCCCAAGGGCTCGCACCAAAGCGCCATCGACAAGGCCAAGGCCTTCGTCGACGAGCGCCTCAATGGCGAGGATGGCCTTGGCGCGATCTTCCCGGCGATGGCCAACGCCGTGATGATGTACGACGCCCTGGGCTACCCCGAGGACTATCCCAACCGCGCCACCGCGCGCGCCTCGGTCGAGAAGCTGCTCATCGTCCACGAGGACGAGGCCTACTGCCAGCCCTGCCTGTCGCCGGTGTGGGACACGGCGCTCGCCGCCCACGCGGTGCTCGAGGCGGGTGGCGAGCCCTGCGAGACCGCGGCCGTGCGCGGCCTCGAATGGCTCAAGCCGCTGCAGGTGCTGGACGTGAAGGGCGACTGGATCGAGTGGCGGCCGGGCGTGCGGCCAGGCGGCTGGGCCTTCCAGTATCGCAACGACTACTACCCGGACCTGGACGACACCGCGGTGGTGGTGATGGCGCTCGACCGCGCCCGCGCCCTCTCGCCCGAAGGCTCGCCTGACCTGGCGATCGCCCGCGGCCGCGAATGGGTCGAGGGCCTGCAGAGCCGCAACGGCGGCTGGGGCGCCTTCGACGCCGACAACACCTACTACTACCTCAACAACATCCCCTTCGCCGACCATGGCGCCCTGCTGGATCCGCCGACGGTGGACGTGGCGGCGCGCTGCGTGAGCATGCTCGCTCAGCTCGGGGAGCCCTCCGACTCTCCGCGGATGAAGGCGGCTCTGGCCTATCTCGAGCGCGAGCAGGAAAAGGACGGCAGCTGGTTCGGCCGCTGGGGCGTCAACTACGTCTACGGGACCTGGTCGGCGCTTTGCGCGCTCAACGCCGCCGGCATGACGCCCGACAATCCGGTGGTCATGCGGGCCGCGGACTGGCTGATCTCCATCCAGAATGAGGACGGCGGCTGGGGCGAGGGCTGCGACAGCTACAAGCTCGATTATGCGGGCTATGAGCCGGCGCCCTCCGCGTCATCCCAGACCGCCTGGGCCCTGCTGGGCCTGATGGCCGCCGGCCGCACGGAACATCCCGCGGTGGAGCGGGGGATCTCCTGGCTGATGAAGCACCAGGGCGAGGACGGCGTCTGGCCGGAGGCGACCTACACCGGCGGCGGCTTCCCGCGCGTCTTCTATCTGCGCTACCACGGCTATTCGAAGATCTTCCCGCTCTGGGCCCTGGCCCGCTATCGCAACCTCGCGCGCGCCAACAGCGGCCGCGTGGCCTACGGGATGTGAGGCCAACCGGCCGCGACGCCATGTCCCTGCTCTTCGTGGTCGGCATGCGGCGGGAAGCGCAGATCCTGGGGCCCGGGCGGCGCGTGGTCGTTGGAACTGCGGATCTCGATACGGCGCTCGCCGAACGGCCCGC
>DASXGR010000183.1:0-9242 GCA_036488935.1 Caulobacteraceae bacterium | reverse complement strand
GGCGTGGTCATCGTGCAGGTCTCGCGTCAGGTCGTCCGCACGGCGACTAGCCGTATGGAGGCTCCGACGGACGCGAGATTTTCTGCGTTGGACTTCAGGCGCGCCTATTCGGCGGCGAGCGTCGAAGCCCCCCGCCGGGCGACGGCGTCGCGGACCAGCGGGATGAGGTCCCGCCCGTACTCCAGGGCGTCCTCCAGCGGGTCGAAGCCGCGGATCAGGAAGGTCGTCACGCCCAGGCCCCAGTAGTCCATCATCGCCTCGGCGACCTGTTCAGGCGTGCCCACCAGGCTGGTGGAGTTGCCTTGCGCATTGGTGAGGGCCGCCAGCTCGGTCCACAGCCGCTTGTCGAGTACCTTGCCCTTCGCCGCGGCCTCGAGCAGCCGTTGCGAACCGGCGTTCTGCGGCGCGCCCGGCGGCCGGCGGTAGCCGAAGTTCGGATCCTCTCTCAGGGCCTTGGCCGCGGCTAGGATGCGATCGGCGCGCGCCCAGGCTTCGTCTTCGGTGCGCCCGAGGATCGGCCGTAGCGAGACCGAGAAGGCGACGTGTCGCTCCCGGCCATGGGGTATCGCCGCCTCGCGCACGGCAGCGATGGTTTCTTGCACCTGGGCCAGGGTCTCGCCCCAGAGGGCATAGGTGTCGGCGTGCTTGCCCGCCACGGCGATCGCCTCGGGTGAGGAGCCGCCGAAGAACACCGGGATGTGCGGAGCCTGAATGGAGCGGACCGCGGAAAAGCTGTCGCGCACCTTGTAGTAGGGACCGTCGTGACTGAAGGGGCCGGCGCTGGTCCAGGCCTTCTTCATCACCTCGAGATATTCGTCGGTGCGGGCGTAGCGCTCAGCCTTGCCCAGGAAGTCGCCGTCCCGCGCCTGGTCGGCGTCCGAGCCCCCCGTGATGATGTGCACGGCGAGGCGCCCATCGCTGAACTGGTCGAGGGAGGCGAGCTGGCGCGCAGCCAGGATTGGCGCGACGAATCCCGGCCGGTGCGCGAGCAGGAAATTCAGCCGGGTCGTCTGATGGGCGGCGTAGGCGGCCACCTGGAAGCCATCCGGCGCGGCGGTGAAGTAGCCGATCAGGACCCGATCGAAGCCCGCGTATTCGTGCGCCCGGGCGGTCGCCGAAACGAACGACTTGTCGACGACTCCGGCCCCGCCCGGCGCACGCCGCGTCTCGGAGGCGTTCTGCGTGCCGATCATACCGATGAACTGCAGCGGATGGCTGGTCATGGACTCGCTCCTTGAGCGGGCGGCAAAGACGGCGTGGCCGACGCCGCCACGGTGTCCTCGTCACACTGGCCTTGGTGCAAATGAGCACCCGCAAGCTCGCCAAACCAAGGGATTTGTCTTCAACCCGGGTTTAGACGAGCTATTCTCGGGCGCGCCTGTGGCCGGCCGCATCGCCCTGGCGTGACGCCTTGCCGGGATGTCGCAAGTTCCCGATCATCGCCCGTGCAACGTGCGTACGCGCAGAGATTGCGCAAAGGGGAGGCCTCATGATCACCGCTTCGGCTGTCTGGCTCGCCGCCGCCCTGGCGGTCACGACTGCAAGCGCCGCCCCGCCGGCCGACACCCAGGGTGGGATGGCTTCCATGGCCATGCCGGGTCAGTCACCCGCCGCGCGACCCGCACCGCCGCAGTCCCTGGCGGACTGGTCCAAGGGCGCGCGCCTGTTCGAAGGTCTCGGCGACTTCCATCGGCAGATCACCACCTCTTCGCCCGAGGCGCAGCGCTACTTCGACCAGGGCATGCGCTTCCTCTGGGCTTTCAACCACGACGAGGCCACGCGGTCCTTCGCCAAGGCCGCCCAGATCGATCCCTCGTGCGCGGCCTGCTACTGGGGCGTCGCCCTGACGCTCGGCCCCAACTACAACCTGCCCGCGGTCGACGACGTGCGGGGGCGGATCGGCTGGGAGGCGCTGGGTCTGGCCAGGGCCGACGCCGCCCACGCCTCGCCGGTGGAGCAGGCGCTGATCGAGGCGGTCGCGGCGCGCTACGCCGGCGCGAGCGGGCTGGGACCGGCGACGGCGCCGACGGTGCTGAAGGCTTACGCCGAGGCGATGAAGGGCGTGGCCGCGCGCTTCCCCGACGACCTGGACGTGCAGACGCTCTACGCCGAAGCGCTGATGAACACGAACCCGTGGAGACTTTGGAACGCCGACGGCTCCCCCGCGCCGGGCACGGAGCAGATCGTGGCCATACTGGAAGGCGTCCTGGCCAAGGCGCCTGAACATCCGGGGGCCAACCACTACTACGTCCACGCGGTGGAGGCTTCGCCGCATCCTGAACGCGCGCTCGCCTCGGCCGAGCGGCTGCGGACGCTGATGCCGGCGGCTGGGCACATCGACCACATGCCGGCTCACATCCTGCATCGCGTAGGCCGCTACGAGGACTCCGCCGAGGCCAATCGCGCCGGGGCGAAGGCCGACATCGCCTATTTCGAGCAGACCAACGCGCCCGATTATTATCCGATGTACACGGCGCACAATTACCAGTTCCTGGCCTTCTCCGCCGCCATGGAGGGCCGCCGCGCCGAGACCATCGAGGCGATGCGCAAGGCCCGCCGGATCCTGCCCGATACGATGCTGTTGGGCATGCCTAGCGTCGAATGGCAGGCGGGCTATCTCTACCAGGCGATGATCCGCTTCGGCATGTGGGAGGCGATCCTGGCCGAGCCCGCGCCAGACCCACGTCTGTCCGGCCTAACCGCCTCCTGGCTGTCAGCCCAGGCGACCGCCCTGGCGTCGATCGGTCGGCTCGTCGAAGCGCGGCGACAGGTCGAACGCCTTGAGGCTCTCGTGGCCGCCCAACCGGCGATGGCGGTCGCGGGCAATAACCTTGCTCGCAACGCCTACCGGGTCAGCCTGCTGCGGACCAAGGCGCGAGTGGCTGAGGTCGGCGGCGACCCGGCGGCCGCGGTCGAGCTGCTACGGCAAGCCGTGAGGGAGGAGGACGCCCTCGCCTACGACGAGCCCGCAGACAGCTTCTTCCCCAGCCGACATCTGCTGGGCGCCCTGCTTTTGCGCCAGGGCGACGCCCAGGGCGCGGAGGCCGTCTACCGGGAAGATCTGCGCCGCAATCCCGACAACGGCTGGGCGCTCGACGGTCTGGCCCAGGCCTTGGCGGCGCAGCACAGGCAGGCCGACGCCGAAGCTGTCCGGCGCGCCTTCGACGTGGCCTGGGCGCGAGCAGACGTAATGCCTCGAAGCTCGGCCTACTGAGGTCGGCCATCCGAGCGCTTCGAACGCCTTGGCTCGCGCGGTAACAGGAAGGTGAATTGATTTTCAGGGATTCACCCGAGCAGCGAGCCGGAACGCTATTAACCCCTGCGCCGTTTTCGTGACCAAGAACAATTATGGCCTTGGCGATGAAAGCGAAGATTTTCACGTCTGTACTGGCAATTGCTGCCGTCTCGACGCCGATAATCTGTTCGGCCGAGACGATCAGCAACTACATTCATGCGCATTTAAGCAGGCCTCTGCAGCAGCGAACGACGCCTGCGCCCTTGTCGATGATGAACCTCACACCGACAAAGCCACTGGTGCGGCCCTACGATCAGGTGGGAACGAAGCCCGAGGCTGATCGGATGCCGACCGTGGTCAGCTACAAGCCTTTCGCGAGAGGGCCGGTGGGATCCGTGGGTCTGGTGCGCCTGAACGCCAGCCACGCCCTCGACTCCTCCGCCCTGGGCAACGCGTCCGAGGGGCAACCCGGCGCGCCGAGCCAGACAGTCGGCGCCAACCTGCTCTACGCCTTCCACTAGGGTTGTTCCGAGCCACCGCAATTTAATCTCTCACTCCGAGGCGTGACCCTTGCGGCGCACCGAACCGGTTCCTTCTTTGGGGAAACTGAACGGTGGACCCGAACATGCGTCCGCGGATTTCGACTTTTGCCCTGGTCATCGCCATCACAGCCGTCCCGGCGATCTGTCTGGCGGCTTCGAGCGGTCAGCCGAGCCAACCGGAAAAGACCAACCCAGCCGCGGCCCAGCCGGCGGCCGTGAGGCCGCTGTCGTTGATGAACCTGTCTCCGACAGTACCTCTCGAGCGCCCTTATCAGGCGATCGGGATCGAGCCGCGGGAGGACAAGATGCCGGTCGCGGTGAATTACCAGCCCGTCTCTGGCGGGCCGGTGGGATCGGTAGGCGTGATCTGCCGGCCAATCAGCCACGCGCTGAACGACACTCCGGTGGGCGCGACGTCACAAGGTCAGCCAGGCTCGGAGAGCCAGTCCTTGGGCGCCAACTTCGCCTACACCTTCCGCTGATCAACGCCCCGTCGGGACGTCCTTGAACGGGACGTCCTTGTCGAGGCGGACATCCTGGGGCATGCCCAGCACCCGCTCGGCGATGATGTTGCGCATGATTTCGTCCGTGCCCCCGGCGATCCGCATCCCGGGCGCGCTGAGCAGGGCCGATTGGAAGACGCCGGCGAGCGGCGCGTCCTTGGGATCGCTGATGATCCCGAACTGATCCTCGAGCTCGAGGGCCGTGTTTGCCATGTCCTGCATCAGTGAGGCTGACACCACCTTGCCGATCGAGCTTTCCGGCCCCGGGGTCTGGCCCCGTGAAAGCGCGGTCTGGGTGCGATAGCGGGTGTACTTCAGTCCCTCGGCCTGGACGTACCAATCGGCGATCTTTTCACGCAGGCCGACATCCTTCGCCGCAGGCCCGGCGAGCGTCGCCACATCCTGCGCCAGGCGCATCACTGCACGCCAGCTTGGGCCGCCGAGACCGCCCACGGCGAGGCGCTCGTTCATCAGCGTCACCAGGCTCACGCGCCAGCCGTCGTTGAGGGCGCCGACCCGCTGGGAGTCCTTCACCCGGACGTCATTGAAATAGACCTCATTGAAGTTGGAGCCGCCCGACATCTGGTGGATCGGGCGGACGTCGATGCCGGGGCTCTTCATGTCGAGCCAGAACATCGTCAGGCCCTTGTGCTTGGGCGCGTCAGGATCGGTGCGCACCAGCAGGAGGCCGAAATCGGAATAGTGGGCGCCGGACGTCCACACCTTCTGGCCATTGATGATCCAGTCCTCGCCGTCACGCACGGCGCGGGTGCGGGCGGCCGCGACGTCAGAGCCTCCGCCCGGTTCGCTGAAGAGCTGGCACCAGATCTCCTCGCCGAGCACCGCCGGACGAACGAAGCGCGTCTTGTCCGCGTCGGCGCCGGCGGTCATCACCGTGGGCACGCACATGCCAAGGCCGATAACGAACGGATTGCCGGGCGTTTCGAAGGCCGCCTCCTCCTCGCTGAAGATCACGGCCTGCCACGGCGCGCCGCCGCCCCCTCCCCATTCGCTCGGCCAGGTGATGGCGGCATAGCCGGCTTCCGCCTTCTTCCTTTGCCACGCCTTCGCCGCGGCCATGCCCGCCGGCGTCTCAGTGTCGTGCGGAGGGTTTTTGGGAGCGTTCTGCTGAAGCCAGTCGCGGGCGCGAGCCCGGTATTCAGCTTCCTCGGGGGTGTCGTTGAAATCCATCGATCGCTCTCCGAAGATCAGGCCACGTTGCGGCGTTCGAGTTGGCTGACGAGACGTTCCTTCCACGCCTTGGCGCCGCCGGCCATCAGACCGAGCTGCTGGGCGCGGCGGTAGAAGAGGTGGCAGTCGACATCCCAGGTGTAGCCCATGCCCCCGTGGGTCTGCAGGCTCTCCTTGGCCGCAAACCAGAAGGCCTCGGTGGCCGAGACGCGCGCCGCCGCCGCGGCCACCGGCAGCTCCGCCGCGCCGGTCGCCAGGGCCCAGGCGCCGTAGTAGGCGTTGGAGCGGGCGAGCTCGTTCTTGATGTAGATGTCAGCCAGCTTGTGCTTGATCGCCTGGTAGCTGCCGATCGGACGGCCAAAGGCGAAGCGCTCAAGGGCGTAATCGCGAGCCATCTGCAGCGCCCGGTCGGCGCCGCCGACCTGTTCGAAGGCCAGCAGGATCGCCGCGCGGTCCAGCACGGCCTGGGCCAGGGCGAGCCCCTCGCCAGCGCCGCCCAACCGTTCCGCCGGCGCGCCGTCGAAGGTCAGGCGGGCCACGCCGCGTGTAGGATCGAGCGTCTGCAGCGTCTCGCGGCGAACCCCTTCGCCCGTGAGATCGACCAGGAAAAGGCTGATCTGTCCCGCTTCCTTCGCCAGGACGACGGCAAGATCGGCGACGTCGCCATCGGTGACCGGCGCCTTGGTCCCGGTGATCCGCCCGCCCTCCACGCGCGCCCCCGCCTGGGCCTCGCTGAGCGGGCCCGGCCGCTCCGAGGTGGCGAAGCAGCCAATAATCTCGCCGGCGGCGATCTTCGGCAGCCAGCGCCGTTTCTGCTCATCGGAGCCTGCCACGAGCAGGGCCTCGGTAAGGAAATAGACCGTGGAGGAGAACGGCGCCGGCGCGAGAGCGCGGCCGAGCTCTTCGGCGATGGCGCACAGCTCAACGCCGCCCAGCCCAAGGCCGCCGTAGTCCTCGGGGACCGTGGTTCCCAGCCAGCCCTGGGCGGCGATCGCCTTCCACAGGTCGGCGTCATAGGACCTCGCAGGATCATCGAGCACGCCGCGCGCGACCGATGTCGGGCAGCGCGCATCGAGGAACTTGCGCGCCTCGGACTTGAGAAATTTCTGGTCGTCCGAGAAGTCGAAATCCATGACCGTTCCTCGCCGCCTCCCACGTGTCGTTGGGCAGAGGATACGCGGCTTTGGCCGTCGAGGAAGTATGACCCCGGGTCAAGCGCGCGACATCCGCCAGGCGCCAAAGTTTAGCATAGTGAGCGTATCTTCGCGTTGATGGCGAGAAACGACTTCGTCGATCAAAGTTGTCGTGCAATTATGACTCCCTTCTCCCCTTGCGGGAGAAGGTGGCCGCCGCAGGCGGTCGGATGAGGGGTCGCGACCAACTCTCCGTAATCGGCGCCGCGACAAACCCGATAGGTGCGTCGACCCCTCATCCGACCTCGCTCCGCGAGGCCACCTTCTCCCGCAAGGGGAGAAGGGCGGTATGATCTGGCGGAAGGGAAGAAAATACTGGAAGTGGTCATCGACAGAAGCGCAGCGGGAAGGAGTGACCGACGGCCGGTTTGGCGCTCCCGCGTTGACCCTCGCGCCTTCGCGGACTTACGCTCCCAACAAATAAGAACCTGGGAGTGAAGCGCCGTGCCATACGGGAACAACCGTCGCTTTTGCGATGCCGACAGCCACATCATGGAGACCGTCGACTGGGTCGAGCGGCACTGCGATCCGGACGTGCGGGCGAAGCTGCCGCAGCTGAGCCTGGTGAAGTCGGCTACGGCGACTTTTGACTTCATCAACGAAGCCGTCGCCAAGCAGAAGGACCGGGCCGCCAGGGGCAAGGTCCATACCGACGTGGTCCACGGGACCAAGGGCTGGGGCGCGTACGGCGCGTTTGATCCGGACGAGCGCAAGAAAGCGATGGACGACCTCGGCTTCTCGCGCCAGCTCGTCTTCTCCACCTTCTCCGCCGGGCAGTACCTTTCCCACTCCGACATGGACGTCCGCTATGGCGGCATCCGCGGACACAACCGCGCGATGGCCGAGTTCTGCCGGGCCGACGAGCGGCTGATCGCCGTCGGCCAGATTTCTTTGGCGGACCCTGCCCGCTGCGTTGAGGAAATACGGGAGGGCGTGCGGCTGGGCTGCGGGGCGTTCTGGATTCCCGGCGCGCCCGTTGGCGACAAGTCGCCCGGTCATCCAGACTTCGACGTCGTGTGGCGGGAGTTCTGCGAACTGGGCGTGCCCTTCATGCTGCACGTCGGTCCCAACAGTTCGGTGAAGCTTGCGGCCTACGAGAATAACGGCCAGCCGCGTCCCAAGGACATCACCGGCGCCGAAGGCGGGGAAAACCTGCGCGTGCGCGACTTCATGCTGCTCTCGGTCGGCCCGCAGCAGTTCCTCACCGCCCTCGTTTTCGATGGCGTGTTCGAGCGCTTCCCTGCTTTGCGCGGCGGCGTGATTGAACTGGGCGCGGGCTGGGTCCCCGAATATCTGCGCACCCTCGATCTGAGCCAGAAGATCTTCAAGCGAACAGACCCAAGTGTCGCCGCCTTGCAGATGCGAGCCTCGGACTACATCCGCCGCGCGGTGAAGTTCACGCCGTTCCCCGGCGAAGACGTCGGCCGGATGATCGCCGACGTCGGACCGGAGCTCTTCCTGTTCTCCAGCGATTATCCGCACCCCGAAGGAACCGACGACCCGATCGGACGGTTTGAGCGAACATTCAAGGATATCTCCGAAGAGGCGAAAGAGAAGTTTTACTTCTCCAACTTCCAGGAGATGATGGGCGCGGCCTAGCAGGCCGCTGCGGAAAGGGCGGAGCGGCGAGCTGCGGCGCCGCTCTCTTTCAAAAAGATCCTGTTTGATTCAAGACTAGGCGGGTGGAAGCTCGGACGCCAAAACCGAGCTCGACGGTTTCTGCGTCGGCCCGGCGAGGATCGGCCATTCTGGCCGGTCCGGCTGGTGTCCGCGCAAATCGCGAAGAGGAGCAGGCGCGCGTGCCGATTACCCTCTCCGTTAACGGTCAGACGCAGAGCGTCGACGTTCCTCCTGACATGCCCCTGCTGTGGGTTCTGCGCGACGTTCTGGGCCTGACCGGGACCAAGTACGGCTGCGGCATCGCCCAGTGCGGCGCGTGCACGGTGCACCTGGACGGCAGGCCGCTGCGCTCGTGCGTCCTTCCTGTGGGCAGCGTGGGATCGCGCGCCGTGACGACTATCGAGGCCGTCGGACAGACCAGCGCCGGCGCCAAGGCGCAGAAGGCGTGGCTGTCTGTCGAAGTCGTCCAGTGCGGCTACTGCCAGTCGGGCCAGATCATGTCCGCGGCGGCGCTTCTGGCGCGCAACACCTTGCCCACCGACGCCGATATCGACACGGCCATGGCCGGGAATATCTGCCGCTGCCACACCTACCCGCGCATTCGCCGGGCGATAAAGCAGGCGGCGAGATCATGAGCGCGCCGATGCCGAACGGGTCCGCTCCCGATGTTGTGCGGCTCGTCACCGACCGGCGTCGCGTCGTCCTCGGCGGAGGACTCCTGCTTGGCTTCGCCATCGTCTCGACCAAGCCCTACGCGCGTGGAGGCGAGGCGAAACCGGCCCCGCCGCAGCCGGCCAGCGCCGAGGCGCCCCCCCAGGCGTTCGGCGCGGCCTTCAGCGGCCGCAATCCCGAAGCCCTGATCCACATCGCGCCGGAGGGCGACATCACCCTCATCATGCCGAATTCGGAGTGCGGACAGGGCGTCTATACCGGCGAGGCGACGCTGATCGCGGAGGAG
>DASXGR010000180.1:0-33788 GCA_036488935.1 Caulobacteraceae bacterium | reverse complement strand
TGGCAGCTTCGCACCGCCCCCAACGAGCCTACGCGAGGTTACTACGGCGCGATCGCCCTCACCGCGTCGTACTGACGCCCTCAGCGGGCGCGGTGCGCGGTCAGGGCGACGTTTACCGTCACCTTGGCGGCGACGACGTCTCCGGTTTTCCACTGGCCCTGACCCACGCCAAATGCTGTGCGGTCGATCACTGTCGAGCCGGTCATGACAGCCTTGTCGCCGGTGATCGCCAGGGTGAACGGCAGGCTGACCGGCCGCGTGACGCCGCGCAGGGTCAGATCGCCCGTGGCCACGTATCGGCCCCCGCCCAGATCGCGGAAGGCGTGGCTGACGAAGCTGGCCCTGGCGAACTTCGCCACCCAGAACCAGTCCGCAGTGGGCATGGTCTGATCGCGATCGGGATCGCCACTGGCCGCTGACGCCAGGTCGACCGAAACGGCGACATGCGAGTCGGCCAGCGCTTTGGGGTCGAAGGCGATTTGCGCGTTCCAGCGCCGGAATGCGCCGGTAAACGGGGTGGAGTTCACGGCGCCCTGAAAGGCGAGCTTCGAAGCGCCCGGATCCACATTCCAGATGGCCGGCGCCGCCAGCGCCGGCGCCGAGATCAGGCCCGCAGAGACGGACAGAGCCAGGACGATGGAACGGATGGCCGTGGTCATCGGGGAGCTTTCAATCCGAGGAATGGGACCATCCGCGCCACCACGAGGTCGCGGCTCATGAACTGGTGCCTGAGCGCGGCGCCCACATGCAGGACGACGAGGGCGTAAGTGAGCTTGGCCAACAGGCCATGCGCCGTCTCGAACCTGTGCTCCGCCGCCTGCGCCGCAGACCCCGAAAGGCGGGCAAGAGGCGCGATGGCCGGCCAGGGCAGCGCGAAGAGACGGATGGGCAGGATATGATGCAGCGAGCTGGCCGAGCGCATCGCCCAACCGGTCAGCGGCATGCCAATCATGACGACGTAGAACAGCATGTGCACGACGTGGGCGAGCCATCGTTCCCATGGCGCCATCGCGGCGGGAAGCGGCGGGGGCGGATTCGCGAGACGCCAGGCGAGGCGCGCGACACTCAGGATCAGAACCGACAACCCCAGGGACTGGTGCAAGCCGATCGGCTTGAGCCGGGCCAATCCATGCAGGCTGTTGAAGTACCAGGCGATGCCGATGTTGGTCAGGATCAGGGCGGCGATGAGCCAGTGCAGGCTCATCGCCACCAAGCTGTAGCGGCGCAGCGCCTCGTCCCTGGTTTCGCTGGAGATGCGCGCATCCATGGTCGTGGGTGTCCGCGGTCGGCGATCGGGTTCAAGCCTTCTCGAGGCTACTGAACCTTCTCGAATGCGCCGGCGATCTTGAGCTGAACCTCGTCACCGACCATCGGAACATAGGTCTTCACGCCAAACTCGCTGCGCCTGACGACGCCGGTCGCCGTGAAGCCAATCGTATAAGCGTGGTCCAGAGGGTTCACGCCCGCGCCGATGAAGCGGGCCTTCAGTTCGACGGGACGCGTGACACCGTGGAGCGTCAGGTCGCCGTGGATGTCGGCGCTATCCGGACCCGTCTTCGTGATGCTGGACGAGGTGAAGGTGGCGGTAGGGAACTTGGCCGTGTCGAACCACTGCGCGCCCTTAAGCTCCTCATCGAGCTTGGGAACCGTCGTCAACGCCGAGCTCAACGGGATGGTCACCTCAAGCTTTGAGGCGGCAGGCTGAGCCGGATCCAACCGCAAGGAACCGCTCGCGCCCGAGAAAAAGCCCGAGAAGTCAGTGAATCCGATGTGGCGGACCGAGAACACCACCTGCGTGTGGTACGGCTCGACCTTGTACGCGCCCGGTTGAACGCCCGTGGGACTGGGCGAACCCTGGGCGGAGACGCCCGGGGGGACGATCAGGAAAGCAAGGGCGGCCGCCGAGGCGGCCAGGCTGGTCAGCTTCATTGGGAGCCTTCGAAGAAGTTAGCTTCACGTGAGCGTGGCCATATTTGTGGCGCCTGTGAAATCCTCACAAAAGGCGGTATATCGCGATCCTATCCATCGGCTATGGCGATAGGTGAGATGCTGGACGGCCTTTCTCTCGATCAGCTTCGCACATTTGTGGCAGCGGTGGAGGAGGGAAGCTTCTCCGCCGCTGCTCGCAGGCTCCGCCGCTCGCAGTCGGCGGTCAGCGAACTCGTCAGCGCACTCGAGAGCCAGCTCGGCGTCGCCCTCTTCAACCGGTCCGGGCGCTATCCCACCCTCACGCAGGCGGGAGCCGTCCTTCTCGGCGACGCCAGGAGCATCCTCGCAGGAGCGGAGGGAATGAAGGCGCGGGCCAGAGGCATGGCCTCGGGACTGGAGCCGGAACTCTCCGTGGCCTTCGACGTGTTCTTTCCCATGGCCGCGCTCACCGCGGCGGCCAAGGACTTCCAGCAACGTTTCCCAAGGACCCGGCTCCGGCTTTACGCCGAGACGTTGGGCGGCGCCTTTCAACCGGTGCTGGACGGTCGCGCGGGCCTTGGCATCGTCAGCCCTCTGCACATGGATGTCCCATCGGTATCCAGCGAAAGGCTCGGCGCTGTCTCCCTGATAATGGTGGCGGCGCACGACCACCCGCTCGCGGCGATCGAAGGACCGATTCCCAGGCGCGAATTGGCCAGCCACACCCAACTGGTGCTGACTGATAGGTCGGACCTCACCGCGGGACGTGAGTTCGGGGTGATGTCCCCCTTGAACTGGCGCCTTGCCGACCTGTTCGCCAAGCACGCCTTCCTGCTCAGCGGCCTGGGTTGGGGCGGCATGCCCACGCACGTCGTAGAGCGCGATATCGCCGAGGGACGGCTCGTGCGCCTGAAGATCGAGGACGTCCCCGAGGACGGCATGGTCCTGCCGATGTCGGCGATCTACCTGCCGACGACGCCGCCAGGTCCTGCCGGGCGCTGGCTGATCGAGCGCCTCAATCAGTGCCCTTCGAAACAGACCGCGGGCGGCGCGGCGGACCTGCAGGCGGCTTGAACCCGGCCGCCCCTCCCCCTTCGCGCATCGCGCTTGGGGGATGAGAGGGTCGAAGCGGCTACGCCTCGATCGACGCCGGACGCGGGGCGGGCGCGCAGGGCGCCGCCGATTGCAGCGACACCGACAATCATCAGCGCCCAGCCAGCTGGTTCAGGGACAGCCGTGATGACTGTGCCGCTGTCCACCTCGTTGTTGGCGGTGATGTAGGAGGGCTTGATCTGGATGAAGTAATTGCCCGGCGCGAGGTCCAGGGCGAGGAAGGAGCTCACCTCCAGCGGCGATGTCCCTTTGAGGGAATGGGAGCCGGACGGCGTGCCCGAGTACAGATCGAACCGGATCGGTTCGGCTCAGGCCATCGATCTATCGCTCGGCGATATCATCCGATCCGCCGCGGGCTCGGGGTTTCTCCCAATTGAGCTTACGCTGCATTTGACGACGCTCGGGGAGCGCTCGAAGGCGAGCGCCCTGGATACAGTTCGCATGACGACTGTCGATATCCCCAAGCCCGCCGAGCTCCCGCTCGCCAACCACCGGACGCGCGAAATCATCGACGGCGTCGGCGAGGGCTTCATCAGCGTGGACGCCGACGGGAGGATCACCGACTGCAATTCCGGCGCCGAGGCCATGCTGGTTTGCCGCCGCAACGAACTGCTGAATCTCAAGCTCTCGAATATCGCCGGGTTCGCCAGGGACAGCGCGCTCGTCAAGCTTGGCCGCCGCGTTGTGCGCAACAGGAAACCGGAGGAGGCGGAGGTCTACTATTGGCACCGAGACCGCCCAAAGCTACTCCTGGTGCGAGCGTTTCCACTTGCTGGCGGTTTGGGTGTGGTGTGGCGCGATATCACACGCGTCCGCGCCGCGGAGCGGCGTCTGGCCGCCAGCGAGACGCACCACCGAGAGGTGGCGAACGACCTTCCGGCCGCGACCTGGCTCAGCCGGGCGGACGGCAAGCTCGTTTTCATAAACGAGTCGATGGCCAAGGCCCTTGGCAGGCCGCGCGCAGAGTTGCTGGGCGTGGGCTGGATGGACTCGGTCGATCCCGACGACCGCGCAGGCCTGGAGGCTGCGCGAGACCAAGCGCGCGCGAACAGCGCGCCGATCCAGTACGAGGCGCGCTTCCGCCAGCTCGACGGGAGCCTGAGGATAATCCAGCTGTACGGCCGTCCCCGCTTTGACGACTCCGGCAATTTCTGCGGCCACGTCGGCATCGCCACGGACGTGACTGAGACCCGCGAAGCCGAGCGCCGTCAGCGTCTGCTGATCAACGAGCTCAATCACAGGGTCAAGAACGCTCTGGCGACTGTGCAGGCCCTGGTGCGCCAGACTCTGCGCGAGCAGCACTCGCCACCTGAGCTGGCGGAGGCGATTGAAGGACGGATCCTTGCGCTGGCGGCCGCCCACGATGTGCTGACCCGTCAAAGGTGGGAAGGCGCTGAATTGAGCGCGCTCACGAAGGAGGCGACCAAGCCTTACAGCGAGTATTGCGCCTTCAGCTTCTCCGGACCGACGGTCACGATCGCGCCCAAGGCGGCCATCGCCCTCTCGATGGCTCTGCACGAACTCGCCACGAACGCCATCAAACACGGCGCGCTCTCCAGTCCTGAGGGACGCGTGGCTGTAAACTGGGGCTGCGTCGATGGCTCGATCGGGCTCGAGTGGCGCGAGTCGGGCGGTCCACCCGTCGCGCCGCCAGAGAAGACAGGCTTCGGTTCACGGCTGCTGCGCAGGGTGCTCGAGGGCGAACTCGGTGGTCCCGCCGAACTCGACTACGCCCGAACCGGCCTGGTCTGCCGGATCCGCGCGCCGATTGGGGCGCCTGACAGCAGCGCAATGTTCGGCGCCCGCGCCTAGAGCCTGATTCACCGTTTGCACGGAACAGATGCAAACGGTGAATCAGGCTCTAAACTTTTGAATCTAGAGCAAATCATCCCTGTTCAGACGATTCCGCCTGAACAGGGTTTTCTCTAGGCGTGCTTCTGCATTGCCGCTTGAGGGACCTTGTTGGCCATCGCATCCGCCAGTTCGCTTGCGAGGGCGGCGACGAGATCCGCCGCCGGCATGTTGCGCGCCAGAGGCGCGCCTTGCCCGGCCCACTGGGCGCCGAAGCCACCCTCCCCGCGCGCTCGGCCGGCGGCGGCCAGCGCCTTCCCTGCATCGTAGGCGATTGGATAGTCGGGGATATTGAGTCCTTGCAGCTCCGCATCGGCCAGGCGCGTGAACCGGTTGGCGAGACAGCGAGCGGGGCGGCCGGAAATCACCGCGGTCATCTGAGTGGCTAGAGCCGCCGGACCAAAGAGCGCCTGACGGTAGAAGGAGTCCGCGCTCGATTCGGGACAACCGACGAAGGCGGTGCCAAGCTGGGCGAGTTCGGCCCCCAGGTCGAGGACGGCCGCGATCCCTGCGCCATCCATGATCCCTCCCGCGGCGATCACCGGAAGGGAGACCTTCCTCACCAGAAGGCGTGTGAGCGCGAACACGCCCAGCCGGGCGTCGGGGGACTCGGGGTCGAAGACGCCGCGATGGCCGCCGGCCTCATAACCCTGCGCCACGATCGCATCTACGCCGGCGGCCACAGCCTGGTCGGCTTCGTCCAGATTCGTCGCCGTCGAGAACAGGACCACGCCAGCTGACTTCAGGCGCTCGACTGTCCGGGCGGACGGCAGTCCGAAGTGGAAGCTGACAACCGCCGGATGCGTCTCGACCAAAACCTCCACCATCGCCTCGTCGACGAGGAAGCTGGTGTAGATCTCGCCGATGGAGGCAGGAGGCTTTGCGCCATACTGCTCAAAAATAGGTTCGAGCGCCCTCAGCCAGGCCCGCTCTCTGACCATGTCCGCTGTCGCAGGCCGATGGCAAAAAACGTTCACGTTGAAGGGCCCGGAAGTGAGGGTGCGGAGCGCGTGGATCATCGCGCTCGCGCCCTCCGCGTTGGTCGCGCCCACGCCAATCGAGCCAAGGCCCCCTGCATTCGTCACGGCCGCCGCCAGCTCCGGCGTGGACACGCCCGCCATCGGCGCCTGAACGACAGGCAGCTCGACGCCAAGGCGCCGCATCAGCGTTCCCATCGTCGCTGCTCCTTATTCCAGGCGGGGGGTCCCGTCGCTCAGCCGGCGCCCCGTCAACAGGGGTTCATATGTCCCTGGCGGAGCACTCAGGCCAGAGTGGCGGTGAGCGAGATCTCCGCATTCATCAGCCGCGACACCGGGCAGGTCTTCTCCGCCTTCTTCGAAAGATCATCGAAGGTCGCCTGGTCGAGGCCCGGCACGTTGGCTTTCAGGGTGAGGGCCGAGCGGGTGATCTTGAAGCCATCGCCATCCTGATCCAGCGACACGGCCGCTTCGGTCGAAAGCTCGGTCGGCTCATATCCGGCGGTCTGAAGCTGGAACGCCAGAGCCATGGTGAAGCAGCCGGCGTGAGCAGCGGCGATCAGTTCCTCTGGATTCGTCCCGGGCTGATCCTGGAACCGCGTCCGGTACGAATAGGCCGTCTCCTTGAGCACCCCAGAATCGGTGGTGAGTTCGCCAGAGCCGTCACGGCCGGTCCCACGCCAGACGGCTCGCGCTTTGCGGATCATCGTCTCCTCCTCCGAGCTCGTGCGACGGTCCCGGCGGCCGTCCCTCGCGACGCACTACACGCTATCCGAGAATGAAAAGGTAGCTCGACGAAAGGCCAACCCGTCCTTGAGTTCGCGCGCGTCAGGCCGGCGAGGCGCAGCCGGCGGCGATGGCGCGGTCCATCTGATCGGATACCCGGGCCAGGACGCGAAATACGGCTTCGCGCGCGCCTTCCGCATCGCGGCGTTCAATGGCGTCGACGATGGTGAGATGTTCGGAGATCTCGGCCAGGCTCGTGTCCGGAGCGGTGCTCGCCAGCACATGGGCCCAGAACCGCGCCGCCTTGTGCTGAAGCGCAATGAGCAGACGGGCCAGGACGCAATTGCCACTGCTGCGTGCGAGACTGGCGTGAAAACGCAGGTCCATCAGTACCACACTCTTGCGGTCGCCGGATTCCAGGGCTTCGGACGCCCCTTCGAAGGCACGCCGGAGCTCGGCCACCTCCTCGCTGCAGTTCCTTGCCGCGGCCAGGGCGGCGCAATGCGGCTCCAGCAGGCGGCGGACCTCGAAGGTCTGGCGGACCTCCTGCAGATCGAGCGCGCTCACAAGGGTGGCGGCGCGCGCCTTGCGCACGACCAGCTCCTCGAGCGCAAGGCGGTTGAGAGCCGAGCGCACCCCGTCCAGTCCTGCGCCGTAGCGCTTGGCCAGACTGCGTTCCTCCAGGCGCGCTCCGGCTGGCAGATGTCCGAGAATGATATCCATCAGGATCTGCTCATAGGCCCTCGCCTTCTGCAGGTTCGGAGGCCACACCCCAAGATCCGACCAGATCTCGGCGCCCGTCGCGGCGGTCGCTGAATGCGATGACAGAGTCGCAACGGCCGGGTCAGCGCTAGATACCATCGGCAGGGCTGGGCTCCTGTTCAGGCCGCGCGACGCGTGCGGCGCGTCACGCGCTCTTCAACGAGGCGGCTGTAGAGCGCGAAGAGCTGCACGAAGTGCGCCTCCGCGCTGCTTGGACCCGACAAGGCCGGTTCGCGGGTATCGGTGGCGATCGGCAAGCGCAACGCCGTGCAGATGGCCTCCGCGCACGAGCCCGCATCACCAGTACGGTAGGTCACCGCGGAACCGCGCCGCGCCAGGTCCGCGGCTCCGCCAGTGTCGGGGGCGACGACGGCGAGCCCGGAACTCATCGCCTCGGCGACAACGAGCCCGTAGGTCTCCGCGCCGGATCCATGCACCAGGAGGTCGGCGCTCGCGTAGATCTCCGCAAGCCGCCGGCGGTCGGTCACAGGCCCCATCAGGTGTACGCCCGGCGAGCGCTTCACGAGCCGCTCCACCGCCCCGCGAGTGGGTCCGTCGCCAATCACGAGGAGCACGACATCCGGCCGTTCCGCCCGCGCGCGCACGAAGCCCTCGATCACCGTTCTGTGTCGTTTCTCCGGATGCAGTCGTCCCACGGTGAGCAACAGACGGCTGTCCGGTCCGGCGCCACAGGCCGCAAGCAATTCCCGCCGAAGGGCTTCATTGCGTTGCGCCGGAGAGAACAGGTCGACCTCTATCCCAAATGGCACGGCCACGGGGCGGTGAACGCCGAAGCGGGCGAGCCGCTCGGCCAGCCACTCGCCCCCCGCGACCGTGACATCGAAGTTGGCGCTGAGACGGCGCAGGTACGCCCAATAGCCGTTGAACAGACGGTCGATGCGGTCACGATCCAGCAACCCATCGAGCAAGGTGTGCGGGTAGCCGGCGATGAAGTCCTGGTGGAATACCAGGGAGCGGACCGCATCGCCCGGCCACTGCGCGGCGATCCAGCCGCCGCGCCAGGGCGAGGATCCCTCCACCACATCCGGCGCCTCGGCGTCCATGACGCGCCAGGCTTCGCTGGCGCCCAGGAACATCCGGTAGTTCGCATCGAATGGCATCGGTGGGGCGGTGACCCACACGATCTTGCCCCCGGGCCTGATCTCGACCCGACTCTCCGCTCCCGGCGCGACCACAACGACCTCGTGACCTTCGCGCGCCGCGAAGGCGAGTTTCTGGCGGACATAGCTGGCCACTCCGCCGCCGCTCTCGGAGTAGAAGCCGGAAACGTCGAGGACCTTCATCGATCGACCGCCATCACACGCACTCTTTAGCGGCCAGCCAGGGCCCGGTAACGGGCCAGAGCGCCCGCCATGGCCTCGTCCCACGAGAACCTGAGGCTTCGTTCGCGGGCCGCCTCGCCCATCGCGCGCCGGTGTTCCGGCTCACTCGCCAGACGTAACGTCGCGCCGATAAGGGCGTCCACGTCGCCCACGGGCGCCAGATAGCCGGTCACGCCAGGATTAACCAGCGAGCGGCTGCCCGTTGCATCGGCGCAGACCGTGGGCAGTCCGGACGCCATGGCTTCGAGGGTGACGCTGCCAAAGGTCTCGGTGTCGCTGGGGAAGACGAAGATGTCGGCGCTGGCGTAGGCGTTCGGCAGATCGTCCCCGATGAGGAATCCCTCGAACAGGCCGCCCGGAAGCGCGCGCTCGAGAGCGTCGCGCTCGGGCCCGTCCCCGACCACCAGCGCCCGCGCGGGGATCCCGGCGGCCTGCAGCCCGCGCACCACGGCGACGAAATCGTCGAGGCGCTTCTCGCGGACGAGCCGGCTGACGAAGGTGACCAGGATCTCGCCGGGCGCGACGCCGCGCGCCGCCCGCCAAGCCTCGGATCGGCGGCCCGGGTGGAAGCGCTCGGTGTCGACCCCGCGCGTCCAGAGGTGGAAGTTCGCCTCCACCCCCTCGGACGCGAGCGTATCGGCCATCGAGGGAGACGGCACGAAGACCTCGTCGCACGCGCCATAGAAGCGGCGCTCGGCCGCCTTGGCGAGCGGCTGGAGGAAGCCGAACCCGTAGTACTTGAGATAGGTGTCATACCGGGTGTGATAGGACGCGACGGTCGGCCAGCCGGAGGCCTTCGCGAGCCGCAGGGCCTGATGGCCGAGGATGTCGGGCGTTGCCAGGTGGACGATGTCCGGACGGAATGCGACCAGCCGCGCCCTGGCTGATCCGGTCAGGCCAACGGCGATGCGGTACTCGGGCCGAAAAGGGATCGCGAACGACGGCGCGGGAACGATCTCACCGGCGTGCTCGAGCGCAGGCTTGCGAGCGACCGGAGTGAAGATCAGCACCTCCACGCCTTGCGACAGGAGGTAGGCGACGAGCCGGTTAAGGGTCAGGGCGACCCCGTCCCGGATATAGTTGTAGGAACCGGTGACCAGAGCCACGCGCAGGGGCGCGCCCCTCTCAGGCCTCGTCCGGGACTCCATCTGGAGCGTGCGGATCGTTGTCTCCTGACCCGCGGTCACGCCCACATCCGAACCCTCGTCACTGCCTTCGCCGGCGCGCCATATAGCCGGGCGCGCCGGTCGATGCACGTGACCGGGAAGCGTGAGGCGAAATCGCCCCCCGAAAAGCAGCCTACTTCAGGTGTTTCGCAAGGTGCTTGTTCATTTCGAACATGCTGACCTTGTCCTTGCCGTCGAACACGGGACGGAGCTTGTCGTCCGCGAGAATTTCACGCTTGTTGGACGGGTTCTGAAGGTTGTGCTGCTTGATGTACGCCCAGATCTTCGACACCGCGTCGCCTCGGGACAGCTCGGTCCCGCCGACGACCGCCGCCAGGGCGGGCGAGGGTTTCAGGACCTGTTGCAATCCGTTCGGCTTCTTCGGAGGCTGCGCCATGTGATCGTGGCTCCCTGGAGTTCCATGCGCGCCATTGCGCGTTTCTGCGGGCAAGAATGGCGGTTTCTGAGCCGATGCCAAGCCTTGATGTCTCGTAAACCGCTCTGAGACCGTCCGTCTGCGACCTTTGGTACGGTCTAGCTAGGCTAGATGCGCGTCAAGAGCCCACCGAGGGGCGTCCGCGAGGCTCCGGAAGGTGCGCGACCGGGCAAAATGCCGAATCAGCGAATCGGTATTCGTCGGCCGCCTGCGCCCGGGTGGGAACGCCGCCTCCTCAACCGGCATAGATGCTCATGACCTGGTCGAGCAGCCGCAAGGCGTGTTCCCGCGATCGCTGGAACGAATTGCGGCCGATGATCGAGCCGAAACCGCCGCCGGCTTGGACGTCCCGGATCTCCGACAGGAACGCCTCGTCGTCCGCCACGGCCGCACCACCGGAGAAGATCACGATGCGACGTCCGGCGAACGCGCACTGAACCACGTGCCGCACCCGATCGGCCCCGGTGGCGATCGGGATCTTCTGCTCCTCGTAGACCTTGCGGGCGGCGTCCTGCTCGATGTGCGAGGTCGGCAGCTTCACCTTGATGATGTGGGCGCCCAGTTGGGCGGCGATCTGCGCGGCGTAGCCGACCACGTCGATCGCCGTCTCCCCGGCTTTGCTGAGCGAGGAGCCACGCGGATAGGACCAGACCACCACTGCCAGGCCACACTGCTTGGCCTCCTCGGCGTAGGCGCGCAGTTGTCCGTACATCTGCGACTCGTGGGCCGAGCCTGGATAGATGGTGAAGCCGATCGCGCAGCAGCCCAGCCGAAGCGCGTCTTCGACGCCCGCCGTCAGCGACTGGTCTGGATCGGGGTCCTCGTGAAGGACATCCGCGTCGTTGGCCTTGAGGATGAGCGGGATCTCACCGGCGAAGTCCCTGACTCCGGCTTCCAGGAAGCCCAGAGGCGCCGCGTAGGCGTTGCAACCCGCGTCGATGGCCAACTGGAAGTGATACCTGGGATCGTAGGCCGGCGGATTGGGCGCAAAGGAGCGCGCGGGCCCGTGCTCGAAGCCCTGGTCCACCGGCAGGATCACCAGCTTGCCGGTTCCTCCGAGCCGCCCGTGATTGAGCAGGCGGCTGAGATTGGTCAGCACACCCGGGTTCTCTGCGCCGTACCAGCTCAGGATCTCCTTCACGCGCGGCGTCATCGTCACTGCCTCCCGGTCTGGGTTTCCGCCTTCACGCGCGGAAGGATCAGGCGCTCGACCGCCTTGGCGAAGCCCTCGTCCTCATAGCTGTCGGTGGTCGCGCTCGCCTTTGACTTCACCTCGTCCGAGGCGTTGCCCATGGCGACCGAGAAGCCGCTCTTCTCGAACATGAGGACGTCGTTGGGCATGTCGCCAAGCGTGGCGATCTCCTCGGGGCGCACCTTCAGAAGGCGGCTGAGCGCCCCGATCACCTCTCCCTTGTTCGCCTTGGGATGCGTCACGTCCAGGTAATAGGGCTGAGAACGGGCGGCGCTGGCGGTCCGTCCGAGTTCCTGCTGCGCCTCGCGCTCGGTCTTGGCCACCCGGTCGAGGTCGTCGGATACGCCGACGATCTTCACGATCTTCTCGAACAGCTCATCCGGATAGCTCTTCACCACCTTGGCGTCGAACTTCACAGTCCAGGCTTCCCTCGCCACGTGCGGGGCGTTCGGATCGCGGATGAACCAGTCGTCAGGCGTGTACAGCCAGACGTCGAGGCCGGCCTTCTCGATCAGTTCAGCCGTCTTTCGCGCGGCGGCTGGGTCGAGGGTGTGGGTCTCGATGACGGTGAGGTCAGGCTGGACGAAGACGCCGCCGTTGAAGCCCGCGATCGGCGTCTTCAGCGCCAGCGGCTCGATCAGCATGTTCATCCCGCGCGGCGGCCGGCCGCTGGTGATGGCGAAGGCCGCGCCCACCTGTTGCAGGGCGCGGGTCGCCGCCACCGCGCGTTCGGTGAGGATCTTGTCCTTGGTCACGAGGGTGCCGTCCACGTCGGCCAGGACCAGGCGGATCGGCGTCTCGTTCATCGCGGACCTCCCAACGCCGATCCCCCTTCTGGGGAGGGTGGCGGAGCGAAGCGACGCCGGTGGGGAACGTTGGGGCAGAAAGCACGCGTCGGGATGACCCAAAGTTCCCCACCCGCTTCCGCTTCGCGGAAGCACCCTCCCCGGAAGGGGAGGGACGAGGTTAGCCTCAGGCGCTGACGCGTGACGGTTCAGGATACCGATAGGCGCCGCCGCGGGCTCGCGCGTCGAATTGCTTCGCCGCAAAGCCCCAGTTCGGCAGGGCCTCGAACCACTTGGTCAGAAAGGACTTCCGATCGTTCTGGTAGTCCAGATAGTAGGCGTGTTCCCACACGTCGCAGACCAGCAGGGGCGTCATGCCCTGCTCGGTCAGGGTGTCCGCCGCGTCATGGGTGGAGATCACCTTCAGCGCGCCGCCCGCGTCGGAGACCAGCCAAACCCAGCCCGAACCGAAGTGACCTGCCCCTTCGGTGACAAACGTATCCTTCAGCTTGTCCATGCCGCCGAACGCCTTTTGGATCGCCTGTGCAAGGTCACCTGAAGGATCCTGAGTTTCCGGCGACATCGCCTCCCAGAAGAAGGCGTGGTTCCAGGCCTGGGCGGTGTTGTTGAACAGCTTCTTGTCGCCCGCGCGGTGCGACTCGGCCACGACTTCTTCGAGGGTTTTGAAGCCTTTGCCCGCCTGCTGGAGAATGTCGTTGGCGTTCTTGACGTAGGTCGCGTGGTGCTTGTCGTGGTGGAAGTGAAGGGTGTCGTCCGAGATCACCGGCGACAGCGCGTCATAGGCGTACGGCAGGTCAGGCAGACTGAACATCACAAGGCTCCAGCTCAGGGATACGCGCTAAAACCCCCCGCCCGCAGCTTTGGTTCACCTGCGGAACGAGGACCGCCGCGCTTGCGCGAACGCGGCGAGTTGATGGCCAGGATACGGTGGTCGTGTCCCTTCCGTATGACGATGTCGCTCATTTCCCGCAGGGGAGCGATGTTCTCGCGGAGATTCAGCAGATTGATTCCCGCCCAGACACTGCGGGCGAGGCTGTCGACGCCCGCTTCATCGAGCTTGGCGAAGCGGTTGTAGAAGGACGTGGGATCGTCACGCCCGGCGCTCCACAGACCCAGGAAGCGACGCACGTACCAGGCCTCGAGATCGGCCTCATCCGCATCGAGGTAGATGCGGACGTCCACTGGGGTCGAAGCGGTGAAACCGAGCCCCTCGACGATCAGTATGTCCGTGTCGCGGACCTCGAGCGCCAGCGCCGGATCGCGGTCATAGGTGAGATGCGAATAGCCGGGGAAGACGGTAGGCCCGCGCCGCACCTCGAGCAGCGCAGCTTCCATCGCCAAGACGTCATAGGTTTCGGGGAAGCCCTTTCGGAGGGTGAGGCCAGCGGCGTCCAGCTCGGCGTTCGGCCGCAGGAAGCCATCGGTGGACACCAAGGCGACAGAGATCCTGTCCGACTGGACCTGAGGGATCAGCCCCACCAGCTCGGCCGCGAGCGTGCTCTTGCCGGCGGCGACGGCGCCCGTGAGGCCTACGACGAGCACACCCTCGCGGCGTAGAGCGAGGAGGCGCCGGGCGAGATCTATTGCGTCGGACATTTCACCCGCCCAACCGCAGGACCGCTGCGCCGTAAGCGGGAAGATCCATCACGGTCCCCTCCGAACCAGGCGAGACACGCGCATCGGCGACGGTGAAGATCAGACGGGCGCTCTGCCCGATCACTACCCGCCGGTTGGCTCCCGCCAGTTCGAACAGACAGAGCAAGGCCTCTCCCGTCGTACGTCGCTCGAAGGCCAGGACTCCATCCTGCTCGCCTACCGGCGCAAGGCAAGCTTCGCCCGATCGAAGGGCCATCGATCCACGGCGCAGCGCGATGAGGCGCCGCGTGAACGAGAGCATCGAGTCCTCGCGACCTTCCTGTTCGCCGATCGCCAGCGGCCGGTGCGCGGGATCCACCGGGAGCCAGGTCTCGCCCACGTTCGAAAAGCCGGCCGACGGCCCTTGTGCGGTCCAGGGAATGGGCGTGCGAGCGCCGTCGCGAAAGGCGCCGCCATCATAGGCGGCGATGGCGAAAGGATCGCGCATCTGGTCTCGCGGAACCTGGGCCTGGGGCAGGCCGAGTTCTTCGCCCTGATAGAGGAAGATGGTCCCCCTCAGGCAAATCAGGGCGGTCAGAAGCGTGCGCGTCAGGCGAGGGTCATCGCCGGCCAGGCGGCTGGCGTACCTGTCGACGTCGTGATTGCCCAGCGACCAGCTCGGCCAGCCGGACGCACCCGACCACCCCTCGATGGCGCGAACGAACAGCTCCGCCGTCGGCTTACGCGCGCTCAGGAAATGAAAGGTGTAGGCGGTGTCGAGCCGGTCGGGCGGGGTCGTGTATTCCTGCTGCCGCTCAAACGGCGCCGCATCGACGATCTCGCCGACCGTCATCCTCTCGGGATACCCATCCATCAGCTCGCGCAGCCGCGCCAGGAAGGCGAGCGCCTCGGGCCTGGACCTGTCGAAGACATGCCGCTGGAAGTTGGTGGGCGACGCGGGCGCCCGACTATATTCGGCCGCCGGATTGTCCCTCAGCTCCTTGTCGTGGACGATGTAGTTGATGACATCGAGACGGAAGCCATCGACGCCACGATCCAGCCAGAAGCGGGCCACATTCAGGATTGCTTCCTGAACGTCGGGGTTCCAATAGTTGAGATCCGGCTGTTCCACCAGGAAGTTATGGAAGTAATACTGCCGCCGCGCCGGAACCCAGGTCCAAGAGGGGCCGCCGAATGAGGCCTGCCAGTTGTTCGGCGGCGAACCGTCCGGCGTGGCGTCCGCCCAGACATACCAGTCAGCCTTGTCCCCCTCGCGCGAGGCCGCCGAGGCCCGGAACCAGGGGTGCTCGTCTGAGGTGTGCGCCCAGACCTGGTCGACGATCACCTTCAGCCGCCGCGCCCGCGCCGCTGCGAGCAACTCGTCGAGGTCCGCGAGGGTCCCGAACTGGGGATCGACGTCGCAATAGTCGCTGACGTCGTAGCCGAAGTCCTTCATTGGCGAGCGATAGAAGGGCGAGAGCCACAGGGCGTCGACGCCGAGGCTGGCAATGTGATCGAGCCCCGCGATTACGCCCTTGAGGTCACCGACGCCGTCGCCGTTCGAGTCCCTGAAGCTGCGCGGATAGACCTGGTAGATCACCGCGCCGCGCCACCATTGGGGCATGTCGCCGCCTGGACCGGGCACCGGATCTCCTTTCGCCGCCGGGCCTTTAGCAGGCCTGCCGGCGATTGGAAGCGCCGCCGCGAGAGATCCGGCTTACCGCAGCCCCTTGCCACGAACGGCGGAATGAGGTCCGAGGTGCCTCATTCAAACAGGCGTTCGCGCCGAACCAATCACAACGAGGAGCCGCCGTTTCATGGAAAGAGCCTTGCCCCAACCTACGCCGGAGACCCAGCATTTCTGGGACGGCTGTGCAGCGGGCGAACTTCGCCTGCAGCGATGCACGTCCTGCAAGCAGGCGTATTTCCCGCCTCGCCCGTTCTGCCCCGAGTGCGGCTCGCGTCAGGTCGAGGTTTTCCCGGCGAGCGGAAAGGCGACGCTCTACAGCTATGTGATCAATCACCGGCCCCGGCCCGACATGGGAACCGAGCCGCACTCGATCGCCGTGGTCGAACTGGTCGAGGGACCTCGGATGATGACCAACGTCGTCGGCTGCCCCCAGACGCCCGAGGCGCTCCAGCTCGACATGCCTCTGGAGGTCACCTTCCAGAGCTTCGGGGCCATCACCCTGCCCTTCTTCAAGCCCGCGGAGGCCTGACCTCATGAAGCCAGGATCCATCGCAGTGGTCGGCGCGGCTGAGACCACCAAACTCGGCAAGATTCCCGACGTCTCGGTAATCGGCTTGCACGCCGACGCCGCCCTCAACGCCATGGCCGACGCCGGCCTCAAGGCCTCCGACATCGACGGTGTCGCCACCGCAGGCGCCAGCCCCGTCGAGACGGCCCACTACCTCGGCATCACCCCGACCTGGGTGGATGGCACCAGCGTGGGCGGCTGCTCGTTCATGCTGCACGTCCGTCACGCGGCCGCGGCGATCAACGAGGGCCTGTGCAAGACGGTCCTGATCACCCACGGCGAGAGCGGTCGCTCCCGCGTCGGCGCGGGCAGCTTCGGGCGTTCGCCGTCGAGCCTGATGGGGCAATTCGAGATGCCCTACGGCGTCACCTCGCCCCCGACGATGTTCACCGTCCCGGTCCTCCGCTACCTGAAGGCCCGCGGCTACACCGTCGAGGATCTGGCGATGGTGTCGGTCATCCAGCGTGAGTGGGCCGCGAAGAACCCCCGGGCGAGCTTCAAGGACCCGATCAGCGTCGACGACGTCCTGAACTCGCCGATGATCGCCTGGCCGTTCCGGATGCTGATGTGCTGCCTGGTCACCGACGGCGGCGGCGCCCTGATCCTCACCAGCCGCGACCGCGCCAAGGATTTCCCGCACAAGCCGGTCTACATCCTCGGCACGGGCGAGAGCGTCGAGACACCGATTGTGAGCCAGATGGAGGACTTCACCACCTCCAAGGCGTTTCGCGTGTCCGGCAAGAAGGCGTTCGACGAGGCTGGGATCACGCACAAGGACGTCGATCACCTGATGATCTACGACGCGTTCGCCCACTTGCCGCTCTATGGCCTCGAGGACCTCGGCTTCTGTGCTCCGGGCGAGGCGGCCGCCTTCATCCGGGAGCGGAACACCGCCCCTGGCGGCAAGCTGCCCCTCAACACCAACGGTGGCGGGCTCTCGTACATGCACTCGGGGATGTACGGCATGTACGCCCTGCAGGAGAGCGTCCGGCAGATGCGAGGGATTGCGCCCGCGCAGGTGCAGGACGCAAAGATCGCGGTCAGCCATGGCGTGGGCGGCATGTTCGCCGCGTCGGGAACGATCATCTTCACCAATCAGGATTGAGACCGTCGAAAGTCGGTGGCGCTTGGAGAGGCGGTCTTAGGACCGCCTCTTTTTGTTTGGGGAACTCCCGACGGTGGGCTTCCCCGCCGGATTCCGGATCTTGGTTTAAAACCGTACCTTACGGTTGCGTCGGCTTGTTTATCCAAGCGTAGGACCGTACGAATGCGGCCAATCGGCCGTGATGAGCGTTAATTTGATCACAATTTTGTCGGATTCTGACCGAAACGGAACCGACGGCCGAGTGGGGCGTATCTGCGGCGATGCCGACCCAGTATGTCGGCGCGTTTTGCGGCCCAACCTTCACTATAGAAAGACATAAACAAGATGAGGATCAGCGCCCTGCTCGCAGGCGCCGCCGTCGCTGCAACCGCAGTTGCGTCGGCTCACGCGGTAACTTTTGCTGGCTTTGTCCAAAGCAGCGATGCGACCAACATCAGCTGGACCGAAACGGGAACAACGGGGGGAACGCTTAGCGCTTCTGCGCCAGTGTACTTCACCTTCGATGTGACCGGCTTGCCCGCTGCGCCGATGTTGGCGACCCTTAGCCTGACCGGGACCTCGACTGTCGCCGGATCCGCATCCGGCGGCAACGTGTTCCAGGGAGGCATCGACGGCACGTTCAGCATCACGTCAGCCACGCCGATCGATGGGACGACGGATCTCTTGGACGGGACCTTCACCGGCGCCCAGATCTCCGGACCGATGGATGGCAACACAACCTCCATCCAGGACAATCTCGTGCTTGGGTCCGTCACCTACACGACCGGCCTCCCCAAGAGCGTGCTGGATTTCGGGACTGACACGTCGGCGAACGCCGTAAGCCTCAGCGGCACGTCGCTGACTGTGTTGGCGCTGCGGGGCAACTCCCTGGCCAGCTTCGACGGTGTGTTCGCTGGCAACTTCGCAGCGACCAGCGCCGGGCCGGGCGGCTCGGGCGGGGTTCCCGAGCCGGCGACCTGGGCGATGATGCTCATGGGCGCCGCGGCGGTGGGCGGCGTCCTGCGCCGCGCACGTTCGACGGTCCTGGAAGTAGCCTGACATCAGGCGCGATCGCCGCCTCGTTTCGTGGCGGCGATCACCTCCTGTTTCAAAGACCCTGCGCCCCGGACAACATCCGGCGGCGCAGGGTTGCGCCTGCGAAGCCCGCGCCAAGGATCATCAGTAACCATGTCTCAGGCTCGGGCACGACGTCGCCTGCAAGGGAGACGCCGTTCGTCGAGGCCACATCCGTGGTCACCCATCCGCCCGGGTTATTGGTCGTGTCCCAGCCGAGGGCGTTCAGCGCCGTGATGTCCGCCGACGACAGGCTCATATTGCCACTCTTCGTCGCCGTGGCGTCGAATGCGTCGGTGGCGCCAGACGTTGTCAGCCAGTCCCCCCTGTCCCCTCCGCCTGTATCATTGAAGGATCCAAGATTCGTCAAACCGCCATTGACCGAGAAGTAGGCGGGGCTGGAGTAAGAGAATGATGGCTTGCCAGCAGCCGAATAGCGAAAGAGATCGTACGGCATGGCGTAGGCCGGATTGCTTGAAGATAGTCCGCTGAGGCGCCCCATGACCTCCGCGATCTCATGCTCCGCCAGGGCGACGAAGTCGTACTCGCCGCTCGGCGTGCTATTTGGATTGAAGCTGAACACGTCCGAGGGATTGAAGCCGACGTAACCGTCCGTTCCCATCCCGGTCGGCGGCGTAAGTCCGAGCGCCTGCGCTTCGGCTTCGGTGATGGAAAAGCTGTTCAGGGTGAATGGATCGGCGGTGGTCAGACGGGCGACCGCCGAGACAAGCACGCTATCTGTTGGGTTGGCAGCCACCGCCGCCTGAAGGTTGGACAAGACGTTCGCGTAGCTAAACCCGGTGTAGATGTAAGAGAGACTTTCAGAGACATCGCTACTGACCACCTTCTGGCCATCGATCGTGCCCCACGAAAAGTCGATCTTGATGTTCACGTTGCTCGTGAAATCATGATCGAAGACAGAAACCGCCTGGTCGATTGCGCCTTCGACGGTGGAGGCGTTCGAAAGCGAGGTAATTGTCTTGTCGAAGATCGGCGTGATCACGAGGGCCTGCGCCCCTCCTGCAGATCCTGCCAACGAGGCAAATCCCAAGAATAAAGCGCCGATACAATTCGCCGCACGTCCGCAAAACGCAGAAATACGCATTCCACCTCCTCTGGCACTTACAGATAATCACAGCCCAAACAGAGAAAGATAAAATTTTTCCCATACCCCAGCGTCACCAATACTGTATTAATTGGCGACAGCGACCGTCGACACGGCGAATTGTCGCCGAGTTTGTCCGAATCCGACGGAACGTCGCGTCGGCAATTCACGTTGGCTCGTCAGTCACGGAGGAACCCGACGTGAGCCAATCGCAGGACCAGCCCCGGGGCTTTCCTGGAGCGACCAACCCGGACGACAACCTCAAGATTCCTCGTCGCGAGGGTGAAGCGCCCCGGCCGGCCACCGAGCCCGATCATGCCGAGGGTGAGTCCGACACGGAGAAGACCCTCACCGATCCGGCGACAGGCCAGCCAGGCCTGGGCGAAAAGAGGCGGCGCGCGCCACTTCCCTAGTTGTCAAAGTTCTGGCAGCTTCAATGTCACGCCTTAGGCCGTCTGCGTCCTTTTGGCGCCGACTGACCACAGCTATCTTACAAACCTGGATCGCCGCCGCCCCGACGGGCAGGAAGAGGATGCGCGCCTATGACTCTGAAACTCAACGAGATCGCCCCGGACTTCACGCAGGACACTACGGACGGGCCGATCCACTTCCATGAATGGGCCGAAGGGCACTGGGTCGTGCTCTTCTCCCACCCCAAGGATTTCACTCCCGTCTGCACGACCGAACTGGGCGCCGTCGCACGGCTCAAGCCGGAATTCGACAAGCGCGGCGTGAAGGTCATCGGGCTCTCGGTGGATCCCGCCGACAATCATCACGCCTGGTCCAAGGACATCGCCGAAACCCAGGGACACGCACCCAACTTTCCGATGATCGCCGACACCGACCTCAAGGTGTCGAAGCTCTACGGCATGCTGCCAGCCGACGAGCCAGGGACAAGCGAAGGCCGGACTGCGGCGACCAACGCCACGGTGCGCAATGTCTTCATCATCGGGCCGGACAAGCGCATCAAGCTCATCCTCGTCTATCCGATGACCACCGGGCGCAATTTCGATGAGATCATCCGCGTGATCGACTCGATGCAGCTGACGGCGAAGCACAGGGTCGCGACGCCCGCCGATTGGAAGCAGGGTGAAGATGTGATCATCACCGGAGCGGTCAGCGACGAAGAAGCAAAGACGGTTTTCCCCGGCTTCACGACGCACAAGCCGTATCTGCGGACGACGAAGCAGCCGGCCTGATTGTCATTTCCCCGGGGTCGTCAGGCCCCGGGGACCCCGAGCTGGCGCGCCGTCTCGGTCAATTCACGCTGCGTATTCGGCTCCCCCGCAAAGGCCTCACGGCCGCGCTGCAGCGCCTGCGCGGCTGCGTCTGGTTGACCCAGTATGATCCGCGCCTTCATCAGCATCAGCCATCCCTGCTCGTCGTGCGGATTCGCCTTCAACCGCGCGTCGAGGCGACCGACCATGCCCGCAATCATCGCCTGCTGGCTCGCCGCGTTCCCGGGCGCGGGGGTTGTAGACGCTGTCGGCAACCGCCCGCGCAGATCGATGCCGTTTTGCGTCGCGACCTGCTGCACATAGGCGCGGACCTGATCGACCCACGGCGCGCCGGGCGGCGCGCTTCTGATCAAGGCGATCCAGTCGGCAATCGCGCCGGCGTGATCTCCACCCTGATCCTTCAGCAAAGCCAGGAAATAGCGCGCGCGGGGGTCTGTCGGATCGATCTCGAGGGCGGCGCGGAACGCGGCCGCCGCCTGCGGGGTCACAGAGCCCCCGTCCGCCCGCGTCAGCGCCTCGCCCTGCGCAGCGCGAACCTGGGCGTCATGTGGCGCAAGCACGGCAAGGCGGCCGAAAGTCTCCGCCGCATCCTTGTACCGGCCGACGTCCATGTAGGCCCCGCCAAGCAGTTGAAGGCCTCGAGGGTTGTCCGGGTCGGCACGAACCTTCGCCTCCAGCTGAGGCAGAAGCTCGGTGACTTGCGCCGAGTCCCCTGCGCTCTCGGCCGGCGCCGCCCGACGCTCAACTGCCAGGTCCGGACGCCCAAGCTTGGCGTAGAGCAGGCTCGCGCCAAGGGCGAGCACAGCGGCAAGCCCCACCGCCAAGACCATCTGCGCCGTGCGGCCGAGCGGCGGCTTGGGGACTGGCGCTGAGGCGCCGGACCCGAGGAAACGCCGGATTGTCTCGGCCTTGAGCGTCTCTGCCGTGGCGGCGGGAAGCGCGCCGGCGGCCACCTGCGCATCCAGATCGGCCAGTTCCACTCGGAGCGCCGTAGCCTCACCGGGGCGATCCCGCCGGGCGTCCTGCCGGCGCGTCAGGGCTACAGCCAGCGCCGCCCCCGCCGCAGAGATCATCACCGTCAGAACGATCCACAGCGTCATGGCGCGTCTTCCCCCTCCAGTCGCCGCCTGAGCAGCGCCGCTTCCTCCGCACTGAGAGGCGCAGTCTCCTCGTCCGAACGGGCGGCCGCGCGGGCCATCAGGCCCAGTCCGACGGCCCCGAGGCCCAGGACCAGAAACGGCCCGAGCCAAAGCAGAAGCGTCTGGGTCTCGAACGGAGGCTTGAGCAGCACGAAATGGCCGTAGCGGGCGACGATGTAGTTGATGGCCTGGCCGTCGGTGTCCCCGGCCTGAAGGCGCTGGCGCACGATCATTCGCAGATCATGGGCGAGCGGGGCGTCTGACTCGTCGATGGTCTCGTTCTGGCAGACGACACAGCGCAGCGCCTCGCCGATGTGTCGAGCGCGCGCCTCGAGCTTCGGGTCGCGAAGCTGTTCGGAGGGGAGTACGGCGCAGGCCGGCCCCGCCGCGATCACGGCGGCGGCCAAGGCGCAGACGAGGCGTCTCATTCGCGTCGCAGGCGCTCCATCAGGGGCTGGATGGTGCGCGTCCAATCGTCCGGTGTGATCGGACCCACCTGCTTGTAGCGCACGCGTCCCTGGCCATCGACAACGAAGGTCTCCGGGACGCCGGCCACGCCCAGGTCTATGCCGGCGCGCCCGCTCTCGTCATTGCCCACACGCTGGTAGGGGTCGCCCTGCTGGATCAGATACCTTTGCGCGTCCGCCGCCTTGTCCTTCCAGTCGAGTCCGTCGATCGGCACGCCCTGGGACTTCAAGGCGAGAAGCAGGGGGTGCTCCACCCGGCAGGCGACACACCAGGAGGCGAAAGCGTTGAGCAGTCTGGGCCCTCCGCCTGACGCCAGCTCTCGGCTGGCAAGGCCGCCTTCGCCGGGCCTGACCGGCGGCAGGGCGAAGGCCGGGACGGGCTTGTCGATGAGGGTGGAGGGCAGCACCGAGGGGTCGCGCCGCAGGCCGAAGGCGAAGGCGACGATGATCCCCGCGAACACCACCACAGGAGCGAGAAAGACCAGCCGCCTCATGTCAGGACCGGCGCGGGCGTCGCCGCAGGGCGCGGAGCACGCCGGATGACTGCGACGCGCAGGCGGCGGTCCGCGAGCGAGACCGCCCCGCCGAACGCCATCAGGAACGCCCCGCCCCAGATGAAATTGACCAGCGGATGGTTCCACATCCGGACCACAAGACCACCGTCCGCGGCCCGATCCCCGACCGAGATGTAGATATTGCCGAGGAGGCCGACATTGATTGCGGCCTGGGTGGTCGTGGTCTGGCTGGCTGGGAACAGTCGGCGCTCGGAGACCATCCGGCGCGGTCCCGCCAGCGACTCGACATCAAACGCCGCCTGGGACGCCTGGTAGTTTGGCCCCTCCACGGTGCGGACGCTCGTGAGCGCGACATGCTTGCCGGCGATAACCACACTCTGCCCGGGGACCATGGAGACGACGAGGTTCGACTGCCATCCGGCCATTGCGGTGATGCCGAGCGTGGTGACACCCAGGCCCGCATGGGCGAACACCAGTCCCCACACCGCCAGGGGCGTCGACCGGGCCCTGCGGAAGAGATCGTCGCGCTTCTCCTCACCCAGCCGCCAGCGGCGCGCCAGCACCGCGCCGGCCCCAACCACGAGCCACGCGCCCAGGGCGAAACCTATCGCCGCCATGACGTGGCGGACGCCGAAGACCAGGATCGCCAGGACGAGCGCCGCTGCTGCGGCGAGCGCCGGCGCCCGCAGGCGGCGAAGCAGAGCCGCTCCCTCGTCACGCTTCCAGTTCAACATCGGCCCGAAACTGACCACCACAAACAGCAGCATGAAGATCGGCGCAAAGGTAAGATTGTAATAAGGCGGACCCACCGAGATCTTGTCTCCGTTAAAGACTTCGGCGAACACTGGATAGAAAGTGCCTAGGAATACAGTGGCTGTCGCCGCGGCAAGGAACAGGTTGTTGACCGTGATCGCATATTCTTTGGACACGAGTCCGAACAGCGAGCCCGTCTTCAGCGCGGGGGCTCTCCAAGCGTAAAGGCCAAGCGCAATTCCCGTGAGGATGGCGATGATGCCGAGGATGTAGACGCCACGCTGCGCGTCGATGGCGAAGGCGTGGACGCTGGTCAGCACGCCAGATCGTACGAGGAAGGTGCCCACCAGGCTCATCGAGAAGGTGAGGATCGCCAGGAGCAGGGTCCAGCTCACCAGGGCCCCGCGCTTCTCGAGCACCAGGCAGGAGTGCAGCAAGGCCGTAGCCAGTAGCCAGGGCATCAGCGAGGCGTTTTCCACCGGGTCCCAGAACCACCAGCCGCCCCAGCCCAGAGTGTAGTAGGACCACACGCTGCCCATGGTGATCCCGACGGTGAGGAAGATCCACGCCGCCAGCACCCAGGGGCGCACCCAGCGTCCCCAGTTGAAATCGACCCGCCCTTCCAGAAGCGCCGCAATGGCGAAAGAGAAGGCGATCGAGAGACCGACATAGCCGAGGTAGAGGACCGGCGGATGGAAGACGAGGCCAGGGTCCTGGAGGATCGGGTTGAGCTCCGCCCCGTCCAGAGGCGTGGGTGAGAGCCGCAGAAAGGGATTCGAAGTGAAGACGAGGAAGCCGATGAAGGCGGCCCCGACCAGCCCCTGAACGCCCACGACGCGCGCCTGGAGCGTCTCACGCAGAGAGCCGCCGAACAGGGCGACCGCACAGCCATAGACCGCGAGGATCAGCACCCACAGGAGCATCGAGCCCTCGTGGCTGCCCCAGGTCGCGCCGATACGGTAGATCAGGGGCTGGGCCCGATTGCTGTGCTCGGCCACCAACAGGACGGAGTAGTCGCCGTCCAGGTAGCACGCGGCCAGGCAGACAAAAGCCAGCGCGATGAAGGTGAGCTGGAGGACCGCCGCCGTCCGCCCCACCCCCATCAACGAGGGATCCACGCGCCAGGCGCCGACAAGCAGCGCCCCTGCCTGTAGGAGGGCCAACATCAGGGCCAGGCTGAGAGCAAGCTGACCGATCTCGGGCGTCATGGTGGGGAATGGGATCCGATGCTGCGCCTCGCCGGCATACCGCCGTCGCGGACGTTCCGTAGGACAAAGGCCATCGCACGGCCAGAGGCGAGCCGCGCGGGCAGCCTGCGCGATGCATCGCGGGTCAATTGCGACCGGCTGGCATGGTGACGATACCCGCGACACACCCTAATGGACGCTCCGTGCGCAAACATCTCGCATCTCTGGACGGCCTTCGGGGCGTCGCCGCCCTGGCCGTAGCGGCGAAACACTTCCAGAACTTCAGCCGGATCAATCTCCACGCCCAGCAAGCCTCCGTGGCGGTGGATCTGTTCTTCGTGCTCAGCGGCTATGTGATCGCACGCTCCTACGAGGCGCGACTCGCCGAAGGTCTCCCCTGGCGCTCGTACATGCGCCTGCGCCTGGCCCGGCTCTATCCTGCCATCTTCGGCGCCCTGCTGATCTCCGCCTGCATTTGGTTCAGCGCCGGAGGACGCCCCTACCCGCAGCTTCTCCTGCAGTTCGCCCTGTTGCCGGTTGTGATCGGGCCGCTGATCTTCGCCGGGGATCTGTTTCCGCTCGACGATCCGCAATGGTCCCTGTTCTGGGAAATGATCGTGAACGGCGCCCACGCGGCGATCTTCCGCTGGCTCACGCCGTTCCGAATCTGCCTGATCATGGCGGCGTCCTTCGTGGGCCTGGTCCTCGCCTGCCATCACTTCGGCTGGCTGGATGTCGGCTGGACCCGGCGTAGCTTCTGGTGCGCGATCCCGCGCACAGCCTGGGGTTTCTTCGCGGGCGTCCTGATCTTCCGGCTCGAGCAGAAAGGGTGGCGCCTGCCCCAGGTCCCCTACTGGATCCTGGTCGTCGTCCTGGTGGCCTGCATGATCCGCTGGGTTCCGTCGGCGAAGCTCTACTGGGCCAGGGATATGCTGCTGGTGACGGTGATCCTGCCGGTGCTCGTCGCCTTCGCCGTGCATGCGCGGGTGCCGGATCGGTGGGTCGGGCCGGCGAGCTGGCTGGGCGCCATCTCCTATCCGCTCTACACGCTTCATGTGCCCCTGTTGCGGGGCTTCCGGTGGCTTCTGATGGCCTCCCCTCCCCTCCCCATCTGGGAGCGGCGGGCCTTGTGGGTGGTGGTGCTGTTCGCCGTGGTCGGCGTCGCCGCTCTCTACGAGCACTACTACGACGCGCCGATCCGAACGGCGCTGGCCCGCCGACGTCGGGCGGCGGCAAAGCCCGCTTTGCATCCGGCGCCCGCTCCGGCCGAGCTCTCGCCCCAGCCCCAGGCGGAACCGGTTTAGGGGCGGCGGATCGCTTCGGGCATCGGCACGCTGCGTGCTATGAGCCGCCCGCAGCAGGGCGCGGACGTGTGCGCCGCAGGGAGATCCCTCCATGGCCGATGACGCGCCGAAGATCCTCGATCTCACGCCGCTCAACCCAAGATTCCGCGAAGATCCATACACCATCCTTGGGACGCTACGGACGAGCCACCCCGTCGTTCGTGACGAGATGGCGGGCTCCTGGTTCATCAGCCGCTACGAATTTGTCCGGCAAATCCTGACGGACCTCACACTTTGGCGGGATCCGCACCGCGCCGAGTCCGCCGCCGTGCTGACCCGGCGGATCGTGGAGCAGTCCAGAGAGCGGCAGGACGGCGATGGCGGGATGAGCATCCTGCTGATGGACGATCCCGACCACGCGCGCATCCGCAATCCCCTCGCCCAGGCGCTCTACAAGCGCGTCGCCAAGAGCCGCGGCGACGTGGAGAAAATCGTCGACAGCGTGCTTGACCGCCTGGAGGGGCGCGAGACGTTCGACCTGATGGCGGGGTTCGCTCTGCCGATCCCGATCGATGTGATCGCCTCCATCCTCGGCGTCGACCACGAGCGTCTGCCCGAGTTCCGCGACTGGTCCGAAGGGGTGATCCAGAGCCTCAATCCCCTGCGCACGCCCGAGCAGACCGCGCACATGGAGCGGGCGAGCATGGCGCTCAGCCAATACATGACCGCGCATCTGGCCGGGCGGCGCGCCCGTCCGCAGGACGACCTTGTCTCGGACATGACCGCGCTTCAGGCCGCCGGCGCCCCACTCACCGACGCGGAGGTGATCACCAACCTCTCTGCCCTGCTGGTGGCGGGCAACCTCACTACGACCGACCTGATCGGCAACGCCGTGCGGATCTTCCTCACCAATCCCGAGGAGTTGGGGAAGCTGCGGGCCGATCCTTCGCTGGTGGCCGCCGCCGTGGAGGAGACCCTGCGCTTCGAACCTCCGGTGGACATCACCGGACGCATCGCCAGCCGCGAGATGGAAGTCGGCGGCTGCCCGATCCACGCCACCCAGTCGATGTCCCTGTCGCTTCGCGCGGCCAACCGGGACCCGGACGTCTTCGAGAATCCCGACCGCTTCGACATCACCCGCAAGAAGAGCCCGCACGTGGCCTTCGGCGGCGGCGCCCACATCTGCATCGGCGCGCCCCTGGCGAGGCTGGAGGCGCAGGTCGCTCTGTCCAGGCTGTTCGCGCGATTCCCGAACCTGCGCCTGGCCAACCCTGATGCAGCGCCGGTGTGGCGGACGTTGCCGTTCTTCAGGGGGTTGGAGCACCTGGAAGTCCGGCCGTAGCGCTCGTTCGTTCCGTTCGGGGACTGTCCCCGAAGCTCACAAATTCATCCGTCATCCCGGGCCGTAGCGACCCCTGCGAATGCGGGGGGAAGCGAGGACCCGGGACCCAGGTGACTGGAACGGGCGCCTGGGTTCGCGAACCACAGCGCCGCTGGCGTGGCCCCTGGGTCCCGGGTCCTCGCTTCACCCGGCCTCTGGCCGGGTTCGCTACGGCCCGGGATGACGGGAGAAAAAGGGGCTGAGAGTTTCGTAACGACCCCAAAAAGGCCGCGTCACGCGACGCGCTTCGGCCGCCGCCGGAGGTCGCGGAGGATCTCGTGCGCCGCGTTGTGGCCGGGGGCGCCGGTGACGCCGCCGCCGGGGTGGGTTCCTGAGCCGCACATGTAGAGGCCGACTACGGGCGATCGGTAGTCGCCATACCCCAGCGCCGGCCGCGCTGCGTACAGCTGGTCGAGACTCAGGGCGCCGTGGAAGATGTCCCCACCCGTGAGGGCCAGCTTCCGCTCCAGGTCCAGCGGCGAGAGGATCATCCGCCCCAGGATCGAGCCGCGGAAGTTGGGGGCCAGGGCGGTGACCGTGTCGACGATCAGGTCCGCGACCTCTTCACTGTGTTCATCCCAGGATGAGCCGTCCGGGAGCGTGGGCGCGAACTGCTGGCAGAACAGGCTCGCCACATGCTGTCCCGGCGGCGCCAGAGTGTCGTCCAGCACGCTTGGAATGTGCATCTCGATCGACGGTTTGCGGGCCCACCCGAACTGGCGCGCATCCATGTAGGCCTGGTCGAGGTAGCCGAGCGAAGGCGCAATTACGATGCTGGCCCCGTGCTGTTCGGCGCGCCCCTGGCTTGGAAGGCAGGTGAAGCTGGGCAGCTCCGAGAGTGCGACGTTCATGCGGAACGTTCCCGAGCCACAGCGCCAGTTAGCCATGCGATCACGGAAATCGTCGGGAAGGACCTGCTGCGGGACGAGGGAGCCGAACAACAGCTTTGGGTTGAGGTTCGAAACGACGACGCGTGCCGCAAGGTCGCTCCCGTCCTCCAGCACCACACCCACCGCGCGGCCGTCCTTCACCGAGACTTCCCGCACTGGTGAATCGGTGGAGATCTCCACGCCGGCCTCGAGGCAGGCGGCGGCCATCGCCTTGGTGATGGAGCCCATGCCGCCGATTGCATGCCCCCAGGCGCCCTTGACCCCGTTCACCTCGCCAAAGACGTGGTGCAGCAGGACGTAGGCGGAGCCCGGCGTGTAGGGGCTGGCGTAGTTGCCGATGGTCGCGTCGAAGCCGAGCAGGCCCTTGAGCACGTCGGTCTCGAACCACGCGTCCAGGATGTCGCCGGCGCTCTTGCCGAATAGGTCCAGCAGGTCCGCCTGACCGGCCACGCCCATCTGACGGACCTGATTGGCGAGCCCCAGGCCGCTCATCAGGTCGCGCAGGCCGCCGCCCGGATTGACCGGCGTCTTGAGCAGCAGGGACCGAAGAAGCTCGACGTTGCCATCGAGCCGCTTGTGGAAGGCCTCGAGTTTCTCGGCGTCGCGTGGCGACCAGCGCGCCACCTCCCGGCGCGACCGTTCGGGATCCTTGTCGAGGATCAGATAACGGCTCTCATCGACGGGCGAGAAATAGGACAGGGGCCGGATCACGACCCTCAGGCCGTGGCGCGCCAACCGCATGTCGGCGATCACCTTGGGATTGAGCAGCGAGACCGAATAACTGGCCACCGAGTTGCGAAACCCGGGGTGGAACTCCTCGGTGATGGCCGCGCCGCCAACGATGCCCCGCCGCTCCAGCACGCGCACCTTGTGGCCGGCGCGGGCCAGGTAGAAGGCGCAGGTCAGGCCGTTGTGGCCGCCGCCCACGATGATCGCGTCATAGCTCATACCAAGGTCCCCGCCGGCTCGAGGGCCGCAAACTCCGCAACATAGCGGTCGACATATTGCCGGGTCCCCGGCTCCATCAGCGAGAACGGACCCGGTTCATAGGCGCGCGAGCGCACTCCGGCCTGGTTGCGCTCGATGATCGTCTTGTCGGCTAACGTGGTGACCTCCCACAGCCAGACGAGCGCCTCGGGATCGTAGTCGCGCCCCTCTTCCGCCGCGCTATCCACCAGCCAGATGACCTCCATCTCCGTCCTCAGGGGCTCGCGGGGGATGAAGCGGTAGACGACGCCATGGTCCGGATAGGCCAGGAAGGCGCTCAGCGGCCCCACCTCCGCGAAGACGACGAGCCCGTCGTCGCGCCGGCCGCCCTCGCCCATCGGCGGGGCCAGGCGCTGGCCGTCGCGCGAGCCGGTCTGGCAGCCGCTGACGAGGTGAGAGCGCATCACCCGCACCACCTCCCGGTCCAGCCCGTCAGCCCCCCAGTTCTCAAAATCGGCGAGGCCCGACAGCGCATCGGGCTCATCGCTGAGTGTGCGGTTGTTGGGCCGCGCCAGGGCGTGCAGGCGCGCGAATTCCGGGTGCGCTGGAACGCAGTGATAGCACTCGTGGTAGTTCTCCATCGCCAGCTTCCAGTTGGCGGCGACGGTGTAGGCGCGGCGCTCGGCGATCCTGGCGCTGGGCCAGTCGAAGTGGGTCAGCATCCGCTCCAGCGCGGGAACCGCCGGGTCCAACGCTGGCGGCTCGGGGGCGAAGGCGACGAAGACGAGACCGCCGACCTCGCGCAGCGGCAGGGACTTGAGCCCATAGTCGGCCGGCTGAAACCCATCGGGCATCTCACGTGCGCGGCGCAGACGCCCGTCCAGCTCATAGCTCCAGGCGTGGTACGGACAGGTGAGAAAGGCGCTCCTGCCCCGCGCCTCCACGCAGATCCGCGATCCGCGGTGGCGGCAGACATTGGCGAAGGCGCGCAGCTCGCCATCCTCGCCGCGCACGATGATCGCCGATTCCCGATCGAGTTCGACAGTCACCCAATCGCCCGGCTCTTTCAGCTCACTGACATGGGCGGCGAAGCTCCAGTGCGCCGCTAGCAGATCGAGGTCGCGCGCGAACACCCCTGGCTCGAGGTAGAAGCCCTGAGGAAGACTGAAACCCGGCCGCACGCTGGGCAGCAGATGCGGCGGAATGCTGGACTGTGACAAAACGGACGCCCTCCTGCAGCAGAGCCTTCTGCCAGTTCGGCGGGCCTTCGCAACCCCTGGTTTGGAACCGCGCCGAGGCGCGAGGCTGCGTCAGATCCGCTCGTAAACAAGGCCGCGGGCGAGCCAGCAACCCACCACCGCACGGACGACCCGCCCCTGGCCGTCGCGCTCGAACGCGACCGTCCAGTCGCCGGGGGGCGTGTGGTCGAGAGCGCGCCAGCACGGCAGGGCCCAGACGTCCCGGGCGATCGGCTCGAGCTGTTCCATGCGTCCCTGACCAAGAAAGCCGGAGAAGCCGCCGAAAAGGACTCCGCCTCCGTCGGACACGGTGAGGTCCGAGTCGAGCTCGGCGCAGCGGAATATCCCAGCGACGTCGGTCGCCTGGCCCTCCGCGCATCGAGTGAGGCGGGTCGATTGGTTCTCCGCCGGCCGCTCCATGCGCAGGCCCCCACCCTCAGGAATGAGGCGAGTTCCCCCGGGGCTCGTCGCCGAGCCGTCGGCCTGCAGGTCGAGCACCTCCGGCCAGTGACCGAAACGCAGCCGCACGCGCCCCGGCTCAGGCGTGTCGAGCCGCACCGAGAGCTTCGTCTCGGGATCGACCCAGGCGCCCAGCCAATCCGGCGCCGGCGCATCGGAGCGGTGCGAAGGGGCCTTGGCGCCAATCGCTGCGGCGAACAGATCCATCGCCGCCGCGCGCGCGTCCGAGAGGTGGTTGAACATCACCACCACCGAGATCCGCTCGTCTGGGGCGTAGAGGCGGTGGCTTCGCCAGCCCCTTAGGGCGCCTCCGTGGCTGGTGACGCGCCGGTCGAACTCCATGTTTCGCCCCAGCCCGAAGCCATAGGTCGCTTCCGCGCCGTTCCCGAAGGCGACAGGCGCAGAGAGGCGGCTGTAGAGCGCGCTGGCGTCATCGCGCGTCGCGTCCACCCAGCGCTCGTAGGCGATCATGTCGTCGAGGCTTGCCGCCATCCCCGCGTCGCCGGTCCAGATGATCCGGTTCTCGGCCGCGCGGAAACCGCCTGCCTGAGACCCTTCGTAGCCTTCCGTCCCATCCGGAAGGGCGCGCGTGTCGGCCGCCAGGACGGCGCTCTCCATCCCCGCTGGCCCAAAGATGCTCGTGCGCAGATGCTCGGCCAAGCTGCGCCCCGTCTTTTCCGCCAGCGCATCGCCAAGAATGCGGAAGTTCTGGTTGCAGTAGGAGTAACGGGCGCGGGGGGCGAACTGCAGGCTGCGGGACCCGGCAATCACGCGGGCGGCCTCGGTGTCGCCGAATGGCGCCTCTACCGGCGAGCCGTGCAGCATGGCGACAGCCCAATAGTCGCGCAGGCCCGACTGGTTGTGCGCCAGGGCCAGGGCGTCAGGCGCAGATTCCCCAAGGTTCGGCAGGCGGGCGCGGATCGCATCGTCCAGCGCCGTCGGATCGGGAAAAGCCGCCAGAACGCTCGCGCAGGTGAACTGCTTGGTGATCGAGCAAATCCGGAAGAGGGACTTGGGCGTGAACGCGATGCGCCGCTCGGAATTGGCGTAGCCCCAGGCGTGGCGGACGAGAACCTCGCCATCCTTCAGCACCGCGCAGGCGCCGCCTGGGCCGGGAAAGTCTCTAGCGATCCGCAGGGCGGCGCGATCCAGGCGGACGGAGAGATTATCGCTCATGGGAGTCCTTCGGGCGGCGGCTTTACCGCAAGGGACCCGGACGCGCGCACAAACTCAATCCCCCCTTTTCAAGAGTGAACTGAACGATGTAAAGATTGCAGGGTCTGGAGGCTCCCAATGAGCGACATCGCCCTTCCCATCGCCGCTCCACGCATGGATCTGGTTCGCGCCTTCCGCGCCCTGCGCGCGCTCCTTCGCGACAAGGAGGACACCGCCAAGGTGTTCGAGATCATGCGTGCGCTGAACGGCGGCGCCACGGTAAAGGGCTATCACCGGCTGCTGCGGACATCCGACGGGGCCGCTCTGGCGACGGCGCGGACCGAGATGGCGCGGATCTTGGACGACGACACGTTGATGGCGAAGTTCGCGCCAGGAACCGTTGGGGCCCACTACTTCGCCTGGAAGCGGGCCGAGGGCCTGAGCGCAGAAGGGCTCGCCGAAGTGAGCCGTAGCGTCAACGGCGCGGCGAAGCCTGGCGACGACAACCCGTATGCCTGGTTTGGCCGCCGCACCCGCGACATCCACGACCTCTGGCACGTTCTCAGCGGCTACGGCCGCGATGGCCTGGGGGAGGCCTCCCTCGTCGCCTTCTCCTTCGCGCAGACCCGCGGACTGGGCTGGGGATTCATCGCCATTGGCGCGATCGCGCAGGCGCTGAATCAACGGGAGTTCGGTGCGATCCGAGCCATCATCGAGGGCTGGCGCCGGGGCCGCCGCGCCGCGTGGCTGCTGGGCGAGGACTACCGGCGAGTGCTTGGCGAGGACCTCGAGGCGGCGCGCCGGCGCCTCCGCATCCAACCCGCCCGCGCCTATACGGTCGCCGCCTAGGGCGCTTTCCGGCGAAGTGGCGAGGCGTTTGCTGAGGCTACACTGTCAACCGTTGGTGTGCCAACTTGAGGTTAGAAGGGCGGCGTCACCGCTCTCTCGAAGGGGGGACTCTCATGCCTACGTTCAGCCCGTGGCACATCATCGTGCTGATGCTAGTCACCTTCCTGATCCAAGCTCCGTGGTGGATTATCTACCGAAAGGCAGGCTTTCGCCCATGGTGGTCACTCCTAGTGCTAGTTCCGCTTGTCGGGACCATTTGCATTTGGTGGTTCGCCCTGAAGGACTGGCCAGCACTCAAACGGCCGAGCGATGCGGACTTGGCGCGGGCGTTCGACTAAGCGCTTGAACCCGCGAGCTGGGCGCTGATGCTGATTGGCGTCGGTGCGGCTGGCGCCATGCTGCGGAGCCGTCGAGCGCCCGCTGCTCTACAGGGTTAGCAGCCGTCGATCCGCCATCGCCGGCTTCCCACTAGGGGAGTTGCGGAATTCCCAATTTCATCCGTCATCCCGGGCCGTAGCGAACCTGGCTGAAGGCCGGGTGAAGCGAGGACCCGGGACCCAGGGGCCACGCCAGCGGCGTTGCGGTTCGCGAACCGAGGCGCCCGTTGCAGTCACCTGGGTCCCGGGTCCTCGCTTCGCTCCGCTCGCTACGGCCCGGGATGACGGGAAATAAAGAAATGCGAGTTTCGCACAGTCCCTTCGAGGTGATCGGATTGCTCAGGGGATTGGCCGCCGTAAGACACTACTGGCGGATGGTGGCTGAAACGGATCGTGACGATTCAAAAACCTAAAGCATCTGACCGCCGTCCACGGCCAGGGTCTGGCCGTAGACGTAGGACGCCAGGGGCGAGGCGAGGAACAGCGCCGCGCCGGCCATGTCCTGCGGCGTGCCCAGCCGGCCGGCCGGTATGCTGCGCAGAGCGCCGGCGAGC
>DASXGR010000174.1:0-30834 GCA_036488935.1 Caulobacteraceae bacterium | reverse complement strand
TTCAAGGACGGACGCCGCGCCTGCCTTGCTGTCTCGCATCGGCGCGCGGCCTTCCTCCTGGCCGACGAGATCGTGCTGCTGGACGAAGGGCGCATAAGGGCCCGGGGTGATGCGGCGACACTGAGAGCCCAGAGTCCGCTCTTTCAGGGCATCTGGAACGACCACGAGTGACGCGGTCCGGGCGGAAATCGAGGGCGGTGGCTGACAGATAAACCTGTCCCGTTCGCCAGTCTTGTTGTTACGCTGGCCACGTTGCGCCGGCCTCAGGCGTCTTTTTTTACCACGTAACTCCAGCCCGCAGCCAGTTGATCGCACCCAAGGAGAATTTCCATGAGTGGAGACCTCAACGACACGATTGTGGCGCGAGCAAATGCGCAAGGCTGGCCTGATGGGCTCGTAGAGCGCGCGTTGGCGGTGAAGACACCCTCAGGCCAGCTTGATCAGTGGCTGAAGGTGACCGCGAACGAGAACTTCCTGTTCCAGGTCGAGCGGATCGTGGAAGTGTTTGAGCGTCTGGCGAGCGGCCCCTATCGCGCCCGCGAGTTGACCGGCCGAGACGAGGAGGCTTTCCAGGACCTCTGGGCAAACGGGCCTGAGAAAGTCGGGGACTGGCTGGTGACGATCGAGCGGGCGCCTGACGCGCTCGCGCAGTTTCGCCTGCAGCCGGGGGCGTCCATCAGCGTGATCGAGGCCAGCGGCGAGCTTGTCGCCTGCGCGATATGGTCTCCCGCGAACTGCATGATCGGGGGCAAGCCGGTCAGCATCCACTACGCGCAGGGCCTCAGGGTGCGCGCCGACCGGCGGCGTGAGGGCCTGGGAGATCTCGTGAGACGGTTCCCGTCTCGGGCCTTGCAGAACCCGACCGTGGGCCACGTCATGTACATGCGCATCGGCAACGCCAACGTGGCCGGCTTCCTCGAAGCAGTGAGGTTCCAGGCGGGTACAGAACGGCCGCAGAAAGTCGTCGCCGCTGCGTATCTGACGGCGAGACCTTCGGAGACGGGCCTCGAGGGCGTTCGTCTTGTCGAGCCGCGCGATCTTGCGCGGTGCGCCGAGCTGATCAATCGAACGCACGCCGACCTTGACCTATTTGCGCCCTACGGACCGGAGAGCCTGCGCCAGATGCTGGATGGAGGCGTCTGGGGCGAACGGCCGCCGTGGCGGCCAACGGCTGTGTACGGCTGGACGGACTTCCATGTGGTCGAGCGCGACGGGCGCGTCGTCGCTTGCGGCGGCTTGTGGGATCGTGGCCGCGACATGAGGGAAGTCTGGCGTTCGACCGCTGGCGAGGAACGGCGCGTCGAGGTGGCCGCCGCGCTCGACCTCGGCTGCGAGGAAGGCCAGGAACACGCTCTGGCGGACTTGCTCCGACACTTCGCGTCGAATTCCGCGGCGCTCGGCCGCCAGTCGCTCATCGTCGACCTGGAGCATCTCCCCGAGTTAGTCCGTCACCTCGAAGATCTTGATCTACGCTGGGAGTCCCGAACACTGGAGTGGAGCCCCTATCTTCCTGGCCTCCCAAAGACCCTCGGCGAGTGTTATCTAGACTTGCAGTATTGGTGACGCCCGCCTGCGGACGGTCGCTTTGTACGTTCAAACCTCAGCCATTCGCCCGCGCCAAAGCCATTGATGTCCAGCGCAGGTCTTCAGCCAGCGTACGCCCCGCTGGCGTTTCGTTTGCGGAGGCCCCGGCTCGAAAGGCCAGGAAGGAGACGGCGCAGGCCGCGTTCACAAGGCGGACGCGGTCGCGGTCGACAGTCTTCGCCGTCGCTGGCTCGTAGACAGAGAGGGCGGCCTCGAAGACCGCTTCGTCCTCGTTATCCAGCAGGAAATACCTGAAGTCGTGGTGTGCGTCGCAATAGGCCGCCCCATCGAAGTCGAAGACGCCGGCGACCGCGCCTGATGCCGGATCAATGACGGCATTGTGGAAGCCGAGATCGGTGTGGCCCAACACACGTTCGACGACCGCGTCTTCCGCCGCCTCGTATCGCGCCAACAGATTCAACGCGCGCTCGATCAGGGCTTGGTCATCCGTCACCTTGGGAAGGCGTCGCTCCGCGAAGGCGAGCGGCGGCGGCCAGGACGGTCGAACCGGGAGCCAACCGCCTGACAGGGCCTCAATCGCGATCGCGGTGTGCAACTGGACGAGAATGGAACCAAGGCCCTGGCCGACCTTGCGAGCGAAGCTGCGGTCGACCGTTACGCGCTCGTAGACCTTGATGGGGTTGAATTCGCCTGCAACCAGGGCGCGGACATCCCAGCCCGCATTGGACGTATGGATGATCCTGGGCGCGGTGAACTCGCAATGCCGGGCGATAAGCCCAAGCACACGCCGCTCGCGCTCCAGCCGGCGCAGGCCCCTTGCGTTGCCGGGGAACCAGGCCATCCGGTCTTCGGGCAAGCGGACGGCCAAACGATCGTCACGCGGCAACAGCTCGATTGTCTCTGGGTCGACCCTGAGTCCGGCTTCGATCAGCGCAGCCGTGATGGCCAAAGGCTCGGGCGGCGTCCACGCCTGGTCGGGCTCGGTTACGTCCATATCCTCTCGGCTCGGGCGGCGACCTCAGGGGTGTACAAGTAATAATAAACCACGGACCTCACGAACCACACTGACGAACGAAGAATAAATAGAGCCTGCCCTAGGTTTCACGAAAACGTCCGCGTGGTCCGCGAGGTTCGTGAGCGGATATGGCGATGGGAGCACCCCAAATTCACGCGGGTGGCTTCGGGCGCCCCCCTCCACTCAAAGACCGAAAACTCGGCTGTGATCGCGGATGAGGCGGGGTTTGATATCGTTTCGCCGAAACCCCAGGTGGTGAGTATAGGGAGTAACTGTCACCCCAAATCTGCTCGGCCGCCCCCCGTTGGGACCTATAGTCGCCGGCGCTTGGCTGAGGGGTCGGCCCGCGCCGGAAGCCCAACTCCGGAGGTTCCCGGATCCGAAGCCGCGCCGGCCGCGGCATCAGCGGCGGTCACCCCGAAGTAGTCGCCCGTCAGGCTGCGGAGTCGGTATCCGAAACCGGTGTTGAAGCCCGTCGTGATGACGATGCGCATGTCCCGGCCGGCGTGCATGGGAATGGTCCGCGCCGCGGCTGCGCCCAATCGCTGGACTTCGCCCTGAAAGTCCTTTGGCCAGGCTTTCAGTCTCACCGCAAGGATCGGGGCGAGGTCCGGAGCGTAGGAGGCGGTCGGCGGCGGCGGAGCGGAGGCCGACACCCCCAGGACTTCTGGGAGCGCCGCGACGGCAGGGGCCGGCGCATAGGAGGCGGCGTTCGTGCGCGAGACGGCGACCTTGAGTATATCCGGCCAGTGGCTCCAGCCCCACTTCAAGACCACGAAATTCGCAGAGCATCCGATGACGAAGATCAAGATGGCTAGGGCGGCGTGAATCCGGATCGGAGGCGCGTTCCAGTTGCGCGCTGTAGTATAGACCACAGAGGTGCGAGTGAGGATGTCGTGGGCCAGCCGCCCTGTCGGCTGATTGAACAACAGCAAATAGGTTTGCGCCAGTCCCAGCCCGAAAACCGCGCCGAATGCGATGCGGGTGAAGACATCGTCGAGACCAGGGTCGGCGACGCGCACGTCCCAGCGATTGACCACAAATGGTGCGATCAGGATGGCCGCCCGGACGATCGATCCTGGCAAGGCGGGCGCCACGCCGGCGAGCGTGATGACCTTGAGACGGAAGAGCCGCATCCCCACAGTGGCTCCGCCTCCCAGACGGCTGGGCAGAATGCCGAAATAGGCGAGGCCCACGGCGATCCCATCTAGCCGCGCCAAGGCGGGCGACGCCGTCATTGCCTTCAGAAAGGGCAGCGCCAGCGCATAGCTGAGGGCGCCGACCAGAAGCATGTCGATCGCACATGCGGCTACGCGGGTGAGGCCACCGGCCCAAGTCACGCGGGTGTCAACCGGCACGAATCCCCCCCGGGACAGCTTCAGGCCATCATCGCGACGTGCGGGAGGCTTGGCACAGCATCGTTCAAACGCGGCGAAGACAGCACGATTCCCGGAAACCACCAGGCCCCGCTGGTTCGATGTGGTCGGACGGATTAATCAACATATCAGGGGAATACGGGGGGAATATGATGGGTTTGGTTTCCGCTCGGCTTCCAACACATCGACAGAGAGGTGCGCTGAGGGTCGGATGTGGTGACAAAAGCACCTATCATTTCAGTATTCTTGCCGTCAAATTCCACTCCGCGACACTCTCTATCGGTTGTTAGACTTACCTCAGTCGGACTTTCACCGATTGTATCACGCAAGATTCTTGTCGCTCTGGCAGGAATACCTGTCACCTTAGATGTAAACCCATGGAAATCCCCGCGCAAAACTCCGCGGCTCTGACTCCTGCCGGCGAAGACGCCGTCCCTGGAGTTCCGGCTTGCCCCTTACCCGTCGTCAGATGAGCTTGCGCCTCCTGGCCCTCCCCGCAGTGGCGGCAGTCCCCTCGACGCCCCTGGCCCAGGCCCCGTTCAATGGAGGTCCCCGTCCCAACCTCTTCATCAGCCCGTGCGGCCAGCCGTTCCGGGCCGAGCGCGGGGCGCCCTACCCCGTCGTCGACTGGTTCCACCAGGCGGACAAGAACGGCGACGGCAAGCTCGACCGCGCGGAGTTCAACGCTGACGCCGAGCACTTCTTCCACACCCTCGACCAGAACCATGACGGTTTCCTCAGCCCCTATGAGGTCAACTATTACGAGCTTCGGATCTGCCCGGAGGTGGTCGGCGCGGTCGCAGACTCATGGCAGGGCCGGAGGGATCCCGGCGCACCGCGCCTGTGGCTGGCCCAGTTCGGGGGTGGCGGTGGCGGAGGCGGCGGCCAGGGTCGTGGACACGGGGGCGGGGGCGGTCCGCCGCCCACGAACTCGGGGCCGAAGCCCAATCCAGGAGACGAATCGAACCAGGGCGCCTCGCCCTACAGCTTCTTCGACGAGCCCGAGCCGGTCGCCGCGGCCGACGTCCACTTCCGCGGAATCATCTCCAAGGCCGACTTCCTGACCCTGTCGAACGCCCATTTCGATGCCCTCGACAAGAACGGCGCCGGCTATCTCATCCTCGACACGCTGCCCAAGACCCCGGTTCAGCGTCGCCTCGCCCGAGAAGGCGGCCGGAGGCGCCCCGGCGGCCCTCACCCGAACTGAGTCGGCGAAGCGCTCCAGGTTCAGAAACCGCAACGCTCGGTAGAGACGTCACGGAGAGGACCGGAGACGAGGACGAAGACTGAGCTCTTGCCCTTCTCGCCGGGCGCCCCGCGGCCCATAGCCTCAACAACAATTGTCCCTATTTGACGTGTCTCAAGGGTGGGGTTCACTTCAAGAGCAGATCAGACGGGGTTCTGGCATCCTGTCCCCGAAACCCAGATCAAACCACTTCCGCCGGCGATATCAGATCGACAGTAAATTCGATGAACGCTCGAACCTTGGCGGCCCTCAGTTGGCGCGATGGGTAGAGTGCATAAAGCGGGAAAAGCTCGCCGGGCCAGTCGGGGAACAGTTCAACCAGCCTGCCCTTGGCAAGCAAATCCCCGGAGCCGAGTTGCATGATCTGCGCGATGCCGATGCCGGCCTCGCAAGCGCTCAGCATGGCGCCGACGTCTGACACCATGAGGCGGGCCGCTGGACGGACCGGCAGCACCTCAGGGCCTTTGCGGAATTCCCATTCGAACGGGCACGCATTGGCTGCGTCGTAAAAGTCGATGCAGGGCAGCCGTGCGACCTCGGAGGGGTGCTTGGGCCGCCCGTGGCGAGAGATGAAGTCCGGTGAGGCAACGGTCAGGATGCGGGTTTCGATCAGTTTGCGGGCGATCAGCGACCCACCTGATGGTTCGCCAAATCGCAGCGCCAGATCGAAGCCGTCTGCGACGAGGTCGCCGACGTGGTCGCGCATGATGAGCTCGATGCGAACGTCGGGGTGACGATCGAGGAACCTCGCCACCCGCGTGGCGAGCACGATGCGCGAGAAGAACGGGTCGACATTGACGCGCAGACGGCCTCGCACGGCGCCGGCCGCCCCTGCCGCTGTCATCGCGGCCTGTTCGATACCGTCCAGATGCGGCCCCACCTCCTCATAGAAGCGCCGCCCCTCATCGGTCAGCGTCATGGTGCGCGTGGTCCGCTCGAGCAGCCGGACGCCGACTCGCGCTTCCAACCGTGCGACCGCGCGGCCGACGCCGGACGAGGTCAGACCCAGCGCCTCGGCGGCGCGGGCCATGGAGCCGGCTTCGACGACGGCCATAAGGACCGTCACGCCGGAGAGAAGACGTCCGTCATAGGGCATTGCCATTCCTGATTTTGAGTCCGAAGTCTACGTACTTTTCGGCGCTACAATCAAGTCTCGACCCGTGACACCTTCTCGCTCGAACAGGCGGTGAGGGCCGCAAGAGGAGGAAGAGATGTACGCAGTAACGGGAATCACCGGGAAGGTTGGGGGCGCGGTCGCCCAAAGTCTCCTCGCCGCGGGCGAGAAGGTGCGCGCCGTGGTCCGCGACGAGGTCAAGGGCAAGCCCTGGGCGGCCAAAGGCTGCGAGGTCGCTGTCGCGGAAATCGGCGACGCGGAGGCTTTGACGGCCGCTTTCGCCGGCGTCGACGGCGTCTTCCTCATGACCCCGCCCAACTACGATCCGGAGCCGGGCTTTCCGGAGACGCAGGCCAGTGCGCGCGCCATCGAGGCGGCGATCGGGGCGGCCCGGCCGGGCAAGGTCGTCTTCCTCTCCACGGTCGGCGCACAGTCGGCGGAGCCCAATCTGCTGAACAACTCGAAGCTGACCGAGGAGATGCTGCGGCGGGCGCCTGTCCCGGTCGCCTTCCTGCGCGCGGCCTGGTTCATGGAGAACGCCGCCTGGGATGTCGAGGCCGCACGCTCAGGCGTGGTCCCGAGCATCCTGCAGCCGCTGGACCACGCCATTCCCATGGTGGCGACCGCCGATATAGGCGCCACAGCCGCCGCGCTCCTGCAGGAGAGCTGGACCGGAGTGCGCGTCGCCGAACTCGAAGGTCCACGTCGCTATGCGGCGGCCGATATCGGCCGGGCTTTCGCGGCGGCTCTCGGTCGCGAGGTGCGCATGGAGCCGGTCCCCCGCGACACCTGGGAACAGCTCTTCCGATCGCAGGGCATGAAGCATCCCATGCCGCGCATCCGCATGGTCGACGGCTTCAACGAAGGCTGGATCGACTTCGAGGGCTGCTGTGAGCATCGCCGAGGGAACGTGACGCTCGAAGCCGTGATCGCCGGCCTGGTCGGCGTGGAAGGCGCAGCATGACCAGCAGAACATCGACCGTCCGGCAGGCGCTGGGCGTGGCGGCGCTCGCCGCCCTCGCACTCGCCGGTTCCATGGCCCCAATCCGGGCCGCCGCTCAAGAAGGAAACACCACCATGACGATGAAGCAGGACCTCGCGAACCGCGAGAAGGATATTCACTGGCCGGAAGGTTTCGACCCGTCGCAGGCCGACCTGTTCTCGCACAACGAACTGGTGATCAACGTCAGTTGCGAGCGGATCTGGGGACACATCATCGACGCGACGAAGTGGCCGCAATGGTATCCGAACTCAAAAGACGTTCGCATCAACGGCGACAACGTCCTCAAGGACGGCACGGTGTTCCGCTGGTCGACCTTCGGCCTGCCGCTCGAGAGCCGGGTCAATGAGTTCACGCCCTACACCAGGATCGGCTGGTACGGATACTCTCCCGGCGCGGCGCCGAGCTTCTATCACACCTGGTATCTTAAGCCGCAGGGAGACGCCTGCCTCGTGGTGACCGACGAGGTCGGCAAGGGCAAAGATGCGGCGCATCTTCGCGAGACAGATGAAAGCCTCATGCATCGCGGCCACGACCTCTGGCTGGCGACGCTGAAGTGGGTCTCGGAGGGCAAGTGAGCGGGCGACGTACTGTTCGCGGCCCGCGGCGACACCTTGGGAGCCCAATTACGACGGTTTTCAACGACTTGCGCGACCTCTTGAAATCCGTCCAGTACGGGACGCTAGTTGCCGATCTGACTGTCATTCGAGAAAGCCGGAGCAGGAGCGATGGGCAAGCTGACGGGCAAGGTGGCCGTCGTCACGGGCGGCTCGAAGGGGATCGGCGCCGAGATCGCCAAGCGCCTGGCGGCCGACGGCGCCGCGGTCGTCTTGAGTTATGCGAGCGATCGTGAAGGCGCCGCCAAGGTGGTCGCCGATATCGAGGGCGTCGGCGGCAAGGCCGTCGCGGTCCAGGGGAATGTCGGAAAATCCGGGGATGTGGACCGGCTCTTTGTCGAGGCGAAGAGGGCCTTTGGAACGGTCGATATCCTGGTGAACAACGCCGGAGTCTACCGGTTCGGCGCTATCGAAGATGTCACCGAAGAGGAGTTCCACCGGCACTTCGACACCAATGTCCTTGGACTGTTGCTTGCAACCAAGGCCGCCGTCGCCCAGTTCGGGCCGGAGGGCGGCAGCGTGATCAACATCGGCTCGGTTGGCAGTCGGCTGGCGCCGCCCGACTCGTCGATCTACGCCGCCACGAAAGGCGCCGTGGACGTGATCACGCGGGTGCTCGCCAAGGAATTGGGCCCCAGAAAGATCCGCGTAAACTCGATCAATCCAGGCGTGGTCGACACCGAAGGCAATCGCGCCGCGGGCGTCATCGGCGGCGATTTTGAAAAGCAGGCGGAGCAACAGACACCGCTTGGCCGCACCGGCCGCCCGAGCGACGTGGCGCCCGTCGTGGCGTTTCTTGCCTCGGACGACGCTCGCTGGGTAACCGGCGAGATCCTGGTCGTCTCCGGCGGGCTGTAGGCGCCTCCCGCAATCTGGGGGTTAGGGCGCGGTGGGCGGCCATGTCTGGTCGAGCTCGATTACGTCCATATCTTCTCGGCTCGGGCGGCCACAAATCCTCAGGGGCGTACAAGTTATAATAAACCACGGACCTCACGAGTCAGTAGAAGGCCGGCGAGAAGATCCTGTGAATTAACCTGCGGCGCACTCCCATCCCTTGGTCCGCCGGCGTCTCGCCGGCCCCTTTCTTCTTGGCCCCTGCCCCTTTCATCGCGATGATGGTGATATCCCTAGAGTAAACGTCGATGAAAGAAAGAAGAGCCGGCGGGACGCCGGCGGACCGAAGGGGCAGTCGCGGCCCCGCCCTTTCCTTTTGAGTCGATAACGAGGGCGCAAGTCGCTCTACAAAGTCATCCATCGGGGAACAGGGGCAACACAATGATCCAGATCGTCCCCTTCGAGCACCTCACCGCGGCGCAGCGCGAGGCGGCCGCCGCGGTCCTCGTCCGGGCTTTCGCGCATCAGCCCGTGACGTGGCGTGCGTTGCCGGAGGCGCGCGCCGAGGTCGCGAGGTTCTTCGAGGACGAGACCCGCTCGGCCTTGGCGGCGATCGAGGGCGATGTGCTGGTCGGATGGATCGGCCTTATCCGCACCCACTCACACGCGTTCGAGCTGCATCCGGTGGCGGTTGAACCCACGCGCCAGCGGCAGGGCGTCGGCGCGGCGCTCGTGCGGGCGCTGGAAGCGTTGGCGCGTTCGGAGGGTGCGCTCAGCCTCTACCTCGGGGCAGACGACGACTTCGGGGGCACGAGTTTGTTCGGCGCCGACCCCTTCCCCGATCTGCTGCACAGTCTTGCGCGGATCGAAGCCCGGGCCCCCCATCCGCTCGGTTTCTACCGGGCGCTCGGTTTCACTTTGGCCGGCCTGATCCCCGACGCCAATGGCCTTGGCAAACCCGACATCCTGCTCGCCAAGCGGCTTGATAAGGGAGGTGGCTGACGTCGGCAGGCGGACTCGCCCATCAGATACGGTCAGGCTTGCGGTGTGGCGCGAGGTTCGCTCCGGTCCGGAGCAAGCCTTGCTGTTGGGCGGTTTCGGCCTGAACCTTGGCCAGGGCTTGCGCCATGAGGGCCCATTCGGCGGGCTGGGCGGCGCGATCATGTTCCATCGCGGCCGTCTGGGCCTCGTTGAGCGCGCCGACGTTTGCCGGTTCAAGCCGGACGCCGACGCCCTGGCGGCCGCGGTAGATGGTTTCCAGCAGGAGTTGGCCGTATTCCGGCCGGAAGTGGTTGGGCTCCCAGAAGCAGCGCAAGGCCGGCGCACGCTGGCCGATCGGCGGTACAGGCTCTGTGGAGAATTCGTTGAACCCGGTGAAAGACCAGAGACGAACCTGGCCGTCGCCAGCATCGGCTACGGTTTGCGCCAACACTTCGCGCATATGGAGGTAGCGTGGCCACAGACCGGCCAGAACGAGCAGGCGCAAGTAGTCGGCGTGGACGGGGGCCAGGGCGAGGTCGACGCTCACGCCTTTCTCCCGGCAGAGCTCGATGAGGCGCCGAACCATTTCGAGCTGGGCGATTTCGGCATTCGGCTGAGCGGACACCTGCCGAGCCACGTTGGCGATGGCGGTGGCGTTGGAAGCCGCTTTCTGGCCGAAGAGGACGCCGGGGCCTTCGGCGAGGGTCGGACCGCGGAAGTGGCCATCATACATCTGGCCGTTCGGACGCAACCCGCTGGGGAACGCGGTCCACTGGGCGACCAGCGTCTGGAAACTGGCCTCAAGCGCATCGAGCGTGAACGCAGCGTCGAACAGGTCGCGGACGTGCGCCCAGCCGGTATGGAGGAACGGCGGAGCCGGGGTGAACGGCGTCGCCGGTTCGATCAGGTTCGTGGGCTCGAGAACGACGAGGACGCGGCGCACGGGGGCGACGGTCAGGCTGTCTTCCAGCGTCGCGAGCGTGCTTGGCGAGGTGCTGCCGGGGAGGCCGGCATTGAAGACGGGAGCGTCGTCCGGGACCCAAGCCGTGGACTGGGGGTCCAGTCCAACCTGGACTTTGGACGTGCCGATGAGGACGGTGTGCGGTCGCGCGCGCGGCAGCAGGGCGGCCTTGGCCAGGGCTTCGCGGCCCTGGGTGGCAGGCTTGTACTGGTTGAGGCCGGCGATGAGCGGCGTACCGAAGACGAAGAACGGATCCACGGCGACATTGAGCGCGCCGACGGCCAATAGCAGTACCGCCGTTACCGCCAGCCAGTTTCCGAGGAAACGGAGCCAGGGGTTACGCCCGGAAACGACGGCCTGCTCCTCCGTGACGTTGCGCAGGTCTGCACGCGGCGCGTCCATGTCAGAACTTCCAGTAAAGGAACGTGCTCACCTGGCCGAGCGAGAGAAGCCCGACGGTGGTCGCGAGCGAAAGGGCGCAGGCCCAGCCGAGGCTGGGACGGAAGCCGGCGACGAAACGCTGGCCGGCGCGCGGTTTCCAGCCCAGGGCCGGGTTATAGGCCGCCGTCAGTTCGTAGATGGTCGGGGCGCCCAGGGCGATAAGCCAGCCGACGAAGATGAAGAGCCAGAGGATCGCGAAGTCCTGGCCGCCCTCGAAGGTCAAGGCAGGATGTACGCCGACATGGGCCAGTAGCGGGGCCATCTTCGCCTGCACCGCGGACGGCAGGGTCACGCCGTCGAGTCCAAGCATGCCGGACCAGATCCGCAGGGCCGAAGACACGTCAGGCGCGCGGAAGAAGACCTGCGCGAAGACGACGAAGAGGATGGTTATGCCCCAACTGACGAACAGCGCCAGCCGGCCGGGCGCGCCATCACGCGGCCACCACCGAGGACGCCAGAGGCGCCAGCCATGGTTGACGACCAGGCCGACGCCGTGGAGCAGGCCGAAGATGATGAACTGATAGCCGGCGCCATGCCACAGGCCGGAAATGAACATCGTCTGGAGGGTGGGCGCCGCGATGAGGCCAATGAAGGCGCCGCGGGTGGTTTTGCGCCCCGCGAGCACCGGTAGCGAGCGCGACATGCGCGCACGGGTCTGCTGCAGCGACACCGGAGAAAAGACATAGGCGGTGAGGAAACGGGTCAGCGTCATGTGCCAGCGCGACCAAAATTCGATGAGCGACGGCGCCTTGAGCGGCGCATCGAAGTTGGGCGGCAGCGTGATGCCGAACATCCGGGCGATGCCGATCGCCATGTCGCAGTAGCCCGAGAAGTCGAAATAGAGCTGCACCATGAAGCCGAGGGCTGCGGCCCAGGCCTGGACCAGCGCGGGATGGCCGCCGCTCGCAGCATCTTGCCAATAGGGCGCGATCAGCAGGGCGAGCGGGTCGGCAATGATCATTTTCTTCGCCAATCCGACGAAGAACAGAGTGACGCCGAGGCCGATGTTCTGCAGCCGAAGGCGTCCGTCCATCGCGTGGAATTGCGGCATGATCTCGCGGTAATGCACGATGGGACCGGAGATCAGCGGCGGGAAGAAGAGGACGAAGGTCATGTAGTCGCGTAATGTGACGCGGTCGATGCGCCCGGCATGCGCGTCCATCAACAGTGCGATCTTCTGGAAGGTGATGAAGGACAGGCCGAGCGGCAGGACGACCCGGTCCAGTACGTAGCTGAAGCCGCCGACGTCGCGCACGACCTGTTCGATGAAGGTCGTATATTTGAAATAGCAGAGATAGAGAACATTGAAGGCGATGCCGACCCAGAGCGCGATCGAGGCCTGCGTTGGCGCAACATCGCGCTTCTCGATCATGACCCGGATCAGCGCGTAGTTGATGAGGATCGACGGGGCGATGATCAGGACGTTGAGCGGCCGCCACCAGGCATAGAAGAAGATCGATGCGGCGACGAGGAAAGCCAGAGCGAGTCGCACGCTTCGGGCGCCCAGGATGTAGAATCCGGCCACGACGAGGGGCAGGAACGCGAAGATGAATTGGGGAGAGTTGAAGAGCATCGGCCGGAGCTCAGCCGGCCTTGGCGGTTTTCTGGCCGATCGGCTGGGCCAGGTCGCCAAGGATGTATTCTGGGCAGACCACTTCCCCTTGCTTTACGGGCGCCTCAACGGCGGCCGACCAGGACTCACGCTTCGGCTGCCAGGAAAGCAATTCGAGAGCCATTGCCGCCCCTTATGTTTCCACCAGACACGAGATACGCAGCCATCACTTGCATCTATACTTGAACAAGTGAGGATTGCGACATCCCAGCGCCGACCACGACCTAGTCGTAGCACGAGTGTATTTGGGCGAAATATCATTAGATAACTCATCTTTTGACGCCCGCCATCTCCTGCGACTGCGCTTGCGGCTTGACTTGGCCCGCCAATGGCAAAGGTAGAGGCTGTCACTTGAAGAGGAGACGCCATGCGCCCGACCCTGGCTGTCCTGATGTCCGCGACGCTGGCCGCCTTTGCCTGCCAGGCGGCGCAAGCCCAGTCGTCTCCGCCAGCAGCGGTGATCGCCGATCCGCCGGCGGACAAGGCGCATCCGGCCGCCATGGCCTATGTCCGCGTTCCCAGCCATGGCGCGCTGATGAATGGCGTGATGTACACGGCCAGCGGTCCGGGGCCGCATCCGACGGTGCTGCTGTTCCACGGCTTTCCAGGGAACGAGCAGAACCTCGACCTCGCCCAGGCGATGCGAAGGGCCGGCTTCAACGTCCTGACCTTCCACTACCGCGGCGCCTGGGGCAGCCCGGGCGACTTCTCCTTCGCCCACGCCATTGAGGACTCGGACGCAGCGCTCGCCTACCTGCGCGATCCCAAGACAGCCGCCAGGTTTGGCGTGGACGAGACGCGCGTCTTCGTCGCCGGTCACAGCATGGGCGGTTACATGGCCGCCAGCGCCACCGCCCGTGATCCGGCCGTGGCCGGCCTGATCATGATCTCGGCCTGGAACATCGGCCCGCAAAGCCAGGCGTTCCACGATCCCAAGGCCCGCCAGCGGGCTTTGGACGGGGAATTCGCGGAGGACGCGATCCCGCTGGCCGGGACCAGCGCCGATGCGCTGATGGACGAGGCGATGAACCATCCGGGCTGGTCTTTTGCAGCCCTGGCGCCGGCGCTGGGCGCGCGCCCGACGCTGCTGGTCACCGCGAATGATGGCAGCTTCGCCGCCAGCCATGAGCTCTCGCAGAAGCTGCCTCACGCGAGCGAAGTCCACATGGACACCGATCATCCGTTCTCGGATCACCGCATCGCGCTGGAGACGGTGGTCGTGAATTGGCTCGGGCGGCAGGCGAGCGCGGCGGCGCCTTGAGCGTCCGAGTGTCCTCCCTGACTTCTGCGTCATGCCCGACCGAGCTATGCTGAAGACTTTCGGCGGGGTCTTTCAGCATGGCGAAGCTCGTCTTCCAGATGTCGCAGTCCCTCGACGGCTACGTCGATCACCTGAAAATGGAACCGGGCCCCGCGCTCTTTCGTCACTTCATCGAGCGCATGCGCGAGTTGGCCGGCAGCGTTTACGGTCGCCGCGTCTACGAGCTCATGCAGTACTGGGACCAGGACGATCCCGCGTGGGACACGGACCGCCGCGAGTTCGCGATGGCGTGGCGGCGGCAGCCGAAATGGGTGGTGTCGCGCTCGTTGAAGTCGGTTGGACCCAACGCCACGCTCGTCGAGGGTGACCTCGAGGCGGCGATACGGGCGCTGAAGGCTCAACACGCCGGGGAAATCGAAGTCGCCGGACCCGATCTGGCGGGAAGTCTTACCGACCTTGGCCTTATCGACGAGTATCGACTCTACTTCCGCCCGATCGTGCTGGGACACGGCGCGCCCTTCTTCGCCGGCCCGCGCCCGCCCCTGCGTCTCGTGGCCAGCGATCTGATTGGGGAGGACACGATCCGGCTCAGCTACGTTCCTGCTTGATGCGCGACACGCCCGAGGGACGCGCCGGCGCGTCAGGTCCGGCATGAGGTCTAACCGCGTCTACCCAGACTGGCGCGGAGTCGACGTTGCCGGCCGCCTGCGCACCTCGCCGGGAAGCGGATGTTCCGTCCGGCCAGATTGGAAGTGGGCGCTCCGCCCCCCAACATCCGTCATGTATGGACGGCCCCTTCCCGGCAAGTGGGGCTTTGGTCTGATCGGCGAGCAGTCTGGAGCGGTCATGTATCCGGCCTTTGAGTGCGGCCGAGTATGGCCGCTGGCCCGCAAGGGTTTCGCGGATCGGGTTCCCATCATCCCGGCGCGCTGGAGGCGCGATGACGGAGCGGAGTGTCCCGACCCAGGTCCTGACCGTTTTGCCGAGCAGCTTTGGCTCCTTTGCGCTTGGAGAGCCTGGCGGGGTTTAGGCCGCCGTGGCCCGATAGGGTTGGTCGCGGGTGAGCAGGGCCCAGACGATGCGTGCGTTCTTGGCCGCCTGGGCGATGACGGCGACCTTGACTGGTCGCCTGGCGAGCAGGCCTGTGATCCAGATGCTCGCGCGCTCAGGCTTGGCCCTGACGTGGCGCAGCTGGCTGCTGGCGCCCAGGACGAGCAGACGCCGAAGGGTTCGGTCGCCGGCCTTGGAGATGTGTCCGGTGAGCCGGGTCTTGCCGCCGGTGTCGTGGTTGAGGCGGGTCAGGCCCACCCAGGCGGCGAAGTCCCTGCCTGAGGCGAACTGGCGCCCGTCGCCGACCGCGGCGATCACGGCGTGGGCGGTGACCGGCCCCACGCCGGGGATGGTCATCAGCCGCCGGGCGACCGGATCGGCGCGGGCCTCGGTCTCGAGTTGCTTGTCCATGACCGCGATCTGGCGCTCCAGCTCTCGCCATTGGCGCGCCAGAGGCCTCAGCGAGGCCAGGAGCTGGACCGGAACCTCGAGACCACCCGTCTCGATCCGTTCGACCAGATCGTCGACGCCGGCTCGGCCCTTGGAGGCGATCAGGCCCATCTCATAGAGCATGGCGCGGATGGCGTTGCCGATCTGAGTGCGCTGACGCACCAGAAGGTCTCTGGCCCGATGCAGGGCGCGACCGCATTGCTGCTCGACCGTCTTGACCGGCACGAAACGCATGGTCGGGCGGCTGACGGCTTCGCAACAGGCTTCCGCATCGCGCCCATCGTTCTTGCCCCGCTTGAGGTAGGCCTTGGCATAGAGCGGCGCCATCAGCCGCACCTCGTGCCCCAGCTTCGCCAGTTCGCGCGCCCAGTAGTGCGCCGAGCCGCACGCCTCCAGCCCGATCAGCGCCGGCGGCTGCTTGGCAAAGAACCTCAGCACTTGCCCCCGCCGTAACTGGCGGCGCACCACGACTTCGCCTGCCGCATCAACCCCGTGCACCGCGAACACAGTCTTGGCCAGGTCGATCCCAAATCTGATAGCTTGCATGGCGGACGGCCTCCTCTGCTGGGTCCACACACGGCCAGCATGGCACATCGATGCCGTTCGGGGGCCGTCCACCCCATCATCCCGGACGGAGTGCGCAGAGCGCACGCAGATCCGGGACCCAGCATCCACGGCCTCGACGCGGCGGGTGACGCACTGGCGTGATCTCTCCGCAGCGTCCTTAGAGCGCGGCGGTGAGGTGCGGGATGCTGGGTCCCGGATCTTCGCGCTCTCTTCGAGCGCTCGTCCGGGATGACGGGTGAAGGGAAGGTCGGAGAAGGGTCGGACTCTGTCCTTGCCCGCGAGGCAGCATGCAGACGTTGCGAATACCTGACTGTAAAGCCCGTTGGGGGGAGGATCCTTGCAGCGGGCAATAGGTGTTTCGACCGATGTCGCCAGGGCGGCGGCGTGTTCTACTGACTTCGCTACGCTTGGCCGAGGGCGGCCATCTTTGACGTAGGGCGCGCAGGATTCCCGGCGCGGCCTCGGAGGGGCATGCCAATATGGGGTCGCTCGCCATCGCCGCCGTCATGCTGGGCTGTACGTTCGGCGCGGCGCTCCTTGGACTGTTCCTTCACGGCAGATTGCACGAGCGGCATCTCGACGGAGACACCAAGGACGTCGTGAAGCTGGTCATGGGTCTTGTCGCCACGATGTCCGCGCTGGTGCTCGGCCTGCTGGTGGCGTCGGCGAACACGTCGCACCAGCAGCAGGCCACCGAACTGGCGAATCTCTCGGCCAACATCATCATGCTCGACCAGACGCTGGCGCTCTACGGGCCCGACGCCCAGGCGTTGCGCGACGGATTGAGTCAGGACATCCGCCGAACGCATGACACGATCTGGTCAGCGACCGGCGTCCGCCCTGAGAATTTGAATTCGACCGAACTGCAGAGGGTTGGCCGCGCCGCGCGGGCGCAGATGTCCGCCCTTCCGTCGAAGAACGAGAGCGAGCAACAGTTGAAGAGCCGCGCCTTCAGCTTGGCTGACAGTATCGCAAAATCGCGGCTATTGATGTTCGAGAACTCAGGAAGCCAGATTCCGGTGCCGTTTCTGGTTGTCTTGATCTTCTGGATCACCGTGCTGTTTCTGGGGTTCGGACTGCTTTCCCGCTTCAACTGGACCGTGGCCGCAGCGCTATTCCTGGGCTCGCTCTCGTTTGCGGGCGCCATCTTCCTGATCCTGGAATTGAGCGAGCCCTACCGCGGCATCCTGCAGATATCCGATGCGCCGCTGCGCAACGCGATCGCCCAACTCGGCCGGTAGAGCCCGAACGGCGCGAAGATCAGGCGCTCAGGCCCAGCATCGCCCTGATCTCGTCAGCCGCCCGTGGTATGGCTGTGGACAATTCCGCCGGTCCCTTGCCGCGGCGTTCGACGATCAATCGCTCGAGATCGGCCACATAGGGGCTCCAGGAAATGTCGCAGGAGTTCGCCATCTCTCGCAGGAAGCTTGTCTGATGGTCCGCGGCCCCGCGGGGGTTCGGAAAGGCCACGAACGGCTTGCGAGCCAGGAGCAGCTGAATGACGGTCGAGCCGCCGTGGGTAATGACTAGCGAACTCTCGTCGATCAGATCGCGCAGGCTCGGAAGACCTACGAACTGCCGGCCATTTCGAACCTGGTAATTTGAGTGGCCCGACTGACAGACCAGCGCTTCGTCGCCGAAACGCCCTTCGCCCGCGAGTCGGTCAGCCTCGGCGAGAAGCTCGTCGAACGGCATAGTGGTGCCAACGGTCAGCAAAATCATAGGATGCTGCCCACGGCCACACCGGGCTCCCGCGCCTGCAGACCCGGCCATTGAACCAGCAGCCGTGAGGCGAGCCGCAGGCGGCGGACGATGCGGCCCGTAAGCGATAGTTTTTCAACGCGTGTGATGTTCTCGATGAATATGGTGGGCCGACCCAGGATCCGACCAGCGAGCAGCATCGGCACGGCATGCGGCGCGCCCACGACGACGACGAGGTCGATCGGCCGCGTCAGGATCACGCCCACGGTCACCCAGAACGTGTTCCACACCGCAGCAATCGCTCCCAGCCGTGACGGCTGGGTGAACACTGGAAACGACGCGACGCGGTAAGCCTTGCCGGGCGGGAGCCCATCTTGCCCAGGCTCGCCGCCGAAATGGGTCTTGAGGAAGACGATCTCCATGTCGGGGGCCAGCTTCCGCAGAAGGCAGGAGGTTTCGAACGTGAATCCTGCGCCGGCTATGACCGTCAGCACGGCCCGCCGGCGGACGACCCGTTCAGCGACAGCGCGTTCATTCGTCGTCGGTCGAAAGGCTCGCCGCGTCCCGACGCGCGGAAGATCTCCTGCCAGCCGTGTACCCATCGCGCCGCCTCGTATCGCTGACCGGCCGAGACTAGACAGGACCCCGCGCACCGCCGCTCTCATTTGAGGGGTTCGGCGGGGCTGCTGATCGGACCTGGCAGCCCGGAGCTTGTTCGGTGGCAGGTCGGTCAGAGCGACCGCCGTTAGGGCGCGCTTGCGAAACACCGGCTGAGGGTCGCGACTGCCGACAGCCGTCCACTCGCGCGCGCGGCGCGGGGGCTGCTATGGGGACGCCTTGGGGGGCGCGGACCGCGCCGCAATCGTCGCGAGATCCCGTCCATGAACCTTCGCCCGTCGTCCTGCGCCGCAGCTCTGTGCGCGATCGCCGTCGCGCATTCCGCCGGCGCCGCCGAGCCCAAATTCCAGGACGCCGACACCCGTGCCTGGTGGCGGCTCACCGCCCAGCTTTCGGACGACTCGATGGAGGGGCGCGACACCGGCTCGCCGGCCTACGCCCGCGCGGCGAAGATCGTCGCCGACCGCTTCGCCGCTGCGGGACTGAAGCCAGCCGGCGATAACGGCAGCTTCTTCCAATCGGTCCCACTGCACGAGGTGCGCATCGATGCGGCCGGCGCGCGGATCGCCGTGGCGCGCGATGGCGGGGCGCCCGTCGAGCTGCGTTTTCTGCACCAGGTCACCGTCCGCCCCACCGACGAGCTCCCGGAGACGCTCGACGCCCCGCTGGTCTTCCGCGGTTACTGCTCCGCCGCCGAGATGGGCGAGGTGCGCGGCAAGGTGGTGGTCTGCTTCGGCACGCGCAGAAACGGCCTGCCCTCCGCCGCGGACCGGGTGCGCGCCGCATCGGCGGGCGGCGCGGCGGGCCTGATCAATGTCGACGACCTCGGCTTCACGATCGAGCCGCCGCGCTGGCCGGTCGCCTATGCGCGCTCGGTCAGCCTGCGCGACGCGCCGCCGCCGCCAGCCGCCGCCCTGCCGGTGATGAGCCTGAGCGCAGACGCCTTCCCGGCGGTGATCGCCGGCTCCGGTCGCGACGCCGCGAAGATCCTCGCCGACGGCGCCGCCAAGCGACCGCTGCCGAGCTTTGATATCCCTGCCCGGCTCCAGGCGCGGTTCCCCACGGTGAAGGCGGACTATGCCTCCGACAACGTGCTCGCGCTTTTGCCGGGAACCGATCCGAAGCTTGCGAAGGAGGTGGTGGTGATCTCCGCCCATCTCGACGGCTACGGCTACGGCGAGCCGGTGGGCGGCGAGCGCATCTATCACGGGACCTATGACGACGCGGCCTATGTGGCCACCCTCGTCCGGTTCGCCGAGCGCCATCATGGGGCCGGATTGCGCCGCACAGTGCTGCTCGCCGCCTTCACGGGCGAGGAGAAGGGCTTGCTGGGCTCGACCTGGTTCACGCGCCATCCGACTGTCCCTAGGGATGAGCTCGCCGCAGACATCAACCTCGATCAGCTGAGGCCGCTGTTCCCGCTGAAGATCCTGACGGTCGAAGGTCTTGGCGAAACGACGCTCGGCGAGACCGCGCGCACGGTGGCCAACGGGATGGGCGTGGAGGTGCGCCCCGACCTGGAGCCCGAGCGCAATCTGGTGCGCCGGGCCGACCACTGGCCGTTCATGCAGATCGGCGTGCCCGCGGTCGGCTTCGTGTTCGGCTATGACCCGGGCACAGAGGCGGAGAGCCGCTACCGCGACTGGTACACAGTTCGCTATCACCGTCCGCAGGACAGCCTGGCCACGCCGATCGACCCCAAGGCCGCCGCCGACTTCAACCGGTTCTTCTACACGCTCACGGAAGCCGTCGCGGATGCGCCCGAGCGGCCTGCGTGGCTGCCGACAGCGACGCTCGGGCCCGTGGCCGCGAAGTGAATTTTCGGCCGGTCCGGCCGGATTTCAGGCGACCCAAAGGCGCAGGCGCAGCGGCCTCCATTCGCCGCGGCGGACGGCGACGGCGATCAGCGACAAGGTGGCCGCGAGGCTGATGGCAACGGCCACGATCGAAGCCTCGGGACCGAAGGCGCCGCCGCTCAAAAGCTCGGGGCCGCCGATCGAGACCGGCCAGACGCCGTGCGACCGGCCGCCGGAAACGGCGGCGCCAAAGACGCCCCCTTCGGTGAAGTTCCAGCCGAAGTGCAGACCGATCGGCAGCCAAAGGTTGCGCGTCGCCATATAGGCGGCGCCCAGGAGCAATCCCGCCTCGACGGCGATCGCGGCGGTCGAAACCGGGGTCGCACCCGTATTTCCGGCGTGCAGGAGGCCGAACAGCGAGGCGGAGAGCACGAGCGCTGCAAGCGAGCCTAGGCCCTCCTCGAGCACGCGGAACACGCCGCCGCGTATGGCGAGCTCCTCGCCCACGGCGGCGAAGGCGGCCGCGATAGCCATGGGCGCGATATGGGCGGCGTCGCCCCCGCCACTCCAGCGGGCGAGACCCAGCGCGAAGAGCGCCGCCAGCACCAGGGCGAACAGCAGAAAGCCGCCGGCCGCCCCCGCGAAAGCCAGACCTGCGCCGGGGCGTGGCGCCAGCTCGGAGGGGCTACGGCGCTCGAAGACGCGCACCAGCGCGGCGTAGAACAGAAGAAGCAGGACACAGCTGAGCGACCAGCCCGATGCAGTCACGAGGCCGCGGTCGAGGCCGGGGAGCAGGCCGGGCGCCCAGACCATCGCGAACTGCGCCACGGCGAACTGCGCGCCAACGTAGGCGCCGATGAGCGCCACCGAGAAGACGACGAACCGCACCGGCGTGGAAGCGAGAACGCCTCCCCTTGGCCTACGATCGACGGTGTTGGTGGTCACGGCGCCCCTCCAATCGCTCCCGTCCTGGGCAGTCGTCGACTGCCAAAGCTTAGCGCCAGAACGCGCGCCAGGCTTGGGGAATATTGCAGAGCCCGAGTGTTCCGCGGCAGACCGGAAGGCGTAGGCTCCAGCGCGAGGAGACCGGTATGGACTTACTCGAGGCCATCCACAGGCGTCGCAGCGTCCGCGCCTACGAAGCGCGTCAACCGGAACGCAGCCTGATCGAATCGCTCATCTGGGACGCGGCGCAAGCGCCACCGCCCACCATTCGCGACGCCCAACGCTGGGCGTTCATTGTCGTTGAGGGGCGCGATCGGCTGGCGGACCTGGGCGATCGCGCCAAGGCATTCGCCGCCGCTCACAGGTCGCCCGGCGGAGGATCGAGCTGGATCGACAATACGGACTTCAAGGCCTTCTGGGACGCCCCGACTTTGATCATCGTCTGCGCAGCTCGCGATCTCCCCGAGACCGATTGGGATTGCTGCCGCGCCGCGCAGAACCTCCTGCTGTCAGCGCACGGCCGTGGCTTGGGAGCCTGCTGGGTCGGCGCTCCCCTGCCCTGGCTACGCTCGGAAGAGGGCGCGACGGAGGTGGGCATCCCGAGGAGTTTCGAGGCTGTCGCGCCGATCCTGATCGGTTGGCCGCGCGTCACGCCCCCTCCTCGAGAAGTTGCCCGCCCACTCGTCGTCTGGTCGGGCTGAAACCGCAAAGACCTTTCGCTTGCTCCGCTCCGCCGGCCCCCCCTAGGCTCCGCCGCGCAGCGTCGTTCACGACCCTCGCTCGGAGCCAGGGCAATGGCCCGGCTCGCCGCAACTCGAAGGACCGCCATGCATACCCCCCTCCCCCGATCCGGCGCCGGCTGGGCGGAGCTCAAGCCGCGGATGCTGGACTACGCGGTGGGCGACGTCCGCTGGCGGGACGGCAAGACCGCCGTCTATGTGTTCAACGCCGGGCCTGACGTCGAGCAGGTGCAGAAGGAGGCCTACGCCCTCTTCCAGTCGGAGAACGGCCTTGGCCCCACGGCCTTCCCCAGCCTCAAGCGGATGGAAGCTGAGGTGGTGGGCTTTGGCCTGTCGCTGCTGCACGGGCCGCAGGACGCGGCGGGGACCATCACGTCCGGCGGCACCGACTCGATCACCATGGCAATGAAGGCCGCGCGCGATTTCGCCCGCAAGGAAAAGGGCCTCACCGGCCCGCTGAACATTGTCCTGCCCAGGTCCGCCCATCCCGCCTTCGACAAGGCCGCGGCATTGATGGAGATCGAGGTGCGGCGCACCCCGCTGCAAAATTTCCTGGCCGATCCGCAGGCCATGGCCGGCGCGGCGGATGCGTCGACGATCATGATCGTCGGCTCGGCGCCTTGTTTTCCCTATGGGCTGATCGACCCGATCGAAGCCCTTTCCAACCTGGCCATCGAGCGCGGTCTTTGGCTGCATGTGGACGCCTGCGTCGGCGGCTACATCGCCCCGTTCGTGCACATGAACGGCGGCGACGTTCCGCCATTCGATTTCGAGCTGGCGGGCGTCAGCTCCATGTCCGCGGATCTGCACAAGTACGGCTACTGCGCCAAGGGCGCCTCGACGGTGTTCTTCCGCTCGGCGGCCCTGCAGGCGTTCATGGGGTTCGACTTCAAGGACTGGCCCGGCGGACGGATGATCACCCCCACCCTCGCCGGCACACGGCCCGGCGGCGCCATCTCGGCCGCCTGGGCGGTGATGAACTTCCTCGGCGTCGACGGCTATCGCGCCAAGCAGGCCCTGGTGACCGGCGCACGCGAACGGATCGAAGCGGGCGTGGCGGCCCTGGGCTTCGAGGTGCTTGGCGCGCCCCGGCTCGGCATCACGGCCTTCCGCCACCCGGACGCGAACAGCATGGCGCTCTGGGCGAAGCTGCGCGAGCGCGGCTGGTTCACCAGTGTGGTGACCGAGCCGCCCGCCCTGCACCTGATGCTGTCGCCATTCCACGCCGAGGTGGCGGACGTCTACCTCGCCGACCTGGCCTGGGCGCTCGAGGCCGTGCGCGCGTCCGCCCCGATCGCGCAGGTCGAGGCGCGCTATTGATCATCTCGGCGTGAAATAGGGGCGGAGAACCATGGAGCTCCAGCGCCCTGGCCGGCGTCGTTCGGCTCCAAGTCTCCGAGCGAGCCCGCGCCGCTTCAAGACTACCAGGGCACGGTCTCGTCGAAGCGGCGCGGCGTCTACGCGGCCGCGATCTCGAACGTCAGATGTTCGGGGGCGAGCGCGCGCAGGAAGTCCGGAGCATCGAAGACGGCGCCAGGCGACTGAGCGCCGATGTCCTGTATCTCACCCGACAGGACGCGCTCCACGGCTTCACAGACCAGAGGCGCGGAGAAGGCGTAGATGTCCCTGCCCTGCGCGAGGATCCGACGGCCCACGCCGCTTCGCCTGACGATCACTTCGACCGCGAAGCGCTGCGCCGAGCGTCCGGTCGCGTCGGCGGGCTTGGGCGTGGGCGTCAACGGGTCGCCAACGTCGCGAAGCGCGATTTCGTTGAGGTAGGTGTGAAGCTCGGTGGTCCGCAGGCGCCGGGCGATCAAGGGCACTTCCGAGAACGGAAGCTCCACGAGGCTTTGCCGGCCGAAGGGCGCAGGGAAGTCCCACACCGTCCTGGCCGGGGGCTGAGGCGCACGCTCGAGCCGGCCGCCGGCGATGACGCAGCGCGGCGCGGTGTTCCTTGCCCCGGTCATGCGCGTGCCCTGCGTCGGCAGCCAGCTGTCGAACGCGATGCGGATGCGGATATCGTCGGCGGCATCCCAATCGTCCATGGCGGCGGCGACGAGCAGGTCGGCGAAGCCGCCGAAAAATCCCATCGCCGGGATGACGACCACGGCGGCCTCCCGGGCGGCGGCGTCGAAATGATCGAAGGTGAGCTGGGCGCTCGCCTGTTCGGCCGTCACGTCGAAATAGTGGGCGCCCGCCCGCAGCGCCGCCGACGCCACCGCATCGGCCGTGTCGAGGAACGGGCCGGCGCAGTTGACCACCGCGGCCGCGCCGGCAAGCGCCCTATCGAGCGCGCCTGCATTGTCGGCCGACGCCTCGCGGCATTCGACGCCCTGCCCGGCGAACTCCAGCGCTTTCAACCGACCTCCATCGCGCCCGACGGCGATGGGCGTCAGGCCGCGGCGCAACAGCTCCGACACGACGAAGCGTCCGGTGTGTCCGGCGGCGCCGAGCACCGCGACGGTTCGGGCGGCGCCCATGGTTTGGGCTCTATCGGCAATCATTGTCCCCTCATCGCTACAGACCTGTCTGTTCCTGTAGCTACATACAGGTCTGTACCGCGTCAATCCTGTGGGTGCTATATCGGCGATTGGAGGTTCATCGATGTCGAAAAGCGCAACCAGTCCGAGCGTCCATGGCGGCGCCGAGGTGCGGGACAAGATCCTCGAGACGGCTTCGGAACTCTTCTACACGCGAGGGGTGCGCGCTGTGGGGGTCGATCTCGTGGTCGAGAAGGCCGGCGTCGCCAAGACCAGCCTCTATCGCCACTTCGGCACGAAGGATGATCTGATCGCGGCCTTCCTGGATCGCGAGGACCAGGAATTCTGGACCAAATGGGATCAGGTGGCGGAACAACACGCCGAGGACGCCAGAGCGGAGCTGGACGCCCATCTGCAATGGATCGGCGAGCGGGTGGGGCGGGCGAACTACCGCGGCTGCCCGCAGATCAACGTCGCCGCCGAGTTCCCTGAGGGGGACCACCCCGCGCGCAAGGTCGCGCAGGCGCACAAGCGTGAAATGCGCCGGCGCCTGAAGGTCATCGCCGAACGGCTGCACGCCGCCTCCCCCGACCAGCTCGCCGGCCAGCTTTCGGTGCTCATCAACGGCGCCTTTGTCAGCTCGCAGATCTTCGAGCCCGGAGAGGCCACGGCGCTGCTTCGGCGGGCGGCCGACGCCTTGGTCGCCGCCAGCCGCAGCTGACTCCCTCGAGATGCGCATAGGACCGCCGATCCACGCGCCAGGCGTATAACGCACGGGATCGGCCCTGACGGCCGACGACGACGGAGTTCAGGGGAAGAGACAGGGGCCCAGATCGTTCGCTTCGGGCGGCTCCCGTCGCCGGCCCCCTTGTGCGGGCGATTGCGCGTCAGCCGGCGGGCGTACGCCGGGGTTCGGGAGCGGGTCCGGTCGATGCGCGCTGGGCCAGCACGATGTGTACGGCGGTCGCGGCGAAGTACAGAAAGCGCAGGGGCGTCTGCCCCGCCAACGCCGTGAGCACGGCGGCTATGGCGAAGATGGCGACGAGCGCAACGCACGCGGGAAGCGCCGACCGCTCGAACAGGAACGCAGCGATGGCGAGGAGCTCCGCGCCGGACAGGAGGAGTGCGTGTGCGTGCAGGGCGGCGTGACCGGTCCGGGCGCCGGCAAAGGTCTGCAGGCTCGACCAGGCGATGTAAGCGCAGAAGCTCCAGCGCAAGGCCCGCAGCGACCACGTCATCGCGCCGCCTCCGGCAGCAGGAAGATGCGCCGTGCGAGGTCCGAGCGCAGACGTTCGGGCGCGTACCAGCGCTCGAGCACGGCCTTGCCCATCAGGTCCGGATTGGCGCGCGCGAAATCCTCGAAGTCGCTAAAGGCGCGGGCGGCGCTGCGCTCGGCGATCAGGGCCAGGAACGCCAGGGTGATCGTCTGGTGATAGGCGCGCGAATTTCCGGCTCGGACGGCGATGGCCTTCAGGGCCGCGCTGAACATCCACGCCGCGGTCGAGAAGTCGTGGGCTTGCAAGAGCTCGAAGCCCACTCGCACGTGATCTGCGTGGCGAAACGTCCTGTGGTCGATGTCGCCCCGCAGGAACAACTCCGTGAGCGGAAGGTCACTCGGCATGCGGCTCCTCGTGCAGAGCGTGCGCGTCAGTGGCCGTGAGATCCAGGCCGTAGATCTCCTTCAGGCGCGCGATCTGCTTCAGGGTTTCCTCCGAGAAGGGCGCCTTTCCCTCGAACGCGTGCAGGACGATCCCTTCGAGCAGTTCGCCGAGCGAGAGGTCGAGGTATTCCGCCAGCCCCTTGAGGACCTTCAATGTGCGCCGCTCGACGCGCACTCCGGTTTGCGTGCGTTCGATTGCCTTCATGTTATCGTGGTACATAGGTACCATTTCCGGGTCAAGCCGAAGGCCGACCCACATCTCCGCCTTGGTGGCGGATAATGGTGAGCGGCTGCCAAGACCTTTCGCTTGCCCCGTTCCGCCAGGCCCCCGTAGGCTTGCGCCAAGCAGCGTCGCTCACGACCGGCGCTGAAAGGCTCGACGGAGGAGGCGCCGACATGGCTTCACAGGGATTGCGTAATCTGGGTCGGTCCGGGCTGCGCGTGTCGCCGCTTTGCCTGGGGGCGATGAATTTCGGCAACGACCAGTTCGGCTGCGATGAGAAGACCTCGATCGAGGTCATCCACGCCTATCTGGACGCCGGGCACAACTTCATCGACACCGCGAACGTCTATTCGGCAACGCGATCGGAAACGATTGTCGGCAAGGCGGTGAAGGACCGTCGCGACAGCGTCGTCATCGCCACCAAGGCGTCCTCTCCCCTGGGGGCCGGCGCCTTCGAGTCCGGTTCCAGCCGCAAGCACGTGGTCAAGGCCTGCGAGGACAGCCTGCGGCGCCTGGGGACCGACTACATCGACCTCTACCAGATGCACCGTTACGACGACGCGACGCCGCTGGAGGAGACGCTCAGCACGCTCAACGACCTCGTCCGGCAGGGCAAGGTCCGCTACATCGGGGTCTCCAACTGGAGCGCCTCCCAGATCGTCGAGGCGTGCCTCGTCATCGAAGCGAAGGGTTGGGAGCCGCTGGTCAGCCTGCAGCCGCAGTACAGCATCCTCACCCGCGACATCGAGGTGGAGATCCTGCCGGCGTGCCGGAAGTTCGGTCTTGGCGTGATCCCGTGGAGCCCGCTGGGAGGCGGCATGCTGACCGGCAAGTACAAGCCCGGCGAAGAGCCGCAGCAGGGCACGCGGTTCGCCGCACCGGGCCCGTTCCAGAGCATCTGGCGGACGAGGGCGCTCAACGAGCGCAACCACGAGATCGTCGGCGTGGTGCTCGAGGAGGCGCGCCAGCTCAACGTCTCACCGATCGCCCTGTCCCTGGCCTGGAACCTGGCGCGGCCGGGGATCGCAGCCCCGATCATCGGGCCAAAGACGACCGTGCAGTTGAAGGACAACCTGGCCGCGCTGGAGGTCGAACTCCCCGCCGAGGCGATCGAACGGATCGATACGGCGAGCGAGCCCTACCTCCCCTACCCGCACGACTTCATGCGAATGGCGCGGCAGATCACGGCGATGATGGTGCAGCAGAATGCGGCCGGGGGACGGGCTGCCGGGGCGAGGTAGGGAACCACCTCTATCCCCACTCCGCACGCTCAGACCAAGGCGAATCCATGATCAAGAACGTGGTCTTCGACGTGGGGAACGTCTTTGTCAGGTGGTCCCCGGCGGAGGTCGTGGAGCGATGCTTCAAACTTCCTCGTCTCGACACGAGAAATAACGACAAAGGGGCGGAATTATTCAGATCACCCATTTGGCTCGCAATCAATCGCGGAGAGCTCACTCGCTCTGAAGCCGAGAGGGCTTATCGCATGCAGCACGGGCTCACGGCCGAAGAAAGCCAAGCGCTCTTCTTTCATGCAATGGAACATCAAACGCCCGTTGAGGGAACCGAGCCCCTGGCGCGGCGTCTAAAGCAATCTGGCCTCCGCATCTTTGGACTCACCGACAACGTGCGCGAGATCGTGGCTTACCTGAAGGCGCGATATCGCTTCTGGGATCTGTTTGAAGGCGCGGTCGTCTCCGCGGAGGTTGGCGTTCTCAAGCCAGATCAGCGAATTTTTTCGCATCTGTTGACCAAATTCAGCCTTACCCCCTCGGAGACCGTTTTTCTCGACGACGTTCCCGGAAACGTCGAAGGCGCAAGGAAGGCGGGCATGGCCGCACTGGTCTTCTCGACTTCTGAAGCTTGCGAGGCCGAACTCAGATCCATTGGGTTGTCCTTCTAGCCGGGCGGCGGAAGTCCGAGGTTTCGCGGACACGATACGAAACCCCACTCGCTCAGCGATCCGACTCTCGGTTGTGATCAGATCAGCCGACGTCTGATGTCACGTCCCCAGTTCCCCCCGCCGAGCCGCGCCCATTCGCACCCGACTTTGGCGATGGAGGGCGATACCTTCTCCGAAAATGTATCAAGTGCGTTTACGCACATATTAATCTGGATTAAGGTTGTGCTGCTGCCATCAACGTCATGGTTGTTTGGCGAGGGACGAAAGAAGCATAGGGCCCGACCGCTCAGGGTCGGCGCTCGCTCATGAACGGGGTTATCGCACTAAGCCTGCAGTTCGCAGCCTGAAGTCGTGAGGGCTGTTCAAGCCGTAAATTTCACAAAAGTGGGGAACCGGCATGAAATATAAATTGCTTTCCGCCTCCGCCCTCATCCTGGCCGCGCTAAGCGGCTCGGCCATGGCCCAAGAAGCTCCATTCACGTGGACCGGACCCTATGTCGGCGTCAACCTTGGTGGCGCCTGGAGCCTGAGCTGCGCCTCATTCACGCCAAGCTCTGCTGGCGTGTCGGCTGTGTTCACCGGAAACCATTGCCCCAACAACGCCTCGTTCATCGGCGGCGGGCAAATCGGCTACAACTATGAGTTCAGCAGTGTCGTTATCGGGATCGAAGGCGACGTCGGCGGAGGGACCGGAGGCGGCCACAACTTCAGCAGATCCACGCTCGGCACCGAATTCATTCCGGCCGGGACCTACACGTTCAACGGCGGATTCCACCCGTCGAGCGTCGAGACCATACGCGCCCGGATCGGCTACGCCTTCGGACGCGTGCTATTTTACGGGACCGGCGGCGGCGCCTTCGCCGGCGGCTTCACCCACGGTCAGGTCGACTACACTGCTCCCGGCGACCCGTCGCCCTCCGCAACCTTCACCTTCGCGAACGGCGGCACCCGGATCGGGTGGGCCGCCGGCGGCGGCATCGAATACAACGTCGGCGGACGCTGGTCCGTTGGGGTCGAAGATCTCTACGCGTCGCTTGGGACTTTAAGCAACACGCCTACCGCATGCTTCGGCGCCAGCTGCGCAACCTTTCCGCCGGACCTGGTTTGGCGCATCAACAACAATCGCCTCGCTCTGAATGTTTTGCGCCTCAAGGTGAATTACAACTTTGGCGCCAGGCCGGCTCCGCCGCCTCCGCCACCGCCGCCACCACCGCCGCCACCACCTCCGCCACCGCCGCCGCCTCCCCCGCCGCCGGCGCCTCCACCGGCCCCGACCTACCAGTCGCGCGACTACGTGATCTATTTCCCGTTCGATCAGTACGTGATCACGCCGGAAGCGCAGACCGTGCTTCAGGACGTGGCGAAGTACGCCACGGATGGGCACGCGACCCAGGAGGCGGTGGTCGGCCACACCGACACGTCAGGGACGGCGAACTACAACCTGCGCCTCTCGGAACGTCGTGCGAAGGCGACCGCCGACGCCCTGGTCGCCCTGGGCCTGCCCCAGGACAACCTGACCGTCAGCTGGAAGGGCGAGGAGGATCTCGCCGTGCCGACACCTCCAGGCGTGAAGGAGCCGCTCAACCGGCGCTCCACCATCCACGTCCAGTTCTGACCTTCGAGTCAGGATCAGATCGGCCTTCGGCCTCCTGAAGCAGGCCCCGTTCAGACGGAATCGTCTGAACGGGGAGCCCGGGGAAGAGCCACAGGCAGGCGCGCGGTTCGCCGCGCCAGACGCCCTGTTCAGGCTTTCTATGAGTCCGCCCCGAAATTCTCACGCGCGAGGGCGGGGGCTGCTGACAAAACCTGACACACCGCCATTGTATGTCAGCAGGGCGATCGAGGCCGTCGGTCGCCGACGCGCCCCGGAGGGCGCGATTCCTGGAGCGAGATCATGGGCGAGAATATCGAACCCCGTCAGATCGCCGCGGCCTACTACACGGCGTGGACGACCGGCGACTTCGATGGGGTGATGAAGTGGGTTGCGGACGACGTGGTCTGTGAAACGCCGTCGGGCCTGTTGGCTGGAGCGCGATCCTTTCGCAAGTTCTGGGTCGACTTCGTCACCCGGACGGTCAAGCACGTCGAGCTCATCGCCCTCTTTGGCGACATCGATTCGGCGGTGATCCTCTACAGTTGCGATCTGGCCTGCGCCGCCGATCAGCGCGTGGCCGAATGGATCCGGATCAGACACGGAAAAATCTCGAACAGCCTGATGATCTACGACCGGGCCGACGTTTCGAGCTTCCTCGCAGGGGCCGCGCCCCGCTTCCAAGGCGTCATGACCCCGGCCTAGGCCAGGGTTAAGAAAGGAACAGGCTCGAAGCGGAGACGTGTCCAGGACCCAAAGACTGTTCGAGCTCATGCAGGCGCTGCGACGGCGGCGTCTGCCGGTGAGTGGCGCCGAACTTGCCCAGGAGCTCGAAGTCTCCCTGCGCACGCTGTACCGGGACATCGTCTCCCTGCAGGCCATGGGGGCCGAGATCGAGGGCGAGGCCGGGGTCGGCTACATTCTGCGGCCGAGCCTGCTGTTGCCGCCGCTGATGTTCAGCGAAGAGCAGATCGAGGCCCTCGCCGTCGGCGCCCAATGGGTCGCGCGAAAGACGGACGAGGATCTGGCCCACGCGGCGCGTGACGCCATCGCCAAGATCGCCGCGGTCCTGCCCGACGACCTGCGCGAGCGACTGCACGATGACGC
>DASXGR010000171.1:0-5104 GCA_036488935.1 Caulobacteraceae bacterium | reverse complement strand
CTGCTCGAATCGAGCCTCTTCTAGACTAGATACAACCTCGCCGGCCTCTTCGGGGCCACACCGTTCTTGTAATCCTGGCGCGTCCCGCGGGCGGCGCGGACGGGAGGGGTCTCCGAAAGTGTCCCTAAGAGACGGTCCGCTGAACGAACTGAGGCCACCCCTGGCCTGGCTCGCCGTGGCCGCTCTCATCCTGGCGGGAATCGTCTCGCTCGCCCTGTTCGTGAACGACCACCGCGGCAGCTCGCTGGATGAGGTCCGCGGACGCTTCGATGGCGTGGCGGGCGCAGCAGGCGGCGTGCTGTCGGCGCCGGTCCATTGGCTGGGCGACGGCGCTGAAGCCGTGGCTGCCTATGTCGACGCCGGGGGACAGAACCGGCGTCTTCAGGCTCAGCTGGCGCAGGCGCGCATGCTCGAATCGCAAACGGAAGCGCTCCGCCAGGAGAACGCGCAGCTGCGGGCGTTGCTGGGGGTAAAGACCGATCCGCCTTTGCCGATGGTGGGCGCGCGGACGGTTCTGGATGCGCGCAGTCCGTTCGCGGACTCCAGGCTCGCCGACGTGGGATCCGAGGCAGGGGTGATCGAAGGCAATCCCGTCCTCAACGAGCACGGGCTGGTGGGCCGCGTTGTCGCCGTGTCGCCCCAGGTCAGTCGCATAATGTTGCTTACTGATATCGAAAGCCGGATCCCGGTCCTTATCGCGCGGACCAACGGGCGGGCGATCCTGACGGGCGATGGCGGACCAGACCCCAGGCTGGACTATCTGCGGACCCACGATCCGGTGCGACCGGGCGATCGGATCCTCACTTCGGGCGACGGGGGCGTGATCCCGCGCGGCCTGCCCGTGGGCGTGGCGGTGAAGGCGCAGGACGGCTGGCGTGTGGCGCTGGACATCGACGCCGGGTCCATCGACCTGGTGCGCGTCTTGCTGTTCAAGGATTTCTCTCAGCTCGTCGGCCCCAACGCGCTGCAACCGAACGCTTTGCCATCGACGAACACGGACGCGCCCACTCCGCCCGCCGCGCCCGCGACGCAAGCGTCGCCGGCCAACGGATCTGCGCAACCCAAGGGGCGGTGAAGTGCCCGCCGGCGTCGTACAGCCCCTCAATCCCCTGGTCTGGCTCGGCGGACCAGCGCTGGCCTGCGCGGCAGGGTCGCTGCTGCTGACCATTCCGGTGGAGATCGCCGGAGTCGGCCTTCCGCAGCCGGTGCTGGCCATGCTTCCCGCCTTTGCCTGGGCTGTGATCCGGCCTTCGATCCTGGCGCCGTACGTCCTGATCCTGCTTGGCCTGTTCCAGGACCTGCTTTGGGGGGACAGACTTGGCCTGTGGCCGAGCGCCCTGCTCGCGGCCCACGCTCTGGGTGTTGCGGCGCGGCCCGTCCTGGTCGGCCAGAGCTTCTGGACGCAGTGGGGATGGTACCTGGCCGCCCTTGGGGCGGGATTTGGCGTCGCCGTGGCGCTGACCTTCGTCGCCACCGGCGAGGCGCCCGATCCAGCAGGCCTGGCGATCCAGGTGCTGGCGACGGCCGCGGTATTCTGGCCCGCGTGGCGGCTGATCGAGGCCTATGAGGACTCGGACGTGCGTTTCAAATGAGCCGCTCACCTCTGCTCCTCGATGAGGTCAATGAACGCCAGGGGCTGTTCGCGAGGCGGACCGTGCTGTTTGGCGGCCTCGCGGGCGCCGGTCTGGTGGCGCTGGGCGGTCGCCTGGTGCAGTTGCAGCTGCTCGAGGCGGACAAGTACGCCGTCCTGTCCGAGCACAACGAGTTCGAGTTCCAACTCATGCCGCCGCCGCGCGGGCTGATCACGGATCGCCACGGTGTGATCCTGGCTTCGAACCGGCCGGACTTCCGCCTCCTCCTGGCAAGGGACGAGAGCGTCGACGTCGACAAGGTCCTGACGAGCCTGAACGAGCTGATCCCGATCGATGAGGGACGCCTGCGTCGCCTCAAGGCCGAGATCGAGGCCGCGCCGCGCCGCGCGCCGGTGGCGATCGTGGAAGACATGAGCTGGGATGAGTTCTCGCGCATCAACGTGCGTGCGCCGGAACTGCCCGGCGTCACCGCCGACATGGGCGAGGTGAGGGTCTATCCATTCTCAGCGGCCTTCGCCCACGTCGTGGGCTACGTCGCGAAGGTCAGCGCCAAGGACATCACCAAGACGGGCCCGAATTCCGAGTCGATCCTCTTGAACCCCGGCTTCCGGATCGGAAAGCAGGGGATCGAGAAGAGCTACGATCTCCCGCTTCGCGGCACGCCCGGCGCCCGCAAGGTGGAGGTGGACGTGAAGGGCCGGGTCGTCCGTCAGGACCCCGGAGGCGACATCCCCTCCATCCCGGGATCGCCCCTTCGCCTGACACTCGACGCGGACGTCCAGAACCGGGCGCTGGAGGTTTTCGGCGCAGACAGCGGCGCGGCCGTGATGATGGACTGCCGCAGCGGCGACGTCCTCTGCCTGTTCTCCGCGCCGAGCTTCGACGCCAACGCCTTCGTCCGTGGGGTCAGCGGGCCGGACTATCGGGCCCTCGCCGAGTACGAGCGCAAACCGCTGTTCAACAAGGCCCTGACCGCGACCTATCCTCCCGGCTCGACCTTCAAGACCATGGTCGCCCTGGCGGCCCTGGAGCGCGGGATCGATCCCTCGCGCAGCTACACATGCCACAAGCACTGGTTCTGGGGTGGGCGCTCGTGGGGCTGCGACAAGGCGCACGGCACGCTCGACCTCAAGGGGGCTATCGCCCAGTCGTGCGACATCTATTTCTATCAGCTGGCGCTCAGCATCGGCCCCGATCCGATCGCACGCGTCGCCCGGTTCTTCGGGCTGGGCCAGAAGCACGACATCGGAATTCCGGGGCAAAAGGTGGGTCTCGTGCCCGACAGCGCTTACAAGCGACGCGCCTTCCCCCACGACCCCGTCTGGCATCCGGGCGAGACGCCCAGCATGGGCATCGGCCAGGGCTACGTCAGCGTGAATGCGCTGCAGCTCTGCATCCAGGCTGCGCGGCTGGCGAACAGCAAGATCGCGCTCGAGCCTCGGTTGGTCGATTCGGTGGGCGACGTGGTTCAGCAGTCGGCGACCCAGCCGCCGGAGCTGCCCTTCGCTCAGGAACACCTGGCCTTCATCCGGGACGCCATGACCGCGGTGGTCACTTCTGGCACGGCCGCGCACGTGGCGGACATGGGCCTGGGGCCGGTGCGCATGGCCGGCAAAACCGGCACAGCCCAGGCCCACAACTACGCGGCAGGCTCGCACGGATCGCATGGCGCACAGGGAGCCTGGGAGAGCCGCGACCACGCCTGGTTCATCGCGTTCGCGCCTTATGACGACCCGCGGTACGCCATGAGCGTCCTGGTGGAGCACGGCGGGTTCGGCGCGGACGCCGCCGCGCCCAAGGCGGCTCAGATCATGAAGGTCGCGCTGCTCAAGGATCCTCAGGTGCGGGCGCGGATCGTGCAGCCCGTCCCGACATCGGCCCCGGCGGCCGCCCCGGAACCGAAGGCGGAGCGCACATGAGCCTGACCTTCATCAACCGACAGGGCGAGCGCGACCGGTTCGTCGTCAAACTCCAGCATATCGACTGGACCTTCTGCGCCCTGCTTGCGGCCATCGCCGGCGTGGGGGCGATCGTGCTCTATTCCATAGCGGGTGGTTCGTGGTCGCCCTGGGCCGCCAAGCACATCCTCCTGTTCGGATTCTGCTTCGTGGCCATGGTCCTGTTGGCCACGGTGGACCCACGCGTCTGGTTCGCCCTGGCCTATCCGACCTACGGTTTTGGGCTGCTGATGCTGCTGGCCGTCGCGGTCATCGGACACAGCACCATGGGGGCCAAGCGCTGGCTGGACCTTGGCCCGATCCGCCTGCAACCCTCGGAGATCATCAAGGTCGGCCTGGTGCTGGCTCTCGCCCGCTTCTACCAGGGGCTGGAATCGAGCAAGGCGCGGCTGTCCTGGAGGCTGCTGATCCCGGCCGCTCTGATCGGCGCGCCCGCCGCCCTGGTGGCGCACCAGCCGGACCTTGGCACCGCGATCCTGATCGCCGCGACCGGGGGCCTGATGATGATCCTGGGCGGCCTTAGCCTGCCGCTGGCCGGGGCTGGCCTGGCCGCGATCGCGGCGGCGGCGCCCGTGGCGTTCGCCTTCGTCCTCAAGCCCTACCAGCGCGCCCGGCTGCTAACCTTCCTCCATCCGGAGGCGGATCGCTCAGGGTCCGGCTATCACATCATCCAGTCGAAGATCGCGCTGGGCTCCGGAGGGGCGCTCGGCAAGGGATTTGGCCTGGGGACCCAGAGCCAGCTCAACTTCCTGCCCGAGAAGTCTACCGACTTCATCTTCTCCTCCATGGCCGAGGAGTTCGGCTTGCTGGGCTGCGTCAGCGTTCTGGCTCTCTACGCCGGGGTCATCTACCTGGGCCTGCGAATGGCCTCTAACGCCTACAGCCATTTTGCGCGAATGGCCGCCGCGGGGACGATCATTACTTTTTCCCTCTGTGTGCTGATCAATGGCGCCATGGTGATGGGACTGGCGCCGGTCGTTGGCGTGCCCATGCCGCTGCTGTCGTTCGGCGGCACGGTGATGATCACCATGATGGCCGGCTTCGCCCTCGTCCTCTCAGCGAAGGTCCACCGCTATTCGGAGGTGGGTAGCGGCCGCGGATCCATCGTCTGATCCGGCCGGATCCGATCCAATCTACAGCGTGAGGGACTGGTCGGTGGCGCGGACCAGGGCGTCCACGATACCCGGCTCGGTGGAGGCGTGGCCGGCGTCCCAGATGATTTCAAAGCGGGCCTCGGGCCAGGCCTTCCTCAGCGACCAGGCGCTCTCCATGGGCGTGACGACGTCGAAGCGGCCCTGCACGATCCAACCAGGAATGCCGCGGATCACATTGATGTTATTGATGATCCAGGCGTCCTCGGGAAAGAAGCCGCGATTGACGAAGAAGTGGCACTCGATGCGGGCGAAGGCGATGGCGAAATCCACCTCATTGAACTTCGCCGGACGGGCCTGAGGTCCGCGCAGGGAGAGGGTGTCGCCCTCCCACTGGCTCCAGGCCGCGGCCGCCTGAGCCTGGACACGGCGATCGGGACCGGTGAGGCGCGTGTGATAGGCC
>DASXGR010000150.1:0-13617 GCA_036488935.1 Caulobacteraceae bacterium | reverse complement strand
TCGCCCGGAGCGAGGCCGGACAAGGCTGCGGCGATCGCCCTCAGTGCTGTCGGCTCCAGGTCGATGCGGCGCGCTCCGCCGGCCACGCCGCTCACCGCGCCGTCGCGCAGGCGCACGAAGGCCCAGCCGCCGATGCGGAAGGCGCCGTGGTGGGCGATCTCGAGCCAGATGCGGGTCGGAGCGGTCACGAGGCGGCGGCTATCACCGATGCGGCCGTTGCGACAAGGAATGGCCTGGCGCGTCGCAAGAGCGCTCGCGTCCGATGGGCTACACCATCAGCGACTTCAAACCGGACAATCCGGCCTATCTGTCGAACGTTTTCGCCCTTTCGGCGTCGGTCTTCCTGCCGGGCTCGGTCGGTAGCGCGAGCCTGAGTTCGGTCGATGAATCCATCGCCGAGGCGGTCAACACGAACACCGTCCCCGAACCGGCGACCTGGGGCCTGATGGTGCTGGGGGGCGGGCTGGTCGGCGCCGCCCTGCGCCGGTCGCGCCGGGCCGCCCAGCTTAGCTGACTCTAGCGAGCGCGCGCCGGCTCCGATCCTCCTCCACACTTGCGCGGGCTGTGGCATTCACACATTTCGCTAGACGGCCCGTCAGCCGTTCGGCGGAGCCATCCTGTTCGACACAGAGGTCACAGAGGATCTGGAGGACACAGAGGCGCTGCGAGGTCGCCCCGGGGCGATCAGCTTATTGCGCGCTTCGCGCGCGACTGAGGACTTCCGCGCACCCGTCCATAATGCACTCCGTGCCCTCCAAATCCTCTGTGGTCTCTGTGTCAAAGACCCAAGTCGCAGCCCCCGCGCGGGACGACGTCTTGAGAAGCGTGAATTTGCCACCCAGAGGGGAGGGACGGGTTAGTCCGCGTCCATCTTCAGGGCGGCGATGAAGGCTTCCTGGGGGATGTCGACCTTGCCGAACTGGCGCATCTTCTTCTTCCCCTCCTTCTGCTTATCGAGAAGCTTGCGCTTTCTCGTGGCGTCGCCGCCGTAGCACTTGGCGGTGACGTCCTTGCGCAGGGCCCGGACGGTCTCGCGGGCGATGATCTTGCCGCCGATCGCCGCCTGGATCGGGATGACGAAGAGGTGGGGCGGGATCAGCTCCTTCATCTTCTCGACCATGCCCCGGCCGCGGGTCTCGGCGCGAGCGCGGTGGACGAGCATGGCGAGCGCGTCGACCGGTTCGGCGTTGACCAGGATGGACATCTTCACCAGGTCGCCGGTGCGATACTCCAGCATCTGGTAGTCGAAGCTGGCGTAGCCCTTCGAGATGCTCTTCAGGCGATCGTAGAAGTCGAACACCACCTCGTTGAGCGGCAGGTCGTAGACCACCATGGCGCGGGAGCCGACGTAGGAGAGCTCTTTCTGCTCGCCGCGGCGGTCCTGACAGAGCTTGATCACGGCGCCGAGATACTCGTCCGGGGTAAAGATGGTGGCGCGGATCCACGGCTCGGCGATGGACTCGATGCGCACGACGTCGGGAAGGTCCGCCGGGTTGTGCAACTCCATCACCTCACCCGAAGTGAGCGTCACCTTGTAGATCACGCTGGGCGCAGTCGCGATGAGGTCGAGGTTGAACTCGCGCGCCAGCCGCTCCTGGACGATCTCCAGGTGCAGCAGGCCTAGGAACCCGCAGCGGAAGCCGAAGCCCAGCGCCGCGCTGGTCTCCATCTCGTAGGTGAAGCTGGCGTCGTTGAGGCGCAGGCGCCCGACGGCCGCGCGCAGGTCCTCGAAGTCGGCCGCATCGGTGGGATAGAGCCCGCAGAACACCACCGGCTGCACAGGCTTGAAACCGGGCAGGGCGGCGGGGGTGAGCCGGCGCTCTTCGGTGATAGTGTCGCCCACGGCCGCGTCGGCCACTTCCTTGATCTGGGCGGTGATGAAGCCGATCTCGCCCGGCCCCAGCGCATCCACGTCCGTGGCCTTGGGCCTGAAGACGCCGATCTTGTCGACCTTGTAGGTCGCGCCCCGTTGCATCATGCGCACCTGCATGCCGGCCTTGAGCTGGCCTTCGAAGACGCGCACCAGCACCACCACGCCCAGGTACGGGTCGTACCAGGCGTCGACCAGCAGGGCCTTCAGCGGCGCGGCGGCGTCGCCCTTGGGGGCGGGAAGCCGCTTCACGATCGCTTCGAGCACCTCGTGGATACCCACGCCGGTCTTTGCCGAGGCCTCCACCGCGTCGGACGCGTCGATGCCGATGACGTCCTCGATCTGCTGGCGAACGCGGTCGGGCTCGGCGGCGGGCAGGTCGATCTTGTTGAGGACCGGGACGATCTCGTGGTTGTTGTCCAGCGCCTGGTAGACGTTGGCCAGGGTCTGGGCCTCGACGCCCTGGCTGGCGTCGACCACCAGGATGGAGCCTTCGCAGGCGGCGAGCGAGCGGCTCACCTCGTAGGCGAAGTCCACGTGGCCGGGCGTGTCCATCAGGTTTAGAGTGTACGTCTTGCCGTCCTCGGCCGGATAAGAAAGCCGCACGGTCTGGGCCTTGATGGTGATGCCGCGCTCGCGTTCGAGCTCCATCGAGTCGAGCACCTGCTCCTTCATCTCGCGCGCGGTCAGGGCGCCCGTCTCCTGAATCAGACGGTCGGAAAGAGTCGACTTGCCATGGTCGATGTGGGCGACGATGGAGAAGTTACGGATCAGGGACGGGTCGGTCGGCATGTCGGCGCGGGGTCTATCACAGTTCGCCCCCTGCGCTTCAATTCAGCGGACGTTAAGGTCGCAGGCGCGAGAGAGGGTATCGTAATCGTTTCACCGGGGACCTTCGTCGAAATGGATCGCCGCAAGCTGATCGTCACCGGCCTCGCCGCCCTTACCCCTGGCGCGGCGGGCGCCCAGCCATACGACCCCAACGCGCAGCCGGGCGGTCCGCCGCCCCCGCCGCAGGGAGAGGCCGACACCTATTCCACGGACGAGATCGTCCACCGGGTCTCCGATTTCATGGGCGTCACCGCCGAAACGGCCGGGTCGGTCGTCGAGCGCATATTCAGGGACCACGGCCGGCCGACCGCCTACGTCGCCGGGGAGGAGGGGGCGGCGGCTTTCTTCGTTGGCCTGCGCTACGGGCGCGGCCTGATCTACATGAAGCGACGCCCGACTCAGCGCGTGTTCTGGCAGGGCCCCTCCGTCGGCTGGGACTTCGGCGGCAACGCCAGCCGTTCCTTCACCCTCTGCTACAACCTTCAGTATGCGGACGCGATCTACCAGCGCTTCCCGGGCGTCGAAGGCTCCGCCTATCTGGTCGGCGGCCTGGGCGTGAACTACCAGCGCGCCAACGACATCGTCCTCGCGCCCATCCGCGCCGGCGTCGGCCTGCGCCTTGGCGCCAACATCGGCTACCTGGCGTATAGCCGGCAGAGGAACATCATCCCGCTGTAGGGGTGTGGGAACTGTCCCGACTTGGTCGAAGCGGCTTTTCCCCCTTCGTCTCGTCCCGCTGCGCGGGCCGATCCACCTCCCCCATGAAGGGGCAGCAGAGCACTAAAATCTTGAAATAAAACGCGCTTTCCTTCCCCTTCGTGGGGAAGGTGGCTGACCGCCGAAGGCGGTCAGACGGAAGGGGAGGGCCGCGACCCGGGCGCCCTACGGCGTCCCGGTTTCCAACTCCACGGTCACGGTCGTCTCGCCGCCCGCAGGGACAGGGACGGACCAGGCGCGGGTGCGGGCGTCGAGGGCGCGGCCGGGGAGGGACTCGGAGAGAACGTGGGTGTCGTCGCCCAGGCCGGTCTGGCGAAGGTCGACCGCGACCGGGGTCGTCTTGGCGTTCCTCACCTCGTAGCTCATGGCGTAGCGCGTGCGGTGCGGCCCGGCGGACTGGCTCGAGACCAGGGTGGGCTTGATCGTCACGTCGTAGGCCTCGCCCAGGGTGAGGGTAAGGTCCGAGCCGGCGGGCGTGGGGCCGATCTGGCTTTCGCCGACCAGCCTGGCGCGGCCGCTGGCGTCCGCTTCGAACACGCGGATGGTCCCCTCAGGCAATGGCCGGTCGAGGGCGGCGCCGCGGTTGGCGAAATCCACCACGGACTGGGCGTGGGCGGGCTGTTCGGCGCTCCCAAGGCCGTAGGCGGTCCAGCGCCACACCTGGCGGGCGGCCACGCCGCGCGCCTCGAGGAAACCGATGTTCCGGGTCTCACCGTCGGCCAGGGTGAGGCGGTCGGGTAAGTGATAGACGTGGGTTTCGCCCACGGCCTCCATCTCGGGGCCGGCGGTCTTAGCCATGGCCATCATCATCGGCCGCGGTTGGAGGATCGGCCCCCCCAGCGCAACGTTGCCCGAGACGAGGTCGACGGCGGCGTCCTGGATGGGCGCGCCGGAAGCGTTGGAGACGGCAAAGCGGCCATCGAGGTCGAGCCTGCCGCCCGCAGAGTCGAAAGTGGCGACATAGTCGGCGCGCCAGGACAGGCCGCCGGTCATGTAGCTCAGCCGCAGGAGGCGGGAGCCGGCCCTGTCGGAGCGCAGGCTCGCACGGGCGCCCGGCTCGCCCGCCTCGCGGACCGGATCGAACAGCAGACGCTCGGATGGGTCGGCCGGACTCACCAGCTCGGTGTGGTCGGCAAGGGCCACAAGCAGGCCGCCGCCGGTCTGGCCCAGGAAGGTTCCGGACTCAGTCGTCGGCGACCCGCCCGGCGGCGTGTGCACGAGACGCACCGGGCGTCCCACCATCCGCTGCAGCACCTGGTTCACGTCCGGGACGGGCGTGAAGGCGATCTCCACATTGGAGACCCCCTCGCCCGAGAGGGTCAGGGTTTCCGGCCGCGTCTGCGGCGGCAGACCCGGCAGCGGAACGGTCTGGCTGCCGGCGACGAGGTCGAGACTGCGGTCGTCCTGCGCCAGAGCCTGGCCCTGGGAATAGATCGCCAGGGAGAGACCCGGCGAGACGCCTTGGGGAGCGGCCAAAGCCGCTTCGGCCGCGAGCATGAAGCCAAGGATGAACCCGCCAGCCGATCGCATCGTCCCCTCCAGCACGCGTAGCCAGCTTGATAATGCACGGCGGCGCTTTGTGGGCGCGAGCAACCGTTTTGCGGAACGGCAGGGATCGCGGCGCCGTTCTCCTCACTTCCGCCATTGGGTTGCGATCTCGCAGCCGCCCTTCCCGACGAGATGGGAGGATAGATCCGCAACAGGATGGTGGGGTTGAGCGCATGAACGCATGCAGGGCCGTGGGGATTGAACCTGAGTCGCGGGAGACGCCGGCGGAGCTGGCCGGGCGCACGGCCTCGTTCGACTGGGCGGCGATCGAGCGGGACCTGTTCGATCAGGGGCATGCCGGCATTCCGGGACTGCTCGATGCGCAGACGTGCCGCGACCTGGCGGCTCTGTACGACCAGGAGAGCCTGTTCCGCTCGCGCATCGTCATGGCCCGGCATGGCTACGGCTCCGGCGAATATCGCTATTTCGCCGATCCGCTGCCGGCGGTCGTCTCGGAACTTCGGGAGAGCCTCTATCTCGGGCTCGCCAAGGTCGCGGACCGCTGGAACGAGGCCCTGCGCATCACCCGCCGCTATCCGGCGGACCTGGCCGCCTTTCGCGCCCAATGCCAAGCCGCGGGCCAGACCCGGCCCACGCCGCTGCTGCTGCGCTATGAGGCAGGCGACTACAACCGCCTGCACCAGGACATCTATGGCGAGCACGTCTTCCCGCTTCAGGTCGTGATCCTGCTGTCGGAGCCGGGGCGGGACTTCACGGGCGGCGAGTTCGTGCTCACCGAGCAGAGGGCGCGGATGCAGTCGCGCGCCGAGGTCGTGAACCTTGCACAGGGGGACGCGACGATCTTCGCCGTGCGCGAACGTCCGGTCTGCGGGCCTCGGGGCGCAGCGCGCGCGGTGCTGCGGCACGGAGTCAGCCGCGTGCGCTCAGGGTTGCGCTACACGCTGGGGATCATCTTCCACGACGCGGCGTGAGGAGGATCCGCCTGCCATTGACGCTCTCCTCCCCCTTCATGGGTCCTTCATGGGGGAGGTGGATCGGCCCGCGCGGCGGGACGAGACGGAGGGGGGAGGCGGCGGCCCGGGTGGTCGGGGATTGATCCCGACGATGGTTGGGGCGGCTTTCCCCTTCCGTCCGCCGGCCGGAGGCCGTCGGCCACCTTCCCCAGGAGGGGAAGGAGAGCGCGCGCGAAGTCAGCCCGGCAGGGTGACGGTGAAGGTCGAGCCGTCGCCGGGGCGGCTGTCGACGTCGATGACGCCGGAATGGGCTTCCACGATGGCGCGGCAGATGGAGAGGCCAAGGCCGGCGCCCTGGCGCGCGCCGTGCCTGTCCTGCCAGTAGCGGTCGAAGATGCGCGGCTGGTCCTCCGGGGCGATGCCAAAGCCGGTGTCGGCGACGCGCAGCACCAGGCGGTCCTTATCGCGGGCAGCGGCTATAGAGACCTTCCCGCCAGGCGGCGTGAACCTCAGCGCGTTGGCCGTGAGATTGCACAGGACCTGCTCGACCCGATCGGGATCGACCATGGCGCGCGCGTCGTCGGCGGCTTCCGCGGTGAGATCCACCCCCTTGCGCTCCGCGGAGGCGGAAAACTGCGCCAGGACCCTGGGCAGCAGCTCGGCAAGATCGGTTGGCCGCCGGTTGAGCACCAAAGACCCGGTATCGATACGGGTTTCGTCCAGGACATTGTGGATCAGCCGGTTCATGGCGCCGGCGGCGTCGGAAAGGGTCTGGATGCGTTGGCGCAGGTCGGGCGTCGCCCCGACGCGAGGGTCCGCCAGCAGGTCCTCGGCGCTGAAGAGAATGGCCGCCAGGGGGTTGCGCAGATCGTGAGCGACGACCTCGATCGCCGTCTTGCGCGCCTCGGACGTCTCGCGCTCCCGTTCCGCCGCGCGCGCCGCAGCGGCCTCCCGCAGGCGCCGGCGCGCCATCGCGCGCTGCACGGCATAGCCGATCCCGACCATCAGCGGCAGCGCCAGCGCGCCGCCCGCCCAGGCCAGCGCGAGGTAGTCGTGCGTGAGCTGCTGGTCGCGGTGCTTCTCGTGGGCGTAGGTGTGGGCGGTCTCGTCGACGAAGGCTCCGAGCTCAGTCCGGATGGCGCGGGCGAGCGGCCCGGCATGCGTCCTCACGTAGGCGTCGGTCTCGTCCGCTGACGCGCCGCCCAGACGCATGGCCTCGCCCCGGCCCTGCGCCGCCCGCAGCTGCGCCTCCATGTCCTTGATCTGGGCGAGGCGCTGCGCCGCCTCCGGCGGCAGGTTGGTGCGCCTGAGCCGCTCGAGGATGGTGTCGAAGCGGTCATGGCTGGCGGCGATCCGCCCGACGAACGCGGGATCACCGGTGAGCACGAACAGGGGCTCCAGCGAGTCCCCGTGGTCTTCTTCAGCTTTCAGGTCGTAAGCCGTCACGACCATCGAAGCGTACGTCTCGTCGAGCTGCTCATGCCGGTCCCCGGTGGCGTGCAGGGACCAGACGGCGAAGGCCCCGATGGCGACGCAGATCGCGCCGAGCACCGAAATCGCCGCCATCAGGATCGTGTCGTGATCCGACAGGAACCCGCGACGCGGACTGAGTCCCACCTGCGAGGTTCCAGAGTTCGGCGCGGGTCCTTCGCCGGTCAGGTCGTCAACGCCGCGAGAACGACCGGCGTCACCGCGCCGACCAGCATGACTACGCCCAGAGCCAGGCGCTGCCGGCTCTGGCTGAGCGCCATCCACATCCCCGCCGCGGTGGAAACGATCAGGCTCACCGCGACCAGGGTGAAGAAGGCTTTGAGCAGGACGGTGGCTGGCTTCGGCTGGTCCGGGGCGTGCTCGTGGGCCGCCTTGGCGGGCTTGGCCGCGGGCGGCGGGGCGTGGTGGTGACCGAGGGCGAACTTCTGGTCCTTGTGCAGCGCGCCGACCATTTCGATCATCGCCGGCGGCGCGTAGGCGCCGTGCGCCTCGTGCAGGCTCCATAGCTGCAAGACGCCAGTCGCCGCGAAGAACAGGACCGAGGGAGCGACCAGCGCCCCGATCCAGGCGTGCCACTCGCGGATCTGGCGGGCCAAGGGAACGGGCCGGCGGGCCGCGGCCTGCGGCGCGAGGGTCGCTATGGTCATGGGGTCCTTGATCGATGAATCGGTGGCGGCCAAGCTGCAGGCGCGTTTCAATCCACGAACTCTGCGACCTATCCGTGACGTTGCACGTCACAGGCAGGGGCAATCCGTCGCGAATGCGCCCAAGGCGCTGCCATTCTTACGCGATTCCGCCGGTTACGAAGTCGCATCATCGATCTGCGACCGACCTTTGTGTTCTTGGCGCCTTTGGGGTTGGACGATGGCGCACCGATCCGGAACGGCGCCTTCGGCCAGGCCGACGATTCGCCCTTCACACGAAGCGGGGAATGGGGCCGGGGTGGGGGGTCTTGTCGTCGGTGAGATCGAGGAAGACCTCGTCGACAAAGCACCAGCCCCAGCCTTCCGGCGGATCGTAGCCCTCGATGACCGGATGGCCGGTGGCCTTGAAATGAGCGGAGGCATGGCGGTTGGGGGAGTCGTCGCAGCAGCCGACGTGGCCGCACGTCCGGCAGACCCGAAGGTGCACCCACCAGGAGCCCGTCTTCAGGCACTCCTCGCAGCCCAGCGCGCTGGGTTGGACCTTCCGGATCGAGGCTGCATGCGAACATTCGTTGGCCATCGGGACCTCCGCGCCTGAGCGGATAGGAACCTAGCGCCGCCGGGCGGTGCTTGTCTTGCGGCGACGAGGTAGAGTTTCACCGTCTGCTGGAGGGCCGCCATGGCGACGAAGTCCCCCACCATCGAAGCGCGGCGCGCCCAGGCGTTTCCCGTGCTGCCGCCCCAAGCGGTGGAGAGGCTGGGGCGGTTTGGGGAAACCCGCACCTATGCGGCCGGCGAGACCGTGCTGCGCCGGGGTGAGACCGGCCGAGGCCTCACCCTGATCCTGAGTGGCGAAGTGGAAGTCACGCGCGCGGATCCGGCCGGCGCCGGCGAGGTCATCGTCGTCCACGGGGCCGGATCATTCATGGGCGAGGTGGCGCAGCTCACCGGACGCCCGGCCTTCGCGCGAGCCCGGGCGCTATCGGAGTCCCGGGCCGTGCTGATCCCGCCTGAAGGCCTGCGCGCCCTGCTGGTGGCGGAGGCGGAGCTCGGCGAGATGATCATGCGCGCGCTGATCCTGCGCCGCGTCGCCCTGATCGAGCTGGGGGGAGGGCCGATCATCGTCGGACCCGCGGACCATCCGGACGTGCTGCGCCTGGAGGTGTTCCTGACGCGCAACGGCCAGCCGCGCACGGTGCTGGACGTCGACAGCGACCCAGAGGCCAAGGCTCTGCTCGAGCGCTTCCACGTGCCCCCGGGGCACTGGCCGGTGGTGCTGTGTCCCAACGGCTTGCTGCTGCGCAACCCCACCGACGCCGAGCTGGCGCGATGCCTGGGCATGGTGAGGCGGCTCGATCCCGAGCGGATCTACGATGTGGCGATCGTCGGCGCGGGGCCGGCGGGGCTGGCGGCGTCGGTCTATGGGGGATCGGAGGGACTGTCGGTGCTCACACTGGAGTGCCGCGCCTTCGGCGGGCAGGCCGGCGCCTCGATGCGGATCGAGAACTATCTGGGCTTCCCCACCGGCATCACCGGCCAGGCGCTGATGGGACGCGCCTACGCCCAGGCGGAGAAATTTGGTGTGGAGGTGGCGATCCCCGACGAGGCGGCCGAGATCATCTCCCCACCCGGCGAAATCCCGATCCGCATCCGCCTGGGCGATGGCGAGGAGGCGCGCGCGCACTGCCTGATCGTGGCCAGCGGCGCGCGCTACCGGCGCCTGCAGGGGGTGGGGTTGGAGCCGTTCGAGGCGCGCTCCGTCCACTACTGGGCCTCGCCCGCCGAGGCGCGGCTCTGCGCAGGCCAGGAGGTGGCGCTGGTGGGCGGCGGCAATTCCGCGGGCCAGGCGGTGGTCTATCTGGCGGAGCGGACGAAGAAGGTCTGGATGATCGCTCGCTGCGAGCGCCTCGAAGAGAGCATGTCGCGCTATCTGATCGACCGTATCTCCGGACTGCCCAACGTGGAGGTGTGTCTCAAGAGCCAGATCAGCGGCGTGGAAGGCGTAGACGGCCACCTCCAGGCCCTCACCTGGCGCAAGACCGACGGCGCCGAGACGACCCGGCCGATCCGAAACCTCTTCCTCTTCATCGGCGCTGACCCAAACACCGACTGGCTGGCAGGCTCAGGCGTGAAACTGGACAACAAGGGCTTCGTGCTGACCGGCGCCGACGCTGGCGGCGCGGGACACGGCGCAATGGCGACCAGCCGCGAGGGCGTGTTCGCGATCGGGGATGTACGTGCGGGGAGCGTGAAGCGGGTGGCCGCCGCGGTGGGCGAGGGGGCTCAGGTGATCGCGGCGGTGCATGAGTGTATGGCGCGGAGGGTGGGGCAGGGGGCTGCGCGGGCACTGGCCGAACACGGAGCGCCGGCGCCCTGAGGCTGTGGATTACCTCCGCGACTGCCTCTTCGGTCAGGCGGCGTCCTGCCGGCTCTTCTTTCTTTCATCGACGTTTACTCTGAAAACGTCGTCATCATCACGATCAAAGGGACACGGGCCAAGAAGAAAGAGGCCGGCGAGACGCCGGCGGACCAGAGGATGGGGGGTGCGCTGCAGGTTAATTCACGGACCCTCCTCGCCGGCGTTGGGCGTCGTTGCGCTCGACACCGGTCGCTGGCACAGCTTCCTGGATGGCGACTTTGCAGATCGATCCCGAGCTGGAGGCGGCGCGTCGAGCGATCCGACCGGCGGCAGTGTTCTCAGTCCTGGTTGGAGGCGCCCTCGGGGTTGCAGGCGCATGCGCCTTGTTGCTTGGGCTGCAGCGGTATCAGGTTTCGCACTGCCCGCCGGCGACTTTCCTGGTTGGCCCTGAGGGCCGAGGGACAATTATTCTGATCTTGCTGAACTTTTTTGCTCTGTATTCGCCTTGCATCCTAGGGGGGTTGGTTCTTTGCCGGGCCATAGCCGGCGAACGGGCGTGGCGTCGATGGGCGACGGCGGAGTACGGAGCGCAGGCCGATCAATATCGGGGCATCGTCAAGTTTTTAGCTATATCTACTCTGGCTTTAGCGACGCTGACTATCCCGATCGATTTGATTTCGATGAACAGCGTGTTTTGTCTCACGCCATCCGCCGTGTACTTGAGATCCGGCTCGAGTCTCGAGCTCAGTCCGGCGCCGTGGAGCGATGTCTCCACTATCGAGACCAGGTGCGGATACGGGCGCGGAGGTTGGGGTTCGAGCGTTGTTCTGGAATTCAAAGGCGGCCAGACTGCGAATCTAGCCAGCGCGTGGCCTATGAAGACAAATTTGTTCCGTGGTGCTGGTTATTACAAGAGATATATTCCTGAGATTTGGGAAAAGCTACATCCATTCAAGGGAGACTTCGATGCATCAGAGGTGCGCCCGCCGTGCCCTGTGCCCGAGCGGGCATGGCTGATGAGCCGACCATAAGGCGGCCGGCGTATGACTGCGTTACTTGATCGGCGCCAGACTGCGTAGGCGTTCCGGGGGCTGCGTGGCCGCGTACAGTCGCGTCGTATGGAGGCTGGATTGCGGAACAGGGGAGGACGCCGAAGCGCCTCACTCCCCCTTCCGCCCGCCAACTACGGCGTCAGCCGCGTGGGCGTACGGCTGAGGAATGTCGCGTCGCGGATGCTCGTCCTCTTCAGCATCACCATGAGTAGCCGGGCCAACCCGACCCCCATGCCGCCGTGAGGCGGGCAGCCGAAGCGGAAGAAGTCGAGGTAGTTGCTCAGCGGCTCGAGGTCGTACCCGCGGTCCGCCGCCTGGGCTTTCAACGGCTCGTAGCGATGCTCGCGCTGGGCGCCCGTCGTCACTTCGACGCCGTTCCACAACAGGTCGAAGCTCTGGGTGAGCCAGGGACGATCCGGATGGCGACGGTGATAGAAGGGCCTTGCAGAGACCGGATAGTCGGTCACGAAAACGAACTCGTGGCCGAACTCGCGGGCGACGTAAGTCGACAGCCGTCGCTCGCCCTCAGGGTCGAGGTCGTCAGTCTTGGTCGGCTCGTGGCCGCTCGCCCGGACGATCGCTTGCGCATCTTCCATCGTCACACGGGGAAACGGCCGGGTGGGGACGACCAGCTCCACCCCGAGCAGGGCGCTGATAGACGGCCGGTGGACAGCGGCGACCTCGCCAAGCGCTTCGGCCAGCCACGCCTCCTCCAGATCCATCAGATCGTGATGGGAGGCGGTCCAGGCCACCTCCATGTCGATGGAGGTGAACTCCGTCTCATGCCGAGGCGTGAAGGAAGGTTCGGCGCGGAAGGCGGGGCCGACCTCGAAGACGCAGTCGAATCCCGCCGCTATCGCCATCTGCTTGTAGAACTGAGGCGACTGCGCCAGGTAGGCCGTCCGATCGAAATACGCCACCTTGAAGACTTCGGCGCCGGACTCACTGAACGTCCCCATCAGCTTTGGCGAGTGGATTTCGACGAAACCGTTTCTCGACCAATAGGTCCGCATCGCCTGCTCCAGGGTCATCTGAACCTGGAAGATCAGGCGTTGCTCGGGACGGCGCAGGCCAAGGAAGCGCCAGTCCATCTGCTTGTCGGACGAAGAGTCGGCGGCGATCGGCGCCGGCGTCGCGGCGATGCTGTGGACGAGGACATCTATCGCCACGACCTCCAAGCCGTTCAGCTTCACCATCGGGGTGTCCCTGACGGTCCCGGTCACGGTTATCGCGGAGCCGGGGGTAAGGCCGGCGATGCGCTCCGCGAGGGCGTCGGGTCCGGCGCCTTTCTCATGCGCTACCTGAACAGCGCTTCCGCCATGGCTGAGGACGAGGAACTGCATCCGCTTCTGGTCGCGCACCGTCTCCACGAACCCGTTCAGGCTCACGGTCTTGCCGATGCGGCGTCGCAGGGTCTCGACGGCTGATTGTGTCGGCTGGGATTGCATTGTCGGTTCCATTTCACCTCCGAAGAGGCCGACCGATCGCGCGCACCACTACGAGAGGCCCACCGACCGGAGGGCCCCATGATCCTTGCTGGTTGCTAGCTTAGCTCAGCGCGCGCAATGACCACCGACCCGGAAGGGGCCGTTATTATTGGTCAGCGCTCGTAGAACGATGAGCATTCCTGGATCATGGCAGGTAACCGCCTGCCCGGCAAGATTCGTGGCTGCGCGCCTTGACCGCGCAGATTCACGTATGAATTCTGACCGAAAGCTACACGCGTAAGAGGTCTCGCGATGGGGGAGGCGATCCGCTGGCCGGTCAAGACACGCGAGATCCTTGATGCCTATTTCGACTCCACGCGGTGGAATGACTTCCAGTTTCGCAATGGCGACGTCGTGGTCGCGACGTTCCCGCACGTCGGAACCACCTGGACCCTGGAGATCGTCCGCCAGCTCATTCATGACGCGCCACCTGAGACCAATCCGTGGTCGATAGCGCCCTGGCTCGACCTGCGGATCAATCGCTTCAAGGCGATCATGGATGTGCTAGAGCGGCAGACGCATCGGCGAAGCATCAAGACTCATCTTCCATTGGACGCCATCGTGCTCAGTCCGAAGGCGCGCTACATCGTCGTTGGCCGGGACGCCCGCGACATGGTCTGGAGCATCTACCGGCACCAGGAACTTTACAACGACCGGGACCTCGCCCTTTTCAATGGACCTCCGGGTCGACCCGGCCGGTTCGT
>DASXGR010000063.1:0-5481 GCA_036488935.1 Caulobacteraceae bacterium | reverse complement strand
GATCTTGTTGGCGGCCGCGGACGGCGTGGCGACTGTCACCCTGAACGATCCTGCAACCATGAACGCCGCGGGGATCGATACGGTCACCGAACTCGCTGACGCGTTCAGGCGGATCGCCGAGGGCGAGTTTGACGCGCGCGCAGTTGTCCTCACCGGCGCTGGACGCGGCTTCTGCTCAGGCGCGAACCTCTCCGGCGGAGGCCCTGGCGCCCGCTCGCAGAACGGTGGAGGAGGCGCCGGGGCGGCGCTTGAGACCCACTACAACCCCTTCATCACCCTGCTGCGCGACTTTCCGATGCCGATCGTCACCGCCGTCAACGGTGCGGCGGCGGGCGTCGGCTGCTCGCTGGCTCTGATGGGCGACATGATCATCGCGGCCGACAGCGCTTATTTCCTCCAGGCATTCCGGCGCATCGGCCTCGTGCCGGATGGCGGCTCGACCTATCTGCTGCCCCGCATGATTGGCCGGGCCCGGGCGATGGAGATGACGTTGCTCGGTGAGCGCATCCCTGCCGGCAAGGCGCTGGAGTGGGGCCTGGTCAACCGCGTCGTCCCCGACTTCGAACTGATCTCCGAGGCGACCCAGCTGGCGCACCAACTGGCCAACGGGCCCGCCTCCCTCGGCATGATCCGCAAGATCATGTGGCGCAGTCTCGACGCCGACTTCTCTGACCAGCTCGCCGACGAGGCGCAGACCCAGAACGAAGCCGGGCGGTCGAAGGATTTCATCGAGGGCGTCAGAGCCTTCCTCGAGAAGCGCCCGGCCCAGTTCACAGGCGCCTGAGGCGCCGGGGGCCTACTCTACGGCTGCGGCGGGGACGATGGTGACGCTCTCGCCGCAGCCGCAGGCGTCGGTCTCGTTGGGATTGTGGAAGACGAACTTCGAGGCCAAGCGCGTGACCTCGTAGTCGATCTCGGAGCCCAGCAGGAAGAGCACCGCCTTCGGCTCGATCAGGATACGCACGCCCTTATCCTCCACGACTTCGTCGAGGGGATCCGCCGTCTCGGCATATTCCAGGACGTACTCCTGGCCGGCGCAGCCGCCGTTCTTCACGCCCACGCGCAGGCCCGCATAGGGCTTCTCGGCCTTGGCCATGATCTCGCGCACGCGCTCGGCCGCAGCGTCCGTCAGGGTGACGACCTTGGGCCTGGGACGGCGGGGACGGGTCTGGACTGTGGTTTCCATCAGAACATGTTCAGTTCGAGCTTGGCTTCGTCCGACATCAGGGACGGGTCCCAGGGCGGATCGAACACCAGGTTGACCTCGCAGGCGGTCACTTCAGGGATCTTCAGCACCGCATCGCGCACCCAGTCGGGCATGTCGCCGGCGACGGGACAGCCGGGCGCGGTGAGCGTCATGTCAATCGCCACAGCGCGCTCGTCGGAGACATCGACTTTGTAAATGAGGCCGAGCTCATAGATGTCCACCGGGATCTCCGGATCGTAGACGGTCTTGAGCTGCTCGATCAGCTTGTCCGTCAGCCGGTCGAGTTCGGCCTGGCTGAGGGCCGAGGCCTGGGTCGCGAGCGCGGGTGTGGCGTCGTCCATCACGCGAAGAATGTCCGGGTCTTGAGGAGGGCGTCAACGAAGGCGTCGGCCTCTGCGGGAGTATTATATAGGCCGAACGAGGCGCGCGCGCTTGCCGAGACGCCGAAACGCCGCATGAGAGGCTCGGCGCAGTGGCTGCCGGCGCGGACGGCGACGCCGTAGCGATCGAGCAGCTGCGCCACGTCGTGGGCATGCGCGCCATCGACATTGAATGAGAAGATCGCGCCCTTGCCCGGCGCATTTCCCATCTCAGTCAACCAGTTAGCGCCATCGAGGCGTTCTTTGACGCGCGCATAGAGGGCGTGCTCGTGGGCGGCGACGGCGTCGCGGTCGAGGCCGTTCAGCCAGTCGATGGCGGCGCCGAGGCCAATGGCTTCGAGGATGGCGGGCGTGCCGGCTTCGAAGCGGTGGGGAGGATCGGCGTAGGTGACGTCCTCGAGCGTCACGGATTCGATCATCTCGCCGCCGCCCTGGTAGGGGGGCAGGCCCGCGAGCAGGCTGGCCTTGCCGTAGAGCGCGCCGATGCCCGTGGGGCCGTAAAGCTTGTGACCGGAGAAGACATAGAAGTCGGCGTCCAGAGACTGCACGTCCACCTTCTGGTGCACGACAGCCTGACATCCGTCGACAAGGATCAGCGCGCCGGCTGCGTGGGCCATGGCGGCGATCTCGGCGACCGGATTCACCGTGCCCAGCACGTTCGACATGTGGCTGACCGCGACCATGCGCGTGCGCGGTCCGATCAGTTCGCCCAGGGCTGCGACGTCCAACCGTCCATCGTCCAGGACCGGCGCGAACCGGAGCACGACCCCGCGGCTGCGGCGCAGGAAATGCCAGGGGACAATGTTGGCGTGGTGCTCCATTTGCGTGAGCACGATCTCGTCGCCCTCGACCAGCGACTGACCGAAGCTGGAGGCCACGAGGTTGATGGCTTCGGTGGCGCCCTTGGTGAAGACGATCTCCGAGGCGCTGGCGGCGCCCAGCAGGCCGCGCACGCTTTCGCGCGCGCGCTCGTAGGCCTCGGTCGTCTCGTTGGCGAGGGTGTGGAGGCCGCGGTGGACGTTGGCGTAGGCGGTGCGGGTGGCGTGGGTCATCGCCTCCATCACCGCGACCGGCTTCTGGGCCGAGGCGGCGCTGTCGAGATAGACCAGCGGCCGGCCGTGCACCTGCCGCTGCAGGATCGGGAACTGGGCGCGGACGCTCTCGACGTCGAAGCTCACAGAGACCCTCCCATGCGTTGCGCCACCCAGGCCCGCGCCACGTCCCGCGCGCCCTCGTGGGCGATGCGGTCGACGACTTCGCCGACGTAGGCCTGGATCAGCAGGGCGCGCGCCTCGTCCGGCGGGATGCCGCGCTGGGCGGCGTAGAAGAGGGCCTCTTCGTCCAGCGCGCCGATGGTGTTGCCGTGGGCGCAGGCGACGTCGTCGGCGAAGATCTCCAGCTCCGGCTTGGCGTCCACCTCGGCCCGGTCCGAGAGGATCAGGGCGTGGTGGCCCATGCGGGCGTCGGTCTGGTCGGCGCCGCGGGCCACGACGATGCGACCCTGGAAGACGCCGCGGGCCTGGCCGTCGACGACGCCCTTGACCAGCTGATCGGTGACACCGTCGACGCCGGCGTGGGTGACGACGGTGGTGATGTCGGAGTGGCGGCGGTCGGCCAGCAGGTAGACGCCGTCGAGACGGACGGAGGCGCCGGCGCCGGGATGCTCCACGACCGTCTCGACCCGCTCGCGACGGGCGCCGGAGACGAGCACGGTCTGTTCGAAGCGGGCGCTGGGCGCGGCGCGGACCTTGGCGATGGAGACGGCGACGCCGCTCTCGCTCTCGACGCCCATCACGATCCGCTCGACGCGCGCGCCGGGGGCGAGGTCGATCGTCAGGTCGCCGGCGGTGAGATAGGCCTCGCCTGCGCCTTCGTGGCTTTCCAGCAGCGTCAGCTCCGCCCCCTCGCCCACCGTGATTGCCAGGCGAGAGAGGTGCGAGCCGGCGTTGGGCGCGGCGATCAGGCGGAGGGCGACAGTGCGGCGCTCGCCGGGGCCGACGGCAATGCGGTCGGGGCCGCGGCCGTTGACGATCAGGACCTCCTCGGCCTCCACGCCCGAGAAGGGGCCAGGCGCCAGGGGTCCGTCCCACTCGGGAGAGGGGGGCGGGGCGGCGCGGATCAGGCCGCGCAGGTCCGTCCAGCGCCACTCCTCATCCCGGCGGGAGGGAAGCAGGGCGACGTCGCCGGTCTCTATGGCGCGCGCGAGGCTCATGCCGCCAGGCTCGCGTAGCGGTCGTAGCCCTCGGCCTCGAGCTGGTGGGCGAGCTCAGGACCGCCGGAGGCGACGATGCGACCGCCCGCGAGCACGTGCACCCGGTCGGGCCGGATGTAGTCCAGCAGGCGCTGATAGTGGGTGATAATCAGCATGCCGCGGTCGGGCGAGCGCAGGGCGTTGACGCCCTCGGCGACGATCCGCATGGCGTCGATGTCGAGGCCGCTGTCGGTCTCGTCGAGGATCGCCAGCTTCGGCTCGAGCACGGCCATCTGCAGGATTTCCATCCGCTTCTTCTCGCCGCCGGAAAAGCCGACGTTGAGGGCGCGCTTGAGCATGTCGAAGTCGATCTTCAGCGCAGCGGCCTTGGCGCGGACCAGGCGCAGGAAGTCGGGGGCGGCGATCTCCGCCTCCCCGCGGGCCTTGCGCTGGGCGTTGAGCGCCGTGCGCAGGAAGGTCAGGGCCGGCACGCCCGGGATCTCCAGCGGATATTGGAAGGAGAGGAAGACGCCGCGGGCGGCGCGCTCGCTGGGCTCGAGCTCCAGCAGGTCTTCGCCGGCGAGCGTCACGCTCCCGTTCGTCACCTCATAGCCGGGCCGGCCGGTGAGGACGTAGGAGAGCGTCGACTTGCCCGCGCCGTTGGGACCCATGATCGCGTGCACCTCGCCGGAGGGCACGTCGAGCGAGAGGTTGGAGAGGATCTCCTTCTCTTCCACGCGGGCGGAGAGATCGCGGATAGACAGAAGTGCGGTCATCCCACGCTCCCTTCAAGTGAAATGGCTACAAGCTTCTGCGCCTCGACGGCGAATTCCATCGGGAGTTCCTGCAGGACGTCCTTGACGAACCCGTTCACCAGCAACTGCACGGCTTCTTCCTGCGAGAGGCCGCGCTGCATTGCGTAAAAGAGCTGGTCTTCTGAGAGGCGCGTGGTGGTGGCTTCGTGCTCGAAGTGGGCCGAGCCGTTGCGCGCCTCGATGTAGGGCGTGGTGTGCGCGCCCGACTGCTTGCCGATCAGCAGGGAGTCGCACTGGGTGAAGTTACGCGCGCCCTTGGCCTTGGGGTGGGCCGAGACGAGGCCGCGGTAGGTGTTGTTCGACCGGCCGGCCGAGATCCCCTTGGAGATGATCCGCGAGCGACTGTTGGCGCCCAGGTGGATCATCTTGGTGCCGGTGTCGGCCTGCTGGCGGTTGTTGGTGATGGCGATGGAGTAGAACTCGCCCACCGAGCCGTCGCCGCGCAACACGCAGGAGGGATACTTCCAGGTGATGGCCGAGCCGGTCTCGACCTGGGTCCAGGAGATTTTCGAGTTCTTGCCGCGGCAGTCGCCGCGCTTGGTGACGAAGTTGTAGATGCCGCCGCGCCCTTCGGCGTCGCCCGGGTACCAGTTCTGGACGGTCGAATACTTGATCTCCGCGTCGTCGAGGGCGACGAGCTCGACCACGGCCGCGTGCAGCTGGTTCTCGTCGCGCATCGGCGCCGTGCAGCCTTCCAGATAGCTCACATAGGAGCCCTTGTCGGCGATGATCAGGGTGCGCTCGAACTGGCCGGAATTCTTCTCGTTGATGCGGAAATAGGTCGACAGCTCCATCGGGCAGCGCACGCCCGGCGGCACGTAGACGAAGGAGCCGTCCGAGAACACGGCGGAGTTGAGCGTGGCGAAGAAGTTGTCGGTCACCGGGACG
>DASXGR010000029.1:0-3237 GCA_036488935.1 Caulobacteraceae bacterium | reverse complement strand
GGTCTGGTGCAGATCAAGCGTTCGATCCCGGTCCTGGCGCTGATCCCGCTGATCATCCTCTGGTTCGGCATCGGCGAGACGATGAAGGTGACCGTGATCGCCATCTCGGTCTTTGTGCCGATGTACATCCAGACCCACGCGGCGCTGCGCGGGATCGATCTGAAGCACGTCGAACTGGCCGAGACCCTCGGCCTGGGCAGATGGGCCTTCATCCGCCAGGTCGTGCTCCCGGGCGCCCTGCCTGGCGTGCTGACCGGCCTGCGCTTCGGCGTCCTGGGGGCCTGGCTGGCTCTGGTCGTGGTCGAGCAGCTCAACGCCACCAGCGGCATCGGCTACATGATCAATCTCGCCCGCACCTACGCGCAATCCGACGTCATCCTTGTCGGTCTCGTGGTCTACGCCCTCCTGGGCCTCTCATCGGACTCCGCTCTGCGCCTTCTGGAGCGCCGGACGCTTGCCTGGCGACGGAGCTTCTCGGCGTGAGCGCTCCCATCGTCCGCGTCCGCAACCTCATTCGCCGCTTCACCCTTCGCGGCGTGCTCAACGGCCTCGATCTCGACATCAGGCGCGGCGAGTTCGTCGCCCTGCTGGGGCGCAGCGGCTCGGGCAAGAGCACCCTCCTGCGCGCCCTGGCCGACCTCGATCACGAGGCGGAGGGAAGTGGCGAGATCATCCGGCCCGAGCGGCTGTCCGTGGTGTTCCAGGATGCGCGTCTGCTCCCGTGGAAGCGTGTGCTCGACAATGTGCTCCTGGGGCTTGGTGGCGCCGACGCCCACGCGCGCGGCCTGCGTGCGCTGGAGGAGGTGGAGCTCGGCGGCCGCGCGCAATCGTGGCCCTACGAACTCTCCGGCGGCGAGCAGCAGCGCGTGGCGCTCGCCCGCTCGCTGGTGCGCGAGCCCGAGCTTCTGCTGGCCGACGAGCCGTTCGGCGCCCTCGACGCCCTGACGCGGATCCGCATGCACGCCCTGCTGCGGCGGCTGTCGGAGATCCACAATCCCGCCGTCCTGCTCGTCACCCACGACGTCGACGAGGCGATCGCCCTGGCCGACCGGGTGGTGGTGCTGGAAGGCGGCCGCCTGGCCGCCAACCTCGTGACGCCGCGGGTCGCCGGAAGAGTCGAGCCTGAGGACGCGGCCGAGCTGAAGGGCCGGTTGCTGGGCCTACTGGGCGTGGGGGGCGAGGACGACCTCGCTCCCACGGACGCGTTTCGATCGCGGCTTCCGTCTGCACGCGGCTGGCGTCCGGATTCAAGCTTCTCCACACGTCCACCTACCGCTCCTTAATTCCGTCATCCCGCACGCAGCGAAACGCAGTGGAGCGGAGATGCGGGACCCAGGGCCACGCCCCGGAAGGTACGGTTCGCGAACCGCGGCGCCCGTCACAGTCCCCTAGGTCGGGTCTCCACTCCACTCCACTCCGCTCCGCTTCGTGTCGCCCGGGATGACCGAATTTAAGGAGGGAGCTGAGACGTGTGAATGCTGTAGCCGTCGGCGCAGGGCTAGGCCGAGGCCAGCGGGCGGTCGATCAGGACCGCCAACAGCAATGCGGGCCCCCCGTGCGCCTGCCAGGCGTGGTTTGTCCCGCGCTGGATCACGACCTGCCCGGGTTTGATCCTCGTCTCCGCGCCTTCGAGGATCAGTGAGACGTCGCCTTGCAGGAGGCAGATCACATCGATCGAGTGGGTCTCGTGCATCGCCGAATGCCGCGACTGGTCGATGATGTGGTGGGCGCCGCCGAAGTCGGCGAAACGCGCGCGGGTCGCCGCATCAAGGTCGGCTTTGGAGACGCCGGGCGGCGCGGGCGCGACGACGAACCATCGGACCTGGACGTTGCCAGGCCGTGGTCCCAACACCGGCCGTCTGGCGCCCAGGTCGTCGTGGACCGCCGGATCCAGCGGGCCTGACGCCGCATCCTCCCAGATCTCGAATAGTCCGCCGAGATTGGGATCGCCGATCTCCGATGACGGAGGCCCATCGAGGATCACGACGGACTTGCCGTCCTTGTCGTCGCCGGTGATCACCCGGCGCAGGGCTTCCCTGAAGTCCGTCATGGCGCGTGCTCCCTTCGCATCCTCGTTTGGGGTGTTAGGCTCGAGCTTAGACGAAAAAGGGAGGAAGGCATGACCACGCGGGCTCTGGTGCTGGGTGGAGGCGGACCTGTCGGAATCGCCTGGGAAGCGGGGCTGCTGGCCGGCCTGGCCCGGGGCGGCGTGAATCTGGGCGCTGCGGACCTTATCGTCGGCACCTCGGCCGGTTCGTTTGTCGGCTCGCAGCTGGCGATGGGCCGCAAGGCGGAGGACCTCGCGACCGCCATCCTGGCGGAGGCGGATCGTCCACGCCCGGCCGCTTCGGGAGGAACGAGGCCGGCGCCGAGCGTGACCTGGCTGTTCGAGAAGATGCAGGAGGCGCGCGACGGCCGCCGCGACCCGAAGACGGTGCGCGCGGAAATCGGCGCCCTGGCTCTGGCGGCCAAGACCGCCAGCGAGGAGGACTTCATCCGCAGCTTCGGTCGCAGCCTGTCCGAGCTCCCGGATCACACCTGGCCCGACCGTGGTTTCGCCTGCACGGCGGTGGACGCGGAGACCGGAGAGTTCGTGCTGTGGAACGCGGCCGCCAAGGTCGGCCTCGCCCGCGCGGTCGCCTCCAGCTGCAGCGTTCCAGGAATTTTCCCGCCAATCACCCTGAACGGTCGCCGCTACATCGACGGCGGCATGCGCTCGGCGACCAATGCGGACGTGGCGCGGGGCCATGACGTCACCATCGTCGTCGCGCTCCGCATTGCCGCGGGCGCGGGTCCGGCGGCGGATGCGTTTCGCGCCCAGCTCGACGGCGAGATGGCTGTCCTGCGCGAGGACGGCCACCGAGCCGAACTCGTCGTGCCCGATGAGGCCAGCATGGCTGCGTTCGGCGCGAACCTTATGGACGCCGCGCATCGCCCAGCGGCCGCGCGCGCGGGCCTGGCCCAGGGCGAAGCGATGGCGGGGGAACTTCGGAAAGCCTGGGGCTAAGCGCCATTCCTTCCGGACCGCCGGCATCCTGCCGGCCCTTTTCTTTCCTTCCTGCAGGACGCAGCCAAGTAAAAGAGGAACAGCCGGCAGGAGAGCCTGTGAATCTTTTACGCCGAGTTATGAGGAGACGCCGTAGGCTCTGATTCGAAGCGGCTTTCGATCAGAGGACGATCTGTCGTGGACAATCTCAAGCTGAGACGCCCGGTCCGAGATCAGGTTGAGATGAGCTT
>DASXGR010000244.1:0-28117 GCA_036488935.1 Caulobacteraceae bacterium | reverse complement strand
GTCGTAGGTCTTGTTGTTGGCGACGACCCCCGTGATCAGCAGCGGCGCCTGGGTGATCAGGCCCGCTCCGCTCGCCGAGGTCGGGAGGACGTAGTTGCTAAGGATCGTCCCGCTCTTGGCGGGCAGATCGGTGGGGATGAGGTTGGTGCTCACCGTCTCGGACCCGGCGCTCGCGCTGGCATAGGTCCCGGCAACCGAGGATGAGAGCGTTACGCCGTCGCTGCCCACGAAGCCGTTGAACTGGATATTCGAAGCCGACAGCACCGAAAGCGTGCTGCCGTCATAGACCTTCGTCGGCGTGCCGATGATCGAAGCGGTGATGGTCTTGGCGGTAATTGTGCCTTGCCCGAAAACGACCGTCGGCAGGACATAGTTGTTGAGATTGGTCGAGCCCGTGGCGACATAGTTTGCGCTCGTCAGGCTCACCATGAGGGGCTCGATGCCGGCATTGGCGCTGCCGAAGGTCCCCGTCGTCTGATTTATCGTCGCGCCGTCACTGCCCAGGAAGCCGTCGAACGAAAAGTTGGCGTTCGTCAGGGTGGTGATCGTGGTCGAGCCGTCATAGACCTTGGTCGGATTGGCGACGATCGATCCATTCAGATTGTAGGGCGGCGAGCCACCGACCCCCACGGTCAGGGGCGCCTGGTTGATCAGGCCCGCCCCCGACACCGCCGATGGAATGGTGTAGTTCGAGAGGATGGTGCTCCCTGTGGGCGTCAGTTCGCCCGAGAGGTTGGCCGTCACCGTCTCGATCCCCGCGTTCGCGGAGGCGTAGGTTCCGACCGTCTGATTCACGGTGGCGCCTTGGCCGGTCAGGAATCCGCTGATCGAGAAGTTCGACGACGTCAGGGTCGCGGCGGTCGTGGCGTCATAGGTTTTCGTCGGGTTCCCGACGATGATGATCGTGAGGGGCGCGGGGGTGATCGTCCCGGTCCCGCTCGCGGTCGTGGGCAGGATGTAGTTGCTGAGAAGCGTCGAGCCGGTGGGCGTGAAGTCCGAGGTGGCCAGGGTCGCGGTCACGGACTGCGTGCCCGCATTGGCGGTGAGGTAGGCCAGCTGGGCAGCCTGGATGACCGTGGCGCCTTGGCCGGCGACGAACCCCGACAGGGAGTACCCTTCAGACGTGACGAAGGCGTTGTCCGTCCCGTCATACATCTTGGTGGGGTTCGCCGTGATACTGGCGGAGAGCGTCAGCGGCGTGATGTTGGCGGTGATGCCGGTCGGCTGGCTGAGGCTGTAGTTGGAGGCGCTCGTTCCGGTGAGGCTGTAGCCCCCGACGGTGACCGTGATCCCGTCCCCGACGTTGGGGGAGGCGAACGTGCCGGTGACGCCGGAGGCGACGAGCGTGACGTTGTCGCCGTCATAGACTCCCTGAAGGGCGCCAGCCGGCGTGGTGATGGTCGCCGTGGTGGTGGCGTCGTACGGCTTGTTGGCGGCGGTGACCCCACTCAGGGTGAGGTGCGCAGGCGTGATGCTTGCGGTGAGCCCAGTGGGCAGAACGAGGCTGTAGTCGGCAGCCTGCGCGCCCGTGAGCGAGAAGCCGCCGACGGTGACCGCAAGGTTCGAACCGACATTCGCCTGGCTGAATGTTCCGGTGGCGCCGCTCGAGATCAGGTTCGCCGTGTCGCCGGACAGAAGTCCATAGGTGCCGATGCCGGAGATGTTGAGCGTGTCGGAGGTGGTCTGGTCGTAGACCTTGCTGGAGGCGAGGACGCCGGTGATGATCAGAGGCGCCTGGCTGATCGTTCCGGCGCCGGTGGCGGACGTCGGCAGGGTGTAGTTGCTGAGGTTCGTGCCGGAGTTGGCGACAAAGTTGGTCGGCGAGAAGGTCGCGTTGACTGTCTGGGATCCGGCGGAGGACCCTGCGTAGCTGACCGAGCTCGGCTGGTTGACTGTCGCGCCCTGGCTCCCGATGAAGCCGGTGATGCTGTAGTTCGCCGAGGTCAGGGTCGCGGTCGTGGTCTGATCGTAGACCTTGGTTGGATCGCCGATGATGGACGCGGAGAGCTGCTTGGGCGTGATGATCCCGATGCTTCCGCTGACCGTCGGATTGCTGACCGCATAGCCGTAGACGGTCGCCGATCCGTTGGTGACCGACACGCCGGTGGTTGTCACGGTCAGGCCCGTTCCCGCGTTGCTTCCCGCATAGACGCCCGAAATGCTCGCCGTGTCGCCGCCCAGCAGGCCGGACACCGTCACGTTGGAGCTGGTGAGGGTCGCAGTATCCGTGCCGTCGTAGACCTTGCTCGTCGTGCCTGTGAGGCTGCTGAGCGTGAGGGTGGGGGCCGCCGAATAGAGCAGGCCGTTCCCGGTGCTTTGGGCGACAGTCGTGCTGCCGTAGGTCGCGTCGTACTGGATGAAGTTCGGCGTCAGTCCGCCCAACGTGTTCGACGTGGGCGTGGTGGACCAGATCAGCCACTGGCCGGCGCTCGACGTGACCGTGGCGTTTCCACTGTTCACGAAGTTCTGGGCGGTCTGCAGGGTGACGCCGTTGGTCCCGGAAACGGAGGCGCCGCTCGCCAGGGTCAGATTTCCGGCGGCGGCGGTCATCACGACGGACTTCGCGGAGACCGCGGCGCTGACGGTCACGGCCGCGCCGGCGTTGGCCGTGAAGCCGCCGTTGGGGCCCGAGATCGCGGCGTTGATATTGACGTTGTTAAAGGCCTGGAGCGTGAGCGTGCCCGTGCCTGTCCAGCTGATCCCGGACGCGACGGTGATGTCGCCGGCGCCCGCGGTCGTGGTTGCCGCTCCCGAGGGATCCACAAAGCTGGTCGCCGTAGTCTGCTCGGTGACGCTGGTTCCCGCGTTGAGGCTGGTCTCGATCGCCGAAGCGGCCGCGCTGCCAATCGTCAGATCGGTTGGGTCGGTGAGCCAGGTCCCACCCGGGCCGGCCTCGATGAGCGCGTTCCCGAGCGTGAGATTGTGGCCGGAGGTCTCGATGTGACCGCCGCCCTGGGGACCGCCGGCCAGAATGCTGGCGCCGTCGGCGATGGTCGTCGTTTGCGCCAGGTCGGTCCCTGGGGCGTCCACACCCACGAGGATCTGACCGCCCTGCGTGCCGGTGGCCGAGAGGGTTGCGCCGCTCTGGATGGCGACCGACTTGCCGTCCACGATGATCTGGCCGCCCGAGCCGTTGGCCGCCTTGGCGGAGACCTGGCCGGAAACCGAGACGGTCCCGTTGGGAGCCGTGAGCCAGACCTGTCCGTCCTGGGTGGTCACACCCTGGGCTTCGATCAGGCCACCGCGGTTGCCCGCGAGTGTGTAGACATTGCCGCCGGCCGCCGTCAGGTCCGCTGAGGCCGCCGCGATCTTGCCGCTCTCGGTGACGTCGCCCGTCGCCGAGCTGTCCGGCGCCACATAGATTCCGCCGCTGGTCCCCACGGGCGCCAGCAGGACGGTGTTCGCCGCGACGAGATCCGCCGCCCCCTTGGGGGCCTCGATGTCGCCGGCGTTGTCGACCGAGCTGGCGATGAGCACGACATCGCCTTGCTGGGCGACGATCCGCCCCTCGTTGGTGATGACGCCCGGCGAGGCGCCGCTGGCGACGAGGCCGCCGCCCGCCATGAACAACTGGTTCTGGATGTCACGCGTCGACAGGACGATCGTCCCGCCGCCGATGATCTTGCCGCCCTGGCCAATGACCACGCCCTGCGGGTTCACGAAATAGAGCGATCCGGTCGCCGTGAGCGAGCCGTCAATGAAGGAGGTCTGGCCGCCCGTGACCCGGCTCAGGGTGGCGCCGGTCCCATTGTTGATCGAGACGTGGCCGCCGGCGCCGATCGAGAAGCTCGACCAGTCGATGATGCCGCGGCTGGAGGACTGATTGATCTGAAGCGAACCGCCGATCGCCGGGCCGATGATCCCCGTACCGGCCGCGAAGTGGCCTCCCGTGGGCATGGTCGGGGTGGGGGTCGCGGCCTGCGCCCCGAAGCCAAGCGCGACGGCCGATGCGCCGACCAGGACCGTGCGCCGGAACGAGCGGCCGATGTGGCGCTGAGTCAGCCCATGCAGACCTTGGTCTTGCTGGAACGAAGTCGAAATCGAGCGCGCAGCGCCATAGGCCGGCCGCCGCCGCATAGCTCTCGTCTTCACAGGATTTTAACCCCCGAACCCGGATAGAACTTCAGATTGTATGTAACGCTACGAGTTGAGCGTGCGCCTCACGCGCAAGGCGGTGAGAGCGGGGCGCCGGATACAGCCAGTGGACTTCAAAGTCCAAGGGGTGGCTTGTCGCGTTCACGATGGAACAACGCGAGGAATTCCATATAATTAAAATTTTTTGGCGTTATCCACAGGCTGTTCTTGCCGGCTCAATGTGCGCGATCGTAGGTTGAGCATCACCTTGGAGCATCAAGTATTAATCTTATCAAGACAGCGTGCAAAAATCTCTATGGTGTTCTCACACGAAGAAAAATTAACTAATCCTTCGCGGGTAATGGCGTAAAATCTCTCCTAATACTAGATACGATTGCCTGCCTGCGATCATCCCGGATCATTCGTGCGACACTGAAGTCTTGGTGAGCGGTCCGCATAAGGAGCGAAGTCGCTCACTGCCGGCCTAGGGGTGGCCAGATTGTGTTCCGGCGCGTCGCATATTGAGCCGTCCCGTGGGCGCCGTGAGGGCAGGGGCGGGCGCTAAACCACCCCCTGCATGCGCCCAAGCGGTCTCGTCTTTTTCGCGTGAGTGGCGCCAATGCGGGCGCATTTGCCGCACAATCCGTGCAACGGCCTAGGTTGCTAAAAATCTAACAATCGCCGGGGCTTACGGAGCCCCGGCGATGTCCGTGTCAAAGCTGTCAGGCGTCACTTAAGGTCATAGCGATCTGCGTTCATGACCTTCGTCCAGGCCGCCACGAAGTCCTTCACGAACTTCGCCTGCGAGTCTGAACAGGCGTAGACCTCCGCCAAGGCGCGCAGTTCCGCGTGCGAGCCGAAGATCAGGTCCACCCGCGTTGCTGTCCATTTGGGCTCCTTGGTCCTGCGGTCCAGACCTTCGTACAGATTGTCAGAGTCTGTGGCCTGCCATTCCGTACGCATGTCGAGAAGGTTGACGAAGAAGTCGTTCGTCAGCATGCCGGGCCGCTGCGTGAGAGCCCCATGCTTGGAGTCGCCGGCGTTGGCGCCGAGGACCCGCAGTCCGCCCACAAGCACCGTCATCTCGGGCGCGCTGAGGCGCAGGAGCTGGGCCCTGTCGACCAGGGACTCCTCGGGCGACATGAACTGCAGGCCCGCTTTGCGGTAGTTGCGGAAGCCATCGGAAATCGGCTCCAGCGGCGCGAACGAGTGGGCGTCCGTCTGCTCTTCCAAGGCGTCCATGCGGCCGGGGGTGAAGGGGACCTTGACCTCGACCCCCGCATCCTTGGCCGCCTTCTCGATGGCTGCGGAACCGCCCAGCACGATCAGGTCGGCCAAAGACACCTTCTTGCCGCCGGCCGCCGCACTGTTGAAGTCCTTCTGAACCGCTTCGAGCGCCTGCAGCGTCCTGCTTAGCTCAGGCGGATCATTCACCTCCCAGTCCTTCTGCGGAGCCAGGCGGATGCGCGCGCCGTTGGCGCCGCCCCGCTTGTCGGAGCCGCGGAAGGTCGAGGCTGACGACCAGGCGGTCGAGACCAGCTGCGACACTGTCAGGCCGGAGCCAAGGATCTTGGCCTTGAGAGCTTCGACGTCCCGGTCATCGACCGGCGGATGGTCCACCGCCGGGATCGGGTCCTGCCAGATCAGGGTCTCCTTGGGGACCAGCGGGCCCAGGTAACGATGGATCGGGCCCATGTCGCGGTGGGTCAGCTTGAACCAGGCGCGAGCGAAGGCGTCGGCCAGTTCCTCCGGGTGCTCATAGAAGCGACGCGAAATCTTTTCGTAGGCCGGATCCATCCGTAGAGACAGGTCCGTGGTCAGCATGGTGGGGACCCGCGCTTTGGAATCCTGGCAGGGCCCCGGGATCGTCGCCTGAGCGTCCTTCGCCTGCCATTGCCAGGCGCCGGCCGGACTCTTGACCAGCTCCCACTCGTGCTTGAACAGGTTGTCGAAGAAGTGATTGCTCCACTGCGTCGGCGTCTGGCTCCAAGTCACTTCCGGGCCGCCGGTGATGGCGTCCGCCCCGACCCCCGTCCCGTACTTGCTCCGCCAGCCGAGGCCCTGGTCCTCGATGACGGCGCCTTCCGGCTCCGCGCCGATAAGCGAGGGATCGCCGGCGCCGTGCGTCTTGCCGAAGGAGTGGCCGCCGGCGATGAGCGCGACGGTCTCCTCGTCATTCATCGCCATCCTGGCGAACGTCTCGCGGATGTCGTGCGCTGCGGCGACGGGATCGGGCTTGCCGTTGGGGCCCTCGGGGTTGACGTAGATGAGCCCCATCTGGACCGCCCCGAGCGGATTTTGCAGCTGACGCTCGCCGCTATAGCGTTCGTCGCCGAGCCACGACCCCTCGGGACCCCAGTAGAGTTCTTCGGGCTCCCAGGTGTCCTCCCGGCCGCCTGCGAAGCCGAATGTCTTGAAGCCCATCGACTCGAGAGCGACGTTGCCGGCGAGGACGAACAAATCGGCCCAGGAGATCTTCTGGCCGTACTTCTGCTTGATCGGCCAGAGCAGCCGGCGCGCCTTGTCGAGGTTCGCGTTGTCTGGCCAGCTGTTCAGTGGCGCGAAGCGCTGTTGACCGCCGCCTGCGCCGCCGCGGCCATCGGCGATCCGGTACGTACCGGCGCTGTGCCAGGCCATCCGGATCATGAGACCGCCGTAGTGGCCGAAGTCGGCGGGCCACCAATCCTGCGACTCCGTCATCAGGGCCTTCAGGTCCTGGACCACGGCGTTGAGGTCGAGGCTCTTGAACGCCTCGGCATAGTTGAACGCCTCGCCCAAGGGATTGGACCGCGGCGAATGCTGGTTGAGGCTTTCGAGGCCCAGCTTGTCGGGCCACCAGTCGCGGTTGCCGTGGCCATGCCGGTGCGCGACCGGGCGCATGCCCGATGCGTTGTCTTCAACCTTCGCGTCCATGTTTCTCTCCCGTCAAACTCAAGTTGTCTGGGATGCGGGCCTGATAGTGCGGTCGGACAGAACCCGCAGCGCCTTGATTATCAGCAATAGGCAAGGAGCGACCTGCCGTTGGGTCAAATAAATTAAATTTGTGCGGGGCATTGGCCGGCTCTATGCGGCTGAGTCAGGCGTGCTGGCGGCAGGGACGCGGACTTCTGGGACTGGACGGATTAGCGGGTAGGGTATTCCAACCTGGAATAAACGATCCTGGGCGCGCTTGGATCGATCGTGACCTTTGCGGGCGCCACGAGCAACATGCTCTTCCTGCCTGGCGCCTGGGCGCGCGAGGCTGGAGGGTTTCCAGTCGTGACCCTGCAGATGGGCTTCCTGATGAAGGACGTCCTTTTCCTCGCCGCTTCATTCTATCTGCTCAAGCAGGACGTAACGCGCGCGGCGCTGGCGACGACGTGGGGTCGCCCGTAGCCTTCGGGCCTCACGCGGCGCGAGCGGCTATACCCGCACCATACGCTTGCCGCGGTTGTCACCGTGGAGAAGGCCGATCAGAGCCGCGGGCAGGTTCTCAAAACCGTCGACGATGTCTTCCTGGACCTTCAGATCGCCGGAAGCGACCCAGCTCTGCAGATCGGCGAGCGCCTTGTCGTTCTTGTCCGCGAAGTCCATGACGACGAAACCGCGCAATGTCAGGCGCTTGGTGACGATGAGGCCCGGCACCCCACGGGGTCCGTGCGGTGGAGCTGCGCCGTCATAGACCGAGACCGCGCCGCAGCATGCGATGCGCCCATAGTTCTTCATGGCGAACAGGCACGCCTCGAAGATGTCGCCGCCGGTATTGTCGAAATAGACGTCGATCCCCTCGGGGCACGCCGCCCGCAGTTGCCGCTTGAACTCGGGGTTTCGGTAGTCGACCGCCGCGTCGAAACCCAGCTCACCGGTGAGCCACGCGCCCTTCGCCTCTCCGCCAGCGATGCCGACGACGCGACAACCCTTGATCCTGGCGATCTGCCCCACGATCGAGCCCACCGATCCCGCGGCCGCGGAGACGACCACGGTGTCGCCCGGCTTGGGCTGTCCGCATTCCAGGAGTCCGAAGTAGGCGGTGAGGCCGGCGACTCCGTAGACGCTCAGCAGGTGCGTCTCGGGCCTGAGGTTTGGGAGCTTGCGAAGGCGTCCAGCCTTGAGCGCGGCGTATTCCTGCCAGCCCGTGTCAGCGAACACCAGGTCCCCGGGTTTGAGGTGGTCGACATTGGACTCCACCACCTCTGAAATCCCGCCGCCTGCCATCACTTGCCCGCCCTCCAATGCGGAGCGATAGGTCGCGCCCTGCATCCAGGCTCGATTTGCGGCGTCCAGTGAGATGTAACGGGTCTTCACCAGCACCTCGCCGTCGCCCGCCCTCGGTCGCTCGCCGGTCCTGAGCGAGAAGTGCTCGGCCGCGAGCCGCTCGGCGCCCGGGAGCCGTTCCAGCACGATCTGACGATTGGTCATTGCGTTGTTCCTCCCTGATCGACAGGTCACGGATCTCTGTCCGCGTCAGATAGTACTCGTCGTTGCAAGGGGCGTCGCCAAGCTTGCCGTGGCGGCCGCACCGCGCCCTGGAATCGTCAGTGGTCGAGGGAGGTGCTACCTCTCCCTAGTCGGCTAGGACAGGCGATGGAGCCTCGCGGTCTTGTTAAGGTGAGCGACCCGGCTTCAGACCAGGCGCAGCGCGAAGAGTTCCGCTTCGGCGAGTTCCGGCTAGACGCCAGACGGCGCACGCTCGAAAAGCGCGGCCTCCCGATCCGCATTGGAGCACGGGCTTTCGACATCCTCCACGTCTTGGTGGAGTCGGCGCCCGAGATCGTCGACCAACGGACGCTCATGGCCCGGGTGTGGCCGTACGCGAATGTCGGTGAGACGAGCCTGCGCACTCACATGACCGGGGTGCGGAAGGCTCTGGGCGAGGGTGCAGGGTCGCAGGACAGCCTGATCGTCACGGTAGCGGGCCGCGGCTACAAGTTCACCGGGGCGGTCGCCAAAGTCTCCTCAGATCGCCGGGAGTCCCAGGAGCCACTCGCCAACGTCTTCCCGAGCACGCTCCCAAAGGCCCGACAGCTGATCATCGGGCGGAAGGCCGAGATCGAAACCGTCACGTCGATGCTGCTGGAGGATCGCTTCGTCTCGATCGTTGGCTCCGGCGGGATCGGAAAGACGACGCTCGCCGTGGCGGCGGCCGGCGCGTTGCGCCAGGCCCTCGACGCCACGGCGGTGTTCGTTGATCTCGGCCCGGTCAGGTCGCCCTCGCAAGTCTTGGAAGCGGTGTTGGCTGCTCTGGGCCTTCCCGAAGGGTCGCCCGAACCCCGCGCCGCGATCCTCGCCGGGCTCAGTCGACGTGCCGTCCTGCTCGTGCTGGACTGTTGCGAGCACGTCATCGCACCGGCGGCCGAGCTGGCCGAAGAGGTGTTTCGCGACCTCGATCATGTCCGCGTGTTGACCACAAGCCGCGAGTCTCTGCGTGTCGAAGGCGAACGTGTCTACCGACTGTTTCCTTTGGAGACCCCGCCGGATGAACTCTCGCCTGAGCGAGACAACCTGCTCAACTACGCCGCCGTGGAACTGTTCTTGGATCGGGCCGCCGCCAGCGGCCACCAGATAGAGACCTCCGGCGACGCCCTGAGCCTGGTGGCGGGGATTTGTCACAAGCTCGACGGCATACCCCTCGCGCTCGAACTCGTGGCCAGCCGGGTCGGCGTGTACGGCCTCCAAGAAATCGCGAAGATGCTCGATCAGCACTTCCACCTTCAGTGGCGGCACCGGCGAACCGCTCTGCCTCGGCACCAGACGCTCGAGGCCACGCTCAGGTGGAGTTACGAACTCCTGCCTGACAATGAAGAGCGGGTGTTGCGCCGCCTCGCTGTCTTCGCGTCGGAATTCACCTTGGAAGACGCTAGGGCCGTGGCCTCTTCAGAGGCGCTGCAACCCGTGAATGTGCCGGAGGCCATGGCTGGCCTTGTCGCCAGATCACTCCTCCAGGTGAAAATCAGGGATGGCGCGACCCGTTATCGTCTGCTCGACACGACCCGAGCCTACGCGCACAGCCGCCTCAAACAGGCGGAGGAATGCGAGAGCGCCGAGCGCAGTCATGCTGAACATTTGCGCGCGGTGCTGGAGGGCTCGGCGCCGACCGGCGCCGGCTGGTCCGGCACGGCTCGCGACGCCAAAGAGCTTCTCGCCGATGTGCGGGCTGCACTGACGTGGAGTTTCGCCGATCCCGCCCATAGGGACATCAGCGTGCCGCTGGCGTCCGTCTCGTCGCGTCTGTTTGTGACCCTCGCCCTGTATCGCGACGCCTACGCCTGGACCAAGCTCGCGCTCGACAGCTTCGACCCGACCATGCATGCGTCTAAGCTGAAGCTGGAGCTGTACTCCGCCTGCGGTTTCACCAGTTCCCGGACGGGTGACGGCCTGGAGGGGCGATCGGCCTTCGAGGAGGGTCTCGCCCTCGCCGAGCAACTCGGGGACGCGACCCGCCAGCTGCACTTCCTTTCGGGCCTGATCACGCTGGTCCACCGCATGGGAAGTCTGACCGAGTCTCTCGCTTACGCCGTGCGCTTCCATGAGGTGGCCGAGCACCTCGACGACCCCTCAGCGCGCGCGGACGCCCACGGCCTGCTCGGAACTTGCCTGCACCTTGCGGGCCGGCATCAAGAGGCGAGCGCGCACCTCCAGGCCGGTCTCGCCGTCGCGCAGCCGAACCGTCTTGGCGCGCATATCCTGGGCTCGGATGCTCGCATCCGAACCTTGACCGTGAGGGCGCGCGACCTGTGGATTTCGGGAGCGCCGCAAGCGGGCCTCGACACGGCGCGCGAAGCCATAGCCGACGCCGCCAGCCTGGGCCATCCGCTCACCCTGTGCGTCGGCCTCTTCTGGAGCGCCCCCGTTTTCCTCTGGTCTGGCGAACTCGAGACCGCCGCCGAGAACGCCCGGCGCCTCGCCTACGAAGCCGACCGTCTGGCGATCCCCATCTATCAGCACCTCTCGCGCGCGCTTCTTGGAGACCTGGCGACGCGCGGCCCCTGCCCCGAGGAGGGCGTGGCGATCCTGGAGGGGGTCGTGCCGATCCTCGACGCCAATGCGTACAGGATCCCCGTCATGTGGTTCCTCACCTCCCTGGCGGAGGGGCAGTTGCGGGTGGGTCGGCTGGAGGCCGCCCGCGCCACGGTCGAGACGTCCCTCGCGCGGCTCGAACGGAGTGGGGAAGGCTTTTATCTTCCTGAACTGCTTCGCCTGAAGGGCGAGGTGCTCGTCGCCGGCCAATCCCCCGACCTCGATGGCGCGCAACGGGCGATGGCGCGGGCGATGGCGGTCGCCATGCAGCAGACCGCAACCGCCTGGCGCCTCCGCGCCGCGATCAGCCTGGCGAAAGTGGGGATGCGCCGGCCCGGAAAGCGGCCTGGGCTCAGCGACCTGCTGGACCCGATCCTTCGCCTCTACCATCCGGGATCCGAAACCCCGGACCTGACGCTCGCCCGCGAGATGCTCGGGACGGCGCATTAGCCGCGAGGGGAGAAGGAAGACAATGAGCGGCGCCGCTCAATATCGGAACGCGCTGGGCGAACGCGCGGCGCCTTAAACCTCGCGTACCGCGGGCTTTGTCGGATCGACGATCTTAAGGCGGATAAATCCGCATCTTATCGACATAGGCCGGTCCGGTGTTGTCACGGACGGGTCATGTGCCGCCGATAGCCTCCGCAGACGCCTGGAGGACGAGCATGCTCGAATTGCAAGGTATCCGCAAAAGCTTCGGCGAAAAGGTCGCTGTAGACGACGTGTCTCTCCAATTCCGGCCTGGCGAATTCGTCGGCGTGATCGGGCGTTCCGGCGCCGGAAAGTCGACACTTCTGCGCATGATCAATCGGCTGACAGATCCGACTTCCGGTACGATGACGCACAACCGGGTGGAGATCACCCGGCTTCGCGGCGCCGCCTTGCGGGACTGGCGTCGCCGCTGCGCGATGATCTTTCAGCAGTTCAATCTCTGCCCGCGGCTCGACGTGATCACGAACGTGCTGATCGGCGTCGTCGCTGCGCGGCCGCTGGTTTCGAGCCTGGTCAAATCCTTCCCCGCCGAAGACCGGGCGCGGGCCGTCCTCGAGCTCGAGGCCCTCGATATGGCTTCGGCCGCATTACAGCGGGCGGAGACGCTCTCCGGCGGCCAGCAACAGCGGGTCGCCATTGCGCGCGCCATGATGCAGGAGCCCGACGTGCTGCTGGCCGACGAACCGGTGGCTTCGCTCGACCCGGTGAACTCCGAAGTGGTGATGGACGCGCTGCTGCAGGTGTGCCGGCGGCGGAACATCCCCGTGATCGTCAACCTGCACAGCCTCGAGATCGCCCGGCGCTACTGCGACCGCGTCGTGGCGATGTCGCGGGGGCGGGTGGTGTTCGACGACCTGCCGCAGAAACTGACCGCCGATGCTCTCGCGCAGATCTACGGCGGAACCGGAAAGTGGGCCCGAGATGCGGCCGTAATCATGGAGACCGCCGCGTAATGCTGCTGCAGCTTGCCGACCGCCCGCTGGATTCCGATCAGCACTATTTTCAACGGTTCCCCGAGCCGCCGGAGAAGGCTGCGAAAGCGCGCCCGGCGCCCGATCCGCGGCCTCACATTGACCCCGACGCCCATGTCCACGACAGCATTCTCGGCCCCTGGACGAGGGTGGGCGCGCGCACCAGCCTGTCGGAAGTGACGATGGGGGCCTATAGCTACATCGTCACCGACTCCTCGGCGGCCTATTCTACGATCGGCAAGTTCTGCTCGATCGCGCGCGACGTGCGCATCAATCCGGGCAATCATCCGACCTGGCGCGCGGCCCAGCACCATTTCAGCTACCGCGCGGTGTCCTACGCGATGGGGGACGCGGACGATGCGGATTTCTTCGAGTGGCGGCGCTCGCACGCGGTGGTGATTGGCCACGACGTCTGGGTTGGCCATGGCGTGACGATCCTGCCAGGCGTCACGATCGGCACAGGTGCAGTGCTCGGCGCTGGCGCCGTGGTCTCGCGCGATGTGCCGGATTTCACCATAGTGGCGGGCGTGCCGAACAGCCCGATCCGCGAGCGATTCCCCAAGCCTGTGCAGGAGGCCCTCCTGGCCATCGCCTGGTGGGACTGGGAACACGAGCGGCTCGCCGCAGCCCTGGAAGATTTCCGCCGCCTCGATGCCGAAGCCTTTGTCGCCAAGCACGGCTGAGCCTGGTCTCCTGGTCCTGGTCGTCGGACCCTCGGGCGTCGGCAAGGACAGCCTGATGGAGGCCGCCCGCGCGAGGCTGTCCGACGGCCGGGTCGTATTCGCGCGTCGCGAGGTGACCCGCTCCGCCGACGCCGGCGGTGAGGACCACGTCGCGATCAGCGACCAGGAGTTCGAGGCCAGACGGGAGGCCGGCGACTACGCCCTGTGCTGGCGGGCGCACGGCCTCGCCTATGGCGTGCCCTCGGGGGTGCGGCGCGATCTTTCCGCCGGTCGCACCGTGGTCGTCAATGTGTCCCGCGGTGTGCTGGAAGAGGCGGAGCAAAGCTTCGCCCGCGTGCGCGTCGTCTCGATCCTCGCCGACCCCGCGAGATTACGAGAGCGGCTTTTGAAGCGCGGCCGCGAGAGCGCGGCCGAGGTCGAGACCCGCGTCGCCAGGGCGGCGGCTGTCTCGATCCTGGCGCAGGATGTGGTCGAGGTACGAAACGATGGCCCGCTGGAGCAGGGGGTCGCAGCCTTCATCGCCGCGCTGACGAGACCGTAGAGCTCCAATCCTCCCGGACGAGCGCTCGAAGAGAGCGCGAAGATCCGGGACCCAGCATCCCGCACCTCATCGCCATGCTCTAAGGATGCTGCGGAGAGATCACGCCAGTGCGTCACCCGCCGTGTCGAGGCCGTGGATGCTAGGTCCCGGATCTGCGTGCGCTCTGCGCACTCCGTCCGGGATGACGCATGTTGGGGGGCGGAGCGCCCAACTTCCACCCTCTGCGGCCATCGGAAACGTCCGCTCTTCGGCGAGAGCCGTCTGTTTGGATCGCACCGCCACAGCAAACGGATCAGCCCCTACGGCTGGGCGAGAGCTTCCGGCGCGTATTGAACGTGCGCTAAGCGGCGGGGACCGCCTCGAACTCGTAGCGGGCCAGGACGTGGAACGGGGCGGAGCGGTCGTCCTGCTTGAACACCGCCAGGCTGTCGAAGCGATGCAGGCCGGACAGGTCGGCGAAGTGCGTCTCGAGCACGGCCAGCAGGCGGTCGGCCGTCTCGTCGTCGCGGCACGAACCGGTCAGGGTCATGTGGAAGCGGAAGTCTTCGAACACATACGGATAACCCCAGGCCACGAGCCTCTCGTCCTGCTCTGGCGTCAGCCGGGCCTTGCGCCGTCGGGCTAGGTCGAAATCGCTGAGCGGGGCGCGGAACGGGTCGAAGTCCCGCACGCATGCCGCGTGGAGGGCATGCATCTGAGGTGTCGGGGCCGCAAGCTGCAGGGCGATGAACCGCATGAGGCGCTTGGGCGCCAGTGTCGCCTCGAACGGCGCCTGACGCCTGGCGAAGCCGGCGGCGAACTCCAGAAGCTCGGCCTCGGCTGCGCCGGGGGCCAACTCGAAGGGCGCCTTGAGCGTGGCGTGGAATCCGTAGCCGCGCGGGTCATCGGTCACGACGTCGAGGTCGAGATCCTGCAGGTCGGGAAACGCCGGCCGGCGCAGCTCCTCGCCGCCGAACGCGTCCCGCCCGAGCCAGGCAGCCGCGCGCCGGGTCAAGGGCGCGTCGGCGGCCGGGGTGTAATAGACGGCGTAGCGCGCGCTCATGCCACGCGCCGCCCTTCACGCCAGACTTCGACGGGGGCTGGCCAGCCGGTGGGTGTGCGGAACACCCGCACGAGGTCGGCGCGCTGCCCCGGCGCAATCTCACCCCGGTCGTCGAGGCCAACGCTGCGCGCCGGGTTCCGCGCCACCGTGGCCAGGGCGTCCTGCGGGGTCCAGCCGTAGTCGTCCATTAGGAGGAACGCGGTGCGGAGCATGGACAGGGGCACGTAATCAGACGCGACGATGTCGAGCAGGCCGGCCTCGGCGGTGTCCCTGGCCGAGAGATTTCCCGAATGCGAGCCGCCGCGCACGAAGTTCGGGCCGCCCATGACGACCTGCATGCCGAAGCCGCGGGCTACGCGCGCCGCCTCCAGGGTGACCGGGAACTCGGAGATGACACAGCCTTCGGCATGCGCTTGCTCGACCTGTTCGACCGTGGCGTCGTCGTGGGCGGCGAGCGGCAGGCCGTATTCGTGGGCGAAGCCAACGACGCTGCGGCGGTGGCGATCGGCGGCCGAGGGGTCGCGCCAGCCCTGGTCGCCGACCAGGATCTCTTCGATTTCCGCTGCCGAGCGGCCATTCGCCAACATGCGCTCGCGCATCTTCTCGATATTGGCGACCTGTCTTTGGCCGGGCGTGTGGTCCATCACCGACAGCAGCCGCAACCTCGTGTGGTCGACGTAGGGCTCCAACAGGTTAAGCAACGCGGGGTTGGTCACCTCGCAGCGCAGGTGGAGGAGGTGGTCCGCGCGCAGGGCGTCGTCGGCGCGGGCCGCGTCGATCGCCGAGATCATGGGAGCCAGCGCTTCCCCGCGATCCAACCCATCCTTGCCGCCGTGCAGGCTGAGGCTGTCGAACACGGTGGTGATGCCGGCCGCAGCGCACTGACCGTCGTGGGCGAGGGCCGCGCCATAGGCGTCCCACAACGCGCCGGGCCTGGGTTGATAGTGCTTCTCGAAGTTGTCGGTGTGTATGTCGACAAGGCCGGGAGCGAGCATGTCCGCGCCCCAGTCGAGCGCGCTGGCCGAGGCTGACGCGCGGGCCTCGACCGCGAGAATGACAGCGCCCTGCAGCACCGCCTCGCCGCGGACCAGGCCGTCAGGCGTGATGATCCGCTCACTGAAGATGCGAAGTTCGTTCATGGTCAGGCCGCCGTTTTGAAGTCGGTGACCTGGAACAGGCGCGTGGCCACGGCGTCGCGCACGTCCAGGTCGTGGAAGATGCCGATCATCGCCCCGCCGCGGCCGAGCGCCGCCTTGATCAGCGAGACGACGATGGCGCGGTTCTCGCGGTCGAGCGAGGCGGTGGGCTCGTCGAGCAGCATGATCGGATAGTCGCGGATGAAGCTGCGGGCGATGTTGACCCGCTGTTGCTCGCCGCCGGAGAAGGTGGCTGGCGGCAGGTCCCAGTGGTCGACCGGAAGGCGCAATTCGTTGAGCAGGGCCGTAGCGCGTTCCCGTGCATCTTCGCGGGCCACGCCGTTCTCGAGCAGAGGCTCCATGACCAGTTGCAGGGTCGGGACGCGCGGGATCACGCGCAGGAACTGGCTGACGTAGCCCAGCGTGCGGCGGCGGACCTCCAGCACCTCGTGCGGGCTGGCCTTGGTGATGTCGACGTAGGCGCCGTCGTGCAGCACCTTCACCGAACCGCCCGTCGGCATGTAGTTGCCGTAGATCGAGCGCATCAAAGACGACTTGCCCGCGCCGCTGTCGCCAGCCAGCACCAGGCACTCGCCCGGGCCGACCGAGAGATCCAGCCGCTCGAAGACGGGGATGGTCGCCGGGCCCGCATTATGCAGCACGAAGGTCTTGGCCAGGTCCTCGACCAGGATGAGGGGCTTGTTTGCTTGCGACATGGCCTGCCTCAGATCTGGAGTACGGAAGAGACGAGAATCTGGGTGTAGGGGTGCTGCGGATCGTCGAGCACCTGATCCGTCAGGCCGGTCTCGACCACGTCGCCGCTCTTCATGACCAGCAGCCGGTCGGCCATCAGGCGCGCCACCGCCATGTCGTGGGTGACAATGATCACGGCCAGGCGCAGGTCGCGCACCAGCTCGCGCAGCAGATCCAGCAGCTTCGCCTGGACTGAAACGTCCAGTCCGCCCGTCGGCTCGTCCATGAATACGAGCTTGGGGCCGTGGATCAGATTGCGGGCCACCTGGATGCGTTGCTGCATGCCGCCGGAGAAGTTCGCCGGGCGATCGTCGATGCGCCGCGTGTCGAGTTCGACCCGCTCCAGCCAGTCGATCGTCGCCCGGCGCATCTTGCCGTAGTGGCGCGAGCCCAGGTTCATCATCGGCTCGGCGACGTTGGCGCCGCCCGAAACACGCATTCTGAGCCCATCGCGCGGGTTCTGGTGCACGAAGCCCCAGTCTTCCCGCTGCATGCGCCGGCGGTCCGGTTCCGACAGGGTGTAGATGTCGGTCATGCCGAAGCGGCTGGTCTCGAACTGGACCGAGCCCGCCGAGGGCGCGAGTTTGCCGGAGATGCAGTTCAAGAGCGTCGTCTTGCCCGAGCCGCTCTCGCCGACGATGCCCAGGACCTCACCCGGGCGCATCTCGAACGACACATTGGTGCAGCCCACCACGTGGCCATACCGCTTGGTGACGCCCTCCACCCTGAGGAGGGGGGCGGCCTCGATCCTGCCGGTCATCGCGTTCATTCGGCGTCCCCCTCTTCGGCCTGATCGAGCTGGTGGCCGGCCATCGGGCCGGCGTGTCCCGCCGCTCGGCGCTCGGCGCAGTTGTGGGTGTCGGAGCAGACGAACATCCGCGAGCCCGCATCGTCGAGCACCACTTCGTCCAGGTAGGCGTCGTCCGCGCCGCACAGCGCGCAGCTCTCCTCCCAGGTCTGCGTCTCGAAGGGATAGTCCTCGAAGTCGAGGCTACGTACGTGCGTGTAGGGCGGTACGGCGTAGATCCGCTTCTCGCGGCCGGCGCCGAACAGCATGATCGCCTCGTTCTCGTCTAGCTTTGGATTGTCGAACTTCGGGATCGGCGAGGGCGACATCAGGTAGCGCTCCTCGACCATCACCGGATACGACGCCGTCGAGGCGATGCGGCCGTAGCGTGAGATGTTCTCGTATAGGGAGACGTACTGCAGGCCGTATTCTTCGTAGGCGTGCATGGCGCGCGTCTCGGTCTCGCGGGGTTCGAGGAACCGCAGCGGTTCGGGCTGAGGCACCTGGAACACCAGGACCTGGCCCTTCTTGAGCGACTTCTCGGGGATCCGGTGGCGCGTCTGGATGATGGTCGCCTCGCCCGTGTCCTCGGTCGTCGCGACGTCGGCCACCTTGGCGAAGAACGCCCGGATCGACACCGCGTTGGTGGTGTCGTCGGCGCCCTGATCGATGCACTTGTAGACATCGTCCGGGCCGATGATCGCCGCGGTCAGCTGGATGCCGCCGGTGCCCCAGCCGTAGGGCACCGGCATCTCGCGCGAGCCGAAGGGCGCCTGATAGCCAGGGATCGCCAGGGCCTTGAGGATGGCCCGGCGGATCATCCTCTTGGTCTGCTCGTCGAGATAAGCGTAGTTGTAGTAACGCTCGGGCGGGTTGTTGGACGAGGTCGCGAGGTTCATTCTGCAGCTACTTTCAGGCTTTGGCGCTCGAAGTACTCTCGGCGCAGACGGCGGATGAGCTGCAGGTCGGCCTGGAAGTCGACGTAGTGCGGCAGCTTGAGGTGTTGCACGAAGCCCGAGGCTTCGACGTTGTCGGAGTGGTAGAGCACGAACTCCTCGTCCTGGACCGGAGCGACCTGCCCAGCTTCAGTGGCACGGTCGCGCAACGCGCGGTCGACGATGGCCATGCTCATCGCCTTGCGCTCGCTGTGGCCGAACACGAGGCCATAGCCGCGCGTGTACTGCGGCGCTTTCTCCGCCGAGCCCGTGAGGCCCCCCAGCATCTGGCATTCGGTGACGGTGATCTCGCCGACCTCGATGGCGAAGCCCAGTTCGTCGGGGACGAATTCGACGGCCACCTCGCCCATGCGGATCTCGCCGCAGAGCGGGTGGGTGTTGCCCCAACCGCGCTGGGACGAATAGGCGAGACTCAGCAGGAAACCCTCGTCGCCGCGGGCGAGCGCCTGCAGCCGCTGGTCGCGATCTGCGGGGAAGCTCATGGGCTCGCGGGTCAGATCGAAGGGCTCGGGCGCGTCCTCGGTCGGCTCGTCGGTTTCCAGCAGGCCTTCGTGAGCGAACACCGAGCCGATCGTCGGCATGGGGTACGTCTGGGCCTCTTCCGCCACGACCGCACGCGGCGCCGTCTCGCCGTCGGCCGCCAGGGCGAAATCGAGCAGGCGGTGGGTGTAGTCGAAGGTCGGGCCAAGCACCTGGCCGCCGGGGATGTCCTTGAAGGCCGCCGAAACGCGCCGGCGGACCGCCATTTCGACCGTGTCGATCGCCTCGGACGCGCCGAAGCGGGGCAGGGTGGTGCGGTAGGCGCGGATCAGGAACACCGCTTCGGGCAGGTCCCCGCGCGCCTGCTTGACCGCCAGGGCGGCGAGGTCGCGGTCGTAGCAGGAGCCTTCGCCCATCACGCGGTCGACGGCGAGCGAGAGTTGCTCGCGCACCTGGGCGGTCTCGATCTCGGTCACCGACGGATTGCCGCGGCGCTCTTCGGCCAGCCACTTGTGGGCGTTGGTGATCGCACGCTCGCCCCCCTTCACGGCTACATAGGCCATGGTCAACCTCCCTGGATCTGAATGTGCGACGAGCGCGGCGTAGCGATCAGCGTCTGTCCCGACACGATCACGACATCGACGCCGAACTGGAACTTGGAGTTGTTGTCCTGCATCTGCGCCCAGAAGCCTTCCGGCAGTCCCTTGGGGGCGACTGTGACGCTGTCCTTGATCCCTGGACCGGTCAGGGTCACAGGCCGGCCGCCGTCGAGGCTTTCGACCTGCACAATCACAGTCGTCGAACGGTCCGGATATTTGGCGTCGCCAGGATTGAAGGCGGACAGCGCCGGAGCGGCCTTTGCGTCTGAGATCAGGGCGAAGGCGGCCTTGGCCGGATCGGAGACCAGGGGGCAGCCGCAGTGGAAGCGCAGCCAGGCCTCGGCCTCACCGCCGCTCAGCACCGCGTCGAGCCAGACGGTCGTTTCGAAGTCGAACAGGGTGAGGGCGACGGCCGCGGCGGCCGCGTCGAGGCCGGCTGGCGGTTCGACGATGGCGCCGAGATCCGCCTGCGAGCCCGGGCGGGCGACGGCGTCCATCACCTGACGGAACACGGTCTGGCTATCTCGCACCGGGTCCCGGAAGGCCGGGCGGATTTTGTCGAGATCGAGAGCGGGGGACATCCTGCGGACCTCTACGAACGAACCATGGTGAAGAAGTCGACCTTGGTCGCGGCGGCCTTGCGCGCGGCCACGGCGCGGCGCGTCTGCTGGGCGCCGGCGAGGCGCGCGATGATCGGCTGCTCGACCCTGGGCCTGAGGTCCGGCGACTGCATCATCGCGTCCAGAGCGGCGGCGATCTCGGCATGGCGGCGTTCACGGCCCGCCACGTAGGCGACGCCCGTCTCGCCGCTCTCCAGCCGGACCGCAGCCCGCGTCAGCGTCATCTCGCCAAGGTTGAAGGCGTCGCCCGTTCCGCCCATGCGGCCGCGAACGAGGAGCAGCCCGACTTCCGGCGCGCGCAGCGCCTGATAGCCCACGCGCTCACCGAGCGCCTCCCAGGCGGAAAACACCTCGTCGGCGCGGGCCTTGGCCAGGATCGAGAGCCACTCTTTCCGCTCATACCGGGGCGGCGCAACAACCGGTTCAATGTTCACTCCGTACCTCCGACAACCCAACAATATGTTGTATTGGATGTGGTGATTGGTAGTGTATATGGAACTGGCAGGCAACGTTTGGAGTATGAACGTTGTGTGAACGTAGTGAAACTTGTCTAGTTGGCCGCTCAAAAAACCTTAGAGGAGCTTCGGTATGGCGACGAATGCACCGATCTGGCGAGAGATTTACAGAAATTTGGAGCATCGAATTGAAGAAAGGCAGCTGAGGCCTGGGGATAAACTCCCGACTGAATATCAGTTGTCTCATGAGTTCATGGTCAATCGCCATACCGTTCGTCGCGCCCTCGCATATCTTCAGGAAAAGGGTCTGGTGGAGTCGACGCAGGGGCGCGGAAGCTTCGTGCGCTGGTCGTCGTCGTCGATTCAGCTCGAGCGCCACCCCAGATTCAGTGACGCCGTGCGCAGGGACGGTCGCGTACCCAGCACCCGAACCCTGAAACTCAATGTGCGGGCCGCGGACGCGAAGGCGGCGGAGGAGCTCGACCTCAAGGCCGGCAGCCCGATGATCTATCTGGAGCGCCTTCGCTTTGTGGACGGCGAGCCAGTGGGTCTCAGCACCCATTGCTTGAGCTTCGAGCGGTTCCCGACGTTCATCAAGATGTATCAGGCCCGTGGTTCGATCACCCAGACGCTGATCGACAGCGGCGTTCCGAACTACACCCGCAAGCGCACGGTGATCACCGCCCGACCAGCAACGGCGCGCGAGGCGGAACTGATGCACCTGCCGCGCCACGTCTCATTGCTGATCCGGCGCTACCTGAACATCGACGGGCTGGGGAAGCCGCTCGAATACGGGGAGGCCAGCGGCACTGGAGAGGTGGTGGTCGATTTCCCGGACACCGTAAGTTCATAAAGCGGTCAGGAGCAGATCTTGGAACAGGCGTTTTGTAACGCTCGCGTGGTGACGCGTGACGAAGACTTCATAGGGTCAGTGTTGGTCAGGGACGGGGTGATCGCCGCTGTCGACTCCGGACCGGGATGCGTCGGTGAGGATTTCGACGGAGACGTCCTCATGCCCGGCGTGATCGACATCCACACCGACAATCTGGAGCGTCACTTCTTTCCCCGCCCCAACATAGGTTGGAACCCGGTTTCGGCGGCCGTGACGCACGATGCGGCCTGCGTTTCGGTCGGCGTGACCACGGTGTTCGACTCGATGAGCGTCGGCTCGCTCGCCGACACGACCGCGCGTGCGCAGGACAACTTGAGCCGCCTCGTCGACGGCCTGCACGCGGCCCGGGAGAGCGGCATGCTCAAGGCCGACCATTATATTCACTGGCGTTGCGAAACCACGTCCGACGAGCTGGTCGAGCGTCTGCCCCCGCTCGTCGAGTACCCGATGACGGCGATGCTCTCGATCATGGACCACACGCCGGGCCAGCGGCAGTACCGCAACATCGAGGGCCATCTGCGCGGATGGCGCGAACGCGGCATGAGCGAGGACGATGTTTCGCGCCGTCTCGAGGACATTCGCGGACGCCAGGCCCGTAACGCCGCCTCCAACGCCCGCTTCGTCGCCGGCGTCGCCAAGGCGAGGAACCTGGCCCTGGCGAGTCATGACGACGAGGATGTCGAGCATGTCGACGAAGGCGCGGATCTGGGCGCCACGATCTCGGAGTTCCCCGTAACCCGGGAGGCGGCGGAGCGCGCGCATGCACGGGGCATGACCGTGGTCATGGGCGGTCCCAACCTGATCCGGGGTGGGTCCTATTCCGGAAACGTGCCAGCTTCGGAGCTGATCGAGATGGGGCTGCTGGACGCATTCGCCTCCGATTACGTGCCGCGCAGCCTGATCGAATGCGCCTTTGCCCTTGCTGCGGCGCCATTTGGCTGGTCGCTGTCGCGCGCCGTGGCCTCGGTCACGGACACGGTCGCCGCCGCGGTCGGCCTGGACGACAGGGGCGCGGTCGCCACGGGACGCCGCGCCGATCTGGTGCGTGTCAGGCGGATCCGGGATCTTCCCGTGGTGCGCGGAGTCTGGACGGGTGGCGCGCGCGTCGGCTGAAGCTGGAGGCGTGGCCGTCTTCATCGCCCTTCTCCCCTTGCGGGACCGTTGCGTAATTCCAGCCTCCCTTTGATCCGTCATCCCGGGCCGTAGCGAACCCGGCGTTAGCCGGGTGAAGCGAGGACCCGGGACCCAGGTGACTGGGATGAGCGCTGAGGTTCGCGAACCGCAGCGCCGCTGGCGTGGCCCCTGGGTCCCGGGTCCTCGCTTCCCCTCGCATTCGCGAGGGTCGCTACGGCCCGGGATGACGAGAGAAATTGAGAATTTCTGCGACAGTCCCGTTGCGGGAGAGGGTGGCCTCACCGCGAGACGTGTGAATGGCATAGCCCCTCTGAGAGCGGCTCTTTTCGCATCCGCAAAGAAGTAAAAAAGCCGGCGGGCCAGTGAGATGGGGACGCTTGCCCGCCGGCGGGGGAAAACGCCCGGCCCGATCGGGCCGGGCGTCCCCAGTCAGAACCTCATATTGCCTTCGAAGCCGAAGGTGCGCGGGTCGTTGTAGACGCCGGTGATCCCCCCCGTGAGGGAGATCCCGCGCGTGTAGAGATGCTGTTCATTGAAGAGGTTGCGCACCCAGAACGAGAGCGTCAGCCTGGCGCCCGTCGAAGGCACCACCATATCGCCAGCCGAGATCCGGCCGTTGAACACGAGGCCGGGCTGGCTCTTGATTGCCGTCAGGCCCGGGCTGGGATCGCGGTCGGTGCTGTAGGATCCCGAGTCCCAGTTGCCGTCCAGGTGGGCCCGCAGCGTGAAACGGTCGAACGGCCGTTGATAGTCGATCGACCCGCTCGCGGCGTTTAACGGCGTAACTTCCTGGTAGATGATCGTCGCCGTGGTGGCGACGACCATGCCGACGCCCGGGACATAGGTCGGAAAAGGATTGAGCGTGGCCGGGACGTGCACGTAGTTATAGGCATAGCTGGCCGAAAGCGTCAGTCCCTCCAACGGAGTCACCGTGAAATCGGGTTCCACGCCGTGTACGTGGGCGGCGCCCGGCGCGTTGATCGTGTCCGTGGTCGTGCGCGTCGTCGAGGCCGAGGTGATCACGTTGCCGTTCGCATCGTAGGAATAGTAAGGCGCTGTAAAGTCGACCTGAAAGTTCGTGTACGTGCCGACATAGGCCGCGACGTTGAAGCGGGCCCGATGATCCCAGAACTCGGTCTTGGCGCCGATTTCGTACATCGAGATTTCTTCAGGGTCGAAGGGCTTGTAGGTCAGTGAGCGTGAATTGGCCCCGCCTGACCTGTAGCCCGTGCCCCACTTGACGTAGGCCTCGGCGTCAGGCGTGACATCGACCGCGAGGTTGACCATCGGATCGACCCGCGACCAGCTCTTGTCGAAGCCGAGCACCCCGACGTTGCCGAAAGCGTCGACGGGCACGGCGTTGTTCACGACGTAAAGCTGGCCATTCTTCTTGTCGTCCGTCCAACGCAGACCGCCCGTCAAGTGGAAGATGTCGTCGAAAATCGGGGGCGTATAGGTGGCCTGGCCGTAAACACCATAGCTATCGGTGCTGACCCGGCTGGCGCGGTCGATCCCGGCGTGAGGAAACAGGATCGGTATATCGATGCTCACGGGGGTTATGTTCGAACCCAGCGGCAGCACGGTGGCGGACGTGCCTGTGGCGTTGAACTGCATCGAGTTGAACGTCTGGGCCATATCCTCCACGTGCTCGTGATAGAAGAGCGCGCCGGCGACGTACTTCAGGCGGCCGATATCGCCGATCGCCTGAAATTCCTGGCTATACTGATGTTGGACAAATTCAGCGAGACTGTAACGGGCGAACTGAGCATTGGGTGTGAAGACTGCCCCTGAGGCGCTGTTCTGCCACTGGTTCTGGTAAAGATCGCGATAGGAGGTGATCGACTTGATCGTCAGGTTCGGCGCGGCCTGCCAATTCAGGGTGAGAGTGTGGCCGGACTGATCGCCGAGGCTGGGCTCCAACGGTATGCCGACGGTGGCCGAGCTAACGCGATTTGGCTGGACTGGCAGGATCGGCGCGAGTTTGTTCGTGCCCGCCTGGACGACTTGAGAGTACGTCGTGGTCTCGGCGGTGTGGCTTTGGTCGTAGGTATAGTTGGCGGTGAAATAGGGCGTGGGCTGCCACTGAAGCTGCACGCGCACGCCACGCCGGTCATAGGCCCCGTAATCGGAAGCGCCGGCCAGCGGATTTTTGACGGTGCCATCGCGCGAATTGGTGATGCCATCCACCTTCAGGCTGAAATTGTGCCATTCGGGCAGGTTGAGATGGAAGATGGTCTCATTGCTGCCGTAATTGCCGACGCCGCCGGTCACGTCGAAACCGAACTGGCCGGTCGGCTTCTTGGTGGTGATATTGAGCGCGCCGCCTTCGGTGTTGCGGCCGAACAGCGTGCCCTGCGGCCCCTTGAGCACTTCCAGGCTGTCGATGTCATAAAGGGCGGCGTCCAGCCCCTGCGGGCGGCCCAGATAGACACCGTCGATATAGACACCCACACCCGAGTCGCGCGCCGGCTGGTTGGTGTCTGTCATCACCCCGACGCCGCGGATGCTCAGGATCAGGTTGAACGGACGCGAGGCGTAGGGCAGGGCGTGGAGGCTGGGGATCCCGCCGGCGATCAGATCGTCCAGGGACTGGATGTGGCGATCCGCCAGCGCCTGACTGTTCATTACCGAAGTGGAGATCGGGACCTTCTGCAAGTTTTCGGATCGCTTCTGAGCCGTGACGATCACCTCGCTCAGCCCGGTGCCGCTGTCGGCCTCGGCCGAAGCCTCTGCGCCCGCCGCGGCCGAAGCCTCCGCGGCGGAGGCCCCCGCGCCCGCCGTGGTTTCAGCGGTAGCCGGTGAGGCCAAAGCCGTCAGCGCAATGACACAGGTGCTGGCGCCCGTGAGGGCCAGCTGTTTGAAACGGATTCCCATTTGATCCCCGCTGCTTGACTATGAGTTAGCCAGTCGCGGGATAGGGATCGGCCTTGTCGGTCAGGATTCAGTTTTGTGAACGATTGGTGTCGTCCGAGGGACTTGTCTAACGTTTTCGAAACTATTTAGTGCGGAACCGTTTAGTCTGTTGTTCTGAAATATTCTGTATGCGGAACTTAGCTTGTTGGCCCGAATTAATCGGCGTACGAAATCGCTCGGGCTCGATGGGCCGTCGCCCGGCGCAGGGGTCAATTGCCCGCGTCGGGGAGGCGCGACATAGACCGCCAATGCGACTGTTCCATTTCAGCGAGGACCCGAAGGTCACCTGCTTCACGCCCCGGCCGGTCCTCGAGCCTTCGCCCCGCCCGCCGGGGCGGGAGTGGCTGAACGGCGCTCTGGTCTGGGCCATCGAAGAGGGACGCCAGGCGATGTACCTCTTCCCGCGCGACTGCCCGCGCATCCTCCTGTGGCCGACGGACGCGACGACGGCCGAGGATCAGGCGCGGTTTTGGCAGGGGAGCGCCTCCAGGATGATCGCCTACGTGGAGGAAACCTGGCTCGATGCGATCGCGAGGGCGACGATCTGCCGTTACGACCTCCCGCCTGAGACCTTCGAGAGCCTGGACGACGCAGGAATGTGGGTGTCGCGCGCGGCGGTGACCCCCATCCGCATGGAGATCATCAGCGAGCTTCCGCGCGTCCTGGAAGGGCAGGGCGTCGAACTTCGCGCCATGCCGTCGCTCGCTCCGCTGGCCGGCGTCTGGTCCACGACCCTGCACGCCAGCGGCATACGCCTCCGCAACGCGCGCGACTGGCCCGGAGCCTGAGCGGCTTCTTCAACAAATTCCTGGCATGTCGGTGTCCGGCCACGCCGTCATTCACACCCGCGACATCAGGCTCTGGCATCGGTTCGATGCGCGTTCGCCGACTGCTGGGACCGCGCCCGGAGACGGCCAGTTCATGTTCAATCGTCATCTTGCGGCATCGGTTCTTGCGGCGTTGGCCTTGAGCGGCTGCGGCCGTACAGGCGCCGACGGCAAGATGCGCGAAGTCCGAATGGCCGTATCGGCGGGGCAGAGCGACCCAACCATGGCCATGCGGTGGAGCGCCTTCAGGACGCGGATTTCCCACGCTGTCGGCGTTCCGGTGAAGTCGTACGAGAGTTCGGACTACAACGGCCCGATCCAGGCCATGGCCTCCAATCAGGTGGACGTCGCCTGGCTCGCGGGCGGCGGTTACGCCAACGTTGACGCCCAGATCGGCAATCTGGCGACGCCGATCCTCACCACGCGCGATGCGGAGGGAGGGCTCGGCTATTACTCGTCGGTCATCGTGAAGAGCGACAGCCCCTATCACTCAATTCGTGACCTGAAGGGTCGTTCGTTCGGATACGTCGATTTCAATTCGACGTCCGGCTACCTCTTTCCCCGCGCCAAGATGCGCGAGCAGGGGATCGACCCCGACACGCTGTTCGGCAAGACCGGCTTCTCAGGCGGGCATACCCAGTCGGTCATGGCCATGCAGAACGGCCAGTTCGACGGCGCCCTCGTGGAGATGTCCGGTGGGACGCCCAAGACCGGGTTTTCCGCCGGTCCCTATTACATCCTGGCCAGGCGCGGCCTGATCGATCCCAAGGACTTCCGGATCATCTGGTTGGCCGGGCCCATCCCCAACCCGGTGGTGGTCGTGCGCACAGACCGGCCCCAGTCGTTCATCGACACCGTGCGGGGGGCGCTCGCCGCCATGCCTTTCGACGATCCGAAAACCTTCAGCCAGATCGGCCAGACCGACGGCACCACCTACGCGGCGGTGGACCGCAGTTTCTACGCGAACATCATAAAACTGCGTACGGACGACATCGCGCATCGCCGGGGACTGCATCAGTGAAACGAACCGCCCTGGCTCTGGCCGCCCTCGGCCTTGTCGCCGCCGCTCCTGCGCCGTTCCGGATCGGCGTCGTGCAGGCCTCGTCCGGCCCCTGCGCGCCGCTCTCGCCCTCGGCGCCGGCCGGGGAGCGCGCCTATTTCGATCTCCTGGCCAGGCGGCTCGAGCGTCCGGTCCTGGCCTGCCCGGTCGCGAGCCCTGCGGAGGGAGCGGCCGCGCTCGCCGCCGGCAGGCTCGACATGGCCGCGCTGGACCGGGCCAGCTATCCGGCCGTCAGGGCCGGCGTGCGCGCCACGATGACCGTCAGGCCCGAGGGCGGGCTGGCTCGTGTGCCGGTGGTCCTGGCCGTGAGGGCCGGGCAGGGAGGGGATCCCCAGTCGCTGAGAGGGCGCACGATCGCCTTCGGCGGCTCGAGCGACGTCGCGCTCGACCTACCCCGCGAGGTGCTTTCCGAGCACGGATACGGCGGCGCCATCTCCGGCCGCGAACTGATCGCCCCAAACGAAATGGCGGCGCTCGCGGCGTTGCGCGCCGGCAAGGCGGACGCCGTCGTGCTTGAAGCGGCGGCGTGGCAAAGACAGTGCGAGGACGCCACCGGCAAGGCCAGGCCCTGCGCCGACCTCACGGTCGTCTGGCGGGCCCGGCCCCAGGCCCAGAGCGCGTGGGCCGTGCGGCGCGACCTGCCCGACCCGTTGCGTTTCCGCCTCCTGGGCGTGCACATGGCGATGCACATCGAGGACAAGGCCGC
>DASXGR010000243.1:0-8044 GCA_036488935.1 Caulobacteraceae bacterium | reverse complement strand
TGGAGAGCCTTGCGAGCGAACTGGGCGAGCGCGCCTTCATGGTCGCGTGTGATCTGTCAGATGGGGCGGCGGTGGATGGCCTGATCGCAGCCGCCGAGGCCGCCTGCGGCGCATCCCTCGACATCCTCGTCTCCAACGCGGGCGTCACGCGTGATGGCCTGCTGATGCGGATGAAGGACGAGGACTTCGACACCGTCCTCAGGGTTAACCTGGAAAGCTATTTCCGCCTGTGCCGCTCGGCGCTGCGGGGCATGATGCGCCGCCGTTCGGGCCGGATCATCGGCATCACCTCGGTCGTGGGGGTGATGGGCAACGCCGGCCAGACCAACTACGCCGCTTCGAAGGCCGGCATGATCGGCTTCACCAAGGCCCTGGCCCAGGAGGTGGCGAGCCGCAACATCACCGCCAACTGCATTGCCCCCGGCTTCATCGAAAGTCCGATGACTGACGCTCTGACCGAGGCGCAGAAGACCCAGATCCTCTCCACCATCCCGATGGGGCGTCTGGGCGGCGGTGCGGACGTCGCCGGCGCCTGCGTCTATCTGGCCAGCGAGGCGGGCGCCTATGTGACCGGTCAGACCCTGCACGTGAACGGCGGAATGGCGATGATTTGATGTCCGTGTTCGCGCCGTGCTGGCGCCTCCCGGGGGCCGCTAGGCGGACGCGGAGGAACATGCTAGGCGCTCTTGCGAGTTCAACCCACGCCTAAGCCGCGGCGCGCTCCGCAAGTTCGGAGCCGACACATCCACCCGGGCGGCGGATCTGAGAGTTCGCCGAACCTCCGATTGCCCCAACTCTAAAGAAGGACGGGACTGACTAATATGTCCGATATTCTCGAGCGTGTGCGTAAGATCGTCATCGAGCACCTCGACGCCGACCCTGAGAAGGTCACCGAGAAGGCGAGCTTCATCGACGACCTCGGCGCCGACAGCCTCGACAACGTCGAGCTGGTGATGGCCTTTGAGGAAGAGTTCGACATCGAGATTCCCGACGACGCTGCCGAGCACATCCAGACGGTCGGCGACGCCGTGACCTTCATCAGCGAGCGCCTGGGCGCCTGATCGGGCTCCCGCACGAGGCTCCAAGCTCATGCGTCGCGTCGTCGTTACCGGTCTTGGCATGGTCACCCCCCTGGCCTGGGGGGTGGAGCCGACCTGGCGGGCCCTGCTGGACGGCAAGTCCGGCGCCGGCAGAATCACCGCCTTCGATCCCACGGACTACGCCTGCCAGGTGGCGTGCGAAGTGCCGCGGGTGGATGGTCGCGGGGGCGGCGGGCCTGATTTGCCGCACGCCTTCGATCCCGATCAGGTGATGAGTCCCAAGGACCAGCGCCGGGTCGACGACTTCATCCTCTATGGCGTGGCGGCCGCCGACGAGGCGATCGCCGATTCCGGTTGGTCTCCTCAGACGGAGGAAGACCGGGCGCGCACCGGGGTGAACATCGGCGCGGGGATCGGGGGCCTCTCGACCATCGCCGACACGGCGGTGGAGTTGCATGAGAAGGGCCCGCGGCGCGTCAGCCCGTTCTTCATCCCCTCGGCCCTGATCAACCTCGCCTCCGGCCAGGTCTCGATCAAGCACGGGTTCAAGGGGCCGAACCACTCGGTCGTCACCGCCTGCGCCACCGGCGCTCATGCTGTGGGCGATGCGATGCGGTTCATCCAGTACGGCGACGCCGATGTGATGGTGGCGGGCGGCGCGGAGGCGGCGGTGTGCAAGATCGGCATTGCCGGCTTCATCGCCTGCCGCGCCATGGCCACCAAGTTCAACGATGCGCCGACCAAGGCCTCGCGCCCCTATGACCGGGACCGCGACGGCTTCGTCATGGGCGAGGGCGCCGGCGCCCTGGTCCTGGAGGAGTTGGAGCACGCCCGCGCCCGCGGCGCGAAGATCTACGCCGAGGTGATCGGCTATGGCCTGGCGGGCGACGCCTTCCACATCACTGCTCCGGCGGAGGATGGCGACGGCGGCTATCGCGCCATGCAGGCGGCCATCGCCCGCGCCGGGCTGGATCCCGCGGACATTGACTATGTCAATGCCCACGGCACCTCCACGCCGCTGGGCGACGAGATCGAGCTGGGTGCGGTGGAGCGTCTTTTCGGGCAGGCGGCCGGCAAGCTGACCATGTCCTCGACCAAGTCGTCGATCGGCCACCTGCTGGGCGCCGCCGGGGCGGTGGAGGCCTGCTTCTCCATTCTGGCCCTGCGAGACCAGATCGCCCCGCCGACGATCAACCTCGACAATCCCTCTGTGGACACGCCCGTCGACCTGGCGCCCAACGCCGCCAAACCCATGAAGATCGATGTCGCCATGTCGAACAGCTTCGGCTTCGGCGGCACCAACGCTTCGGTCGTGTTCAAGAAAGCGCCGTGAGTCGAAGGCCCCGCCGGCAGGCCCGACGCCGGGCCGCGGCCAGGCGGCGGCGCCGGTTTCCGGTCAGACCCCTTCTCCTGGGCGGCGGCGCCCTGGTGGCGGCGTTTGTGATCCTTCTCGCGTTCGAGATCTGGGGACCAGGGCCGAGCGCTGCGCCCACCAGCCTGACCCTGCCGCCGGGCGGGGGCGTGCGCGGCGTCGCCCGTGACCTCGCCCGCGCGCGCGTGGTTCGCTCGCCCTCGGTCTTCATTCTGGTCGCAGAGATCTCCGGAGAGGCCCACGCGCTCAAGGCGGGTGAATACGTATTCGCCCCGCGCGAGAGCCTGGCGCGCGTGCTGGACGCGATCCGCCGGGGCCTGATCGTGCGTCACTACGTGACGATCCCCGAGGGGCTCTCCTCCGTCCAGGTCGCCGAGGTCCTGGCCGCCGATCCCGTGTTGAGCGGCCCCACGCCTGTCCCACCCGAGGGCTCGATCCTGCCGGAGACCTATCAGGTGCGCCGCGGCGACTCTCGCGCGGCGGTGGAGGCGCGCATGGAGCGCGCCCGTGACGCCCTTCTGGCCCGGCTCTGGGCCTCACGGGCGCCTGGCCTTCCGTACCGCGACCCCGAGCAGGCGGTGATTCTGGCCTCGGTCGTGGAAAAGGAAACCGCCCTGCCGGCCGAACGGCCACTGGTTGCGGCCGTCTTCCTCAACCGGCTTCGTCAGGGAATGCGGCTGGGGAGCGATCCGACGGTGATCTATGGCCTCACGCGCGGCCGGCCCCTGGGCCACGGTCTCACCGTCTCCGAATTGGAGTCGGACACGCGGTGGAACACCTATCGCGTCGAGGGCCTGCCGCCGACGCCGATCGGCAATCCCGGGCGCGCTTCAATCGAGGCCGCTCTGGCGCCGGCCAGGACGGACGATCTGTATTTCGTGGCCAATGGAACCGGCGGGCACGCCTTCTCCGCGACGCTGGAAGAGCACCAGCGTAACGTCGCGCGCTGGCGGGCGATCGAGAAGGCGAACCAGGCGGCCAGCGCCTCGCGGGGGACGGGATGAGTGTTTCGAGTATGACGGGGTTCGCCCGCTTGGAGGGCGCGCTGGGCGATTGGAACTGGGCGGCAGAGGCGCGCTCGGTGAACGGGCGCGGCCTGGAGGTGCGCTTCCGCGGCCCGCCGGGCTTCGACGGCCTGGAGCGCGCGGCCCGCGAGGCGGCGCAGGCGCGCCTGCAGCGCGGCCAGGTGGGCGTCAGCCTGCAAGCGCGCCGGCCCGAAGGGGCTCAGGCGCTGCGCATCGACGAGGCGGCGATCGCCCGCTACCTCGCGCTGGGCGCAGACTTGGTCGCCAGCGGCCGGGCCGCCCCGCCGAGCCTGGATGGCCTGCTGGCTCTGCCGGGGGTGGCGCGGATCGCGGAACCCGAGTCCGATCCGCAGGCGCGTGAGGCCCTGGAGGCGGCGATGGCCGCCACCCTTGCCGGAGCGATGGAGGCCCTGGACCAGGCGCGTCGCGCGGAGGGGCGCGCCCTGGCAGCGGTGATGCAGCGTCAGCTCGACCAGATTGAAACCCTTACCGCCGCCGCGCGCGAAGAGGCGCAGGGTCAGCCGCAGTTGATCAAGGCGCGCTTCGAACGGCGGCTGATCGAACTGGCGGGAGAGGCCGCGAGCGAGGAGCGGATCGTCCAGGAGGCCGCAGCCCAGGCGGTGCGCGCCGATGTGCAGGAGGAGCTGGACCGCCTCGCCGGCCACATCGAGGCCGCGCGCGGCCTGCTGGCGCAAAGCGGGGCGGTGGGCCGCAAGCTAGACTTCCTGACGCAGGAGTTCATGCGCGAGGCCAATACCCTGACCGCCAAGTCGGCCAGTGCCGCTCTCACCGCGATCGGCCTGGACCTCAAGGCTGTGATCGACCAGTTCCGGGAGCAGGCGCAGAATGTGGAATAGGGGGCGGGCGCATCGCGGCCTTCTGCTGGTGATCTCCAGCCCCTCGGGCGCCGGAAAGACCTCGCTGTCTCGTCGCCTGATCGCCGACTTTTCGGAGTTGCAGCTGTCTGTCTCGGCCACCACGCGTCACCCGCGCCCAGGCGAGGTGGACGGGCGCGAGTACCACTTCGTCAATCGCGAGCGATTCGACGCCATGGTCGCGGGCGGCGAGTTCCTCGAATGGGCCGAGGTGCACGAGAACTGCTACGGCAGCCCCCGCGCCCCGATCCTGCAGCGACTGGCCGCCGGCGGGGACGTGCTTTTCGACATCGACTGGCAGGGCGCCGAACAGATCCGCACCGCCGCGCGCCAGGACACCGTGCAGATCTTCATCCTCCCCCCGACACTCGACGCACTGGCTGCCCGCCTGCGCTCCCGCGCCTCAGACGCCCCCGACGTGATCGAACGGCGCCTCGCCCGCGCCCGCGACGAGATCCGCCACTGGGTCGAGTACGACTACGTGATCGTCAACGACGACTTCGAAGAGGCCTACGCGCGCCTGGCCGCGATCTATCGCGCCGAGTGCGAGCGTCGAGTGCGGAACCTCTGGCTGGACGGGTTCGTGGGGGGATTGGTGGGGGAGGGGTAGGGAACGCGCGGCATTCCAGGACCTTGGATGCCCGCTCTTTCTAGGTCCGCCGGCGTCCCGCCGGCTCTTTTCTTGCTTTCTTCGGGTGTTTTCTTTGCCAGCGCGCGTCTGCCACGAAGACGCGAATAGGAAGAGCCGGCGGGACGCCGGCGTACCGGGGAGTCGGGAATGGCGCGGTGGTTTGGCGTAAAGGGTCTGTATCGCTGGTATAATAAGGCGACGGGACAAACGCTCAATGTCGAGGAGCGGGTTGTACTATACGCCGCAAGTGATCACGATGAGGCCCTTAGTCTGGCCGAAGCTGACGCGTCAAAATATTGCTCTGCCGACCCGTCCACCAATTTCGCGATAGAGCCCATCGGATGGTGGGATTCGTACGAGATTGGCGAAGTCGAAATAAATGCAGGAATTGAGATCCATTCGCGGCTTTTGGATAAGTCGTTGTCAAGCGACGCTTCTTTTGCGTAGATATTCTCCGAGACCTCAAGATCATCGGAGCGAGTAAATCAATATTTAGAAATCGCCCTGACCCGTCCCGTCGCACCGGGATTGGCGTTGCGAACCGTGTCGAAACCGGCTCATCGGGCGCGGTCCAATTGGGGAGCATGGGATTGATCGGCCAACTATCTGTATTCTCCGTGCAGGGAAACATAACATCCGACGAACCCATCCGTCTTGATGACGCGCGCCGCGTGTTCAAAGAAGCATTGCAGGTGGGCGGAGCCAACCTTGTTACGGAAACCGACAAAGCGATCGAATTTCGGCGCCAGAAGCCGATCTTCAACAATTGGAGCATATTTCTGTTTGTGAATCACGGAATGTTTAGTCTAACCGAAACGGAAGAGAAAGTTCACGTAAAATTTTTTTTGTCTATAGCGGCGCTATATTCGATTCTAATTATGATATTCATTTTAATATGTGTTGTGGTCTTTGCGGCGCCACATTTAAATTCGGGTAAGAATCCTGAGGTTTTGCTCCCGAAATTTTCGGCCGGGCTGCTGTGTTTCGGCGTGGTCAACTACGCCCTGCTACGGATTAGGATACCGTTGTGGATCCGCGGGATCCTCGCGAAGGCGATGGACTCTCCTGAGATGCCTGGCCAGCGCTAGCGAATGGCATCCTTGTCATCGCGGCGAATTGGCTGAAGAAGCGGCTAGTGGTATCAACGGTTCCAAATTGGAGCAGTTTCGGAACCATTGCCTCTCAATCTGTCGATCAAGAATGTCGCTGAGGATGTCGTCGCGCGACTGCGGTTGCGGGCGGAGCGACACCATCGGTCGCTCCAGGGCGAGTTGCTCGCGATCATAGAGGAGGCAGTTCAGTCGGAGCGGGAACTGAGCCCCGCCGAATTGCTCTCGGAAGTGCGGCGCCTTGGGCTGCGCACGCCGACCGAGTCGGCGGCTATCGTCCGGGCTGATCGTGACCGGCGTTAAGGTCGTGGACGCCTCGGCGCTCGCGGCTTTGCTGTTCGACGAACCAGAGGCCGAAGCGATCGCGGCGCGGCTGGAGGGCGGCCGATTGACGGCGCCCGCCCTGCTCGACTTCGAACTGGCCGATGTCTGCCTGACCAAGATCCGGCGCCGGCCAGACGCGCGGGAAGCGCTGCGCGCGGCTCTCGGGCTCGCACAGCGGCTGAACATCGAGACCGTCGCCGTCGACCACGCGGCTACGCTGGACCTCGCCGAAGCGACGGGTCTGACGGTTCATGACGCCAGCTCTCTCTGGCTCAGCCGCGCTCTGGACGCGGAACTGGTCACTCTCGACAGGGCGTTGGCGGCGGCGTCGGCCTGAGCGCTGGCGCGGTTCTGGTTCAGGTCTTCGGGTTCAGGAACTCCGCCAGCACGACCGCGTCATTGTGCTCGCGGTCTTTCGCGCCATAGACGAGCGTGACTGGGCCGGACTCGCTGATCGCGCGCAACTCGTCGACGGCGGGATTCGACCTCAGTTCGTCCAGGTACCGTGTCCTGAACTCGGGCCATCGTTCAGGCCGGTGACCAAACCATCGGCGAAGCTCTGAGGTCGGGGCCACTTCCTTCAGCCAGAGGTCGATGGCCGCCTTATCCTTCGAGACCCCCCGCGGCCACAGGCGGTCAACCAGCACGCGGCGACCATCATTTTCGCCCGGCGGATCATAGGCGCGCTTTAGCTGCACGATCGGTCTCACGGCGGGACCTACAGGACAGGTTTGGGGACATGATACCAAACCCCCATCGTCGTTCCCGGACTCCTTCGTGCCATAACCCCTACAAGCGGAGGCTATCGCCTCGTTGACGGTCTCCTCGCCAACCTCACCGGGGCTCAGCTTCGGCGATCCGCCAGGTGCTGTCGGGATCGAAGGTCTCGATGTGGTGGGCCAGAAACGGCGTGAGGGGGCCCAGGTTCTTCTCGAAGACGATCCCGGCCTGATTGATCATGAAGGTCATCACCCCGGAATCACGCCACTTCGCCGGCCAGGCCAGCAGGGCGTAGCCGCCGGTCATCCGGCCGCCAGAGAGATAGGTTTTCGCTCCGCCCGGAGCGCTCTTTCCCTGTGCGGTCAGGACGCGGAAGTAGTAGCCCCGCAGCGGCGCGGCCCCCGCGCGGCTAGCCGCACCATAACCCTGGGATTCCGACAGGGCGACGCGGGGTCCCAACGGGCTCTCCGGCTGGCCCGGGCCGGCCTTCCAGTAGAGGCCGTCGTGAGTCCCGGGCGTGCTATCGACCTTGCGCGCGAACGCCCCGTGTCCATAGCGAGCCGCGAACTGCCTCTGGGCGAGCACGAACGCGCGGCAGGTCTCGATCGCCGAAATCTCGTTGCGGCCGATCCGCCGATCGAGGATCTGCATCTCCCCGGCCTTCACGTCGAACGTCCACGCACCGTCAAGATGGACGAACGGAACGGGATAGCGGCGGACGATTGGAATGGGGAAGGGCCAGGCTTCGGCGCCCAGGATGAGAATCTCTCGGTCCGGCCCGTCCGACTGGAGGCGGTGACTGCGGGCGAAGGCCTGCCCCATGCTCAGTCGTGTGGCCTTGTCCTCGACCGGATCGCCGGAGATCACCAGCGGATAGGAACTGGATCCAAGCACTTGCAGCAGGGGCTCGGTGCGCCCGTCGGCCCACGCCCGTCCCAACGCCTGCGC
>DASXGR010000206.1:0-20083 GCA_036488935.1 Caulobacteraceae bacterium | reverse complement strand
GACGGCAATCCGGAGACCTGAGCGGCGCAGGGCGTCGCGAACACGCCTAGCGCAACCGCGATGGCCGTCGCGGGCAGGACCTGCAAAGTGAGAGCAGGAAATGGGCTCACGCGGGACGCGCCGCAGTCGCGCCCCCACCGGCCCGATGGGAAAGGCCGCATGTGCATTTCGCCTCCGGAGTTGGTCAGCGACCACCTGAGGACGCTTCAGCCCCCGAAGCGGGGCTCGTGCCCGCCGCCGGTGGCGTAGCGGCGGCAGCCGGAGCGGATTGCGCCGGAGCCGCGGCCGCTGTCGGCGCCGCTGCGGCAAACTCTTTGCTGAACTTCACCTGCTTCACGTTCTGAGCGAAGAGTTCCTGGAAACGCCTCCGCACCGTGTCCTCGGTGCGTTGCTTGGTGACAATCTGCTCGGCCAGAGGGATCGCCTTGTCAGACGGCACGGGCTCGATCTTCGTGTCCTTGATCTGGTTCACGGTAAGAAGTTGGCCGGCCGGCAGCACAAAAAGCTCGCCAGACGGCAGCTTCTGGAGCGCCTCGACCAGCCTGGGATCAGCCGTGAGAGCGTCCAGGGCGGCCGTACCCCGCTGGAACGGGATCTTGTTCTGTGTGAGCAGGGCCTGGATCTCGTCGAAGGTCTTCAGCGGCTCCATGGCCTTGACGACGGCGGGGTCGGACGGCTGTCTCATCTGGAGCTGGTCCAGAACATAGATCTTGCGCTGGGCGAACATGTCGGGGTGCGCGTCGATGAAACGCTGCGCCTCGTCTTTGGTGGCAGGCGGCACCTGCGATACGATCTTCTGCTGCAGCGCCTGCACCAGGAGCGTGTCGATCGCTCGCTGTTTGGTCAGAGCGAAGTCGGGAGTCTTCTCGAGCCCCTCTTTGCGCGCCTCGTCGGCGACTATGGTGCGACCGACAATGTTCCGTAGGGCAATGGTTTCCGCGACCTTTAGACTCTTTGCGTCAGGAGCATTGTAATTCCCAAGTTCAGCCCTCAGGTCCCGCATGGTGATTTCCTGACGCCCCAGGGTCGCCACCACTTGGCCGGTTGGAGTCTTGGCCCCATTGTTACACGCCGCCAGCACACTGCACGCTGCAGCGGCCAGAGCAATCCCCGCCCGTCGATCCATTAATAAGATTCTCTGCTTCCGCGCCAGGGCTAGGCCCCCGACTTCAATTCTTAGCCATTGCGCCCATCGAGGTCAAACCGCGCCTTGGTTCCGGTCTGGCGCCGACGCAGGTCAAGGCTTTTTGGTCACACCGACTGAGCCGTTTCGCCAATCGGGGCCCGTTTGGCTTGAGAACGCGGCAAGACTGACTATGAGTCGCTATTCGTTCACGAACGACTCGGGGAGTTTAGGATGAAGTTATCGGCTATCGCGGCCATGACGGCGGCGGCTGCGTTCGCTGGCGCAGCGGCGGCTCAGGACATTGCGCCCCAGGCGACCATGCAACCAATTCCCAATCCGCCGGAAGCGGGCGGTTCGTCGCATGGCGCGCACCATAAGGGGGCCAAGCATCATCATATGGCCGCCAAGCACCACAAGGCGTCGACTTCGACTGAAGCCGCCCCTGCGGCCGCTCCCGCCGCGACGCCCCAGTGATCCGGTCGGGCGCTGGGCGTCGCTTCGCCTAGAGCCTGCCGCGTTTGCACGGAATGCTGCGGACGCGGGATTGCGGCTGTACGCTTGAGTCTCGAGCAAATCATCCCCGTTCAGACCAGTGCGTCTGAACGGGGTTTGCTATGGGTCCGACCCGGCCTCACGGGCCCCCGGCCAGCCTGAAGCCTGCGCTCACGATCCGGGGCGGTCCATAGCTGTAGAGGCCGGTCACCGATTCATTCTGCTGCACCGCCGCGTTGAACAGATTATCGGCCGCAATGAACAGCGTTACATGAGAACTCGCTGCGAACTCGGCTCGCAGGTTCATGACTGTGACGGGCGCGAGAGGCAATTGGTTCTGGTCATCCACGTATCTCAGACCTTCGTGGCGCAGACCGCCTATGATCTTCACCCGGCGAAGAGGCGCCCAGGTCGCAAAGGCGGTCATCACCACGGGCGGCGTTTCGGCCGGACGAAGCCCATCGAGATCGGCCGCAGCCAAGCCGCCATAGACGCGCGCGTGCGTCCAATCGAACGCGGCCTGCAGGTTCAGCCGCGATGACAGCGTCAGCTGCGCCGTGGTCTCTACCCCGTAAGCATTTATCGCCCCGACGTTTTCCCGTTCGAGGAGCGCCCCGCCGGCTGGCACGAAGCCCACGATCGGGTCGGTGTACGGGCCATCCCTGAGCGTGACGTTCGTGACCGGATCGTCCAGCCGATTGTAGAAGACCGTGACGGTCCAATCGAAGATGCCGCGATGGCCGCCCGCGCCTCCTTCGCCCCCGTAAAGCCGCTCAGGCGTGAGGTAAGGGTTGGCCTTGGTCACGTTATTCCCGACCCGATAGCTGCGGAACAGTTCGTTCAACGTCGGCGGACGGAAGCCGGAGTAGATCGCTGCACGGAGCCAGTCCGAGCCGTCAAGGTCGTAGCGCACGCCCGCACGGCCACTGGGCACCACGCCGCCCCGCGCGCCATAGCTGGTCTCGACGCCGTTCGAAGGGGACGCAGCAGGGCTTTCTATGTCGTGGCCATTGAACGTCTGCCAGTCGTCCAGCCGCGCGTCTGCGGTGAAAAGCAGGCGTCCGGCGCTCTGGGTCGCCTCGGCGTAAACGCCGCCATCGAGGGTCTCGCCGCCGGCGCGACGAAGCCGGGTCAGAACGCCGCCGATATTGTCGAACGTCTCACGGTCCTCGCCCCCATCGGCGCGGACGTCGGCGCCGAACTCGAGGGTCGTGTGCGACCATGCACGGCGCGCCGCCGCGTTGGCGCCCAGGCCGAGCGCAGGCGTCTGGAACTCGTTGTCGGCCAGGGATGCAGTGTGCTGGTTGACCGACACCGAGGCGGAGGTGTTCGCCAGGTCGGAGGCCAGAGCCCACACCTGGCCGCGCCAACCCCACAGCGACGGGGTTGGATCTGCCTCGGCTGTCAGACTGATCTGACCGCCACGCGCCCGGGAGTCGGCGTAGAGGGTTCCGGCGCTCCGGACCTCCTGGTAGGTCGACACCCGCAACGCCCCCACGGCGCGTCCGAAGTCGCGTTGGAAGCGGGCGCTGGCGGTCCAGTCGCCCAGACTGAGACTCGTATCCGCCGGCCCCCTCCCGTCCCGGATCGGGATCCACCCGTTGGAGGTCTCGCCTGCCGCCGAAAAGGTGGCGAGGGTGTCGCCGAGCGCAACCGTCCCGGTTCCCGCCCCGCGCCCCCAATCCAGCTCGCCAGCCTGGCCATCGACGAGCCAGTCGCCGGCCCGTGGGGCCGGCGTTAGGAGCGACACGACGCCGGTGAGCGCGCCCGCGCCATAGGGACCCGACCCGGCGCCGAGCACGACGTCCGCGGATCCGATCGTTTCCGGAGGCAGGCTCGTGAAGATCACCCACCCACCGAAGGGATCGTTCTGAGGCACGCCATCGAGCGTCAGCAAAGCGCGGCTCGCGGCTGACCCTGCTATGCTGCGGAGGGACACGCCCTGGGTTGTCGGATTGGCTCCCAGGCTGGAGACGCGGCGGTACAGCGAGAAGCCCGGGACAAGCTCCAGGGCGTCGTCGAGGCGCGGCGCCGTGCGCAGGGCCTCCTGCGGCACCTGGATGATGGAAAATGCGGCGTCGGCCGGGCGGGGCGGCAGGCGCGCCGCGCGCACCACCACCGCTTCCACGGCCGGGGGGGCGGTCGCTACGACTGGAGGGATGTCGGCTATCGGCATTCCAGGCGATCGTCAGGCCGGCACGATCGTCTTGCCGACTGGAGCCAGGGCGATCCCCGCGAGCTTGAAGTGCTGGAGCGCAAAGGGGATTCCGATCAGCGTGACGAACAGTCCCGCCCCGACCACGATATGGGCCAGGGCGATGTACCACCCGCCGACCACCAGCCACACAATGTTCAGCAGCAGGCCGACCACGCCGCCCCCGGGTTCTCCCCGACCGCTGGCCCAGGCGCGATCGACTGCGTGGCGCCCGAATGGCGCGAACGAGAAGGCCGCGATGCGGAAGACTGCCGGAACCCACGGCAGGCCGATGATGGTGATCGCGAGGAGGATTCCGCCGACGATCCACGCAAACCCCGCCGCGAAGCCTCCAAGGACGAACCACAGGACATTGAGCACCAGCGTCATCCCAGGCCTCCTCCCCAGTTATCCCGCCGGAGCGGATCTGATCGAGCTTGTGTAACCCGCAGCTGCTCGAAGGCGAATCCTTTGCGCGCCCACAGGCGTTGGCGACGCTCGCCATCACATCAAGGACCCAGGCTCATGTCCATGCGCCCCCATGCTCTGAAAACGCCACTTGCAGCCGCGGCAGCGTCGGTTGGACTGGCGACCGCCATACTGACGACGGGCGCCGCCCTAGGCGCGGGCTGGGGTCCCGATCGCCCCGTCCTCGCCCCCTCCCCGGCCTATTCCCCGCCATCGCCGGCGCGGGAGGAGACCGCGGTCCTGGCTGGCGGCTGTTTCTGGGGGCTGCAGGGAGTCTTCGATCACGTTCAGGGTGTGAAGCAGGTCCTGGCTGGCTACGCGGGGGGCAAAAAATCCACCGCCGACTACGAGACGGTGAGCACCGGAACGACAGGCCATGCGGAATCCGTGAAGATCGTGTTCGACCCTCAGCAGATCAGCTTCGGCGACATTCTGCGGATCTATTTCTCCGTTGCCACCGATCCTACGCAGTTGAATCGTCAATTCCCGGACGACGGTCCTCAATATAGAGGAGAGATTTTCTACGTCACGCCAGAACAAAAGGAAATCGCTACCCGATATATCGCGCAACTTCAGTCGGTCCACTTGTATGCACGCCCGATCGTGACGATGGTCGAACCGTTCTCTGGTTTCTACCGCGCCGAAGACTACCATCAAGACTATCTGCTCAAGCACCCCGACGCGCCCTACATCGCGACGTTTGACCTGCCAAAGGTGAGGTCGCTGAAGGTCCTGTTCCCGCAGCGCTACAGGGCCGTGCCGGTCAGGAGCTGAACGCGCGCTCATGCCGGGGTTGGGAACGAGCGCGGCCTCTGCGGCTTTGGCTCACGCACGTCTTCGTCCCAGAGCCCCATGCCCGCCACCAACCCGTCAGCCTCGGATGTCCTGCAGGAGCGCCTGGTGGCGATCCTCAATACCGCAAGCGGCAGCTTTACGCCGCAGGCTCCATCGGAGGTTCGCTCGATCTTCGACGGATCAGGCCTCCCGCATGGCGAAGTGATCTGCGCCTCCCCCGCTGAACTCGACGGGGTGCTCGACGAAGCGATGGAGCGCGCCGACGTCCTCGTGGTCCTTGGAGGGGACGGGACGATACGCACAGCGGCCGAGAAGTCCGGCCACAGCGGCAATGTCCTGATCCCGCTCCCCGGGGGCACTATGAACTTGCTGCCGCGGGCGCTCTACGGCGCGCGCGGCTGGCGGGAGGCGCTTTCGGACACGCTCGCCAGCCCAAAACTGCACTCCATCAGCGGCGGCCGCGCCGGACCTCTGTCCTTTTACGTCGCCGCAGTAGTGGGGGCGCCGACCCTTTGGGCCGACGCGCGCGAGGCGGTTCGGGAGCGGCGGTTCATCGAAGCCCTGCGGCGCGCCGCCACCGCCGTTCGGCGCCACGTTTCTGAACCACTCAACTACGTCTTCGACGGCCGCCTCACCGGATCGGCGGAGGCGGTCGCGGTGATGTGCCCTCTGGTCTCGAAAGTAATGAACGAGGACGAGGAAATGCTGGAAGCGGCGGCGATCGACACTCGCTCGGCGGGGGAGATGCTGCGATTGGGCGTGAACACCCTCCTCGACAACTGGCGGAACGACCCGGCCGTGGTGCGGGCGAAGGTACGCAAGGTGGTGGTCACGGGCCATGGCCGCATCCCTCTCACTGTCGACGGCGAACTGATGCGCCTTGGACGGCGCGTGGAGATCGAGTTCATTCCCCTCGCCTTCCGGTCCCTGGTGCCCTCGGAGTCCGGGCAGCCCCCGAAGGTCTGATTGTTGGCCGGACGTGCTCCAGATTCAAAGGTTTAGAGCCTGGTTCAGCGCTTGCGTCTGTTCCGTGCAGATGCATCAGGCTCCAGGCGCGCTCACGTGCAACTGCATGCGCTTCATGGTTCACTCCAACCAGGGCGCTCCACTCGAGATTTGGCCATGGGTCTACGTACGCGACCGGCGAAACGCGAAGACGCGCCTCACATCACCAAGATCTACAACCAGGGCATCGAGGATCGGATCGCCACTTTCGAGACCGAACCGCGCGAGGTGGCGGACATCCTGCCGTGGTTTGACCACGCCCATGCCTTTGTGTCGGTGACGGACGCGTCCGACGAAGTCGTCGGCTACGCGGTCGCTCATCCCTATTCCGATCGGTGCTGCTACCAAGGGATTGGGGAGTTCTCCGTCTACGTCCGCCGGCCGGACCGCGGCCGGGGGGTCGGTCAGGTCGCCATGTCGGCGTTGATCAGAGCCTCGCGCGACGAGGGGCTCTGGAAGCTCATATCGCGGATCTTCCCCGAAAACCGCGCGAGCCTCAGCCTTATGGCCCGCATGGGGTTCAAGGAGGTCGGCGTACATGAGAAGCACGGCAAACTCGATGGTGTCTGGAAAGACTGCGTGATCGTGGAGCTGCTATTCCCCGAGAATATCGATTGATGAGAGGATCGCCGTGAGTTCGCGAAAGGCGCTCAAGGGTCTGATCGAAGCGTCGCGCCGCCTGGTGGTCTTCTCCGGGGCGGGCATGTCGACGGAATCCGGCGTGCCCGACTTCCGCTCGCCCGGCGGCGTCTGGAGCCGGATGAAGCCGATCTATTTCCAGGAGTTCGTGGCCAGCGAGGACAAGCGGCGCGAAGCCTGGACCCGCACCTTCAGCGGCGCCGCCGGCTGGACCGGGGCGAAACCCAACGCTGGCCACCTCGCCGTGGCCCGCCTGGTGGCCAGCGGCAAGGCGAGCGCCGTGATCACCCAGAACGTGGACAACCTGCACCAGGACGCCGGCGTCCCTGCCGGCAAGGTGATCGAACTTCATGGAAACGCCGGCTATGCGACGTGCCTGGAGTGCGGGCTCCGCCATGAGTTCGCCGATCTGAGGCAGCCGTTTCTCAAACACGGCAAGATCCCCGCCTGTCGCGCCTGCGGGGGCCTGGTGAAGTCGGCCACGATCTCCTTCGGCCAACCGATGCCGGAGACGGCGATGGCGCGCGCCGAGGCGGAAGCGGCCGCGTGCGACCTCTTCCTGGTGCTCGGCTCATCCCTCGTCGTCTATCCCGCGGCCGGCCTGCCGCTGTTCGCCAAGGGTTCGGGAGCCTTACTGGCGATCGTCAATCGCGAGCCCACCGAGCAGGACTCCGTCGCCGACCTCGTCCTCCACGACGAGATCGGCCCGGTCATGGGCGAAGTCAGTCCCCCTCCCCACACGCGGTGACTCCCGCCGCGGCGAGCAGGCGCGTTCGGCCGTCACGAAGATTTTTCCCACTGCGGCTCGCCGGATAGGGCGCATCACCCTTCATGCCTCGCCACAGGGCGAGGTTGTACGCGCCGGTGTCCAGGTCATCCTCGCGGCTGAAGTCCTGCCCTTTCATGGCCACGGCCCAATAGGCCGCAGACCGCATCCGCAGCCGGCAGGCCTGGGCCGACCGCTCCGGTGGCAGGGGCAGCGCCGTCTGGCGGAGCACCTCCGATGGATGCGCAGAGAACGTCCACTCGGCCTTGCCGGTGTCGAAGACGTCAGCCATCGGCTCGGCCAGGGCGTCGTTCAGACCCATCGGGTCGAGACCAAGCACGGCCTCGATCGTCGCCACCAGGTTGACCGTCGCGTAGCGGTGCGAGACCACGACCCCCTGCTTCACATACGGCCCGACGATGTAAGCCGGCGCCCGATGGGCGTTGACGTGATCCGGGCCATCCTGCGCGTCGTCTTCGACGATGAAGATCAGGGTGTCCGCAGCGAAGGGACTGTGGGCGATCTTCTCCACCAGAAGGCCGACCGCATAGTCATTGTCGGCGAGTTCGGTCTCGACCGTGTCGACTCCGTCCAGCCCCTTGCCGAAATTGCCGGTGTGGTCGTGGGCGAGCCGCACCATCATGAAGGCCGGCGCCTTTCCCGAGGCGACGAAGCCGTCAAATTCCCGCTCCCACTCCTTAAAGCGCCAATAGTCCGGGAACGATTGGTCGAAGCCGCGGAAATAGGGATCGGTGATCCCCATCAGCGACGCTTTCGTGGGCGTGAAGACCTTTACGCCTTCCTTGAACGGATCGCGCACCAGGGGCGTGCGGTACTTTCCGGCGGCCGGCTCATAAAGCGCGAGGTCGCCGTAGAAGCCCCAGTTCCTGACCAACAGCCCTGCCTTCAGCGCCTGATCCCAGAGATAGCCGCGTCCCTCCGCCCCACCGGGGCCGTCGGGCGCCGCGACATCCTGCGTCCCGGGCAATGAGTTGGGATCGGTCGGCCCGAGCGGATTGGCCGCGACTCGCTCGGCCGAGGTCGCAAACCCCACGTTCAGGTTACGGTTGTCGCCCTCCTGATCGTACTGCAGGCCGCGGCCGGCATAGTTCACCGGCGCTTCGCGCTCGGTCCAGTCGTTCGTGCGGCCGGCGAGGGACCAGTTCCAACCGGTGTTGCTGCTTTCGCCGCTGTCGAAGAAGCGGTCGAGGTCGACGAACTGACCCGCCAGGGCGTGTTGGTTGGGTGTCAGGGCGCGCCCGAACACCGCCAGTTTCGGGTCGCCGTCACCGACCTGGAGGTCGCCCAGCACCTGATCGTAGGTCCGGTTCTCCTTCACGATGTAGATCACGTGCCGGATGTGCGCGCGCAGGAAGGTCATCTTCGCCTGGTCGGCGGCGGAAAGGGTGTCGAAGACGTGGTTGTTCGTCTCCACCCGCCGCGTCAGCCGGCCGAGGTCCGCCGCGCCCGGCGCCGGAAACGCAAGAAAGCCAGCCTTCTCGTTCTGCCAGACATATTGGTTCGCCGCGCGGCAGGCGTCTTCGGCATGGGGGCCGGTCTGGAGGGTGATGCGGCAAGCAAGGGGATTGGGTCCGGGATCGCTCTTGCCGTTGACGACGAAGATCCGGTCGCGTCCGGCCGCCACCGCGGTGGGGTACCAGCCCGTCGGGACGAGACCCACGAGGCTCGACCTCGCGCTCTGCGCCGGCGCGTTGTCATCGTCGTCGCCATCATCGTCACGAGCCGGGGCCGGAGCCCTGCCCTGCGCCAGCGGGTCCAGAGAGACGAAGGCCACCGCATTCTCTCCGCCATTGCTTACGAGCAGAGTTCGCCCATCCGGCGACAGGGCCAAAGCATTGGACCCGGCTCCACCAAGTCCGGCACGCGTGGAACCTTGGGGATAGGCGGTCGGGATGGATTCCAGAAGGCGGTTGGCCGCGGTGTCGATGACGACAGCGCGATCGGTATTGTCGAGGGCTGCGAAGAGCCTCCCTCGCGGTCCCGCCAGCAGGGCCACCGGTTGGCCTCGCACGTGGATCCGCGAACCCACCCGTACGCCGCCGCCGCTCACGTCGAGCGCGATGATCTCGCGATCCCGCTCGCTGGCCACGTAGGCTTTATCATTCGAGGTCCAGGCGATCGCCCGCGGAAAGGTTCCGCCCGGGACTCCACTCTTGCGGGGGTCAATCACGCCCGGACGCAGATCCTGCTCGACGACGGCGCCAGACGCGAGGTCGATCAGGCTTACAGAGTCGTTCTGGACGTTCGCGACAAGCAGTCGCCGGCCATCGGGGCTTACCGCGAGCCCGGCCGCTTCAGGCCTGACGGCGAGGCCGAGCCCACTCGTATGGCCCAGCTTGAAGACGCGCCCCGCCGCGAAAGCGCCCTGCCCGCCGACAAACTCCAGAACGTTGTCGTTCACCCCGCCCGAGACAAAAAAACGGTCTCCGGCCGGCGCCCATGCCAGTCCGATGAAGCTGTTGGCGACTGCAATCGCCTGCTTCTGGACCGGCGTCCTGCCCGAGACATCAAAAACGAAAAGCCACTCCGTGGACCGATCCGGGATAAAGCGGCCATCGGGCCCGCTCATCCGATTGTAGCCGCTGGTGAGGATCAGCAGGGTCCGTCCGTCTGGCGAGAGCGCCACGGCCGAGGCCTGGCCCGCCGTGTATTCGGGCGCACCGGCCAGATGCGGATTTAGCCGCTGGAAGATGGCGCCCGGCGCTGCGGCAGGCGTCAGCACCTGGTTAGTCGGCGCGATATCGAGCGCCGGGACCGCGGCGTGTGCGGCATGGGACAGCGCCACCCCCAGGATCAGCGCAAACACTGGCATTCGTCGCATGACGCCCCCGCCGCAATTGTGGCGACCGATCTGTGGCGCCGAAGCGCGACAGTTCCACGACATTCGTCGCCAGTCATCTCCCGCTCATAATGTGTCGGTTAAACGCGCGGTTATCGGGTCGCGACTGGCGCGCCTGATTCGATTGGAGAGAGCTAAATGAAGCGCATCATTGCCGCCGCTATCGTTCTTGGCGTTCTGGCGACCGCCGGCGCGGCAGCGGCGAAGCCGCACCACCACCACCACCACCACGTGGCGCGCCACTGGCATTGATCCAACGCCCGCCCGCCGCCTTCACAGCGGCGGGCTCTTTGGGCCCATGTTTTGAGGTTCCTTGACGATGGACTACGGTCGAGGCTTCACGCGGTTGGGGCTCTCCCTGTGGACACCGAGGAAACCCGGATCGTCACGCCAGGCGAGGCTGACCTCGTCCTGGGCGAGCGCGTCCACGTTCTCGAGATCATCAGCGGCGCAGGCGCCGGACGCCATCTGGTCGTAGGCGAGGCCGGCGCATCAATCGGCAGGATCGCCCCCGCCGATATCATCCTTCCTGACGCCGAAGTCTCCCGCTCGCATTGCCGGGTGGAGGTGGGACCAGAGGGCGTCGTTCTGACAGACCTGAATTCGACCAACGGCACCTTCGTCAACGGAGTGGCCGTGAGAGGCTCCCACCGGCTCGACACCGGCGCCGTCCTTAGGATCGGTCGTCATCATCTGCGCTATGCCTGGCGCACGAGGCGAGAGCTCCTGGAATCCGAGCAGCTCGATCGCGACCTCGATCGGGCCTACGCCTACATTGAAGCACTTCTGCCCGCCCCCATCAGCGAGGGCCCGATCCGCGCGGAGTGGGCATACCAGCCTTCGGCTAGGCTCGGCGGGGACGCATTTGGTTACGGCCCCCTGTCGGAGACCCTCTTCGCGTTCTATCTCGTTGACGTGTCGGGCCACGGCGCAGGCGCGGCGATGCACAGCGTGGCGGTGATGAACCTGTTGCGCCAGCACGCTCTCCCGGGCGCCGACATGTCACGGCCAGGGGAAGTCCTCGCCACCCTCAACGACATGTTCCAGATGGACGCGCACGGCGGGCTCTACTTCACCATCTGGTACGGCGTGATCGATCGAGTCACGAGGCGCCTGACGTTCGCGAGCGCCGGTCATCATCCAGCGTTTCTTCTGGCGCCGTCTGCCGATCCGACGCCCCTGCGCACGCCAAATGGTCTGGTCGGCGCGATCACCGGGAAAGCCTACGCTGAAGACCAGGTGATGGTCCCTCCAGGCTCGTCCCTCTACCTGTTCAGTGACGGCGTATTCGAAATTGTCACGAAACAGGGGGTACAGTGGGCCTTCCAGGATTTTCTGCCCTTGATCCCGGCCGCCGCCGGCGAAGGCGCGACCGAGTGTCAAGGGCTCTATGAGGCAGTCGTAGACATCGCCCGTCCCGGTGGGCTGGACGACGACTTCACCTTGTTGATCCTGCGTTTCGACTAGGACGTTCTAGGGGCGCCTGAACGGATGGACATTCAGTTTACCGAAGTCAGTAGTGTGAAGAAGGTGGTCCTGACCGGCCGCCTCGACACGGCGGGAGTCGACCTCGTGGAGGCGAAGTTCGACGCCGGCGTGGTCGCGGGCGGACGCCACACGATCGTGGACCTAACCCAGGTCGAGTTCATGGGCTCGCTGGGCGTGCGCATGATCATCCGCGCGGGCCGATCCCTGGCGTCCAACGGAGGTCGCCTCGTCCTGTTCGGCGCGCGCGAGCCGGTTCTGGAGGTGATCGAGCTGACGGGTCTCCACGAGATCGTTCCCAGCGTGGCCTCGGAATCGGAGGCCCTCGAACGCGTGGCCGTATGAGCCAGGCCGAGTCGCGCTCGGGTCTTCGCGCGGTGCGGCGGTCGGGCGAGACCCTGCAACTCGTACTGAACAATGACATGGCGGCGATCGAGTCGGGCCGCCGCGAGATCCGTGATTGGCTCGATCCGGCGAAGTTGAGTCCGAAGGTCACCAACCGCTGGGAGGTGGTGTTCGAGGAGGTCGTGTCGAACATCGTCCGCCATGGCTTCTCTCCGGGGGGGAGCCACACCATCGTGGTCGACGCGGCCCGGACCCGCGACACGATCGAGTTCACCTTCGACGACGACGGCCAGTTCTTCGATCCGCTCGGCGCGCCCGAGCCGGCGCCGCTTCGCTCGCTCGAGACTGCGCCTCTGGGGGGCCTGGGCGTGCCCCTGACCCGGAGGCTGTCGACGGCGATGAGCTACACACGCGATCCCAAGGACCGCCCGGACGAAGAGGCGGCGGAGCCGGGATTCGCGCCTCGCAACCGCCTCAGGGTGACGATCGCCACGGAAGCGTGAGGGAGGGCCGCGCCGCCACACGGCCGACGGTCGCGGCGTCGAGTGCGGTGAGGTCACGCTGGATCTGACCGGTCCGCGCCACCGCGGCTTCCAGCTCCGCGATGTCGGCGGCGCTCTCCACGAGCCTCGTCAGATCGTCGAGTTCGGCGCTCTGCGCCTTTGCCTGTACGACCGCGGCGCGAAGGGACTGGTAGGCCTCGCGCCGGCTGCGGGAGGCGAGCGGCCCGGGCCTGGCGGCGGCCTCGCGGGCGACAACACGCGCCGCGATCCGCCGCGCCTCGGCGGCGGTTTCCGAGAACTGCGCGCGCCACTCCGGGATGTGGGCTTCCATCGAGCCCGCGACGATGCTGGCGAATCCGCCGTATGCCTCGAGCACGGCGGCATGATCTGGATCTGTCGCCTCACCGCCCAGCACTGCGGCCAGGACTGCGGGATCGCCCGAGTACGGGAGCGCCGCCTCGACCGCCCGCTCGGCAAAGGCGCGCTCGATAGCTGTGATGTCGGAAGAACCGGCGATGCGCGTCGTCTCGTCCGCTCCGCCCCGGGTCTCGTCGTCAGGGTTGTCGAACAGCGCCATCCACGCGCGCATCGAGCTCGGCCGATCGCCCGGACGGATCGCCATCGCTGCGTCCACGGCGCGCGTGAAGCCTCGGCTGAAGCCCGGCCACGGGCGCGCCGAGAGAGCGTGGCTCTCTTCCCCATGAAGTCGTTCCAGCACATCGGCGGGTTTTTCCCCGGTGACGCACTGCCAGAGGGTCACGCCGAGCGCGTAGACGTCTGTCCAAGGCCCCTGCGGGAAGGTCTTCACATACTGTTCCAGGGCCGCGTACGGGGGCGTGTAGAAGGTCGCCGCCGTGCTCGTCGCCTGGCCCGTTTCGAAGCGGGCGGCGCCGAAATCGATGAGCACCGGGCGTCCCGCATCGTCGACCACGATGTTGGCCGGCTTGATGTCGCGATGAATCACGCCCGCGTCGTGCACCCGCTGGAGACCGTCGGCGATCGGACGCAGCAGGGTCATGAGGCTCTGCTCGTCGAAACGCCGCCCGTCATGCAGCATCTGCGAGAGCGAAAGCCCCTGCTCGAAGTCCATCACCATGTAAGCGGTGCCGTGGACCTCGAACAGACTCCGAACACTGACGATATTGGGATGCCGTTGAGGTTGCGAGAGAGTCCAGAGGATCTTCGCTTCATCAAGGAACTTCCGGCGGCCCAGCTCGTAGACTTCTTCTGAGGCAGAGTCGGTCGGCGTGACAGTCAACCCATCGACGCGGTCGCTGATCGCCCCCGGGAAGTATTCCTTGATCGCGACGACTTCGTCGAAATAGACCCCGCGACCCTTGTAGACGATCCCGAATCCGCCGGCGCCGAGCACGCCCTCCAACCGCCACTCACGAAGCTGGGCGCCGAGGGGAAGGGCTTTGGTGTGATATGGGGCGTTCAAGAATCCCGCCTCGTGTTTCGCCCGCGTGAAGGTCCAACTGTATCTTCGCGCCCTCACGGTCCGCTAGAGGCCCCTGATCGCAGCGAGTTGAGCGATGAAGATCGACTACGTGATGCGAACCCACGCAGGGCGACGCTCACGAAACGAGGACGCCGTGCTCGCGAGACCAGAGAAGGGGCTCTGGGCTGTCGCCGATGGCATGGGGGGCCATGACCGCGGCGATTTGGCGAGCGCCCTGATCATGGAAGCCCTGGACGCCTCCGCGGCGGAGGGCGACCTGCAAAACCGCTCGGCTCACGCCGTCGCGGCGATCGAGGCGGCCAATCGACAGCTTTTCGAGATGGGGCGGGGTGGAGACACGGGCCGAACCATCGGCAGCACGGTCGTGGCGCTTCTGACCGATCCGTCCAAATTCGTATGCCTGTGGGCTGGCGACAGCCGTGGCTATCTCGCGCGCGGGGGAGCCTTTCTGCAGGTCACGCGCGACCACAGCCTGGTCCAGGATCTCGTGGACGCCGGCCAGATCACGCCAGCCCAGGCGCTGTCCCACCCTGACGGGCACATCGTCACCCGTGCGGCCGGCGCGACCGCCCGGATCGCGGTCGACCGTCGGGAGGGTGTCTTCGACACCGGGGACGTCTTGTTGCTCGCGACCGACGGACTCACCCGCGTCATGACCGACACGGAACTCGGTGAAGCGATCGTCGCGGAGGACCTGGCGGCTACGGCCGACGAGATGATCCGGACTTGCCTCGTGCGAGGCGCGCCCGACAACATCTCCTTCGTCCTGCTCAGGCGCAGCTAGCCCCCCTGGTGGTGGGGAGGGGGCGCCCCCACTCAAAATTCCGTCATGTATGGACGGCCTCAGGTCTCGACGAAGGCGCGTTCCAGAACGAAGTCGCCTGGGCTCGCCACCGAGCCTTCCTCGTAGCCGCGCTCGAGAAGAAGCGTCTTGAGATCGGCCAGAACAGAGGGGCCGCCGCACAGCATCAGCCGGTCGCGCGCGGGGTCCAGCTTTGGAAGGCCAAGGTCGCTGAAAATCTTCCCGGACGAGATCAGGTCGGTGATCCGCCCCTGGGTGTGGAAGTCTTCGCGCGTCACCGTGGGGTAGTAGACCAGCTTCGGCGCGATCAGCTCGCCAAGGTCCGGATCCATCGGCAGCTCGTGACTTAGGAAGTCACGGTAGTTCAGGTCGGCCACCTCGCGCACGGTGTGGGTGACAATCACCTTCTCGTAGCGCTCGTAGATCTCGGGATCCCGCACGAGGCTGAGGAAGGGCGCCAGCCCCGTGCCTGTCGCCAGCAGATAGAGGTTCTTGCCGGGCCGCAGGCCGTCCAGGACCAGCGTGCCGGTCGGCTTCTTGCCCACCAGCACCTCGTCGCCCTCGACGATCTTCTGCAGGCGCGAGGTCAGGGGACCGTCCTGCACCTTGATCGAATAGAACTCCAGCTCGTCGGCGTAGTAGGCGCTGGCGATGGAGTAGGCGCGCAAAAGCGGCTTTCCCTCGACCTCCAGGCCCAGCATCACGAACTGCCCGCTCGCGAATCGGAACGAGGCTTCACGCGTCGTGCGCAGGGTGAACAGCGACGGCGTCCAGTGACGGACATAGGTGACCCGCTCGACGTTGAATGCTCCGCGCGCCTTGGGGGGCGCAGTGGCGACGGCGGACTGGGACATACTCAAGAGTTCTTGCGCCTTTCGTCAGCGTGGCAGGTGACCAGTCGGATCGGCCATCGATGGCCGTAAAGCCATCAGATGTCGCCGCCCAGGAACGGAGCGGCGCCCGGCGCCCGGGCGGTATGTATGCCGCATTCGGACTTTTGCGAACCCGCCCAGCGCCCGGCCCTCACATCATCTCCTTCTTCCGCCGGACTGGTGCACGGCCAGCAGCCGATCGACGGGAACCCTGCAGCAACCAGCGGATGCGCCGGGAGATCGTATTCGGCGGCGTAGGCGTCAAGCTCGGCCTTGCCCCAGGTGGCGAGCGGATTGAACTTCACCTTCTCTTCGGCGCTTTCGACGACCGGCAGACCGATCCGAGACCCGCCATGGAAGCGCTTGCGCCCCGTGATCCAGGCGTCGAAGCCGTCGAGGGCGCGATCCAGCGGCAGGACCTTGCGCACCCGGCAGCACGCGTCGGTGTCGCTCTGCCAGAGGTTCGCGTCCGGATCCGCCGTAGCCAGGTCCTCAAAGCTGGGACGCAGATCGCGCACGTCCTGCAGGCCCAGTCGGGCGGTGAGGTTGCGGCGATAGTCCAGCGTCTGGCCGAACAGCATGCCGGTATCGAGGAACAGAATCGGGATGCCCGGATCCACCTGGGCGGCGAGATGCAGCAGCACGGCCGATTCCGCGCCGAACGACGACACGAGCGCCAGCCGCGGCCCAAAGGCCTCGCGCGCAGCGATGAGCACATCCCTTGGATGGGCGTGCCGCAATTGACCATCCAGCGTCCGGGCGATCTCCCGGACGGGATCGACGGTTTCGGGACGGTCGAACGGCATCAGAAGCTTCCCCGATCGGCGAAGGCCGGCTCGCGACCATCCGCCGCACGCTGGTAGACGTGCCGAAACCGCAGCGCCGCGGCCGTCCACGTCTCCGGTGTCGATCCATCGACCGGCTCAAAGGCGTCGATGCCGCAGCGGACCATCTGATACGCCTGCTCGAGCAGGACATCGCCGACTGCGCGCAGCTCGCCCTTGAAGCCCATCCGCTCGCGCAGGATGCGCGCGGCGCTGTAGGGCCGGCCGTCACGGAACTTCGGGAATTCGAGCTCGATGACGGCGAGGCCGTCCAGCTGCCCCGCCAGGTCTTCAGGCGCATCCGAAGCGGCCAGGCGCACGCCGAGAGTCCGGTATTGGCCTGCGAGGTACGCGCCCTCCGCCTTGAACCGGGTCAGAGTGACAATGATGTCGCCGGGCGGCGTCCCCTGATCGTCCCCGACGAAGGTGAAGGGATCTTCGGCCGCGTGGGCCGCCCCGTCGCGCCACTTAATGAGCATCGGCGTACACCGCAGACTTGAAGGGAGCCAGGCCCGTGCGCCTGACCGTGTCGAGGAACCGTTCGCCGTCCCGGCGCTCGGCCAGATAGACGCCCACCAGTTCGTCCACCGCCGGCGCCACCCGGCCGGCTGGCAACGCCGGCCCCAGGATCTGACCGATCGCAGCGTCGCCTTCAGCCGAGCCGCCGAGGGTGAGTTGGTAGAATTCCTCGCCCTTCTTATCGACGCCGAGAATGCCGATGTGGCCCACATGGTGGTGGCCGCAGGCATTGATGCAGCCGCTGATCTTGATCCTCAGCTCGCCAATCCGTTCGGCCAGAGCCGGATCTTCGAAGCGGCGCGCGATGTCCTGCGCGATCGGGATCGCCCGGGCGTTGGCGAGGGCGCAGTAGTCAAGGCCGGGGCAGGCGATGATATCGCTGACGAGGCCGATGTTCGGGGTCGCCAAGCCGCCCGAGGCGAGAGCCTCGTAGACCGCCGGAAGATCGTCGAGCTTCACGTGCGGCAGGATCAGATTCTGGTCGTAGGCCACCCGGACCTCGTCCTTGGAATACCGCTCGGCCAGGTCGGCGATCAGATCCATCTGGTCGGCCGAGCAGTCGCCGGGCGTCTCGCCGATCGCCTTGAGCGAGACATTCACGATGGCGTAGCCGGGCTCCCGGTGCGCCACCACGTTGTGGCGGACGAAGCGACCGAAGGCGCGATCCGCCGACCGGGCGGCTTCGAAGGTCTCCGACGCCGGCGGCAGGTGCTCGAAGTTGGTGAGGAATCCGGCGCGGATCCTCGCCAGTTCCTGATCAGGCAGGTCGGTGGCGGCGTTGTCGCTCGCTTCCCATTCGGCGTTTGTCTGACCGGCGAATTCCTCGGCCCCGAGCTGGGCCACCAGCACCTTGATCCGCGCCTTGTGGATGTTGTCGCGCCGTCCGTAGCGGTTGTAGACGCGCAGGATCGCCTGCAGGTACGAGAGCAGGTGACGCGCGGGCAGGCCCTTGCGGATCGTCGGGCCCAGATAGGGCGTGCGCCCCAGGCCCCCGCCCACGCTCACGTCGAAGGCGAGCACGCCCTCGGCGTCCCGATGTAGCCGCAGGCCAATGTCGTAGATCTGCGTCGCCGCCCGATCGACGTCGGTCGCCATCACCGCGATCTTGAACTTGCGCGGCAGGTAGCTGAATTCAGGATGGAAGGTGGACCATTGGCGGATCGCCTCGGCCCACACGCGCGGATCGTCCGCCTCGCCCGCGATGGCGCCCGAATAGGGATCGGCAGTGACGTTGCGTATGCAATTGCCCGAGGTCTGGATCGCGTGCAGGCCCACCGAGGCGAGCTCGTCCAGGATGTCCGGGGCGTCCTTCAACTTGATCCAGTGCAGCTGAAGGTTGGTGCGGGTCGTGAAGTGGCCGTAGCCACGATCGTAGGTGCGGGCCACATGCGCCAGCTTGCGCATCCGGGCGCTCGAGAGCGTTCCGTAGGGAATCGCGATCCGCAGCATGTAGGCGTGAAGCTGGAGATAGAGTCCGTTCATCAGCCGCAGCGGCTTGAACTGCTCTTCCGTCAGCTCGCCGGCCAGGCGACGGGCGCACTGGGCGCGGAACTGCGCCGTGCGATCCGCCAGCATTTCCTGGTCGATCTCGTCGTAGCGATACACTCGCGTCTCCTACTTGCGACGGATCAGGTCGACGCGGCCCTTGGAGCGCGCAGCGCCCTGGGCGTGGACGAGGACCTGCACATCGGCGCCGCCGAGCGCCTGTTTTCCATGGTCGAGTTTGTTGGTCGGGCCGAGCGCCCGAACGCGCTCGCGATAGCTGACGGGCGCAAAGCCTCCATCCACCGACGCCACTTCGATCAGGTAGGGATCGACCAGCTCGGTGACCCGCGCCTTCGCGCCCGCTTCAGCCGCCTCTGCGTCCCCTTCGTCGTCGAACAGGCGCGCCTGTCCAAAGCGTTCGACCCAGCGGTCGCCGGACCAGAACACCACCTCGCCGTCGATCAGTCGATTGGCTGTCAGCGCCTTCATCAGCGCGCCTCCTTCATTGCAGGCGCTGCCGCGCTCTGCCCGTCTCGGCCCGAGCCCGACTGCGCCAGGACCATAGCTTCGCCGACCATCAGCAGGGCTGGTCCATCAAGGCCTTCTGCGGCCTGCGCCAAGCCTCCCAGGGTCGTGGCGATGCGCCGTTCGGTCGGCAGGCTGGCGTTCTCGACGATCAGGGCCGGCGTGGAGAGCGCGCGACCGGCTTCGATGAGACGGCTGGCGATCGTCCCGGCAGTTGCGAGCCCCATGTAGATCACCACCGTCTGGTTCCCGCGGGCCAGGGCCGGCCAGTCGAGGTCCGGCGCCTCTCCGGACTTGGCGTGCCCGGTGACGAAGGTGACCGCCTGGGCGGCGCTGCGGTGCGTGAGCGGAGCGCCGGCGGCCGCGCCCGCGGCAAGGGCCGCGGTGACACCTGGTACAGCGTGGCACGTTACGCCCGCCTCGCGGCAGGCTTCCAATTCCTCTCCGCCGCGGCCGAACACGAACGGGTCGCCGCCCTTGAGCCGGACGACGCGACGCCCGTTGCGGCCGTGCATGACGAGCAGCTTGTTCACGTCTTCCTGCCTGAAATCGTCGCGCGCGATGCGCAGTGCGTCGACGGGAGCCTCGTCGAGGAGCTCGTCCGCCACGAGCCGGTCGTACAAGAGTACCTCGCATGCGCGCAGTCGCGCGAGACCGCGAACGGTGATCAGCTCGGGGTCGCCGGGACCTGCGCCGACGAGTGCGACGCTCATCCGAGTACCCGTGTGACGCGCTCGCGGAAGAAGTCGCGGCGCTGCTCGTACGTATCGAGGTTCTCCTTGACCCATGGACGCAGGCTGCGCAACTCGAGCGCGAGCGAGTCGTGCTCGTCGCCGATCTGCGACGCGAACCGGTCGCGGAGCACCTGCGCGAGCGCGGGCGACGCGCCGCCGGTCGAGACCGCGACGACAATCGG
>DASXGR010000203.1:0-52745 GCA_036488935.1 Caulobacteraceae bacterium | reverse complement strand
GTCGAACGCAGCGGGCTCCTCGCGCCTGAGAGCCTCGGCATGTGCGAAGCCATCGGCGAACAGGCTCTCGCCCCCGCCCTCGTCCACGACGATCGCGTGCAGCAGCTGAAGGGTCGGAACCGGATCGCGGTACGGGTTGTCGGTGTGAAGGTCGAGGCCGAGGTCGGAGTAGGCGAGATTGCCGGGCTTCGGCTCGACGCGGACATCGAACGTCCTGCCGTAGTTGGTCTCGCGCACAAAGCCGAACCTCGCAACGGCGCGCTCTACGGAGGAAGGTTCGGCGCCAGCGCCCGACAAGACCGCCAAGCCCCAGCGGCTCACTCGGGCGAGGACCTCGCGCAGGTCGCCGTCCTCGATGAGATAGGCGTCGAATGGCGTGGGCGGAGCTTTCGCGACCTCTCCAGGCGTCTCCCACAGGTCCGGCGTGCGGCGGTCATCGGCGCCGGAGGGACGCAGCCTCGCGATCGAGATCCTGCGCTCGGCGCAGGGACGGGAAAAGCGAAGGCGAAGACCATCGCCGTCTGGGTTTGCGGTTTCGATCGACACCCCGCCCTCGAGCGAGGCCAAGCTCTGGCGACGCTGGCCGCTGACGACGTCGCGCACGTCGACCGCATGGTCGAACAGCCAGGGCGCAGCGAACTCGCGGACGACGCCGTCCGTGAACGTCACCCTGACCCGGCGCCCTTCTTCGTCGACGCTCGCCCGCATAATCATCCGCGCCTCCCAGCCATCTGCCCGTTCATAGAGCAGCTTTAGCACGCCGCCCTCAGGCAGATGCGAGCTCGGATCCCTGCTTTGCACTCGCGCGCGGGGTCAGCGGCTGGCTCGGCGGTCCCACGCCGATCGGGCTGAGGCCTCTGAGGTCCGCGGCGCTCTCCATCACTGCGCGCATGAGGACAGTTCGTCGGCGCTCCGTCAGGCACACCACATATTCGGCCAGTTCAGGAGAGCGGGCGCTCGGATCCAGTGGCACATAGGCGATCCTGGGATCGGGCGGACACTCCGAAGAGATGAACATCCCCACTCCCAGGCCCAGCGCAACGCCTTCGCGGATCGTCTCGCGGGTGTGCAGTTCCAGCACGTCTATCGGGGCGACACCGGCTTGGGCCAGGAGGTGCTCCATAGCAACACGCGTGCGGGAAGACGGCTCGCGCACCAGGAGCCGCGTCTCGGCCAGGGCTTCGAGGGGAAAAAAGCGACTCTTGGCGTGAGGGTGACAGACCGGCACGGCGACAGTCAGACGGTCAGAGAACAGCGGTTCGTAAGTGAACCGATTGTCGCCGGGCGGATCGCTGACGATGGCCGCGTCGACCTGCGCCTCCGTCAGCGCCTTTAGGGTCTCGCGCGCATTGCCGATCCGCACCTGGATCGTGAGTTCCGGAAAGCGCGCCAGCAGTCCTGCGGTCATGCGCGCAGCGTAAATTGGAGAGTCCGATCCGAGTCGAGCCGAGATCGGTCGCTGATCGCTGTCGTCCTTGAGAAAGCCTTCGATGACGCTGGAAGCCGCGAAGAGCCGCTGGGTCAGGGCGAACAGCTCCCGTCCCGCCGGCGTAAGCCTCAGAGGGGGTTTGCGGTCCTCGAACAGGACCACGCGATAGCGGTCCTCCAGCGCCTTGAGCTGCTGCGAGAGGGTGGGCTGCGCGAGGCTGAGGCCCCTCGCAGCGCGGCTGACGCTCGCGGCGCTCGCGATCGCGTGGAAGGCGCGCAGATGCTGGTAGTTCACCGCCACGGCACAACCGACCCCCGAGAAGCTACGGACTGTGGCTCAGTTGCGTTACGCTTTCGTGACCCCCTGGCGCTCTTTGCCGGACTCGAAACCAGACTGCAGGATCGAAACCGTCAGTCTACTGATGACTAGCGTCGATAGTGGGTCAAGGCGTCCCCCAGGGCGTCCTTGAGCGGGCCCAGCCAGGTCTCGTACCTCGTCCATTGATCCAGGCCGTCACGAAAGATCGGACGGCGCACCTGTTCGGAACTGGGCGTGCGGACGCTGCGCTCGGTCTTGTGGAACTCGAGGCAGGCAGGCTCGAATGGAAGCCTGCAATAGTCCAACAACCGCCGCACGTTGCCTTCCAGATCCTCGATCACGTCCTCGTGGAGGACGCGCAGGACCCGCCCTGGCTGGACCTCGTCCCAATGATCCATGAGCTCCAGATAGGTCCGGTAGTAGCGGGCGATGTCCTCCACGCTGTAGGTAAACTCCTGCCCCTGGGCGAACAGTTGCTTGAGGTTGCTGAAGCAGCAGGACATCGGATCACGCCGCGCATCGATGATGCGGGCGTTGGGCAAGATCAGAGAGATCAGACCGACGTGCCGGAAATTGTTCGGCATCTTGTCGATGAAAAAAGGCTTTCCCGTCCGGTAGGCCCGCGTGTCCGCCAGATATTTCTCTCCCAGCTGGCGAAACGCGGCCGCATCCAGGTCCGCAAGCACGTCAGGATATCGCGGATCGTCCGGATCGTGGTCCCGCCCCTGAAGGTCCAGCACGATCGCCTGGATGTCCGGCAGTTCGTGGGTGCCCTCGACCTGGGAGTGTGACGCGAGGATCTGCTCGATGAGCGTGGAGCCGGATCTAGGAAGGCCGACGATGAAGATCGGATCGGGCCGCGGATCGCCCCAACCACTCCGCCTCAGGAAGAAGTCGCGCGTGCACACCTCCTTCTGTTTGCGGGTGCTGGTCTCCCAAATCTCGGGGCGATAGCGGCTTTCGGAGCGCTTCAGGGCGTTGCCGCGCTCGTAATAGAGCCATGACTCCTCGACCTCGCCGCGGTCTTCCAGCGCCTTTCCCAGCGCAAAGCACAGGTGGAAACGGTCGACCAGCGCGGTCGCCGGGGCGGCTTCCCGTTCCCGCATGAGCGCGATGTCTCCGTCGGCGAAGCGATAGGTCTTGAGGTTCGCGAGGCTCCAGTAGGCGTCGCCAAAGTCCGGTCTCCCGGTGGCAGCGGCGCGATAGGCCTCGATCGCTTCGGGGACCCGTCCCACGGTCTTCAACGCATGGCCCAGCCACAGGCGCACGTCCGCCGACTGCGGCGCGTCCGCCATCATCCCTTCGTACAGGGCGATCGCCCGGGTGTTGTCGCCGAGCCCCACGGCCGCCGTGGCCGCGAGGGATCGATAGTCGAGATTGTGGGGATCCGCCTCCAGCAACCGCTCGATCTGCTCGGCAGCCTGGCGGTGCTTGTGCCTCTGGACCAGGGTCTGGGCATAGTCGTAGCGGGCGGCGAGATGGTCCGGCGCCAGGACGAGCACAGCTTCGAGCAGCGTTTCGGCGTCGTCGAGCACCTCCCGGGCCATGCCGATCCGCGCCAGCAGCCGCATGGCCTCCGGGTGATTGCCATTCCCAAGCAGGAAGGCGCGGATGATCTGCTCGGCGGGGGCGAGCTCGCCGTCGGAAAAGAGCGAGGTCGCGGTCAGGACTTCGGCTGGCAGGTCCTTGAGAATGGCGACATGCGAGGCCGCCATGGCGGCGTTCTCCGCCTCGCCGGTCATCCGGTAGAGCCCCTCGAGCATTCGCCAGCTCATCGGCAGCGCCGGATTGATATTCACCGCGCGCAGGAGCGCCTCGATCGCCGTAGGCGCGTCCCTCAAGGCCACATGGCACAGCCCGCGCTCCTGGTGCATCCGGCTGAACCTGGGCTGCAACGCCCCCAGCCGCTCCAGGGTCGCCAGCGCCTCGCCGATCCGCATGAGATGGCGTTGGCTCGTGGCCACGAGCAGCAACAGGTCCCGATTCTCGGGATAGTCGCGGACGAGGCCCTCAACCTCGCCCAGGACCTCCTCATGCCGCCCGTCCTGCTGCAGCCGGCGCAGGCGGGCGAGCTCGCCTTCCACGGCTGACGGAGCGGTCATGACGGGTGTCCGATCCATAAGCCCCCCTCAGGCGCGGCGGTGGCGGTCAGCCGCCGAACAGCTTGGCCATCGGCCTTACACCCTGGTTGGTCTCCGCCGCATGCCGCAGGTGTTCCTGGATGCCGAAAGCGTCCTCGACGGTGCGCAGAAGCGAATAGTGGTTGTACAGGGTGTCATCCGACACGCCATGGGGGCCGTGATTGGTGACCACGATCGTGGGAATGTGGCCCCCGCCAAAGTTGGAGATGGCGTCCGGCGTCACCCCACAGCACCCTTCCCGGGTCTTCCCAGCGCCCTCGTCGAAGGTGATGACGATGGCGAAGTTGTCCGAGCTCTTCCAGGCTGGCGTGCGCTCGATCGCCTCCACCAGGTGGGCGACCTCGGCGTCGCCGCGGCGGATCAGCGCCGCCTTGTTCTGACCCTGGCAGTCAGAGGGCACCTTGGCGCCGGAAAGGCCGTGCATCTCGTTGCACTGGTTCGGCACGATCAGGGCGAAGTTGGGCAGATTCCCGGAAGCGAAATCCTTGTCGAGCTGGTCGAAGCCCACGATGCGTTGCGCGCGGTCGGCCGCGGACTGCACTCGAGCGAAATTGACGAAGCCCGAATGCTTCGAAGCGTAAAGCGCGGTCCCCCGCTTGCCGTCGCTGATCGCGGGGTCGCTGGCGATGTAGGCGAGCGAGCCGGGCGCCGGCAGGTCCTCGTAATAGCCCTTCCAGGAGAGGCCGCGGGAGACGAGCTGGTCGCCGAGATCCCGGGCGTAGACGGTGTGGTCGACATAGCCTGGTTGGGCCGCGCCCTCGCAGTTCGCGTCAGTCGATCCCGGCTTGCAGTAAAAGGGATCATCATCGTGGATGCCGAACGTGTCGCCCGCCAGGAGCGCGACATAGTTCGCCTCGCTCGGGTGGACCTCGCCATACATGTGCGTGGCGTCGCCGTACTCGTGCGCCAGGCGCGAGATTGTCGGCGCGTTCTCCCCGCCGACGATCTGGTCGTAGTCCTTGTTCTCCTCGATGATGACGAAGACGTGGGCGAAGCGGGGCACCCCCTCGACCTTCGGGGCGGTGCGCGCGGCAGCGACACCAACTGTAGCAAGCCCTAGCGCCGCGCCAACGGCCACCGTCCAACGCATCATCCGCTTCTCCTCCGAACCGCGCGCAGCGGAGGAACACCAAGTTGATGACGATTTCGCGAATGGCGTCGCTCCGGCGCGCCTTGCGCGCGAAAACCACCCGGCGTAAGACGCGCGCCTTCCCGCCTCGCGGTGATCCTCGGTAGCTCAGTTGGTAGAGCAGGCGGCTGTTAACCGCCGGGTCGCAGGTTCGAGTCCTGCCCGGGGAGCCACGGGTTGGCTCCTCCCACACATTTACGCCGCTGACAGGCCGAGCATGGTGGCCGCACGCCGGTCCAGCCATTGGCTCGAGGCGGGTCCTTGCGATCCGATGCCTCCGCTCCGACGTTCAAGACAGTTACGCCCGCCCGGCGCGGGCCACGACGGAGGGAGCGATCATGGCGGCAGATGATCCACGCCGGTGGATGTGGGGTGACGCTCTGGACCTCCTCGCCCGGGCCGACCGCCTGCACCGCCAGTTGTTCGAGTTGGGCGCAACGGGCGTGCGGCGACCGTGCTGGGAGCCGCCGGTCGACGTGCTGGAGACCGAGCGCGAGGTGGTCGTGATCGCCGCCCTCCCGGGCGTCCCAGAGGAGAGCCTGAGCCTGGCGATCGAGGGGCCGGCCCTGCTGATCCAGGGCGAACGAACCCTTCCTGGAGAACTCCGCGCGGCGATGATCCACAGGATGGAGTTGCCGCAGGGCAAATTCGAGCGACGCGTGCCGTTGCCGCCGGGGCGGTACGATCAGGTGCGCCATCAGACCCGGGATGGCTGCCTCGTCGTCAGCCTTCACAAGCTCGCTTAGGGAGGCCCGACATGGCCGACGCAGCCCCTGTCGCCGAAACCAAGGCCGGCGAACCCAGCGCCCGAACGCTCCCGACCGACGCCTTCATTGTCCTGCCCGTGCGGAACACCGTGCTGTTCCCCGAAGTCATCACCCCGATCACCGTGGGCCGCCCCTCTTCCGTCGCCGCCATCCAGCAAGCGGTTCGCGAGCAGCGCCAGGTCCTGCTGGTTCTGCAAAGTCACCCCGATGCGGACGAGCCGAAGCGGAGCGATCTCCACGATGTCGGCGTGATCGCCAACATCCTGCGCTACGTCGTCGCCTCGGAGACGGAGCACCACCTCGTCTGCCAGGGGGTGCAGCGCTTCCGCATCACCGAGATGATCGAGGGCTGGCCCTACCTGGCGGCGCGAGGGCTCCACATCCCCGAGCCCACCGACAGCGGAACCGAGGTCGAGGCGAGGTTCGAGAACCTTCGCAACCAGGCGCTGGAGATCCTGGAGCTCCTGCCCCAGTCGCTCCCCGAGCTTCGGCAGACGGTAGCGTCGATCACCCGGCCGGGCCTCCTCGCAGACATCGCGGCCAGCTACCTCGATGCGGCGCCCGAGGAAAAGCAGGAGATCCTCGAGACGATCGACCTGGTCCCCCGGCTCGACCGCATCAGCGCCCTCCTGGCCCACCGGCTGCAGGTGCTGCGCCTGTCGCGCGAGATCGGCGCGCAGACCCAGGCGGCGCTCTCAGAGCGCCAACGCGAGGTCCTGCTGCGCGAACAACTCGCCACGATCCAGAAGGAGCTCGGAGAAGGCGACGCGACCGCAGGCGAGGTCGCGGAACTGGAAGCGGCCATCGACAAGGCCGGCATGCCGGAGGAGGTCCAGACCCAGGCCCGCAAGGAGCTCCGACGGCTGCAGCGCATGCCCGAGGCGGCCGCCGAGTACGGTATGATCCGCACCTATCTCGACTGGCTGATCGAACTGCCCTGGGCTCCTCCCGCGCCCAGGACGATCGACATCGCTGAAGCGCGGCGGATCCTCGACGCCGACCACTACGGCCTGGAGAAAATCAAGACCCGCATCCTCGAATACCTCGCCGTGAGGAAGCTGGCGCCGGATGGCAAGGCGCCGATCCTGTGCTTCGTGGGGCCGCCCGGCGTCGGCAAGACTTCACTTGGTCAGTCGATCGCCAAGGCGATGGGGCGCAAGTTCGTACGCGTGAGTCTTGGTGGCCTCCACGACGAGGCGGAGATCCGCGGACACCGTCGCACCTACATTGGCTCTCTGCCGGGGGACATCATCCAGGCCATCCGCAAGGCGGGCGCGCGCGACTGCGTGATGATGCTCGACGAGATCGACAAGATGGGCGCGGGGATCCAGGGCGACCCCTCCGCGGCCATGCTCGAGGTGCTCGACCCTGAGCAGAACTCGACTTTCCGCGACAACTACCTGGGCGTGCCCTTCGACCTTTCGCGCGTCGTGTTCATCGCTACGGCCAACATGCTCGACACCGTGCCGGCGGCGCTACTCGACCGCATGGAGATCATTTCGCTCCCCGGCTACACCCTGAGCGAGAAGCTCGAGATCGCTAAGCGCTACCTGGTCCCGCGCCAACTCGAGGCGAACGGACTGAAGCCCGGCCAGGCCGAGATCGAGGACGCGGCGATCACCCGCATCATCGCCGCCTACACGCGCGAGGCTGGGGTGCGCTCGCTCGAGCGCGAGATCGGCCGTGTCATGCGCGGCGTAGCCATGCGGATCGCCGAGGGCGCCGCCGAGCATGTGCGCATCGCCGACACCGATCTCGAGTCGGCGCTCGGGCCACCGCGCTTCGAGTACGAAGTCGCCATGCGCACCTCCATTCCCGGCGTCGCCACTGGACTGGCCTGGACGCCGGTCGGCGGCGACATCCTGTTCATCGAGGCCGCCAAGACCCCAGGCTCGGGCAGGCTGATCCTGACCGGCCAGCTTGGAGACGTGATGAAGGAAAGCGCCCAGGCGGCGCTCAGCCTGGTGAAGACTCGGGAGTCCCTGCTCGGCCTCGATGACGCGGCGTTCGAACGGGTCGACATACATGTCCACGTGCCGGCCGGAGCGACCCCCAAGGACGGACCCAGCGCCGGCGTGGCCATGTTCATCGCCCTCGCCTCGCTCTTCACCGGCAGGACGGTCCGCAGCGACACTGCCATGACCGGGGAAATCAGCCTGCGCGGGCTGGTGCTGCCGGTGGGCGGGATCAAGGAGAAGGTGGTGGCCGCCGCGGCGGCGGGGATCACGCGCGTGATGCTGCCGGCCAGGAACCGGCGGGACTTCGAGGAGATTCCCGTGGAAGCGCGAAACAAACTGGAGTTCGTCTGGCTGGAGAGTGTCCAGCAGGCGGTCTCTGCGGCGCTTTGCCCAGGTCCCTCTGCGGAGGCGCCTAGTAGACCGGCCGAGACCACTCAGGCGGTGTAGAGATCGAGGGGTCCAGGGGTCATCGTCGTCTGGCCGACCTCGATAAGGTAACCGTCCGGGTCACGCATGTAGCAGCGCAACTCAGACGCATGCGTCTTTGGCTCAGTGATGAACTCGGCCCCCCGGGAAGACCACAGCTCGTGGCAGCGCCGGATGTCGGCCACGCGCAAGTTGAGGAAGTTGCTCAACACTTTGGGATCGCGCGGAGGCGAAGCCACGACATCGGGCTTGTCGTCTGTTGGGCCGCCGCCGCGGTTGATGTTGATCCAGATATTGCCCAGGCGCAGGAAGGTCGGCTCACCCTCGCGCAAGACCGTAGCGCCCAGAACATCGCGGTAGAACGCCACCGAGCGGGCGATCTCGCGAACGATCAGGGTGTTCGTCACAACAAACCTTGGCTCGGCGTCACTGTTGGTTGCGGGCATCACAACCTCCCCTGCTTTACGCCCAATACAAGTCCCTACCCTATGGCTCCGGCGCCTCTTGCTTTAGCCGGAGCCGCCGTCCTCATTCTTCAATTTCCTGCGATGGTCGCGGGCGCGCGCCGCAGACTTGTTTGAGAACCGCGTTTTTCGTGGCTTAGTCTTTCGTGGCTCATGCGCGCCAGCCAGAGGCAGGAGGCTCCGATGCCGGCCGAAGCGTTCACGGCTTCGACGCAAGATGAAGCAGCTCTCACGGCTCTCCTCTCGAAATACAATGACGCCCTGAACGCTTCGAGCGTCGACCAGTCCCTCGAACTCTATGCCGAGGACGGCGTGTTCATGCCGCCATACAGCCCCTCTGCAGTCGGCAGGGCCGCAGTCCGTGAAGCTTACGCCAAGGTTTTCAATACGATCACTCTGAATGTGAAGTTCACGATCGCCGAGATCGTGCAGGTCTCGCCGACCTGGGCCTTTGTCCGCACCAATTCGGCCGGAACCAACACGGTGCACGCCAATGGGAGGGTCAGCGCCGAGGGCAATCAGGAGCTCTTCGTCTTCAGGAAGGAAGCGGACGGTCAGTGGCGGATCGCCCGTTACAGCTTTTCTCCCACGAGCCCGCCCGCAGCGCCCTGACCCCCCTGCCCTCCCAGCCAGGAGTTTGGCCACGGGTGTCATGAAAGCGGCGGTCATCGGCGAGGCCGGCGGACTTCATGCGCACACCGCTGCAGGAGCTTGTCATACAGGTCGAGATCGGCGCCCTTAAGGTGCTTGTCGGCAGGGTCTTTCATCTCAATCAGATTGCCGAGGCGCACCGGCGCATGGAGGAGAACAAGGCGGGCGGGAAGATCGTCGTTCTCACTGCCTGAATAGCTCACCGCTCGCCATCTCAATGAAAGCCGGCGCCTACCCCGCCACGTGAAGGTCGCCTCAGCCCTTCAACTCGACGATCTTCCACCCTTTCGCGGGCAGCTGGCACCAGTTCAGCTCGAGGCGCTTTGGGGTGGCTGGCTGGGAGTGGTAGCGGATCACGTAGCGGATCGTGTGGCACGGCATTCCGCGTGCGGTGAAGCTGCGCACGAGGATCACCTCGCCTGCATTGCGCGACTCCGGATTGCGCCAGCGCTCGACGGCGCCAATCGACCGGCCCTCGTTGAGACGAGTCACCGCCGCATGCGACCGAGCGATGTCATCCTGCGTCAGCGAAGGCCCTCCGCCCATGGGGCCGGCCGCGGCGGACACTGCCAGCAGGCCGGCGATGGCGACAGCCGCAATCGAAATGGTTCGGCGGACGAGAGCGAGACGATGGCCGGGCCCGTGAAGACGCATCAGTCAAGTTTCCCTTGTTGCGCCGCTGAGTCCGCCTAACGGCGACGGCTCTACACGTCTGCGCTTCCTTTCACCGTGCGACGTTGATCCCACTCAACACCCGAACCTCCCGATCCAGGATGGACGGGAGGCGGCCGCGAGCGACAACCCTCATCTTAAACGCGCCTGGGTCTCTAGAAGTGGCGAGCCAGGTCCTCGGCCACCAGCTGTCGGCGATGCTTGAACAGCTCCTGAGTATGACGGACGTGATCAAGTAATGCTCGGGCGTCGCCAGCCTAGGGCGTCGAACCTGCGCCGCGATGAGTGGCCTGAGGTTCAACGGACGCGTATTCGACAAACAAGAGCTTTCCATCCTCGTAAACCTCAGCCCTCTCGGCCGAAGTAGCGTTCGCCAGTTCGCGGCGCGCAAGCTCTCGAGCCCGCGATTCGTCAGCCGCGAAAATCCACAACTGTATGGAAGCCGTCGAATCCGCATCCGCGACTATGCAGGCAAATGTACGCACAACGAGAAGCATCCAGCTTAAAGGCTTCCGCCAACCAGAAACCGCGAATGATCTCGTTGCGCTCGCGTTGGACGCTCGTCGATCTCAGATGAGCGGACATCAGCACGATCTTGAGACAAACGGCCCGACGCCGATCTCAGTGAGAGAGAAGGACGCAGCGATCAGGGCTCAGTAGATAGTCGCAGGTCACCCCGCCCAGGACCCACTCGCTCACGCGCGGCCGTCCATAGGCGCCGGCGACGACCAGATCCGCCTCCAGCGCCTCGATCTGTCCCGTCAGTTCGGCGGTTGCATTGTGCCGCGCATCTGCCTGCCGCGCCTCGGCGGTTATGGCATGGCTGGAAAGCCAGCCAATCACGCTGGCCAGCTCATGCTCGACAGACTTGGCGGCGTCCCGTTGCGCGACAGCGAGGACAACGACGCGATCGAAAAGACGCAGGAACGGTAGGGCGTCGAGCGCCGCCCGGCGTGTCTCGCGCGTCTCTTTCCAGGCCAGGACAGCCGCCCCGAACTCCAGTGGGCGTCCCTCGGTGGGAGCGACTAGCACGGGTCGCCCTGCACCCATCACCAGGTCGATCGCTCTTGCGCCACGCGCAGCGGATTCTGGATTCTTCGGCGACTCCGCCGACACGACGATCAGATCCGCGCCGCGGCTCTCGGCGACAATCCACGAAGCTGGCGAGCCAAAGGACACCGAGCTGCGCCATTCGCGGCGCGCTCCCCCGTCGCCGCCGGCCAAGAAGGCGAGTTTCGCCCTGCCCAGATCCGCGGCGGCAGCCTCTCGTTCGATAGCGATCAACTCGCCCACGGCATAGCCGTCGCCGGCAATCGCGGAGGATGGGCGCAGAGCGGCAAGGCCTAGCAGGTCCGCCTCTGCCCGATTGCCTAGAACGGTCCCTGCCCGCAGCACGGCGTCTGCGCCAGCACAAGGTGTGAGGTCGAGAGCGATCGTGGCTCCGGTCATCGCGATCTCCCCAGCGCCTGATCCGTTTGCACGGAACAGATGCAAACGCTGAATCAGGCTCTACACTTTTGAATTCCAAAGCAAATCATCCACGTTCAGAGGGTTCCGCTGAACGGGTTTGCTCTAGTGACTGACGAGAACGTGGACCTCGTCCTGAGCGAGAAGGGTACGCGTCACGCCTCCGAAGATCCATTCCTGCAGCCGTGGCGCGCCATAGGCGCCAGCGACGATCAGGTCGGCCCCGAAGTGCTTGGTCAGACGCAGGATCTCCTCACCCTCCGCGCCGTGCACGGACGCGACGAGGTTCGTCGATCGAACACTACGGCGCGTCAGAGACGCCCCAACGTCCTGAATTCCCTGCCGGGCTTCCACCCCCTCCTCGGGGTTGACGGCGAGCACCAGCACCTCATCAGCACTGCAGAGGATTGGCATGGCGTCAAACAGGGCGCGGCGAGCTTCGCGACATTCCTTCCAGGCGACCACGACACGCCTGGCGAGCAGGGGCTTGGCGCCTTCGGGGGCGTAGAGAACGGGTCGGCCGGCTGTCAGGGCCAGCTCGCCTGGATCGGCATCGCTGAAGCGGCTCCGCGGCGCCGGCGCGCGGCTGGCGACGATAAGGTCGGCGGCGAAAGCTAACCGCGCGATCACGCTCGCCGGCAGGTCCGACGTCTGCTCCCAAATCTGCTCGGCGCCCTCCGCCCCGCGATCGAACAGTTCGTGCGCCTGATCGAGGTTTCGCCGGATCGCCTCACCGGTGACCTCGATCCATTGCGCCTGCGCCAAACCCGTCGCAGGACCGGCGGCGATGGGCCGGATCGCCTCGGCGCCTACCCCAATCAGCCGGGCGTCGAACCGTTCCGCAAGAAATCTGGCGCAAGCCAGTCGTGCTGGCGCGTCGACCTGGACGCGGACGAGGATGGACCCATAGCCACGCTCCAGGAGCACCCGGCGCGGCCTCAGTTCGACGACCTTCGGCGTCTCCTTCACCTCGATGGACGGATCTGACATGTCACGTGCCCTCTCCGGCCGTCCGATGACGGACGGCGGTCAGTTGATGGTCAGGGCGGCGGTGTCCCGGATCATGACACGCCGCGCGCTGGGCAGATCGATCACCTGCCCGCGGGCGAAGCTGCTGAGAGTGCGCGAGACGGTCTCCAGGGTGAGCCCCAGATAGTCGGCGATGTCGCCCCGGGACATTGGAAGCTCCACCGCGTGGGAACCGGCGCGGCCGGAGAGCTCCAGCAGGAAGGCGCCGACCCGCTCGGCGGCGTTCTTCCGCGACAGCACCATCATGTGGTCCTTCAGACGCTCGAGTTCGTGAGCCGCGAGGTCCCAAAGCCGCCGCGCAACGTTCACGTCCTGCTCGGCAGCGCGCTCAACCAGCGAACGGCGGACCAGGGCGATCTGGCACGGGCCGATCGCCTCGGCGCAGACACGATGAACTGGTCCCGTCTCAAGGCCGAAGATGTCGCCGGGAAGGTGGAAACCGTCGATCTGGCGTCGGCCGTCGGCGAGAAAGCGGGTGGTCCGCACGGCGCCTTGCACGACCCTATAGACGAAATCGGTAGACTCCTCTTCTCCGAAGATTTCTTCATTCTGTGAGAAGCTCATCACGAAGCCGCGCAGGATAACACCACGCGCGATCTCGATTTCCCCGTCGGCGGTCGCGTTGAACGGTCCGATCGCTCCATGAATGTTGTCTATGGACATCGTCGCTCTCCGTGTGCCGATAGCAAAGGGATACGACTGCGCAGCTCGACCTGAAATTCGGGGCGATTGCTTACGGGATTCTACTTAGCTGGCGGGCAAGCCTCGCCATCCGCGTGTTCGCATTGCGCGATCCCGTCTAGGATGAAGACATGGAACGGCACTGGCGCGCCATGGACCAGGAAGACCTCGCGAGGGATCGTACGGCCTTGCGTCTCGCGCCCTACGCCTACGGGCTGGCGCTGATCGTCGCGGCGGTCGGCGTGCGCCTCGTTCTTAGCCGTCTCGTTGGCGACCGACTGGGCTTCCTTCTCCTTGTGCCGTCGGTCCTCGCCGCTTCGGCCGCCGGAGGGTTCGCGCCAGGCGTGGCGGTCACCTTGGCGGGCGCCGGATGGGGCCTCTTCCGGCTGCCGTCGTTTGTTTTCGTAAGTGGGCGCCTTCTCGATGCAGTGATTTTCATCCTGCTTGGCGTGGCGATCGCGTTCGGTGGCAAACGCCTGCGCGAAGCGCAGCAGCAGGCGCATGAACAGGCCACGCAGTTGGCCGAACGCGAGGCGCATCTGCAGTCCATCCTGGACACCGTCCCTGACGCCATGATCGTCATCGACGAGACCGGGGAGATCCAATCATTCAGCACCGCCGCGGAAGCGCTGTTCGGCTGGACGCCCGCCGAGGTGGTCGGTCGCAACGTCTCCTGCCTGATGCCGCAGCCGGATCGCGGCGCCCATGACGGCTATATCGCCCGCTACCTGCGAACCGGTGAGCCGCGGATCATCGGCGTGGGGCGAACGGTCCTTTGCGAGCGCCGCGACGGAGGCGCGTTTCCGGCCGAGCTGAGTGTGGGAGAAGTCGTTTCCGGCCGCCACCGCTTCTTCACCGGATTCCTTCGCGACCTGTCGGAACGGGAGGAGTCGAGCCGACGGATCCAGCTCATCCAGTCGGAACTCCTGCACGTCTCACGTCTGTCGGCCATGGGCGAGATGGCCGCGGCGCTCGCCCACGAGCTGAACCAGCCACTATCGGCGGTCGCCAATTTCCTGAATGGGGGACAGAGGCTTCTGAAGTCCCACGACCCTGACAGCCCGGCTCTGGAGCCGATCGCCAAGGCGGTCGAGCAGTCGCTGAGGGCGGGTCAGATCATCCGGCGGCTACGGGATTTCGTGTCGCGCGGCGACAGCGAGCGACGCGAGGAACCTCTCGCGGCGCTCGTCGACGAGGCGGTTTCGCTCGCCATGGTCGGGACGCGCAGCCTCGGAGTCATCCTGCGCGTGGAACACTTCACCTCCGCGCCAGCTGTCTTCATCGATAAGGTCCAGATCCAGCAGGTTCTCCTGAACCTCATCCGCAACGCCCTCGAAGCCATGGAGTCTGTCGAACGGCGAGAACTCATGATCACCGTCGGCCCAGCGGACAAAGCCCTCACGCGCATATCGGTCATCGACACGGGGACAGGACTTGACCCCTCTGTAGCGGAGCGGCTCTTTCAGCCATTCGTCTCCACAAAAAGCGGCCAAGGAATGGGAGTCGGATTGTCCATCTGCCGCAGCATCGTAGAGAGTCACGGCGGCCGTATCTGGGCGGAACCGAACCCCGGCGGGGGGACCGCCTTCCATCTCACCATTCCCCGGGCCGGGCCAGCGGAGGCGGCATGACGCCAAGTCCAGTCGTACATGTGATCGACGACGACGAGGCCGTACGGGAATCCCTCGGTTTTCTCCTTGGAACGGCAGGTTTCTCTGTTTCGTCCTGGCCTTCCGCTGAGGCCTTCCTTGAGAGAGCCACGCTCGAGGACGATGCCTGCGTGGTGACCGATGTGCGAATGCCCGGCATGTCCGGAGTGGATCTCGTGGCCGAGCTTCGGGCCTCTCGCTCGCGAGCCGGAGTGGTCGTGATCACCGGCCATGGAGACATCCCGTTGGCGGTGCAGGCGCTGAAGGCTGGGGCTGACGACTTTCTGGAAAAGCCGTTTGACGACGAAGCCATCGAGCAGGCGATCCGCTCGGCGCTACAGAGAAACGCAGACGCTCGCGGCGAAGTGGGCGAGATCGCTCAGCGTCTGGGCAGTCTTTCGGCCCGCGAGCGGCAGGTGCTCGATGGCCTGGTCCAGGGTCAGCCGAACAAGGTCATTGCCCACGAACTCGGCATCAGCCCGCGCACCGTCGAGGTCTATCGCGCGAACCTGATGTCCAAGATGCAGGCGACCAGCCTGTCGGAACTCGTCCGGTTCGCGATCCTCGGAGACGCGGCCGCGTGAGCCACGGACACGACGGCGAGTTGTGCGCCGTCAAGGTGGGGGAATTCCGGGCATGGCACGATGATCGGACACCTGGTCATCGAGAGGGCAAGTGCCCGACAGTCCGGTCATTGTCGTCGACGACGATCCCGCCGTCCTTTCCTCGATCAAATGGCTGCTCGAGATGGAAGGCTACAGCGTGCGCGCCTACGCCAACGCCGAGAGCCTGCTCGGCGAAGCCCAACTGCCAGAGTGCGGCTGTCTGCTTCTCGACTATCGCCTGCCCTCGATGGATGGTCTGGAGCTGTTGCGCCGACTGAGGCTTCGCGGCGTCACGATGCCGGCCGTTCTGATCACGACGCGCCTTCCGACGACAGCACGCGCCGCCGCCGCAGCGGGAGTCCCGTTGTTGGAGAAGCCCTTCACGGCCAACGCTGTCGCCCAGGCCGTCAGCGCGGCGCTTTCCAGATCGTCTTCACGACGCTGACGCCCCTCCCCTCTCTCCGCCCGACAATCGCGGCGATCAGATCGCCGAGACGCACCGCGAGAGAGGAAAACAAGGCGGGCGGGAAAATCGTGGTTCTCGCGTCATAGACACTTCGGCGTCCGGAGGGCGCTCGTGAGACCCGGAACCTCTCAGGAGCATTCGTCATGAAGGCGATCGGATTCTATCGTCCCCTGCCGATCGAAGCGGACGACGCGCTCGTCGATATCGAGCTCCCAACGCCCGAAGTTCGGCCGCATGACCTGCTCGTCCGCGTCCAAGCCATCTCGGTCAATCCGGTGGACGTGAAGGTCCGCGCGAGCGCTCAACCGCCTGAGGGAGAGGCGCGGATCCTCGGCTACGATGCTGTCGGAGTCGTCGAGGCGGTAGGGCCGGAAGCGCGGCGCTTCGGGAAGGGCGACGCGGTATTCTATGCCGGCGCTCTCGATCGGCCCGGCTCGAACGCGGAGCTGCATGCAGTCGACGAGAGGATTGTTGGCCGCAAGCCCGAGACCCTCGATCCCGCACGCGCTGCGGCTTTACCTCTGACGGCGATCACCGCCTGGGAGCTGCTGTTCGATCGGCTGAGCGCGCCGTACGGCCCGCAGCTCTCAAGCGAAGCGATCCTGATCATCAACGGCGCCGGCGGAGTGGGCTCGATCCTGACCCAGACGGCGCGCCGCCTGACCGGCCTGACAGTCATCGCGACCGCCTCACGTCAAGAAACGATCGCCTGGTGCCACGAAATGGGAGCGCACCATGTGATCGACCACCGCCGCCCGCTCGAGGAGGGTCTGAAGGCGATCGGCATTCCGGAAGTCCGCTACGTTGCAGGCCTGACCGCCACCGACCAGCACCAGAAGTCGATTGTTGCGGCGCTTGCGCCGCAGGGCGCGCTCGCCCTCATCGACGATCCGGCCACGTTCGACGTTACGCCATTCAAGAGAAAGAGCGTGTCGGTGCACTGGGAGTTCATGTTCACCCGGCCGCTCTTCAATACCGCCGACCTGGCGGCGCAAGGTCGGATCCTCGATGAGATCAGCGCTCTGGTCGACGCAGGATTGCTGCGCACGACATTCTGCGAGGACTACGGCCCGATCAACGCCGCCAACCTCAAGCGCGCGCACGCGGCGATCGAGAGCGGCCGCTCCATCGGCAAGATCGTCCTGTCCGGATTCTGATCCGTCGGTCCGGCATCGGCCTTTCCTTCGTGAGCGCCCCGGTCAGCTCGTCGGTCTCCAGCAGTTCGTGCACGCCCGTGGCAGACGCATAAACGTGGCCGGTCTCGGAACCGCCAGCACGTCATGTACTGAAGCTTCGGATGCCTCAGGCTAACCCACTGAGCCGCCGTCGCAATCCATCCGGGGGGCAGGATTGGCGATATTCAATCATGTCGCAATGTGACCGTCGGCGAGTCTCGGATAGGTTCCGCCGCAGCGCGTCGGCTGGCCTCAAACTGTCCGCGCCGGCCGGGGATGGCGCTCCATTGCTTCTCGATTTCGAATGACCAGCGAATACGCGGAAGGGCGGCCGTCACGGAGCGCGCGCTCGTCGCTCCGTGCAGGTCTGATCGGGGGCGCGGCGCTCCTCGGAGTGCTGGCCGCTTTCGCCTACTTCACCCAGCCAAGGCGCGCCGAGAAGGCCAAGCCGTCGGCCGCGCCAGTCCGGGTCGGTGTCGTCGCTCGGCGCGACATGGCGGTGATCGAGCGAAGCACGGGCTCGGTGGTTGCAGAAGCCTTCGTCCAGGTGTTTCCGCTCGTCACGGGTGAAATTAAGACGCAGCACTTCAAGGAAGGACAGTTCGTGAAGAAGGGCGATCTGCTCTTCCAGATCGATCCGGATCCCTACCGCGCGGCCGTGGCCCAGGCGCGCGGGGCCTACGAAAAAGACCAGGCGTCGCTCGCGAACGCTCAGCGCGACCAGCAGCGCTATGACACCCTCTACAAACAGGACTCGATTTCCCAGCAGGCGCGCGACACCCAGGTCACCACCGTCAGTCAAATTCGGGCGACGGTGGCGTCGGACAAGGCCGCGCTGGATGCGGCGACCCTGAACCTGAAATACACGTCGATCCGATCACCGGTCGGCGGCAAGACCGGCGCCGTCCTCATCAACCCGGGGAACATCGTCTATTCTTCATCGACGCCGACGGCGTTGGTCACGGTCGCGCAGGTTCAGCCGATCAAGGTGTCCTTCACCCTCCCGCAGGACGACCTTCCCCGCATTCAGGCGCGACAGCGGGCAGGAAAGCTGGTCGTCCGGCTGGAGACGCCGGGTCCGGGCGGCAAGGTCTACGCCGCGCCCGTCGACTTCGTCGCCAACGCCGTCAATGCCCAGAGCGGGACCGTCGAGTTACGGGCCACCTTCAGGAACGAGGACCTCTCGCTGGTCCCGGGCCAGCTGGTGCGGGTGGTGGTGGAGCTGGGCGAGCTTCCCCAGGCGCTCGTGGCGCCGCGCGACGCGGTGAACGACAGTCCGTCGGGGCCGTACGTCTATGTCGTCGAGCACGGCAGTGCGTTTGTGAAACAGGTGACCGTTCTCTTCGACGACGGCGTGGACGCAGCCGTGACGGGCGATCTGCGACCGGGTCAGATGGTGATCGCCGAGGGTCAACTGCGCGTGGACGCGGGGGGCCCCGTCCATGTGCTCGGGTGGTCAGCGCCGCCCCCGAAGATGGCTTCGGACAAGGTGCATCCCGCGCGATGAACCTGTCCGCACCCTTCATCACGCGCCCCGTCATGACGTGGCTCGTGATGATCGCGATCGTGGTCGCCGGCCTCTTCGCCTACGTGACCCTGCCGGTCAGCGAGCTGCCGAACGTAGATTTCCCCACCATCAGCGTGCAGGGCATCCTGCCTGGCGCCAATCCGCAGACGGTGGCCGCCTCGGTGGCGACGCCGCTGGAGAATGTGTTCGCCTCCATCCCTGGCCTGGACTCGATGACCTCGACCAGTTCCCAGGGTGTCACCAACATCGTCCTGCAATTTCGCCTGGACCGGAACATCGACGGGGCCGCCCAGGATGTTCAGTCGGCGATCTCGTCGGTGCTGCGCCGGCTGCCGCGGGCCATGCCCAATCCGCCGACTTACAGGAAGGTGAATCCGACTGCGCCGCCGATCTTCCTCATCTCGCTGTATTCGGACACGGTCCCGATCAGCAAGGTCGACCAATACGCGCGCAACTTCCTGGCCACCCGCCTCTCCACGGTAAATGGGGTGGCGCAAGTGAACATCTACGGTTCGGCCCGCTACGCCGTCCGCATCCAGGCCGATCCTGCGGCGCTGGCCGCGCGGCAGATGAGCCTTCAGGACCTGATCAACGCGGCCGGGTCCACGAACTCAAGCCAGCCATCAGGTTCCCTGAACGGTCCCTCGCAAACCTCGATGATCGACTCGGACGGACAACTGACGAACGCGGCCGCCTTCCGTCGGCAGATCATCGCCTATCGCAATGGCGCGCCCGTCACCTTCGGCGACGTCGCCAAGGTCGTCGACAGCTTCGAAAACGTCCGCCAGATCGACTGGCTCAACGATCAGCGCGCCGTGACCATCGGCGTCCAGCGACAGCCCGACTCCAATACGACGGCGATCGTCAGAGACATCCGGCAGGTGCTGCCGCAGTTCCTCAGCCAGCTTCCGGCCGGCATCAAGGCGAAGGTGTTCTACGATCGGAGCCGTTCCATCCGGGCCTCGATCGACGACGTCCAAGGGACCCTGCTCACAGCTGCCGCCCTGGTGATCGCCATCATCTTCGTCTTCCTGCGGCGGCTCGGCGCCACCCTCATCCCATCGCTGGCCCTGCCGATCTCCACCTTGGGCGCCTTCGCGGGCATGGCGCTCTTCCGCTTCAGTCTCGACAACCTCTCACTGATGGCCCTGACCCTATCGGTGGGCTTCGTCGTCGACGACGCCATTGTGATGCTCGAGAACATCGTGCGCCACATCGAGAATGGCGAAACGCCGATCGAGGCCGCGCTGAAGGGCTCGCGCGAGATCGGCTTCACCATCCTGTCGATCACCGTTTCCCTGGCCGCGGTCTTCATTCCCGTCCTGTTCATGGGCGGCGTCGTCGGCCGGTTGTTGCACGAGTTCGCGGTCACCATCGTCGCCGCCATCTTCGTGTCCGGGTTCGTGTCGGTGACCCTGACCCCGATGCTGTGCGCGCGGGTCCTGCGCCACCAGGAGCGAGAGCGCGAAGCGCCATGGATGCGGAAGATCGACGCCGGCTTCGATGCGGTTCAAGCGGGCTACCGGCGCAGCCTCGACTGGTCCTTGAAGCATCACCGGTTGATTTTCGGCTCGTTCATCGCGAGCCTGGTGCTGAGCTACGCCCTGTTCGCCGTCATGCCGCAGAGCTTCCTGCCCAGTGACGACTACAGCCTCCTGACTGGCGCCGTCCAAACCTCCACCCGATCCTCCTACGACCAGACGACCTGGTACGTGCGCCAGGTCGTCAAGATCATCGAGCGCGACCCGAACGTCGAGGACGTTCAGGCGGACGAGGGTGGAGACATGACAATCTCCCTCAAGCCGGTCGGCCAGCGGCGCCTCTCCGCCGACCAGGTCGCGAATGAGCTGCGACACAAGCTGAAGGACATAGCCGGCACGAACGTCACGATCAGCAATCCGCCGACCATCCGCGTCGGGGCGCGTGGCTCGCGCTCAACCTATCAGTACACGCTCCAGGGTCTCGACTTCGCCGAGCTGCAGACGGCTTCGAAGCAGCTCATGGCGGCGCTGAAGGAGGATCCGACATTCGTCGGCGTCAACAGCGACCAGGACGAGGTCACGCCCGCCGTCCATGTCGACATCAACCGCGAGCGCGCCGCGGCGCTCGGCGTCACGCCGGATCAGATCGAGGCCGCGCTCGGCGCGGCCTTCGGCGGGGAGCAGGTGTCGCAGATCTACGCCGCGACCGATCAGTACCAGGTCATCCTCGAGCTTCTACCCGAGTACCAGGCCGACGCGTCGGGCCTGTCACGCCTCTATTTGACGAGTGGCCAGACGAGCAGCCCGACGAGCACCACCAGCGCGATGGTGCCCTTGTCCGCAGTGACCGACTTCTCGCGCAGCACGATGCCGCCGACCATCAACCACTCCGGCCAGCTTCCCTCGATCACCCTTTCGTTTGATCTCGCGCCTGGAAAGGCGCTCAGCGACGCCGTCAAAGCGGTTAAGGCGGCGACAGATCGGGTCGGCTTACCAGACACCGTCAACGGCGCCTTTGCCGGCACCGCGTCCGCCTTCCAACAGTCCAGTTCGGACATGGGCGTGCTTTTGCTGGTGGCGACTTTCGTCGTCTACATCGTGCTGGGCATCCTCTACGAAAGCTTCATCCATCCCCTGACTATCCTGTCGGGGCTGCCGGCGGCGGCGCTGGGCGCGCTGGTGGCGCTTTACGTGACGAAGATACCGCTCACGATCTACGCGTTCGTCGGCATGATCATGCTGATCGGCATCGTGAAGAAGAACGCCATCATGATGATCGACTTCGCGCTCGCGCGGCTGCGCGTCGACCTCTCAACGACGCCGGAAGAGGCCATCTACGAGGCGGCGATCGTGCGTTTCCGCCCCATCATGATGACGACGCTGGCGGCGCTGATGGGCACGCTGCCCATCGCGTTCGGCGTCGGCATGGGCGCGGACTCTCGCCGACCGCTCGGGATCTGCGTGGCCGGCGGTCTGATCTTCTCCCAGGTTCTGACCCTCTACATTACGCCGGTGATCTTCATCTATCTCGAGCGCGCAAAGGCGTCGGGACTCGGCGTTTGGGACCGCAGGACGCGCCAGGAAGCTGCGTGAACAGGCTGTGGCTGGAAGCTCAGACAGCGGGTCCGCAGTCTGTGGCGTCCGCCCATCTTGGTGTAAGCGCGCGGCATGAACGCAGAGGCGCCGCGACCCGACCCGCAGGAAGCAAGGGTGAGCCTGCTGGGCTGCGAGGCGGTCCTGTTCGACGTCGGCGGCGCGCGATTCGAAGACCTCTTGCAGAAGAAGATCTGGGCGGCGTGCGAAGCGGTCGCCGGATTGGACGGCGTTCGGGAAGCAATCCCGGGGATGAACAACTTCACCGTCTCCTTCGACCCCGACCTGTGGGACCCTCGCGCCCTCGCCTCGGGCCTGCGGGAGATCTGGGCCGGGATCGAGCCGGCGGCCGGGGTCGGGCGGACGTTCGAGGCGCCCACGATCTATGGAGGTCCAGCCGGAGACGAACTGGCTGAACTGTCCCAACGGATCGGTCTTTCGATCGAAGAGACCGTCCGCCTGCACGCCGATACGGAGTACGTCGTGGCTGCTGTCGGAGCCATGCCGGGGTTCCCCTACCTGGCCGGACTCGATCCGCGCCTCGCATGGCCGCGTCACGCCTCGCCCCGCTCGCGGGTGGCCTCTGGTACGGTGATGATCGGCGGCGCCCAGACCGGCGTGATGCCGTGCGACGCGCCAACCGGGTGGCACTGTCTTGGCCACACCTCGCTCAGGCTGTTCGATCCGGAACGCGCCCCTCCCGCGCTTCTCGCGCCCGGCGATCGCCTGCGCTTCGTGATCGAAGATATTCGGACGTGATCCGGATCCTCCGATCGGGCCCGCTCAACACCATCCAGGACCTTGGCCGCGCCGAGGGCCGGCGGTGGGGCGTCTCGCGAGCAGGCGCAATGGACCCCGTGGCGCTTCAAGTGGCTAACGCCCTTCTCGGCCAGGAGGCCGGCGAGGCGGCGATCGAGGTGGCGATCTTCCCCTTCGAACTGCGCTTCGAGGCCGAATGCGCTTTCGCAGTCACCGGGGCCGGAGCGGCGTCGCTGGATGGCCGCGCCCTCCCCGCGAACTGGGCGCAGCGCGCGAGCGCCGGACAGTTGCTCACCTTGGACCAGGGGCCGCGTGGGGCCTTTGGCTACGTGGCGTTCGAGGGTGGGCTCAATCTGCCCGAAAGGCTCGGGTCGCGCGCCACGGATCTCAAGGGCGGATTCGGCGGCGCCGGCGGCAAAGGTCTGTCGTCCGGACAATCCCTTGGCCTTCGCGCGGCAGCCAGCGACGCTGCCTTCTTCATTGATGGCTACGGCGTGTCTCCGGGCGCGCTGCCGGCGAGGAGAACAGGCGCGCGAGGGGAGACGCGCGTCCGGGCCATAGCGGCAGCCGAATGGGAAGAATTCACGGACGAGGCGCGACGCCTGTTCGAGACATCGACCTGGACCGTCAGCCGGGAGGTCAACCGCACGGGCTACCGCCTCTCCGGTCCGATCATGCGCACCTGCGCGCCGCTGGAACTGCTCTCGCACGGACTGGTCCCCGGCGTCGTCCAGATCCCGCCCTCCGGACAGCCGATCGTGCAGATGGCCGACGCCAACACCGCCGGCGGCTACCCCAAGATCGCCACGGTGATCGCCGCCGATCTCTGGGCGCTTGCCCAGACGCGCAGCGGCGAGGCGGTGGGTTTCGACCTCGTGAGCTGGGAAGAGGCGATCGACGCCGCGGGCGAACTTGATCGACACCTGCTCGCTATCGATAACGCCCTGTGCGCCGCGCGCGAGCGCAACGCAGCCGGCGCGCAACTGCGGATGTCCCAGGCACAGCCATGACCCAGCCCCGAACGATCGATCTGAATTCCGACCTTGGCGAGGGCTTCGGCCCCTGGTCGATGGGCGACGACGCGGCGATGCTGGACGTCGTGAGCAGCGCCAACATCGCTTGCGGCGGCCACGCGAGCGACCCGGAGACCATGCACCGCACGCTCACCCTGGCCCGCGAGCGGGGCATCGTCGTGGGGGCTCACCCCAGCTATCCCGACCTGGCGGGCTTTGGCCGCCGTCGCTTGCCCTGCACGCCGGGCGAGGTCGAGCGCTTCACCGCCGCTCAGACCGGCGCCCTGATGGCGATCGCCGCCCTGGTCGGACATCCTGTCCGCTATGTGAAACCCCACGGCGCCCTGGCCAATGTCGCCGCCGACGAGACGGAGACCGCCGAGGCGATCGTGCGCGCGGTGCGGGCGGTCGATCCGCGCCTCGCGATCCTCGCCATCTCCGGCACCCAGCTCGAGATCTCCGCGCGAGAGGCGGGTGTGCCGGTCTACAGCGAGATCTTCGCCGACCGCGGCTACACGCCCGCGGGACGCCTTGTCCCACGCAGCCAGCCCGGCGCGATGATCGAAGACTCCGAGGCCGCCTCCGATCGCCTGCTGGGCTGGCTGGAGACTGGTCGCATGCCAACCCAGGGCGGCGACGAGATTGCGCTGGCAGGTCATTCCATCTGCATCCACGGCGACAGCCCGCACGCCGTGGCGATGGCCCGAGTGGTTCGGGAGCGTCTTACCGCGCGGGGGATCGGGATCGAGCCCTTCCTGGGCGGGCCCTGAACCTACTGCACGGCCGCCGGGACCTGCGGGGCTGGTGTCTCCGGCTTCAGATAGGCAGCCAGCCAGGCGTCGACCTCGTCGTAGAAGTGGCGGCTGTCCTCCGCTTTGGTGATCCAGTGCCAGGCGTCGGGCCAGACGAGCAGGCGGCTGGGGACTTGTTCCCTCTGCAGGACGGCCCACGCCTCGAGCGTATTGTTGATCGGCACGCGGAAATCGCGCTCGCCCACGCTGAGCAGGATCGGCGTCTTCCAGTGGGCGGCGTAGGTGATCGGGCTCTGGTCACGCCAGATCGGGCTGCCCTCCCAGGGCGAACCGCCATTGGTCACTTCGCGCTCATAGTCGCCATCGCTGGTCCCCCACTGGGTGACGAGGTCGACCTCGCCGGCATGGCTGATCAGGCACTTGAAGCGGGTCGTCGTCGCCTCGAGCCAGTAGGTCAGGTGACCGCCATAGCTTGCGCCGGCGGCGCACATGCGGCTCCCATCGATGAAGGGATAGCGGGCCAGCGCCTCATCGACGGCCTGCATGATCTCTTCGCCCGGCGTCTTGAGCGGATCGCCCTTGATCGCCTGGGCGAAGGCTTCGCCCTCCCCGGTCGAGCCGGTGTAGTCGGTCATCAGCACGACGTACCCGGGCGCGGCCAGCAGGTGGTAGTTCCAGCGCAGCCCGATCTGGTCGGGATTGGTGCTCGCCGCGCCGCCGTGGATCATCACCAGCAGCGGATACTTCTTCGCCGGGTCGAAGCGCGGCGGCAGGACGATCATGTTGTGGATCTTCCGTCCGCCATGGCTGGTGAACCAGAAGTGTTGCGGTGGGCTCCAGTCGATCGCTGCGGCCTCGGCCACGTCGAAGCTGGTGAGGTTGGTATGGCGGCGAGCTGCAGGATCGATCCGCACGACCTCCAGCGGGCTGACGGAACTTCCCCACCGGGCGATCATCACCGGATGGGCCGCGTGGGCCGCGATGTGCAGGCTCTCGTAGCCCCCCGTCTGCGGTTGGATCACCGGCGTCGGACGGCCGCCCGCGGCGTCGACGCGATAAAGGCCCTCACGGCCGGCCTCGGGGACCAGCATCCACACTGTCTTGCCGTCCGGTTCGACGGCGAAGTCCTCGATCTCCCGGTCGAAGCCCGGCGTCAGTTCGCTCACAGTCCCGCCAGGCCAAGCCATCCGCTCGAGGCGCGGCAGGTGGTAGATCTCGGCGTCCTGGGGCTCGGACTTGAAATAGAGCCAGCGTCCGTCCGGGCTGAAGGTCGGGTCCGCATAACGGGCCGTCGCGGCGGTAATGACGCGCGGCTCGCTGCCGGCGGCGGGCACGGCGTAGATATGGTAGCCCACGTGGGCGAAGCCGGCGTTCCACCGTTCGGTCGTCGCGATGAAAAGGATCTCCGACCCGTCCGGACTCCAGACTGGCGACAGCGACGGGCGTTCGTCGCCTTCGGACCCGAAGAAGCCCGGCGTCTGGGCGAGCCGCGTACCGGTCAGGATGTCGTGAGCCGCCGCGCCCCGCTCGAGCGGCTGAACCATCACCGTGGGATGGCGATCGTCGAGCCACTGGTTCCAGTACCGGACCGGATAATGCTCGTAGATGCGGACGTTGTACTTGCGCGCCTTGTGATCCGCGGCGGCCTTTCGATTGGCGGCATCGTCGAGAGCGCCCGGCCAGGCCTGAGATTCGAACAGGATGGCCTTGCCGTCCGGTCGCCACTTCGGGGCCGCGGCGCCGGTCGAAACGTCCGTCACGCGGCGCGCCTCACCGCCTCCCGCAATGTCCAGCACATAGATCTGATCGACCTCGTCGCCCTCGCGCTTGCTGGGGAAGGCGATCTGCCGGCTGTCGGGTGACCAGGCTACGCCGCTCTCTGCGGCCTTGGTGTGTGTGATCCGCCGGGGCGGCGCGCTGCCATCCGCGGGGACAAGCCAGAGGTCACTGACCTGCTTATCCGCCTCGTACGAAGGCTCGACAACCGAGACGACGACCCACTTGCCGTCCGGGCTTAACGCCGGCTCCCCGACCCGTTTCATCATCCACAGGGTTTCGTGGGTCAGGATGGCCTTGCCATTCTGGGCCGCGGCCGGCAGGCCCAACAGCAGGCCAGCGGCGCTCACAGCCGCGAAAAAGCCCGTCGCCGTCTTCATGCAATCCCCCGGGTCTCGTTGGAATCGACCTGACAACAAGGACTTGCGAATGTCCATGATGCGGTTCGGACAGGCGCACGCCACCGCAAGCGTGGCCTTTGGCCTTGCTCTCCTGGCCCTGGCGGGCTGCGCGGGTGGGCCGAGGCCGACCTACGAGGCGACGGCCCAGCCCTACCCGCCCCTATTCGTCGACTGCCGAGGGACGCCCGGGCCTGCTCCGACGGTCATCCTGGAAGCCGGCGCGTTCGGGACATCCGCCGACTGGGATCGGGTCCTGGATGATCTTTCACGAGGCGGCCGAGTCTGCGCCTACGATCGCGCGGGCCTGGGGCGTTCCGCGCCTTCCGAAGGCGGGTTGGACGTCATCGCGCGCGCGCAGGAGCTTGGCCGCCTCATCGACCAAATCGGCGAGACCCGACCGGTCATCCTTGTCGGCCACTCCAACGGCGCCCTCTATATCCAGGCCTTCGCGCGCCTGCAGCCCCAGCGCGTGGCCGGCCTGGTCTATGTCAACGGCGTGGGCGTCGACGACCTCCATTACCCTCTGCTGATGGGAGAATTGACGCAGGAGCGGCGGCTGTCGCGGCTCGCCGCTGATCTGGGCAAGACGCATCTCGCGGGCCTCGTGGCGGACACCTTGTCCGAACCGGGACTTTCGTCGGAAGCGGAGGAGCACAAGCGCGCCGCGCTCACCTGCGTCCCCTGTCTTGAGACCGCGCGCGACGAAGATGTCCTGATCGTCGCGGGCCTGAAGGCCGTCGCGGCCCTGCCTGACGACGCTCGCCAGATCCCCACCGTCGCGATCGTCGGCTCGGAGGATCCGCCGGACTGGCGCGAGCCTCGCGACTGGGCCGAGGCCGAAGAGGCCCCGGCCCTGCGCGCGAGCATTCACTGGGTTCTCTACGCCCAAGGAGCGAGCCACGTCTCGCCGCTGGCGAGGGACAGAGCCTACGTGGCGGCCGCCGTCGACTGGCTCAGGTCCCCCTACAGGACGCAGCCCTGAGCGACCTACCAGGCGCCGATGTTCTCCATCTTCGTCCAGGGCTCGGCGGGTTGGAGGGCGCCGCCCTTCTGCAGCAGCTCGATCGAAATTCCGTCGGGCGACCGGACGAAGGCCATGTGCCCATCGCGCGGCGGACGGTTGATCGTCACGCCGCGGTCCATCAGCCGCTGGCAGGTCCCATAAATGTCGTCCACCTGATAGGCGAGGTGCCCGAAGTTCCGGCCGCCGGTATAGTTCTCCGGATCCCAGTTGTAGGTCAGCTCGACCATCGGCGCCCGGCGTTCCTTCGCCATCTCCTTGTCCTCGGGCGCGGACAGGAACACCAGCGTGAAGCGGCCATTAGGATTGTCCACGCGATGGACCTCTTCCAGGCCTAATCCCTCGCAATAGAAATCCATAGCCTTTTCAAGGTCCGCCACCCGGACCATGGTGTGAAGGTACCGCATTCGTCGTCTTTCCGTTTCTTGAGGGTCCGTGCGGCGCGGTGTCTATCACTCCGCCGCGGCGAGCGCGCGCTCCGAAGCGCGATCGTCGGCGCGAATCTGCCTTCGCCAAAGGGCGGCGTACTCTCCTCCCGCGGCCAGCAGGTCCTCGTGTCGTCCACGCTCGGCAATTCGCCCGCGGCGGACGACCAGGATCTGGTCGGCGTCCATTACCGTCGAAAGCCGGTGGGCGACGACCAGCATCGTGCGGCCGGACCGAAGCTTGCGCAGGGTGGCCTGGATCGCCGCCTCCGTCGGACCGTCCAGAGCGCTCGTCGCCTCGTCCAGGACGAGGAGTCGAGGGTTCGCCAGGAGGGCCCGCGCGAGCCCCACGCGCTGGCGCTCCCCGCCCGAGAGCTTGAGGCCGCGCTCGCCGACCATGGTTTCCATGCCTTGCGGCAAACCATCGATGAACGGCGCCAGCTCGGCCGCACGGGCAGCCGCCCACACGTCAGCCTCGTCAGCCCTCGGGTCGGCGAAGGCGAGGTTGGCCCACAGGGTGTCGTTGAACAGGGCCACGTCCTGGGGCACCAGGGCCGTCGCGCGGCGCAGTTCCACCTGGGACAGCTCGCGCAGGTCGACGCCATCGAGCATGACGCGACCGCTCTCGGGATCGAGCAGGCGCAGGGCAAGCCGCGCCAGCGTTGTCTTGCCGGCGCCGGAGGGCCCCACCAAGGCGACACTCGTCCCTGGCGGGGCGACCAGGTCGATCTCCTGCAGGCCCTGGCTTCGCCCGCCATGACGGAAGGTCACGGCCTCGAATCGCAGCTCCGCGCCTGCCGCCCTGGCCGGCGGCAAGCTGCGAGGGTGGGCGGGTTCGCGGATATCCGGCTCGATCGCCCGCAGCTCCAGCATCTGTTCCATGTCGATGAAGGCCTGGCGGATCTCGCGGTAGTTCATGCCCAGCGAGAACAGCGGCGCGTAGACCTGCTGCAGGATCAGGATGCAGGCGGTCACCCCGCCGATGCTCATCCGGCCGGCGAGCACTTCGTTCCCCGCCAGAAGGACGACCGACAGCAGCCCGAGGTTCAGCACGGCCGACTGGACCGTATTGAGCACCTGCAGCGAGCTGTTCGCCTTCACCGCCGCGCGGGCGTAGTCCTCGAGCGCGTCCCCATAGAGGCGCACGAGTCGATCCTCGGAGCCGAAACTCTTGATCGTCTCGTAGTTCATCAGGGCATCGACGGCGAGACCGGCAGCCCGCGTATCGGCATCGTTGAGTTCGCGGCGATGACGGATGCGCCAGTCGGATATGGTGAAGGTGAAGGCGGTGTAGATGACGATCGTGACCACCGCGACGGCGGCGAGGCGCCAGTTGAAACGCGTTGTCAGCACATAGGCGGCCATCGCCAGCTCGAGCGCCGTCGGGCCGAGGTTGAAGACGACGCTCCGAAGCAGGAAGTCGGTGGAGCGCGCGCCGCGGTCGATCAGTCGCGCCAGGGCCCCGCTCTGCTTTCCCTGGTGGAAGTTGAGCGAGAGGGAGAGGGAATGGGCGAAGGTCTCAGCCGCCGACTGCGCCAGGGCGCGTTGTGAGACAGGCGTGAAGATGGCGTCGCGCACGTAGGGCGTCGCCGCAGCCAGGAACCGAAGGGCCACGAATCCCGCGACAAGGCCGGCGAACCCGATCCACAGCGCGGCGTGAGGTCCGCGTCCGTGCGCGAGGCGGTCGATCGCCCGCGATATCAGCAGCGGGCCGACTACGCCCGTCCATTTGCCGGCGATGACGAGCCCCAGCGCCACGCCGAGCCGACTCTTCAGGCGCGGCGCCCGCGATCGCAGGACCAGGCGGACGAGGTCGGCCATCGACGACCAGAACCCGAATTTCGAGGCTCGCGCGGCCGGCGCCGGCGCCATCGCGGCGTGGTGAGGCGTCATGCGCTCCCTCCCCGCTCGAAAACTAGGGTGGTCTGCACACCGCCGGCGGGCGTGATCCAAACAATCCGCCACGTCTCGCCCGCCCGGTCCGCCGCGAACGGACCCTGGGTGGGCTGCGGGAGGTTGGACAGAGGCGCGTCCACCGTGACCTTGGCTGTGCCTGACGCCGCCTCGAGCTCATGGTCGCCGGGCTGGAGGGGCGCATCCAGATCCAGGGCGTACCGTCCCGTTGCGTCCGCCGTAGCGCGCCCGCGCGGCGCGCCGTCCACGAGCAGATCCACCGTTGCGCCCGGAGGGGCGCGACCGGACAGCACCGCCCCGCCCTTTCTGTCGACGTCCAGCGCAGTGACCGCGATCCTGGGCGCGCCTGATCCTAGCACTACGGCCCCATCCCCGGATCTCAGCTGCACGGCGACTGAGACAGGAACGATGGCCAGATAGCTCTCCGCCTGCACCACGCGTTGGTTCTTTGACATGGACAGACCAAACAGCCGGACGCCACCTGATTCCGGGATCGACAGGCGCCAATGACCGTCGGCGTCGACCGTGGAGAACAGAGCCTGTCCCGTGGGGGTCGCGAGGCGGATCCGTGACCCCGGATCGGCGGCGCCTTCCAACCGAAGACGCCCCCCCCAGGCGCCCTGGACCGCCATCACGGCCGGCGGCCGGCCGTAGGCTGCTTCCCCCGCCGCCGCGGGGCCTGACCCGGGCGCTGACGCCGGCCGCGTGGGGCTCACGGGCCCGCACCCGGCCAGGAGCGCCAGGACTAGCGTGAGAGCGATGGTGTCTGGTACGGCCAAATTCGATCGATCGTCCTGCGCGCCTCGCGCCATCGCGGGACGCGTTCGGCGAAGCAAAGCGCGCATCGCCGCAACACTGCTTTCTGGAGAAATTTGTCCATTATGTCGACCGCCGGCCCGGCCATCGGCTCCATCTGCGTCTATTGCGGGTCCTCGGACGCCGCTGATCCCGCCTGGCTTGCGGCCGCCGCCCGTCTTGGCCGCCTTCTGGCCGAAGCGGATATCCGCCTTGTGTATGGCGGCGGGGGCGTTGGCCTGATGGGCGCATGCGCGCGCGCCGCCTTGTCGGCGGGGGGACGCGTGCTTGGCGTGATCCCAGAGTTCCTGCTCGATCGTGAAGGCGCAGTCCCCGGCATCGAAACCGTCGTGGTCCAATCGATGCATCAGCGGAAGATCCGGATGTTCGAGGAGGCAGACGCTTTCGCCGTCCTGCCCGGGGCGATTGGGACCCTGGAGGAGGCCATCGAACTGATCTCGTGGCGCAGGCTCGGCCTTCACGAGAAGCCGATCGCCTTCTGGAATCCGGACGGGTTCTGGGCCCCGCTCTTTACGTTGTTCGAGAGCTTCATCGATCGCCGTCTGGTCCCGCAAAGCTTCAGTCAGTGCTGGCTGGCGGTCGACAAGGTTGAAGATCTGGCGCCCGCGCTGCAGACCATGCCTGGCGACGTCCGCGTCGACCATCACATGGCCGCCCGCACCTGAGTTCAAACTCTGCGTCCGAGGCGGAAGAACACCGCGGCGCGCCTGCGCGCGGTGTTACGTGGCAAACTTGAAACATGATCGCAACAGTACCATAAGATGAGATGACTAAAGTTGTTATTTGATGCTTGAGGATTTACTTCAGATTTTCTGCAATCGCAGTTGATCTGGGTCCGGACGGACGAGCCCCGGAAATTCGAGACTCGCTCCGCCAGAGGCAATGAATGTGAAGACTGCGACCGTACACCTTGGACTTCACAAGACCGGAAGCACTTACATTCAGTCAACGGCCCATAAAAATTTTCACGCATTACTAGAAAAGAATCTCTACTTTCGGCGGGAAATTGGATATCCCGCACATCACCCTCAAGCCTGGGCGATACTGGAACGCGACTTCTCCGGTCTCGATCGTATGATCGAGGAAGCGGAGATTGCGGGCGCCAGCGACCTGCTGATCTCCTCCGAAGATTTGGAGAGCCTCGTCTTCAAACCTGATCTCGCGATCGAAGTCGCTCATCGCCTGCTCGACGCCGACTACGACCAGGTCGTCTTCGCCATGTTCCTGCGCAACCCGGGCGAGACGTTCTGGAGTGTCTACTCGGAGATCAGCAAACATCTATACATCGATCCAATGGCGATGCTTACAGACGCTCTCCGACTCGGATACGTCTACGTTGAGCGGCCACATTCCAGGACGATAAAGTCGCCTTACTGGCACTTTTGTTTCGATCACGGGACCTACATCCCGCGATTTAGAGACGCGTTAAGGCGCGATCGCCGGGGAAACCAGCTCGGCGCCCGGGTCTACAACTACCATGACGCAGAGAACTTCCTCGGCCGACGCTTTTTCGCCGATCTGGGTGTCCTCGAGACCATCAATGTGTTGCCTTCGGCTGCGGCCCGCAACGGGCGGCTGACGCGGAACGCGGTCCAGGCCAACTATGTCGAACGAGCCCTGCGCCAGCTCACTCCAGGAGCGGCGAATAGACTCGAGTCATCCGTCCAGCTGCGCACGCGGTTCTCGACGGACGAACGGGCGGCGATCGCCAGCTCGATCGAGAACAGGTTCGGCCCCGGGCTGTCCCGCGCCCTCTTCGCCGCCTGAGGCTCCGGCTGTCGGACGGCCTGATACGCGCTGCGTCCGCCAGACTATCGGGCGCGTCAGTCGTCCCGGTGGACCCGCTCCCGCCGCTCGTGCCGCTCCTGGGCCTCGAGAGCGAGAGTGGCGATCGGACGGGCCTGCAACCGGGCCAGCCCAATCGGTTCGCCCGTCTCCTCGCAGAAGCCGTAGACGCCATCTTCGATCCGGCGAAGCGCCTCATCGATCTTGGAAATCAACTTGCGTTGACGGTCCCGCGTCCGAAGCTCAAGAGCACGATCCGTTTCGGAAGACGCCCTGTCAGCGAGATCCGGGTGGTTCTCCGTCTCCTTCTGGAGATGAGTCACCGTCTCACGCGATTCGCGGAGGATATCTTCTTTCCAATTCAAGAGCTTGCGTCGGAAATACTCAAGCTGCCGCTCGTTCATGAACGGCTCATCATCCGACGGAACGTACTCTTCCTCTATCAACTGAACCGACGATCCATGCATCTACACCTCACCTGTGCCGCCCCCTGGCGCAGTCGAGCAGACTACGGGAGCCGGGCTTATAGCAAAACGTGCAAGGCCGGCAATGCGCCAGGCGCATGGTTGCGTACGAAACGCCAAATCCTTGGAACTTTGTCGATTTGGCGTGGGGCGAAGCCCATGCTAGGCGCCTGATAACGTTAAAGGGAGGCGCGGGGCGTGAAGTCATCGATTCTGTTGGCGAGCGTGGCTGGTGCGGTGCTGGCTGCCAGCCAAGGATGGGCGCAGGCGGAACGTCCCCTGATCGGCTTCTCGCCAGATGGCGCAACTGCCGAGCGCTCTTTGGAGGCTCGGTTCGACTCCAACCTCTCGGCGTCAGACATCCGTCAGCGCCTGGAGACGATGGCCTCCGAGCCCAATCAGGTGGGCTCCCCCCACGACAAGGCCAACGCGGAATACACCCTCGAGAAATTCAAGGCGTGGGGATGGGACGCCCGCATTGAGGTGTTCCAGGTCCTCTACCCGACGCCCCGCGAGCAATCGCTCAGTCTCCTTGGCGCTCAACCCTTCCAGGCGACCCTGACCGAGGCGGCGATCCCAGGCGACCCGAGCACCTACCATCAGGAGGGCGGCCTGCCCGCCTATCTCGCCTATGCGGGCGAGGGCGACGTCACCGCACCGCTCGTCTATGTGAACTACGGCATGCCGGCCGACTACGAAGAACTCCGGCGACTTGGCGTGGACGTGAAAGGCAAGATCGTCATCGTGCGCTACGGCGCCGGGTGGCGGGGCCTGAAACCCAAACTCGCCTATGAGCACGGCGCGGTCGGCTGCATCATCTACTCGGACCCGGCTGATGACGGCTATGCCACAGCTGAACCCTATCCGAAGGGCGCGCAACGTCCGGAGCGTGGCCTGCAGCGCGGCTCGGTCATCGACATGGCCATCGAGTCCGGCGATCCCCTCACCCCCGGAATTGGGGCTGTCGAAGGCGCCCCGCGCATCTCCCGGGCGCAAGCCAAGACGATCCTCAAGATCCCCGCCCTGCCGATCTCATGGGGCGACGCGCAGCATTTCCTGACCGCGCTGGACGGGCCGGTCGCGCCAAAGTCCTGGCGTGGGTCGTTGCCGTTCACCTACCACGTGGGCGGCGGCCCGTCGGCCACGGTCCACATGGTGGTCAAATCCGACTGGAACATGAAGCCGCTCTACGACGTGATCGCGGTCCTCCCCGGGTCGCGTGAGCCGGACCAGTGGGTCGTGCGCGGCAATCACCGCGACGGATGGGTCTTCGGCGCCGAAGACCCCCTTTCCGGACAGACCGCCATGATGGAGGAGGCCAAGTCGCTCGGCGCGCTGGCCAAGTCCGGCTGGCGGCCGGCGCGCACCATTGTCTACGCCAGTTGGGACGGCGAAGAGGCCGGCCTTCTGGGCTCCACGGAGTGGGCCGAGGCGCACGACAAGGAGCTGAAGAAGAAGGCGGTCGTCTACATCAACTCGGACGGCAACGGCCGCGGTTTCCTGCGGGTGGAGTCGAGCTATTCCCTCCGGGCGTTCGTGGACGGCGCGGCCGGAGACGTGCGCGACCCGGAAACCAGCGTCTCGGTGCGCCAGCGCGGCATGGCCGCCGCCGAGGTGAATGCGGCGGCGCCAGACGCCTCTGCCGAGGCGAAGGCGACGGCCAAGAGCGTGCGTGAGGCGGGCCAGTATCCGATCGGGCCGATGGGTTCCGGTTCAGACTACACGCCGTTCGTGCAGCATCTCGGCGTCGCCTCGATCAACCTCGGTTATGGCGGCGAGGGCGCATCCGGCGGCGTCTACCACTCGGCCTACGACACCTACACCCACTACGAACGGTTCGGAGATCCGGGCCTGGTCTATGGCGTCGCCCTGGCTCAGACCGCCGGCCGGCTCGTGTTGCGAGCGGCAGACGCCGACATCGCGCCCTACGCCTTCGGCAATGTGGCCAGCACAGTGTCGTCCGAGATCGACGACCTCGATAAGCTCGCTTCCACCGAACGGGAGCACGACCAGACTGTCGATCGACTGCTCGGCGAAAAAGCCTACGCCCTGGCGGCCGACCCGACCCAGAGCTGGGGTCCGCCCGTAGACCCTCAGCCGGCGGCGACACTGGACTTCACGCCTCTCAGGACAGCCGTCGCCCGGTTGAAGGCAAGCGCCGAGGCCTACGATGCGGCCGCAGCCCGCCCAGCGCCAGCCGAGCGGCGCGCTCAGGCGGATGCGATCCTGCAGCAGACGGAACAAGCGTTGACCGATCCCCGCGGCCTGCCCGACCGGCCCTGGTACGTCAATCTGATCTACGCGCCAGGCGTGCTCACCGGCTATGGCGCGAAAACCCTTCCCGGCGTCCGGGAGGCCATCGAGGGACGCAGGTGGGCCGAAGCGAGCGAGTACATCCAGCGCACGGCCTCTGCTTTGGACGCCCTGAGCAGCGACCTGGACCAGGCGACGCGCCTGCTGACGCAGTAGGAACCTCAAGGAGACCGGCGTGATTAAGCGGCCCCTGACGCGCGCCCTGACCGCGGTAATGGCGATCCTCGCATCGCCCGCCCTGGCGGCGGACATGCCAGGTTTTTCGGCGGACGGAATGACGGCGGAGCGCGCTTTGGAGACGCGCTTCGACTCGAGCCTCTCCGCTGACGAGATCCGGGAGCGCATGCGCCTCATGGCGGCGGAGCCCAATCAGGTTGGCTCGCCACACGACAAGGCCAACGCCGAGTACACGCTCCAGAAGTTCAAGGAGTGGGGTTGGGATGCTCACATCGAGACGTTTCAGATCCTCTACCCTACCCCCAGGGAACAATCGCTGCAGCTCGTGGGAGCGAGCCCCTACTCGGCGACCCTGACCGAACCGCCGGTCCCGGGAGACGCCACCTCCTATCGCCAGGCGGGCGGCCTGCCCGCCTACCTTGCCTATGGCGGCGAGGGCGATGTCACTGCTCCGCTGGTTTACGTGAACTACGGCATGCCCGAGGACTACGAAGAGCTGCGCCGCCTCGGCGTCGATGTCAGGGGCAAGATCGTTGTCGCCCGCTATGGCGGCGGTTGGCGGGGCCTCAAACCCAAGCTGGCCTTCGAGCATGGCGCGGTTGGTTGCATCATCTACTCGGACCCGGCCGACGATGGTTACGCCTCCGCCGAGCCCTATCCAAAGGGGCCTTCGCGCCCAGAACGCGGGATCCAGCGCGGTTCGGTGATGGACTCGACCCTTGGTTCGGGCGACCCGCTCACGCCCGGCTATGGTTCGGTCGCCGGTGCGCCGCGGATCGATCGGTCGAAGTCGCCGATGATCCTCAAGATCCCGGCCATTCCCATTTCCTGGGGCGACGCAGTCCATTTCCTTGCGCCCCTCGGCGGCCCAGTCGCGCCCAAGAGCTGGCGGGGAGCGTTGCCGATCACCTACCACGTCGGCGGCGCGGCCGATGGCCCCAAGGCCCATCTCGTCGTCTGGTCGAATTGGAACCAGGCCACGATCTACGACGTCATCGCCATGATGCCCGGCGCGCGCGATCCCGACGCCTGGGTTATCCGCGGCAATCACCGTGACGGCTGGGTGTTCGGCGCGGAGGATCCGCTCTCTGGCCAGACGGCGATGATGGAAGAGGCGAAAGCGATCGGCGCCCTCGCCAAGACCGGCTGGCGCCCTGATCGGACGATCGTCTATGCGAGCTGGGACGCCGAGGAGCCCGGCGTGATCGGGTCCACCGAATGGGCCGAGACGCACGCCAAGGAGCTCGAAACCAAGGCCGTCCTGTACGTGAACTCGGACAATATCGACCGCGGGTTCGTGCGCGCGGAGGGAAGCCCTTCCGTTCAGGCCCTCTTCGATTCCGTCGTGTCCGACGTGCCTGACCCCGAAACGAAGGGCAGCCTCGAGACGCGGGCCATCGCGCGCCTCGGCGTAATGGCGGGCTCCCCCTCAGCCAACCCGGAGATCAAGTCGGCGGCGCGCGCCGCCGCGGGAGGGGACCTGCCGATGTCCGCCCCCGGCTCGGGATCGGACTACGAAGTCTTCGTCCACCACCTCGGCGTGGCGTCCATCGACGTGTCCTTCGGAGGGGAAGGCCAGTCGGGAGGCGTCTACCACTCGGCTTACGACACCTTCGAGCACTACGATCGCTTTGGTGATCCGGGGTTTGCCTACGGCGTCGCCCTGGCCAGGACCGCGGGGCGGATCGTGCTCCGCACCGCCGACGCCCCCCTCTCTCCATTCCGGTTCGCCGACGTGGCGAGGACGCTGGCTGAGCAGACTGAAGAACTGAAGTCCATGGCGCTCTCAGAATCGGAGCAGGCCCGGCGGCTGGATGCGCTGATCGACGCCAAGGCTTACGCCCTGGCGGCGGACCCGACCCAGTCCTGGGGTGTCCCAGAGGCGCAGACTGCGGCGCCAGCGCTCGACTTCGCGCCTTTGGAAGCGGCGGTCGCCCATCTGAAGGCGAGCGCGGCGACGTTCGACGCCGCGGCGGACCACCCTGCCGCCGACGCACGCTTCGAGCAGGCGAACGCCTTGCTTCAGGGCGCTGAGCAGTCGCTCGCCCCGCCCGAAGGACTGCCCGGACGGCCGTGGTATCGAAACCTCGCCTATGCTCCGGGCGTCTACACCGGTTATGGCACCAAGACCTTGCCGGCGATCCGCGAGCCGATCGAACAGAGGCGTTGGGCTGACGCCGCGGCGGCGATTCCGCTCACCGCCGCGGCGATCGATCACTTGGCCATTCGTCTCGACGAAGCATCGCGCCTGCTGACGCATTGAGCTAGAGCCGGCGTGCAGCCGACAGATCGTGCAATGATTCGAGAGCGTCGAACCCGCATCGTCGCCACCCTGGGTCCCGCAAGCCGGGCGCCTGAAAAGGTGCTCGAACTTGCTCGGGCCGGCGTGGACGTGTTCCGCCTCAACTTCAGCCACGGCGCCCACGAGGAACACGCCGCGGCGCTGGAGGCGGTCCGCGCCGCTGAAGCGGCGATCTCGCGTCCCCTGACCGCGCTTGGCGACCTCCAGGGTCCGAAGTTCCGCATTGGCCGCTTCCAGACGGGCGCCATCTCTCTGGGACCTGGCCAAAGGCTGCGCCTGGACGCGGACCCGGAGCCGGGCGACTCACGCCGAGTGTGCCTGCCGCATCCGGAGGTGCTCCGCGTGCTGCGCCCCGGGGTCGAGATCCTGCTCGACGACGGCAAAGTACGGCTCGTCGTGCGTGAGAGCGGCGCCGATTTCGCCGACGCCGAGGTGACTGCGGGCGATCGGCTCTCGGATCACAAGGGCATTGCGGTTCCTCGCGTGACGATCCCGACCTCCGCGCTGACCGACAAGGATCGCGCGGACCTGGAGTTCGCCCTGCGCATCGGGGTGGACTGGATCGCCCTGTCCTTCGTCCAGCATCCTGCGGACATGACGGACCTGCGCCGCCTCGTCGCCGGCCGCGCCGCCATGCTGGCCAAGATCGAAAAACCCGCCGCCCTCGAGCATCTCGACGCGATCCTCGATGTCAGCGACGGGCTGATGGTGGCCCGTGGCGACCTCGGGGTCGAGCTCGATCCCCCAGAGGTGCCGGTGGCGCAGAAGGCCATCGTGCGGGCGGCGCGACGCCGGGGCACGCCGGTGATCATCGCCACCCAGATGCTGGACTCGATGACCTCCAGCCCCGCCCCCACGCGCGCCGAGGCGTCGGACGTGGCCAACGGTGTCTACGAGGGCGCGGACGCCTTGATGCTGTCGGCCGAGACAGCGGTCGGCGCCTATCCGCTCGAGGCGGTGGCGATGATGGACGCCATCATCCGGCGGGTCGAAGCCGACCCGAGCCTTCCGCACATCCTTCACGCGGAGAACGCGGGCGAAGAGGACACCGACGCCGTCATCGCCGCCGCGACGCGCGCCGCCCAGGCCCGCACGACGGCGTGCCTGGTGGCCTACACCAACAGCGGACTGACCGCGCGTCGTCTTGCGCGCGAACGGCCGGTGCACCCGATCCTCGCCCTCACACCCAGCCTGCAGGTCGCCCGCCGTCTGGGTTTTGTCTGGGGGGTGGAGCCTCGCAGGGCGGATCAGGCTGCTGATGTGACGGAGCTCAGCGAGGCGGCGGCGCGGATGGCCAGCGATCTGGGCCTCGCCCCTCCCGGCGAGCGCATCGTCATCATATCCGGCCCGCCGGGCGGACGCCCGGGCGCAGCGGACATGATGCGCCTGGTGCATGCACCGGCGGCGCGCACTTCGTAGCCGTTTGCCGTCTTGAAGCTGTCGCGCGCGGCTTTTGCAGTGCAAATACTGGCCGTTCGCGCGCGCTCTGGTTAAGGATCGTCCTCGCGAACGAGGGTTCACCCCCGAAAGGAGCGCTGCGGCTACTATCGGCATGGGCGGAGCGGCGGATTTTCACCTCGAGACGACCGGCGAAGGTCGATCGGCCGTTCTGACGGGCGACTGGACCGCCGTGGAGATGGGGGCGGCGGCTGACCGTCTGGCCGACACCCTCAAAAAGAACGGCGAGGTTCGGATCGACCTGACGCAGATCGGTCGTTGCGACACCTCCGGAGCCTATGGCGTGCTCCGCGCCGTCGAAGCGAGCGGCGGTCGCGACCGGATCGTTGCGACGCCGGGGGTCCAGCAACTGCTGACGCTGGTCTCGGAGGCGCTCAAGGTCGATCGGACGCCGCACCCGGTTCAACGGCCATTCTACGAGATGATGGTGCGCATCGGGCGCGGCGTCGTCGACGCCGGCGCCAACATCGTCGACTTCATGGTGTTCAACGGCCACCTTTTGGTGGCGACGGGTCGCGCGCTCGCCAACCCACGCCGGATCCGCTGGGCCGCCGTGTTCGCCCTCGCCGAGCGTGCAGGGCTGGACGCGATCCCGATCGTCGCCATCACCAGCTTCTTCATCGGCGCAGTCGTCGGCCTGCTCGGCGCCAACCTGCTGAGGCAATTCGGCGCCCAGGTGTTTTCGGTGGAGTTGATCGGAATCGCCGTCCTCCGCGAGTTCGGCGTCCTGATCACCGCCCTGCTGCTTGCCGGCCGATCCGCATCTTCGTTCGCCGCCGAGATCGGCTCGATGAAGATGAACCAGGAGATCGACGCCATGAGGGTCCTCGGGGTCGACCCGTATGACGCGCTTGTCTTCCCGCGCTTCGCAGCCCTGCTCCTCACCATCCCATTGCTTGTATTCGTCGCCTGCATCTCGGGGCTGTTCGGCGGGATGATGGTCTCGATCACCGCCCTGGGCCTCAACATCACCGGCTTCCTGCACAGGCTCACAGCCAATGTCGGCGTGACGCACTTCTGGGTCGGGATGTCCAAGGCCCCAGTCATGGCGGTGGTGATCGCGAGCATCGGATGCCGGGAGGGGCTGGACGTCGGCGGCGACGTCGAGTCGCTTGGGCGTCACGTGACCTCGGCCGTGGTGCAGGCGATCTTCTCGGCGATCCTGATCGACGCGATCTTCGCCCTCATCTACATGAAGCTCGACATATGAGCGCCGGCGACGAGGATCCGCTGGACCTGGGGGCTCCGCCGATCGAGGTGCGGGGGCTGGTGACGCGCTTTGGTGATCATGTCGTCCATGATCACCTCGACCTGACGATCCCCCGCGGTGAGATCGTGGCGATCGTCGGAGGGTCGGGCGCTGGCAAATCAGTGCTCCTGAACACAATCATCGGCCTGCGAGAGCCTCAGGCAGGGTCGGTGAAGGTCTTCGGCCAGGACATCCGCTACGCCCGCCGACGCACCTGGACGGCCATCGAGCGCCGCTGGGGCGTTCTATTCCAGCAAGGCGCGCTATGGTCGAACCTGACGGTCAAGGAAAATGTCGCTGCGCCCATGCACGAGCACACCAATCTGCCCCGTCACGAGATCAGCGAGTTGGCGGACCTCAAGATCGCCCTCACCGGCCTGCCGGCAGGTACTGGGGCGCTGAAGCCGTCGGAACTCTCGGGCGGCATGATCAAGCGCGCGAGCCTCGCCCGGGCCTTGGCGCTGGACCCGGAGCTCCTCTTCCTGGATGAACCGACTTCCGGGCTCGACCCGATCAGCGCAGGCGGATTCGACAAGCTGATCAAGGAATTGTCCGATAGTCTCAAGCTGACGGTGTTCATGATCACCCATGATCTCGACAGTCTCTATGCAATCACCGACCAGGTGGCGGTGATCGCCGACAAGCGTGTGGTCGCGATGGCTCCGGTGCACGAGCTGGAGCACTCGGACCAGCCATGGATCCACACCTATTTCCAAGGTCCGCGGGGCCGCGCCGCAGCCACGCATGACACCGGCGAGAGACCTGTGGTGGCCTGATGGAGCGGAACGCCAACTATTTCTTCGTGGGACTGGTCGCGACGCTTCTGCTGATCGGCCTGGTCGTGTTCTTCGTCTGGCTGGGCGGCAGCAAGTTCAGGCATGACTACGACATCTATGACATCGTCTTTCGGGGTCCCGTGCACGGCGTCGCTCAGGGCGGCGAGGTCGACTTCAATGGGATCAAGGTGGGCGCGGTCACCAAGATCAGCCTGGATCCCAAGGACTCTCAGTTCGTGATCGCGCGTGTGAACATCGCGCCCGACGTGCCGATCCGCGCCGATTCCTACGCGAGCCTGGAGCCCCAGGGGATTACCGGCGTCAACTACATCCAGATCACCGCCGGGACGCCGACAAAACCGCTGCTGAGGGACACGGTGCCCGAGGGCGAGATCCCGCGTCTGCCCGGACACCGCGACGCCATATCCGATCTTCTTTCCAACGGCGCCTCCATTGCGCAGGAGGCGATCGTGGCGCTCGACCAGCTGAACAAGGTGGTGTCCGACAAGAACGTTAAGACTGTCACGGCGGTGCTTGATGATCTGCACGCCGTCACGTCGGAGGCGAAGGCTCACAAGTCGGTCATCGAGGACGCCCAGAAGGCGCTGCAGGACAGCGATGCGGCCGTGAAACAGATCGGCGAGCTGGCCCATACCACCAATGGACTGGTCAGCAGTCAGGGCAAGACAACCTTCACCAAGCTCGATTCCGCCCTCGACGAAATGAAGGGCGCCACGCAGAACCTGCGGGTGTTGCTCCAGAAGATCCAGGGTCCCACGGTGGGGTTCGCGCAGACGGGTCTCCCGCAACTCACCGGTGCAATACAGAGCCTCCAGTCGGCGGCCGAGCACATGGATCGTGTCCTGGGCGAGGTGGAAGCCAACCCGCGCGGCCTGATCGCCAAACCGCCCGCGAAAGAAGTGCAGGTCAGGCCATGACTTCAACCCATGCGCCCTCAGTGCGCCGACCGTTGGTTCTCGTGCTGGCTCTGGCCCTGGTCGCCGGCGCGCTGGCTGGCTGTATCACCGTGTTCCCCAAGGAAACGCCGGTGCAGCTCTACCGCTTCGGCTATTCGCCGGCTGGAGGGGCCCCGTCCCCATCCTCAAGCGAGTCGACCTTCACCGTTCGGGCCGTGGTCGCCAACTTCGTCCGTAGCTCCGCGGGTGATCGCATCCTGACCATGCAGGGCGAGACGGTCGCCTACATCGGTGGGGCGCGCTGGGTGGAAACCGCCAACACGCTGATGGAGGACACCGTCCACGCCGCGTTTGCCGACCGCGGGCCGGCCGCCGTGGTCGCGAAGGGCGAACTTGGCCCGACGGATTACCGGCTGACCCTGGCCATCACAACATTCGAGGCGCGCTACCTCCAGGGCCGGAGCGCGCCGCCCACTGTGGTGGTCGAGATCAACGCCGCCCTCGACAAGACCGGCGATCCGACAACCCGCCGCGAACGCGTGTTCCGCGCCCAGTCCACGGCGCAAGCGAACACCGTCCAGTCCATCGTGGCCAGTTTCAACGCCGCCGTCTCGGACGTTCTCGGCCAACTCGTCGCCTGGACCAACGCCAAGGGCGGCGCCTAGAGCACGTCCCGTTCAGGCGGAAGGCTCCGTGTCGGTTAGGCCGGCTCCAGAGCCCCGCCAGCGGCGACCAGGGTGTTGTGGAGCAGGCACGCCACCGTCATCGGTCCGACGCCTCCCGGCACGGGGGTGATCCAGCCCGCAACCTCGCGCGCCTCCTCGAACGCCACGTCGCCAACCAGTCGGGTGCGTCCCGCGGCGGCCCGGGCGGGGTCCTTCGCCGGGACGCGATTCATTCCGACGTCTATGACTGCGGCGCCTGCCTTGATCCAGCCACCACGGACCATCTCCGGCACGCCGACTGCCGCGATCAGGACGTCGGCTTCCAGGCAGACGTCCGGAAGATCCCGAGTGCGCGAGTGGGCGATCGTGACCGTACAGTTGGCTTCCAGGAGTAGCGAGGCCACCGGTCGCCCGACAAGCATCGAACGGCCAATCACCAGGGCTCGCTTACCCTGGAGGTCGCCAACGCTCTCTCGAAGAAGCATGAGGCAACCCAGCGGCGTGCAGGGAATGAGCCCCGGCGCGCCGGCGGCCAGACGTCCGGCGCTGATAGGAGTGAGACCGTCGACATCCTTTGCTGGATCCAGTCGCGCCAGGACAGCTCCGGCGTCGAGGCCCGGCGGAAGCGGCAGCTGCAGAAGGATCCCGTGTATCAGGGGATCCGTATTGAGGCTCTCGATCAGCGCCGTCAGTTCGGCCTGCGAGACGTCGGCTCCGAGCCTGTGGTTCACCGAATGCATGCCGATGGACTGGCTCTGCTCGATCTTGGATCGGACGTAGACCTCGCTCGCCGGATCATTCCCTACCAGGACGACAGCGAGGCCGGGTGCGAAGCCGCGCGCCGCGCGAAATGCCGCTACCCCGGCGGCCACTCGAGCCCGCAGCGCCTCCGCCTGAGCTTTTCCATCGATCAGGACCGCAGTCATCAATCAACTCCGTATATCGAGTCGAAGGGGTCCACCCTCCCCGCTTCCACGTCGGCTACTGTCACCGCCGGCCAGCCCGCATGTCCGGCGGCGCTGGCGCGCCAGGCGTCGACGACCAAGTCGCGCAGCGACGAGGCGCCCGCCGCCAGCCTCTCGGCGACGAAAGCCTGGGCCTGTGGATCCGCCTTGGCAAAATCGCCCCCTTTGTACAGCGCATACAGCGGCTCGACCTGGCGACTGGTGGCGGCGAGATAGTCGGCGGTCCACTTTGCGATCGCGCAGGCGCAGTCCCGATAAGGCGCCATGCCCGCACGCACGGCCGCCGGATCGATGTGGTCGTGCACGAAGGGACCTTCGAACGGTCCATGGATATGCTGGTCCGTATATCCCTGCGGATTGGGGAAGGCTCCCCAACCGTTGAAGTGGACCGTCACGTGTAACGGCTGGCTGCCGTCGCCCACGTAGTGCGCAAGCTCCCCCAGATCCCGCAGCACGAGCTGCTGTCGCTCCGCGAGATCGGACCTGAACCAGGCTCGGTGCGTCGGATTCGTGACGTGCTCGGCCGCCGCGGCATCGATACGCCAAAACGTGAAGTCCTTCACCAGCTGCTGCCCGCCATCGACGATCGAGTACGGCAGGTAGCCAGCTTTCCAGCTGTCAGCGTTCACCTCTTTCAGCGCCGCCTCATAACCCGCCCGTGTCTCGGGCAGACTGGACAGCGCTGGACCCCCGAACACCTTTCCGTCGTCTCCCAGGTCGATGAAGTGCGCCGGATCCCGGTTGTTGTCGTGGGTCCTGCCCGAATCCTTCCAGCGATCGGGTTCGCGTGCGAGCTCCCCAACCACCTCCGCGGAATCCTTCGTCCGAAGAAAGGCGGGAACCGTGTCGGGCAAAGCCTCCACCGCGAGGCGGCCAATGATCCGGTGACCCGTCGCGCCCCACGCAAGCGCGGATCCTGCGGGGGCGGCAAGCGCGCAGACGATCAACGCCAGGCGCGGGAGTCGTCGATAAGGCATGGCCCTCCATGCCCACCCGGCGCCGAAGCCGCAAGCTTCAAGCGGCGCCTTTGACGCCATCTTTCCGCCACTGAATCCGCTCCCGTTTCACGGCCTTGTGACGATACGCGCCTAAGGTTCTACCCGCTCCGATTATTTGAGGTTACCTTGTCAATCGTGGCTTGATATCTGAGTTTGTCGTTAATCGAGTTTTCAAATAGAAAATTCTCGCAGAATTCAGAGCGCTCAGTTACTTCAGCCTCGACATTCGAAATCGCACTGAAATTCAGGGTTGCGCGACGCCAGTCGCGTCGTTAGCCTCCATATCACTGAGCGAGGCTGCCTCGGAGAGGGCTCTTGAAGCGAGTGTTGGCAGTCGGCGCCGCCGTGGCGATTATGGCATGCACGGTGACCGCCAACGCCCAGCCCGCGGTAAACTCAGATCCGGTCGGCGACCTCATCGGCGCGGTCGAGGCCAAGGTGCAACCACTGCTTCGGCCCTTCCTCCTTGTGGCCAGTCTGTATCACGAAGGTCACGGTATCCGGGCGCGGGACTCTCTGGGCTGCCCGGTCGTTCCAATGAGGACGGCCGCGGTCGACGGGATCAGGATCCACCGCCATACCCTCCTCTTCATCAAGGAAACGGTCGGCCTGCGGATGCCGGACGGTCGCGTGCATGATGGCTACTGGTACGCTTCGGACGTGGGTGGCGCGATCCATCAAGGCCGCATCGACCTCTTCACCGGCAGGAGTGCGGCGTCTATGGCCCCCTTGATGAAGCTCAATCTCACCAAACTCACGGTCGAACCCGTCGGGGAATTCTCTGGCTGCCCAAACGCCTGAGCATCCAGGCAGCGCTGCGACGCTGACGGCTTTCTCCCCCCCCTATCGCCCTAGACGCCGGCGCGACGCGCTGAATCATGCTTCCAGTGCTAGGAGCGCGAAGCTCGCCAGCCAATGCTCGCCCATGTAGTCGCCGCTCACGTGCGGCAGACTCGCCTCCAAGTGACGATCGGCGGCTTCCAGGGCGATCCTGCCCAGCGGTGTGGCGACGCCAATCGCTTGGGCGACGCCCCGCCAACACCAGGCGCGCGACAGATTGAGCCCGTCCAGGTGAGAGATCTTGCCGTCAGTCCGGTCGCTGACGCGGGTGATTTCAAACAGGGTGGCAGGCTGCCCCTGAACTGCGCGCGGTAGGAAGCGGTGGAACCACGCCTCGAAGGCCGCAGGCGCCAGGATCCGGCGCATCAGCTCGGCTTCCACCAGGGCCGAGGAGAGGAAATCGTCCCCCGATGGCTCCCAGGCCTGGCAATCCCGGTCCTCAAGATACCAGTCCCGCGCCTTGGTGATGATCAACTCCGCGAGGGGCTCGTTCCTTACGACCAACGCATACTCGTGCGCCAGCGCCAGGGCGAAAGCAGTGTTCGAATGGACGCCCGCACGGACCGGATAGTCGGCGAGCGGCAGCCAGGCGCTGAAACGCGCCACAAAGGCCTCGGCCAGCGGTCGCAGCGTCGACGCCCAACGGCGGCCCGCTTCATCCTGATGACGTTCCAGCTCGGACTGCAGCATCAGCAACCAGGCCCAGCCATATGGCCGCTCGAACCCTCGGCTGAGGGGGCGCGCAAGATAGGCCAGCTCGCCAGCCGTCTTCTCGGGCGTCAATGCCTGGTCGAAGTGGGCCTCGATCCCGGAACTCTGTTTCAGCTTCGGCGCGATCCGGCGTAGCCGCGCGAGCAACCAGTGACTGTGCACGCAACTGTGCCAGTCGAAGCTCCCGAAGAAGATCGGATGGAGCTGCCGGGGCGTTCCAAGATCCTGGGGGCCTGCGACTGTGAGGGATATCCCGTTGGGGTACTCCATGCCCACGTGGCCCAGGGCGATGGCGGCGAGGCGCTCGGCGAGCGCAGTGTCGATGGTCGGCATGGAGCCTCACCTCGCAAAGCCGACCGCGCACATCAAGGCAATGTTGAAGACCAGCACCAGGGCGGCCGTGGGGATCTGGACCCGGATCACTGCGCCGATGGGAAGATCCAGCAGCGCAGCGGGTATGATGTTGAACGAGGCCATGGGCGTGACGAGCGTGCCGCAATAGCCGCTGAGCATTCCCACCGCGCCCATCAGGGCGGCGTTGCCGCCCAGCCGATGCACGATCACCGGCGCCCCCAAGGCCGCCACCAGGACTGGAAAAGCCGCAAAAGCGTTGCCGAGGACCGTCGTGAAGAGGGCCATCCCCGCGCAGAACGCCGCCACGACCAGGAAAGGATTATCGAGCGGTATAGCCGCGCCGATCAGCGTCTGCATCGCCCGACCCACCCCGGAAACGGTGAACACCGCGCCCAGCGCCGCGAGCAACTGCGGGAGGATCGCCGCCGACCCCACGCCTTCGAGAAGGCGACGCCCCTCCGTGGCCGGCGCAGCCAGGGGCGGCCGGATCAGGATCACGGCTACGACGAGCGCGACAACCGCGCCAAGTGCGAGGGCGACGACGGTGGCCTGCTTCGGATCCACCAGGGGCGTTCCTCCAATCCGAATGGCCCCGAATGCGAAGGTGCCGGCAAGCGTCACGGCAGGAATCAAGAGGATCGGCAGGAACACCCAGTTACCGAGGCGCCGGTCGCGGGCAGCCCACGCCGGTGTCCGAAAGACAGCCGCCGCCCCCCGAAGGCCCCCAAACGCCCCCACAAGGACGAGCGCGAGCACCAGGAGACCGTTGCCCAGGTCGCCGAGCCAGTCGCCGGCCAGGAAGCTCACGGCGACCAGGCCGAAGAAGATCGCCGCCGGCCAGCGCCGGCTCTCGCGGGACAGGGCGGCCGATGTGGCGGCCGCGGCGAAGACGACCCCCGCAACGTCGTAGGCCGCCTGGATCCGGATCATTCCGAGTCACCCGGCGCAGCACGGTTCGTGCGCTTCAAGCGAGCATCCAGCCGCAACAGCCGAATGGCGTGGATGAGGAAGGCGGCAAGACCTGTGGGCGCGGCCCAGAGGGCAATCAAAGCAGGGCGAGTGTGAAGTCCATTCGCCTCCAGGACGCCCTGGACAAGAAGGACGGCGCCAAGAGCGACGAAGATGTCTTCTCCGAAGAAGGCGCCTACCGTGTCGACGGCCGCGGCGTGGGCGCGCACTTCCTGGCGATGCCCCGGGTCGCCGTCGCCCGACTGCAGGGCGAGCACGCTTTCGGCCATGGGGGCGATCAACGGACGGACCATGCTTGCCTGTCCGCCCAGCGAGAGCATGCCCACGGCTGCGCTGAGCTGGCGGACAGCGAGATAGGCGATCAGTAGCCGGCCGACAGTGAGGGCCTTGAGCCGGCCGACGAGCTCGCGGGAGCGGGCCTGCAGCCCGGCGCGCTCAGCAAGGCCGATCACCGGCAGGACGAGGAAGGCGATGCTCACATAGCGGGCATCGTTGAACGCCTTGCCCAGGGCGCGCAGCACGGCGAGCGGATCGAGGCCGCCGCCAAGGCCCGTGGCGAGGGCCGCTGCAGCGACCACCAGGATGGGATCGCGCCGCCACAGGAGCCCGCCTACGAGCACGGGTATGCCGATCAGGCTCCACATCCGCCGAAATCCTCCAGGTGTTCCCGATCCATAGGCTGGGCGCCCGACCTCTGGTCAACAGACCTGGGCGAAACGGCGCGTGTCGCGTCGTTGCGGGGCGGGTATCATCACCGTCAGCGCGACCAGCCGGATCGAAGATGCCTTCCAGTCCCAACCACGAGCACGAGCACCATCACCACGGCCACGATCACGGAGGCCACGAAGGTCATGATCACGAGCACGGGAGTCACCACCACCATGGCCATTCCCATGGTCATGGCGGTCATTCGCACGCCCCCGCGTCCTTCGGCATGGCGTTCGCCGTCGGGATCACGCTGAACACGGCCTATGTGGCCGCAGAGGCCGTATACGGCCTACTGGCGAATTCACTGTCGCTCCTGGCGGACGCCGGCCACAACCTTGGCGACGTACTGAGCCTGGCCCTGGCGTGGTTCGCGAGCTGGCTGGTCAAACGCGCGCCGAGCGATCGCTACACCTATGGACTGCGCAGTTCGTCCATCCTGGCGGCGCTCTCAAACGCCGCTCTCCTCCTGATCGTCACGGGCGCTGTCGCCCTGGCCGCGATCCAGAAACTCATCCATCCCACCCCGACCGGCGGAATCACCATGATGGCGGTGGCGGGCATAGGCGTCCTCGTGAACGGGGCGACAGCGATGATGTTCGCTTCGGGCCGCAAGGGCGATCTGAACATTCGGGCGGCCTTCACCCACATGGCGGCCGACGCCATTGTCGCGCTCGGCGTCGTGGTCGCTGGTTGCCTTATCCTCATCACCGGCTGGACGTGGATCGACCCCGTGGGAAGCCTGGCCATCGGCGCGGTGATCGTCGCCGGGTCATGGTCCCTGATGCGCGAGTCCCTAGATCTCGCCCTTCACGCGGTTCCATCGGGAGTGAGCCGGGCCGGCGTGCTCGCCTATCTGCGCGGGCTTCCCGGAGTGACCGACGTGCACGATCTTCACATCTGGGGCATGAGCACCACTGAAACGGCGCTCACCGCGCACCTCGTCCGTCCAAGCAGCCCAATGGACGACTCCCTGCTCCACCATACCTGCGCCGAGCTCAGGGCCCGCTTCCACGTGCATCACGCGACGCTGCAGATCGAATCCGGCGAGTCCGAGCACCCTTGCGAACTGGCGGCTCACGACGTGGTGTAGCCGCCTTGGCGCCGCGCCTGCCGTTCGGCAAGGCCGCCACGATCAAGCCACCCTCGCCTCTACCTGACAGTCACGGCCTGCTACGCAAGCCAAGGTCGGCAAGCGCCTCGTACGGATGTAGGCTCGACCGTGCGAAGCGCCCGATCACAGGACGGAGAGGCCGCACGGATCATGGGCCATCGAATCCTTGTCCTCTACGGATCGTATCGGTCGGACCGCCAAGGGATCCGCCTCGCGAACTTCCTTATCCAGGGCCTGAAGGCTCGCGGAGATGATGCAGAGTTGATCGACGCCAAGGCCGTCGGCTTGCCAATGCTCGACCGCATGTACAAGGAACACCCGGCCGGCCATGCCCCGGAGCCGCTGGAGACGCTGGCGGGCAAGCTCCGGGAGGCCGACGCCTTCCTGTTCGTAACCGGCGAGTACAACTGGGGCGTCCAGCCGGGTCTGAAGAACCTGACCGATCACTTCCTGGAGGAGTGGTTCTGGCGGCCCGCAGCGATCGCCAGCTATTCCTATGGACGTCTGGCGGGAACGCGGTCCAGCTACGCTTGGCACAACACGCTCTCGGAGATGGGGATGGTGGTCATCTCCAGCACCCTCACGGTCGGCCAGATCCATGAGGTCCTGGACGAGGACGGTAAGCCTCTTGGGAAGGCCGGGGCTACGCTACAGGGGACCTTTACCCGGTTCGCCGACGACCTCGGTTGGTGGACAGAGGCGGCTAAGGTCCAACGGACGCGAAGGAAGCCCCCGTATTAGCGGGAGCCCGCAGGGCTTTCACATGGCCCTGCCGAATGGGCGCCTCACCCTTTTCTTAACCTGCGCACCTGAAGGACGCGCGAAAGCCTGGCCTTCCGGCGGCGCCGAAGGCCAGGCTCTGGCGTGGGAGCGCTCAAGCGTTCAGACGGCGGAGATCCTCTGGCTGCGGCGACGCAGCACCGCACCGGTAGCGCCAACGCCGATCAGCATTAGCGCCCAAGTCGCGGGTTCAGGGACGACCGGCACCGTCGCCGGCGAAAAGTCGATCTGCTTGAACTCCTTGAATCCGCCGGAGTTCGAAACCACTACCGACTTGATCGTCTCTCCGTCGGTCGAGACGATTCCGATCCTGCTGAAATCGGCATTCGCCTTCGGTATGTCGAACATGAACGTCTGCGCAGGATTCCCCTGATCGTCCTGGACTGTGACGTCGAGAACCTGGTTTGCCACCAAGACCTGTCCGCGGAACGAGAAATCCGAGAATGCGGTTGGGTCTACCGGCGTGAACGTCAGAGACGTGAGCGTTCCGCCTTTAACGGGCTTGATGTTGGCATACCCGTTCGCGAAGTCCGAATTTCCGACTACGCCGATATTAACAACATCCGTCGTAAACCTTACAGTCCCCGTCGAGCTTGACGCGTCCTTTGCAGCGTCCAAATTGAGGCATCCTTGGGCCGGACTACATCCTTCGGGCGGGAACTCCATTATGAAGGTAGCCGACGCGTGCCCGGAAATTGTGGCCGCGCCCGCTAACACTGCTGTGAAGAATACCGATTTCATCATCGAAATGCGCTCCTTTTATTTCGTTTACTTAAGGCGTTTGATGACGGAGCCCGCGAAGCCGTTCTCGCAGTAACCATGGCGGCGCCACGGTTGGTGCACTTTTGATCTTTTGATACGACGGGAGCAAATTAAAAAGGAGCGGTATCGCACGCTGCAACGGTCGGGTCTGACGGCGGACGATCGATCAAAGGCTCGGAACCCCTCGCGGGATCGGACATCACAAGCCGTCTCGTCCGCTTGTGACCTTTGCACATCGAACGAGCCAAAATCCGAGGCCGGACAGGCCTCACTGCAGATCAGAGACGTGTCTACGAGACCAGCGACCCCAACCTGGCCACTGCATCGTCACGAAGGTCAAATGGCTAAGCCCGCGGGCTTGGGATGGTACCGCCTCCCCGGTTCGAACGGGGGACCTCTAGATCCACAATCTAGCGCTCTAACCAGCTGAGCTAAGGCGGCCCGCGCAGGGAGCGGCTGGTTTACTGGCGAAGGGCGACCGGATCAAGCGCGCTGCGAACGCTTCGGCGGCGGCTTTCCCCTTCCGTCCGACCATCTCCTGAAGTCGGCCCTCCCAACGATCGGCGAGAAGCCCCCAATCGCCTTAAGCACTCACTTCCCCTCGGAGGCAGTTCGATCGGATCGCGCAGCGCGACGAGAGGATTGCGGGAGCCACAGCTCGAGCTCTCGCAGGCGCCCCGAACAAGAAAAAACCCCGGAGGATGTCCTCCGGGGTCATGTCGAGATTGGTTCGGTCCGTCCCCTCGCCTATTGGCTGGCGAGCTGGAAGCGGATCGGGATGTTGACGTGGGCGCCGCCCACGGGCTGACCGTCCTTGCTCATCGGACGCATCTTGAAGTAACGCGTCAGCTTGAGGGCGGCGGCGCCGAACTCCTGGCCGCTGGGGTCTTCCGAAACCACAGAGCAGTTGGTCACGGTGCCCTTGGCGGTGACCTCGCAGTTGATTTCGGCGCGACCCGATACGTTCATCCGTTGCGCACGCTCCGGATAGACGTTGGCCATTTCGTCCCCGGTTGGCTTGGAGAGCCAGTCCGGATTCGTGATCACCGAAGGCTTCGGCGGCGGCGGGGCCTCCTTCGCGACCACCGGCGGAGCCGCCGGCGGCGGAGGCGCCTTCACCGGCGCGATGGCCAGAGGCGGCGGCGCGGGCACGTTCAGGGGAACGGGCGCGGGCGGACGCGGCTGGACCGGCGGCGGCGGCGGCAGGTTCTTCGGCGGCGGCGGCGGCGGCGGGGGTGGGGGCGGCGGCGGCGGCGGCTTGATCACCTGAACGTTGGTCTTCTCGTCGGAGTACTGTTGGAACTCCGCGTGGAACTTCCAGCGATACAGGTAGTAGCCGATGATCGCGTGCAGCCCGAGCGTCACCACGATGGCGATCAGCAGCCCGTTGTTCCGCCGCGGACGCGGCATGTCGAACGGGTTGTGAGCCGGGTGCGCGACGTCAGGTGGGGGGGCTCGGTTCGTTTCTGTCATTTTTTGAGCCCGGACTTATCCTCGCCCACCAGAGCGATGCTGTAGAAGCCATTGTCCTGCAGCTTATCGACCACGGCCATGAAGTCCTGATACTCCATTTCCTTGTCGCCACGGATGAAGATCCGCAGTTGCTGTGGGTCACGGCCGCCTGCTTCCGCCTTCAGGTCATCGCCCAGCGAGTCCAGGTCCGAGGCGCCGTCCTGCACGAACACGCGCCCGTCCTTCTTGATCGACAGGTAGATAATCTTGGGCGGGGCTTTGGCCGCCTTGGCTTGCGCCGGTGGAAGGTTAACCTTGATGGTCACGCTCGCCAGGGGCGCAGCCACCATGAAGATGATCAGAAGGACCAGCATGACGTCCACAAAGGGCGTCACATTGATCGAGGCGTTCTGATTGACGTCGTAGCGCCCGCCTCCGGCTCCGGAAAGCTTTGCGGCCATACGCCTCCTCAGGCCCCCTTAT
>DASXGR010000178.1:0-30415 GCA_036488935.1 Caulobacteraceae bacterium | reverse complement strand
GGGAACCCGATCCGCGAAACCCTTGCGGGCCAGCGGTCAAACACGGCCGCACTCAAAGGCCGGATACATGACCGCTCCAGACTGCTCGCCGATCAGACCAAAGCCCCACTTGCCGGGAAGGGGCCGTCCATACATGACGGGCGAAGGGGGCGGGAGGTCGGAGAAGGGTCGAGTGCAGCCACTGGCGCACCGCCTGAGAGCGGACTTAGGGAGCAGCGCTTTGGCGCCGCCCCCCACGCCAGGTCGCTAAGCTTCGGCCACCACCATGACAAGCGGCGCGCCTCCGGTGCTGATCGAGGCGGCATGCGCCAGCGCCTCCTGGCCTCCTGTCGAGGCCGCACAGGCTTTCAGCGCCTCGAGAGTCGGGAAGCTCACATCGGACATCAGGTGGTAGGGCGGCGGCGCGAACGCCGGCCCGACGACGCGCTTGGTCTCAACGCCGAGCGCACCGATCAGCTTGGGTCCGGCCAAGGGCAGATGTTCTTCGCGATAGGCGCGGTCGAACGCGGTCTCGTCCTTTGGGTGCGGGTAGAGAATGAGCAGGTGGGCCGTCATGGCTGTCTCCGATGAGGTTGAGGAGACCCTCAATCCACCCGACGCCTCGATGCATGGGGTACGAAATGCGGACCGGCAGCCCGACAAGGTCACGACACGGCGCCCGGGGACGGCCTGGCTGAGGGCACGTCGGCGAACAGGTAGCGCTCGAACCAATCTGGAAATGCGCGGACAATCTCTCTCGGCCCCTCCAGCAGGAGGCCCTGCCGGCGCGCCTCCAGAAAGCCGAGGTCGCCTCGCCACCAAGCTGCGAGGGCGCCGAGGCTGCCGCCCACGACCAGCCGCTCGGGAAAGCCCAGATTGTGGTCGCATAGGGAGACTTCGCCGGGCTTCAGCAGCAGGAATCTTGGCCGATGCCCCCGCAGGTCGAAGCGCACAACGGTCGGCTCCGTGGGGAGCGACCGACACCGCACCCGGCGGCGCATGTCGAGCAGGAGCGGCTCAAGATCGAAATCCTCGCTCTCTGCACGCCTGGGGAGCCAGCGCTGGCCCCACACGCCCAGGGCGCGGATCTGATCCGCCAGTTCTGCGCCAGCTTCTGTCACCGCGTATTCTGGCCCGGCCGCCCCGTCTTCGCGGACGATCACGCCAAGGTCAGCCAGCGCCTGCAGCCGCTCGGACAGCATGGTGCGCGAGATCCGCGGGATGCCGCGGCGAATCTCGTTGAACCGACGCGCGCCTGACAGCAACTCGCGAACGATCAGCAGCGTCCAGCGCCCGCCCACCGCCTCGTGGGCTCGCGCCACGGCGCAGAACTGGCCATAGCCTGACATTCACCGCTTCTACCACGCGCCAGGATCGACCTAGGTCCGGATTTTGGACCACAAAGATACGCGCTCCGGTGGCCACGCCAAGCAGCTCAAGTTGAAGCGTGACAGCACCGTCGCGCAGGGCCGAGAGCCCATTAAGTATTTGAAATAACTTAAGATTATGAACACGTGGTAGCTGGGGGCGGGATCGAACCGCCGACCTGTGGGTTATGAATCCACCGCTCTAACCATCTGAGCTACCCAGCCAAGGGGCCCCGTGCGGGAAGGCGCGTCTATAGAGTCTCCTTCGTCCTGGAGGCAAGCCCGAGACTGGTTCCCGGTTGCTCAAGCCGGCGCGCGACTTCTTCCGCCAGGGCCAGGGACGAGGTCAGGCCCGGGCTCTCGATGCCGAAGAGCGCGACAAGCCCCTCGAGGCCGTGGCTCGCTGCGTCGTCGATGCGGAAATCGGGCTGGGGCTCGCCAGGACCGTGGATCTTCGGCCGAATGCCCGCGTAGTCGGGAGCCAGTGAGCCGTCCGGCAGGCCCGGCCAGAAGCGCCGGATGTAGGCATAGAAGCCCTGCGCGCGTTCCGGATCCACCGAATAGTCCTCCGCCTCGACATACGCGAGGTCAGGACCAAAAACCGCCTGGCCGCCCAGGTCCTTGCGGTAATGGGTGCCAAGGGCGCCGGGAATGGGCGGCGGGTAGATCAGGCGGTCGAAGGGCGCGCGCCCCGCCAGCCGGAAGTAAACGCCCTTGCCGTAGTGGAGGACAGGGATTCGGTCGGACGGATAGCCTTCGATGGCGGCGGCGACCGATTGGGCCGAGAGGCCCGGCGCCGTCACCAGCAGGCGCACAGTGAGCTCCGTCGGCGACTGACCGCCCGTGCGCACGCAAAACCCGCCCCTGGCCTGCGGCTCTGCGCCCAGAAAGGGCGTGGCCGCGACGACCGCCCCTCCGCGGTCCTCGATCTCTCCGCGCAGGGCCAGCATGTAACCGTGGCTGTCGAAGACGCCGCTGTGCGGGGAGACGAGCGCGGCTTCGGCGCGCAGGGCTGGCTCGAGAGCGCGCGCCGCTGCGCCATCGATCATCGACATGTCCTCGACGCCGTTGGTCCGTGCCTGGGCGAGGATCGCTTCGAGGCGCGGGACTTCGTTGGCTTGCGTGGCCACCACGAGCTTGCCGCATCGGCGATGGGCGATCCCGCGCGCCTCGAGGAACGCGTACAGCGCCCGGCGTCCCTCGACGCACAGCCGCGCTCTGAGCGAGCCCGTCGGATAGTAAAGACCGGCGTGGATGACCTCGGAGTTGCGCGAGGAGACGCCTTGGCCGATCGACGGGCCCGCCTCGAGGATCACGACGTCCAGGCCCCGTCGCGCCAGGGCGTAGCCGCAGGCCAGCCCCACGGCGCCAGCGCCCACCACGGCTGCGTCAAAATCGAACGACATGCGACGCGCCTAGCCCAAGGCGGCCGACTTGGCCATCGGCGGGGGCGGGGGTTGAGAAGATTTCAACGCAGAGGCGCGGAGACGCAGAGACGCAAAGAGGAAAATGCGCCGAAGGCGCAATAAATCATCTCCGCCCGTGGCCAGACTAATCCAAGGGAATGAGCCACGAACCTCATGAACCACACGAACGCTTCGAAGATGCGGTTCCTGTTTTGGCGCGCCTTCGGCGCATCCCTTCTGCGTCTCTGAGTCTCTGAGTCTCTGCGTCTCTGCGTTGAACCTTTAGGCGGGCTGCGTATCCCACTGGGCCCAGAGCTTGGCGCGCACCGGCTTTGCCGCCTCGGCGGCGGCGGCTTTCACGTGGCCGAAGCCGCGGATCTCTCGTGGGGCGGAGGCGATCTCCACCGCCAGCGGCAGGCGGACTGGCGTCAACTCGCTCGTCAGTCGCTCGAGGTCCTGTTCGTATTGCGAGATCAGGCCGCGCTCCATGCGCCGCTCCTCGCTCGCGCCGAAGAGGTCGAGCGGCGTGCCGCGCAGTCCCTTCAGCCTGGCCAGGACCGGGAAGCCGTAACGCACCATCCAGCCGCCGAAGGCGATCTTGCGAGGCTTTCCGTTGGCGTCCTTGGGCGAGAACACCGGCGGCGCCAGCCACACCTTCAGCTTTCCGCCGGAGAAGGTCTGGCCGAGGTCGCTGGCGAAGCGCCCATCAGCGTAGAGCCGGGCGACCTCGTACTCGTCCTTGTAGGCCATCAACCGGTGCAGGTTGATCGCGGCCGCGCGCGTCAGCGCCTCGCTCCCCACTCGTGCTTCGGCGGTGCGAACGGCGGCGATCCGGTCGAGATAGCGCTGGGCGTAGCCCTTGTCCTGATAGGCCTCCAGGTCGGCGGCGCGTCGCGCGATCAGCTCGTCCAGGGTTTCAGTTTCAGGCGTCGCGACAGGCTCAGCGTGCAGTTTTCCGGACGTGGGATCATGAGCGGCGATGCGCCCGATCTCGAAAGCCTGGAGGTTGGCCTCGGCGGCGACGCCATTGAGATTGATGGCGCGGTAGAGGGCCCGACTCGAGACTGGGATCAGGCCCTTCTGCCAGGCGAAGCCCAGCATGATCATGTTGGCGAACACGGTGTCGCCCAGCCTGGATTCGGCGAGCTCGGCAGCAGGGCAGGCGTCATAGCTCTTGCAGGCGGAGGCCAGCCGCCGCCCCAGGGGCTCTTCCTCGAAGCGGATGTCGCGGTGGGTGATGAAGTCGGCGGTGATCTGAAGGTCCTCGTTGGCCAGCGCCACCGTGCGGTCCTTTGCGTAGAGGGCCAGAGCCTCCGGACTGGCCGCCACCAGCGCATCGCAGGCGATGAGCACGTGAGTGCTGGCCGCCGGCACGCGTCCGCGCACCTCCGGCTCGTCGGCATCACCCAGTCGCACGTGGCTGAACACCGCTCCGCCCTTCTGAGCGAGACCCGTCATGTCCACCACCGAGGCCTTCAGGCCGTCGATGTGCGCGGCCATGCCGAGGATCGAGGCGGCGGTGGTGACGCCGGTGCCGCCCACGCCGGTGAGCAGGATGTTCTTGATCCCCGCCAGCGGCTCCATTTCCGGCAGAGGGGTAGCGTCCGCCGTCAGCGCCGGCGCCGCGTCGCGCTTGGTCAGCTCGCCGCCTTCGATGGTGACGAAGGAGGGGCAGAAGCCGTCGACGCAGGAATAATCCTGGTTGCAGGTGGACTGGTCGATCTTCCGCTTGCGGCCGAATTCCGTCTCCAGCGGCTCGACCGAGACGCAGTGCGAGGTCCGCGAGCAGTCGCCACAGCCTTCGCAGACGAGCGGGTTGATGAATACGCGCTGCGCCGCCTGGTCCATCAGGCCGCGCTTGCGCCTGCGGCGCTTCTCGGTGGCGCAGACCTGGTCGTAGATCAGGACAGTGACGCCGGCGGTGTCGCGCAGATCCTTCTGCACCTCGATCAGATCGCTGCGGGGGCGCACCACGACGCCGGGCGCGAGGTCAGTCACGTTCGCGTAACGGCTGACGTCGTCCGCGACCACCACCGTTTTGACGACGCCTTCGGCGGCGAGCTGGCGCGTGATCTGGGGAACGGTGAAGCCGCTCTCGGCCTTCTGGCCGCCGGTCATCGCCACCGCGTCGTTGAACAGGATCTTGTAGGTGATGTGGGCGCCCATCGCGATCGAACCGCGGATCGCCAGGGAGCCGGAGTGGTTGTAGGTGCCGTCGCCGAGATTGACGAAGACGTGCTTCTCGCTGGTGAACGGCGAGGCGCCCGCCCAGGAGAGACCTTCACCCCCCATATGGCTGGTCAGGTCCGTCGAGGGATCGAAGAAGCTGGCCATGTAGTGGCAGCCGATCCCCGCCAGCGCGCGGGAGCCTTCGGGCAGGCGGGTCGACGTGTTGTGCGGGCAACCCGAGCAAAAATACGGCTTGCGGCTCTGGTCGGACGCCAGGGTCACGGCCGCCACGCTCGCGGCGGAGACCCGGTTCAGATAGGCGTAGACCCGCTCCATGTGCGGGCCGGACGGCAGCCGGTCGGCAATCGCCAGGGCGACTTCGGCGACCGACAGGGCGCCGAGCTCCGAGAGCAGGGGATGGCCGTGTTCGTCGGTCTTTCCGATGATCCTCGGCTGGGCGTGGGCAGGCAGCTCATAGAGCGCCGAGCGCGCCTGGCTCTCCAGAAGCGGGCGCTTGTGTTCGACCACCATCAGGGTGTCGAGGCCGCTGGCGAACGCGCGTAAGCCCGTTGGCTCGAGCGGCCAGGGCATGCCGACCTTGTACAGGCTCACCCCAAGGTCGGCCGCTTCCTGGAGGCTGATCCCCATGGCGGAAAGCGCTTCGAGCACGTCGGCCCAGGCCTGTCCGTGCGCGGCGATGCCCAGGCGCTTGCGCGACGAGGCGAGGATTGTCCGATCGATGTGGTTGGCGCGGGCGAAGGCGAGGGCGGCCGGGATCTTGTAGAGCCGGAGCCGCTGCTCCTTGTCCATCGGCTGATCCTTCAGCCGGATGCCAAGGCCCCCTGGCGGGAGCTGGAAGTGTTCGGGGATGACGAAGGCGTGGCGGCTGAGATCGATATCGATCGTGGCCCCGGAATCCATCGTGTCGGCCAGGGCGATGAGGCCCACCCAGAGGCCGGAGAACCGCGAAAGCGCGTAGCCGATCAGGCCGTAGTCCAAAACCTCCTGAACGTCCGCAGGGGCAAGGACCGGCATCTCGAAGTCGGCGAAGGCGTATTCGGACTGCGAGGGAAGGGTGGAGGACTTGCAGGCGTGGTCATCGCCGGCCACGGCGAGCACCCCGCCCTTGGGCCAGGTTCCGGCGAAGTTGGCGTGCCGGAAGGCGTCGCCGGTGCGGTCGACGCCCGGCGCCTTGCCGTACCACATGCCGAATACGCCGTCGTAGAGCGCGCCGGGGAACAGGTTCGCCTGCTGGGTTCCCCATACCGCAGTCGCCCCGAGGTCCTCGTTGATCCCCTCCTTGAAGAGGATCTCCCGCTCCTTCAGTAGCTTGGCGGCGCGATCCGCCTGCTGATCGAGGCCGCCGAGCGGCGATCCGCGATACCCGGAAACGAAGCCGGCGGTCTTCAGGCCGGCGCGCTGGTCCAGTCTGGACTGGTCGAGCAGGATGCGCAGGAGGGCCTGGACGCCGGTAATGAATACGCGACCTTCCTCGAGGACATACTTGTCATCGAGCGTGACATTGGCGTGCCTCATCCGGGCCCTATCCTCCTACCCCCTGGTTCTTGATTGCACATGATCATATAGGTGGCGGGGAAAGGGTTGCCAAAGTCGTGCCGATGGTGGCCAATTTGGGAACGGCTGTGCTTCGGTTTCCCCTGTGGAGAGGCAAAATTTGTCTGAAGACCTCGACGCCGTCGGCGCCCGGATTCTCGACCTGATCCAGCACGACGCCAGCCTGTCGGTCGCCGAGGTCGCCGAGCGCGTGGGGCTGTCGTCGAGCCCGTGCTGGCGGAGGATCCGGCGGCTGGAGGAGGAGGGGGTCATCCAGAAGCGGGTGACCATCCTCGATCGCGACAAGCTGGGCCTCACGTTCGAGGTCTATTGCACGGTGAAGCTCTCGCTTCCGACGAAGCAGAACCTCGACACCTTCGAGCGCGCCGTGGACGGCTGGTCAGAGGTCGTGCAGTGCGCCACGGTCACCGGGGCGGCGGACTACGAACTGCGTATCGTCACGCGCGACATGCACGCCTTCGACGATTTCCTGCGCGACAAGCTGCTCTCGCTCGGCCTGGTTTCCAACATCGAGAGCCGCATCGTCGTGCGCTCGGTGAAGAACTCCACGGCCCTGCCGCTGGGCCTTGTCACGCCCTACGTGTCGACAGGGCGCTAGAGCGCGAACTCTCCCCAGGCCGCGTTCGAGAGCCTAGGCTGTGGCCCGATACGCAGGAGGTCGCGAATGATCGAGCAGGTGATCGAGTCCCATCAGCGGGACTTGGGTGGCTTCACCGTGGAGAGGGTGCTCCCGCAGGCGCCTCGGCGGATGGTGGGCCCGTTCGTCTTCTTCGACCACATGGGGCCAAAAGTCTTCGAGCGTGGTTTCGCGAAGTCGACCGACGTCCGGCCGCATCCCCACATCGGCCTCTCGACCGTCACCTATCTCTTCGAGGGTGAGATCACCCATCGCGACAGCGTGGGTTCCGAGATCGAGATCCAGCCCGGCGAGGTGAACTGGATGACGGCGGGTCGCGGCATAACCCACTCCGAGCGGTTCGACCGCCTGCGGACTACGGGAGGGGCTCTGCACGGGATTCAGGCTTGGGTGGCCCTGCCGAAGGAAGAGGAAGAGATCGATCCCGCTTTCGCGCACCATGGAGCGGAGGACCTGCCGACTCTCGAGGAGGGGAAGCTGTGGGCGCGCCTCATCGCCGGCGAGGCGTTCCACGCCAAGGCCCGCGTGAAGACACACTCCCCGATGTTCTATGTGCACTGGCGGTTGAAGTCCGGCGGCCGCGCCCAGCTCAACGCGGAGTACCCGGAGCGGGCCGCCTTCGTCGCCGCCGGCGAGGTCGAACTGGACGGGCGGACGTTCCACGAGGGTCAGATGCTGATCCTGGAGGCGGGCAAGCCAGCTTTGTTCACCGCGACGGCGGACAGCGAGGTCATGCTGCTTGGCGGCGAGCCCCTGGGGCCGCGCTTCATCGAGTGGAACTTCGTCTCATCGTCCCGGGATCGGATCGAGCAGGCCAAGGCAGACTGGCGAGCGGGGCGAATGAAGCTTCCCGACGCCGACCACGACGAATTCATTCCCTTGCCCGGCGATCCGCCGCCGGCGGCGCCGCCGATGTCTTGACGCGCGGGACCGTTACCCGGGGTGGTGTTCCTCGGGACGGGCCGGCGCCGCGGGATGTGCTTCCGGACGAGGAGCAGGCGCCGCGCGAGCTTCCGGCCGCGGAGCCGGGGCCGCTGGTCTCGGTGGCGGCGCCGCGCGAGCCTCTGGCCGCGGGGCAGGGGCGCGGGCTTCCGGCCTGGGTGGGGGAGCCGCTGGTCTCGGCGGGGGAGCCGCGCGAGCCTCCGTCCGCGCGGCGGGCGCGGGCGCGGGGCGAGCCTCGGGCCGGGGTGCGGGACGGGCTTCCGGTCGTGCGGCCGGAGCCTGGCCCGCCATCTCGCGTCCTGCCGCCGGCGCTGGGCGAGTCTCCGGCCGGGGTGCGGGACGGGCTTCCGGTCGTGCAACCGGAGCCTGGCCCGCCATCTCACGTCCTGCCGCGGGCGCCGCGCGAGTCTCCGGCCGGGCCGCGGGACGGGCTTCCGGTCGTGCAGCCGGAGCCTGGCCCGCCATCTCACGTCCTGCCGCAGGCGCCGGGCGAGTCTCTGGCCGTGCAGGGGCGCCGGCCATCTCGCGTCCTGCGGCGGGCGCCGGACGAGTTTCCGGACGTGTGGGCGTGGCGGCCCTGTTCTCCGCCGGCGGCGCCTGGCGTCCGACGCTCGCCATGCGGTTCTCGCGTGCAGCCGGCGACGCTGGCGGAGCAGCGCCTCGCGCCTCGTTCTGCGGGACGGGCGCGCCGTGCGGGCCGGCGCGAACCGTGGTCTGGCCGGTCGGAGTCACCGCGTTGCGACCTTGCGCCTCACGAACTGCCGGTGGCTGCCGGGAGGCCTGGATACGCGCCGGAGGCGTGTAGTGCGGCGCTGCGCGGACCTGGGTGACGGCGCCGGGGCCACGGAAGTCCCCCGGTCGCGTGGTCGCGACAACGGGCGGCCTGCCCCGGTTTGACCCTGCGCGCAGGGTAGGATCGCGCTGGGCGAGGGTGACCTGCTGACGCTGAGCAGGCGTCGGAGCGATGTGACGAGCTCGGGCGGCCGAAATCTGTTCGGGTGTCGGCGCCACTCGCAGGCCGCCTGGTCCGCCCGAATAGCTGGTGCGGTTGTTCGTCCAGTTCGGCACGTCCTGCCGGTAGACATTGGTCGTCCGGATGTTCGTTACATTGTTGACGGCGCTGTTATAGAACCAGCGACCATTGTCCCAGCGGCCGCCATAGTATCCACGACCATTGTATCCCCACCCGTAGTTGACTCCGCCATAGTACCCGACCACGGGGCCCCAATATCCGCGATAAAGGGCGTAGGCGCCGTTAACGAACGCCCAGTAGGCAGGGGTCCAGTAGAGGCCGGGATTGGGCGGCTGGACCCAGGTCCCTGGCACCCAGTAGTAGTCGGAGTCCGTGTCGCTCCAATCCCAGTAGCCCGGCGTCCAATAGTAGTCAGGTCCTGGAGCCGGGGGCTGATCGTACTGGGGGATCGGCGGCGGCGGCTGATCCACGTAGTCGCCCGCGTTCTGGTAGTAGCCGCCTTCCCCCTCGCTCGGACCATTGTAACCGCCGCCCTGGGCGTAGCCGCCTTCACCACCACTGGGACCACCATTGTATCCGCCGCCCGGGGCGTATCCCTCGCCCTGGGCGTAGCCGCCTCCTCCGCCATTGGGGGCGGCGTAGCCGCCTCCTCCGCCGCTGGGAGCGGCGTAGCCGCCTCCCTGGTACGCAGCGCCCTGTGCGCCGGCGGGCGCAGTCTGAGCGAGCGCGCCCGTTGGAGCATATCCATTCGGGTTCGAGCTGGAATCCGGGGGTCCGGAGGCTTCGCTCTGGGCACCGTTCGCGCCGGTGTTGGATTTGTTGCAGCCTTCAAGCGCGGCGAGGGCGAGGAGGCTGCTGAGGACGAGAGCAGACGAGCGGAGATGGCGGTATTGCTTCATCCCCGCAATAACTCTTATCAAGCGTTGCCGTTCCCGCCAGGTCGCGCGCCCCGCTCTTCGGCCCTCAGGAGCGCGGAGTCAGAATGTCGTCGAGGCTGGCGTGCGCGGCCGTCTTCTCGAGATGCGGATAGCGAAGCCCGCCGCGGTAATCGACGTGAAGGGTGCGCACCTCGTCCTTGTCCTGGACAACCAGTTCGAGCGGCGCGCCGCCCACGGCCGCCTTGATGGCCGACTTCAGGCCGTCGACGGAAAAGACGTCGCCATTGACCGCCAGGATCTTCGAGTCGGAGGTGAGGCCGGCCTTGAAGGCTGGGCTGTCCCAAATGACCTGGGTGACGTCTCCGGTCTGCCGGGTGGAAACCGTCAGCCCGACCGAGAAGCTGAAGTCGGCGAATTTGCGCTCCTCTTCAGCGTCTTTGAGGTAGCGCGATTCAACGTCGGTATAGACGAGTTTGTAGCCGCCACGGGTCAGGCCATCCAGGGGCGCGCCGGGGCCGTGGCCGTTCAGCCGCTCGTGCAGGAACGTCGCCCAGTCGTAGGGCTGGACCGCGTTCAAGGCGGCGACCACGTCGTCGAAGGTGTAGGGGGCCGTCACGAAGCTCCCGTTGTCGACGCCGAAGAACTTGGCGGCGAAGTCATCCAGCGAACGCCGGCCGCCGGACAGCTGGCGGATGAGGGTGTCGGCGTCGAGCCAGATCAGCTGACCCTCGGAATAGTAGTCTTCGCTCCTCTGCCAGCTCAGCCAGGAGAGCGGTCGGCGCTCGGCGATGATCGGGTCGTTGGTCGTATCTTCCACGGCGCGCCAGGTCCTGCCGATACGCGCGTCATAGGTGGCGGCGGTCAGAGCGATCGCGTCGAGAATCTCCTGGCGGGTCTCCAGTCCTGAACGGGCCGCCAGGACGTAGCCCCAGTACTGAGTCTGGCCCTCGTAGACCCACAGCAGGCTGTCGCGCATCGGCACGTTGAAGCTCGGTGTCCAGAGGTCCGCGGGACGGCGGAACTTGCCGTTCCAGCTGTGGGTGTACTCGTGGGCGAGGAGGTCGCGTCCCGGCGCCGTTGCGTCCCAGTCTGTAAAGTACTTCGGGTCTGTGCCGTCTTCGCTGGACTGGTGGTGTTCCAGGCCCTCGCCGGTCATCCGGTCGCTCAGCCACAACAGGAAGTCATAGTGGTCGTAGTGGTGCGATTGGAACAGCCGGTAGGCTTGGCGCACCAGCGACTTGTGGGCCTCGATCTGGGCTGGTGTGGCGTCCAGCTCCTGCGCGTGGTCGGCGATCACATCCAGGTGGACCGCCGCAGGGCCGCCTGGATCCAGGTCGATCCGCTTGAAGTATTCCCCGGCGATGAGCGGCGAATCGACGAGGGTGTTGAACGGAACCGGCTTGAAGACCGTGGTGTCGCCTTCCGTCGAAGCGGGTTCTAGTGCCGTGCCGAAGTGGAAACCGGCCGGCAGTTTCACGCTCGGCTCGAATGTCACGCCGCGCGAGAAGTACCCCGCGGGGTAAAGCGCGACATTGTTCCACTTCAGGTTGATCAGCTGGGGCGTCATCTGGACGCGTCCCTCGCGCGAGGAGACAGCCGACAGGTACTGGAAGTCGACGTCCACCGCGTTCGCGCCGGCCGGGACATCCACGTGGAAGGCGTAGACGTTCACCGGGTCGCGCTTCCACTCCACGCGTTTACCGCCGGCGGTGATGATCAGGCTGGCCAGCTTGTCGATGGTTCCGGTGGGCGAGTGCTCACCCGGAATCCACTCGGGATAGAGAAGCGTCAGCGGGCCCGAACCCGCCACCGGAACGGTCTCGTGAACGGTGAAGATACCGTGCGGCAGGTCGGTGGCGTCGACCTGCAGGCGGATGACGCCGGGATAGGCGATGTCCTGCGGGCCCGCGATTGCCGGCGTGGGCGGGGCGGGCTGGGGGAGGGGCTGCGATTGGGCCCAAGCGCCCACAGCGCCCAGCAGTATGGCGGCGCAGGCGCCGGTCACGAGCGCGGACTTCATTGAAACTCTACCCTGAAAAATTTTGTGCGCGCTTGGAGCGCCACCCTGGCCGTCCGTCAAGCCCTAGCTGGAGCCAAGCCCGTTCAGGGGGACGGGTATGATCGGGGCTGATTTGCCCTAAGAGTCAGCCGCGTAGGGCTTGATTTAACGTTTGCGCCTGTTCCATGCGACACATCAGACTCTGGAGCACGCCCAGTTCAGGCGAAGTCGCCTGAACGGAGTCAACGTGCTCTTGATTCAAGAGTTTAGAGCCTGACTTAACGTTCGTGCGACACATCAGGCTCTAGGCGCGCGGGCGGCTCCGGCGTGGGGGATGAGCGCCATGTGCGCCTTCTCCCAATACTGCGCGCCCGTGATCACCGTGATGATGGCCGCGATCCAAAGCAGGGTGTTGGCGACCGTCGTGGCGACGCCCAGAACGCCCGGTTCCGTGGACAGGCCGAATGCGCCCCAGCAGGCGACCAGAAGCTCTGCGCCCAGCGCGACGAGTTGCAGGGCGGTCTTCCATTTTGAGAGGAGGGTCACCGGAAGGCTGATCCCCTTTCCGGCCGCCACCTCGCGCAGGGCGCTCACGGTGAACTCCCGGAACAGGATCAGGGCGGCCGGAATGGCCACCGTGCCGTTGCCTCCCAAAGTGAGCAGGCCGAGGACCACGCCACAGACGAGGACCTTATCGGCGATTGGATCGAGGATGGCGCCCCAGATCGACACCGCGTTCAGCCGGCGCGCGAGCCAGCCGTCGACGAAGTCGGTCAGGGCGGCGATCACGAAGGCGCAGAACGCAACCCGCTCGAGCGCGAATTGCGTGGGGGGCGTGAGCTTGTCGCTCAGCAGCGCCGCGCCGGCCAGACAGAAGAAGGTGACGAGCGCCAGTCCAAGGCGCAGGCCGGTGATGAAATTGGGGATTCGCCACATGACGTGCAGACTAACGCGCCAAACGGCGGAATGTCTTGATTCTTCCTGTGGAGGTTCGCCGTGCTCCGGACGGCGCTGATCATCGGCGGCACGGGACAGATCGGGCGCGCGGTTTCCCGCCGGCTTGTCGACGCTGGCTGGAAAGTCACGCTTGGCGCGCGGCGTGTGTTCGAACCGCCTCCAGGGTGCGAGGTCGTCCAGCTTGATCGGGAGGATCCCGGCGCGCTCCGAGAGGCGGTCGGCGCGGGCTTCGACGCCGTGATCGACACCGTCGCCTTTGACTCCGCCCATGCCGAGCAGCTCCTCGAGGTTCAGGAGGATGTCGGCGCGTTCGTCGTCGTCTCTTCTGCGAGCGTCTATCGCGATACGCAGGGGCGCACCCTGGACGAGGCGCGGGCGACCGGCTTTCCGATCTTTCCCGAGCTGATCACGGAAGATCATCCGACCGTGGATCCGGGTCCGCAGACCTATTCCACACGGAAGGTGGCGCTGGAACGCGCCCTCATCGCGGGAGCGCGACGGCCCGTGACCATCCTTCGCCCTGGCGCGATTCACGGCCCCCATTCTACGCACCCTCGCGAGTGGTTCTTTGTCAGGCGCATCCTCGACGGCCGCCGCCGGGTCCCGCTCGCGTGGAACGGGGAGAGCCGCTTCCACACCAGCGCCACCGCGAACATCGCCGAGCTCGTCAGAGTCGTGCTGGACAATCCGGCGACCCAGGTTCTTCACGCGGCGGATCCCGAGGTCCTGACGGTGAGCGGCATCGGGCGGGCGATCGCCCGGGCGATGGGCGCGGATCTGGAGCTCGTCCCATTCCAGGGCCCGCCAAAAGGCGGCGTGGGCGTCCATCCGTGGTGCGTGGCCTCTCCGATCGTGCTCGACGTGCGGCGGGCCGAAACAATCGGCTACAGCCCTGTCGGCAGTTACGCCGAGCTTGTCGGTCCGGCGTGCCGGTCAGCCGAGATCGCCGCGCAGGCCGGGACGGCCTTCGCGCCCTACCTGCTCACGATGTTCGACTATGACGCCGAGGACGCCTGGCTGAGCCGGGCGGGTCACTGAACGGGCGGGAAAATCACCGGCAGGACCTGGTCGGTCGTGTAGACACAGCGGTCGTTGTGGCCGCACTCCGGAACGATGATCACCGGCGCCTTGGCGCCGAGGCTGTCGCGGATGTGTTGGACGTAGGCTTCGCCGCGCTGGCGGCGGGTGGCGCCCTGGGCCATCGCGCGAGGCGAGTCGTCGAAGCCGCCCAGCGGCAGGGTGTCGACCTGGCTCAGCAGATAGGTCACATCGCGACGGGCGAGGTTGCGGCGCAGGAGGTCATCGGACATGCCGGCGGTGTAGCCGCCGGTCCGGTCCTCCAGGCCGTACGGCCACTTGTCGTAGTCGGCGACCTTGGCCGCATCGAACGGGCCGAAGCGGAAACCGGTATGCGGCGTCTCCTCCTTCCACGCGACGGCTGCTGCGGCCGGCGAGCCGACTCCCTCGGGGATCAGGCGCGTCGCGTCCGGCCAGGCGTAGCTGGAGGGATTGGCCACGACGAACCGCACCGGGACGCCGAGATCGTCCGCCACGCGGCTCGCCATGGCGTAGCGCGCGACGAACTGGCCGCCCGCCGAGTGGCCGGCGACGACGATCACCTTGAGGTTCGGGAACAGCCGCTTGTCCGCCAACCGCCGCAGCAGGGCGTCGGTGAAATCGAACGAGGTTAGCCTGGGGTCGCTGCTCGCCGCGCCGCCCGAGCGCCAGGAATCGCCCGAGCAGGAAAAGCTGACCTCGCCGGGCGCAAGCTTGTCCTCGCAATGGGGGTCGGCTGAGTGGAAGGCGGGCGCGATGATCAGGGTGTCGTCCAGCGCGCCGTGGAGAAAGCCCGCCGTCGTGGCGGTGGCGAAGTAGTGGTCTGCGTTGCGCAGAGTCCCGTGCACCATGACCAGGGCGCGCCGCACGGTCGGATCGGGCCGGTCGAGCGGCCGCGTCGCATAGACCATGGCGCGCTCGCCCGGCTTCAACTCAATCCATCGCTCGCAGGCCGACGTCGCAGTCACGCAAGGCGCCGCTCGCGCCATGACCGGAGCGGCAAAGGCGATCAGGGCGAGGATCAGGGCGCGCATGACCCTTCGATGAAGCGCGCCGCGGCCCAAGTCCAGCGAAGCTAGGGCAGAGGCCGGCGCCGCAGGTAGAGTTCGGCGACGATGACGTTGGGGACCCAGGCGAGGAAGCTGATCGCCCGATAGGCGTTGTCGTAGCCCCAAGGTGAGAGGAAGGCGAAAGGCAGATAGAGGCGCAGCGTCACCGCGGCGAAGGTCATGGCATAGCTGCGGATCATCAAGCGCCGGTGCTCGGCGAAGCGGCGGGCGAGGGCGGCGCGCCAGGCTAGGCTGGTGGCCGTGATCCACAGGACGGCGAGCGAGCCAAAGCCGGCTGTGGAGACGGGGCCGGTGCGCGCACCGAAGGCGAGGACAAGACCCGCCGCGCCGCCGGACAGGGAGCAGACCGCGTAGGTCCGCCCGGTCCAGCGGTGCAGTGCGGTGCGGGTCAACCTCATGCGCCGAAGGAACTGGAAGGGACCAAGGATCAGCGCGGTGGCCGCGAAACCGGCATGCACGGTGAGGAAGCCGTAGCGCGCGAAGCTGTTTGCCAGGATCGGTGGGGCGCCGCCCGGGGCGCCCGGCAGGAGATAGCGGTACGAGGCAAGACCGACGGCGACGGCGCCGGCGAACACGAGCGCCAGCGGCCAGGCCGCCCTTCGGCCTCGTCCTTCGGCTATGCTCGCCATGCTTCTTCCGCGGGCCTCCCGTGACGATCGCGACCTGAGACGCCATCTCCCGACAAACGGGACAGCGCATTGTCCGGGATCAGATCGGGAGGCGAGGATGCCGTACGAACTCTACTACTGGCCAGGGCTGCCGGGCAGGGGCGAGTTCGTGCGCCTCGCTTTCGAGGCGGCCGGCGCCGACTATCGCGATATCGCCCGACTGCCCGAAGCTCACGGTCAAGGAATGCCGGCGTTCATGAAGGCCCTGGCGGGAAACAGGAATCCCCATCCGTCCTTCGCGCCGCCCTTTATCAGGGATGGCGATCTGACGGTTTCGCAGGTGGCGAACATCCTGGACTACCTGGGACCGCGGCTTGACCTCGCTCCGAAGGAAGAACGGCTACGCCCAATCGCGCTCGGTCTGCAGCTGACCATCGCCGACCTCGTGGCCGAGGTCCACGACACCCACCATCCGATCGCCTCGCGCCTGACCTACGAGGAGCAGCGGGAGCCGGCGAAAGCGCGCGCCCATGCCTTCCGGCTTGACCGGATTCCCAAATACCTGGGCTATTTCGAGCGTGTGGCCTCGGCGAACCCGTCCGGCTGGATGGTCGGCGAGGCGCTCAGCTACGTAGACCTCTCGATCTTTCAGACGCTCGAGGGCCTCGCCTACGCCTTTCCCCAGGCGATGGCCGACGCGCGTGGGCGATGCCCGTCCCTGTACGCCATCGCCGAACGCATCCGGGATCACCCACGGATCGCCGCCTACCTCGCCTCGCCGCGACGCCAGGCGTTCAACGAGACTGGGATTTTCCGCCACTATCCTGAGTTGGACGGCCCGGCCGGATGGGACAACGAGGCGGACTGAACGTCCGCCCCGCGCCCCGCAAGAAAGTCAGCGCTCCGCGTCAACGGCGCGCCAGGGCCTGGTGAGTTCGTCGAGCGTGTCCTTCAGGTCCTGCGCCATCGGACCGTCGTTCACGGCCGCGAGGCTGTCCGTCAACTGCTCGGGACGGCTTGCGCCGATGATCGGCGCGGTGATCGCGGGATTGGCCATGACCCAGGAAACGGCGAGGGTCGTCAGGCTCACGCCGGCTTCCTTGGCGATTCCCTTGAGCCGCTCGACGGTGTCGAACTCGTTCTCGTGCCAATAACGCTGCTGATACATCGCACCGGCCCGGCCGAGATTGAAGCGGCCTTCGTTCGGCTTGTCTTCGAGCCGGTGCTTGCCGGTCAGCAGCCCTCCCGCGAGCGGATTGTACGGGATCACGGCGACGCCCTCTTCTTCACAGAGGGGCAGGAGGTCGCGCTCGAAGGTGCGGAACAGCAGGTTATAGCGCGGCTGCACCGAATCTACCCGCACGAGGCCCTTGACCTCGCTGCGGCCCAGCGCCCGGGCGAGGCGGTGCGCCATCCAGTTGGACACACCGATGTACCGGGCCTTTCCGGACTGAACCACAGCGTCGAGCGCCTCCAGCGCCTCGTCGATCGGCGTCGACGGATCGAAGCCGTGCAGCTGATAGAGGTCGACATAGTCGGTGTTCAGGCGCTTCAACGAGGCGTCGATCGCGTCGAGGATGTGCTTGCGGCTCATCCCCTGGTCCCAGAGGTTGGGCCCCATCTGGCCGACGCACTTGGTGGCGAGGATGTAGTCGTGTCGCTTTCCCGCGAGCCAGCGGCCCACGATCTCCTCGGTGCGGCCCGCGGTCGCCCGGTCGCCGCCCAGGGGATAGACATCGGCGGTGTCGAAAAAGTTGATCCCGCCTTCGGCGGCGCGATCCATGATCGACCGGCTGGTCTCCTCGTCGCACTGCAACCCGAAGGTCATCGTGCCCAGGCAGAGGTTGGAGACGCGCAGGCCGGTGCGGCCGAACTTCACATGTCGCATGGGTGATCCTTCGAAGGTCGCGGTCAGAAGTCGAGTGCGGGCGCTCAGCCCGGCGGCGGAGCGGACGTCGGCGGAGTCTTGCCGTCGTCATTCCAGGTCATGATCGGGTCGTCCGCCCCGGTGAGGCCAGCCTCGTCGAGGGCGTCGTGAAGGTCGGCTACGATCTGGTCGTTGGTCGAGAATTTCAGGACTGTCGCAGCGGCGTCGCGCCTCGCCTTGCCTTCAAAATCGGGCGCCGGCCCAAAGGCGATCGCATAGGCGGTGTTCTGCTTGACCTGACAGAGCAGGACGAAGGTCTTGCCGTCGGCGAGAAGGCGCGGACGGTTCAGGCAGAGGGGGAACGCTCCGCCCGGAGCCTGAGCGTAGTTCCATTTCGCCGGCGTCATCGGCTGGTCGAAGGTGATCTTGAGCGTCAGCTCGCCCGCCGACACCGTCGCGCCGTCGGCCGGAAAGCTCGCCGTGACTTTGGGCTGAGGGCCGCCAGGAACCACCACCTCGCTTACCACCTTGCCCGGGGGTACGGCGGTCGGGGCGGCGGGGTTCTGGGCAGGCGGGCTCTGGGCCAGCGCTGCGCCGGCCGCCAGAAGCGCTGTCACCCCGGCCAGACGTCCGATCATCTGGGTCTCCAGTCGAACCGCCTGCGACCTACCAGACCTTCGCGGATGCTTGAACAGGCGAAGGATCAGATTGCCTCCAGGTCCGGGTCGCCAGGCGGCGTGACACGTCCGGGGAGCCCACTAAAGAGCCGATCCGGGTCGTTCAGCCAGCCGTCGATGAGTTCCGTCACGCCGGCGCCGTAGCCCGCCTCGGTGACGATGTCCGCCGCCGCCTTCAGGGAGGGCACGGCGTTGGCGACGGCGACTGCGCAGCCGCATGCCGAGAGCAGGGCGTGGTCATTCTCGGCGTCGCCGATCGCGACGACATCTCGCGGCGAAAGCTTCAGCGCCCTCAGGGAGGCCACGAGGCCCGTAGCCTTGTTCACCCCTGGCGGCAGCAACATCACCGCCCCCTTGTTGAAGATCACCTGCCATTCGAGGCCGAGCTCCCGGATGGCCTCGAGCACGGTCGTTGCATGCGGTTCCGAGGTGGAGATGATGACCTGGCCGACCGAGAGAGGCACATCCTTGTCCCGCAGGGCCCGGACGAGCGCCTCTGGCGGAGGTTCCCCCATCTGAATCTTGCGCGCGCCGTCCCGCAGGAAAACCAGCGCCCCGTTCTCCGCCACGACAGCGTCGAACAGATCCATGGCGTCGAACGTGTGCTGCATGTCCTCCAGCCACCGGCCGGTCACGATGATCAGCCGCTTGTCGGCCGATTTCAGTCGGCCCAGCGCTTCGAGAGTCGGGGCGTCCACCCGGCCATCCTTGGCAAGTGTCCCGTCGAAGTCGGTGGCCAGGGCAGCGAAAGTCATGTCGGTCTTGAAGGGGGCCGGCGGATTTCCGCCCTGTGGTCAAATCTTGGCCAGCCCGGCCGTTCCGTGTCTGCCGATTGACGTTGATCAAGCACGGCTGCATTGTATGAGAATATGGATACACACGAGCAAACGATCGTGTCGTCTCTTTCCGTCGAGCGAACCGGCGTGCCGATCTATGTCCAGCTGCGGGAACAGTTCCTGCGCCTGATCGGGGCTGGCGTCCTGGCTCCGGGTGATCGAATGCCGACCATGCGCCAGGTGGCTGTGGCGCTCAGCGTCAACCTCAACACAGTTCGCCACGCCTATGAGGACCTCGAGCGCGCCGGCGCCGTCGTCCTCAGGCGCGGGGCGGGCAGTTTCATCGCCGCGCGCGGGTCCGAGACGGACGCTGTCGCGCGTGCACGCGATCTCGACGTCCTCGCCTCCCAGGTGATCTCCCTGGCGGGTGCGGCGGGCGTCGATCCGCTCGACCTGGCCCAGCGTGTCGCCGGCCTGGCAAAACCCAAGGAGACTTCCTCATGAACAGCTACCGCACCGGTCCGGGGAACCGTGTGGCCGGCCTGCTTTCAGTACTGACCTTCGTTCTCGCCGCCCTCGTCGTTTGGCTCTCGATCGCCAGCGGGGGCTCGGTTCCACTCTTTTTCGTGGCCGGCGTCCTGGTTCTTATCGGAGTGTTGATCCCTCAATCGCTGATGATGGCCAATCAGTGGGAAAAGGCGGTGGTGCTGCGGCTCGGCAAGCTGCTGGCGATCCGCGGCCCGGGCATGTTCTGGATCGTACCCTTCGCCGACAGCGTCTCGACCTGGATCGACCAGCGGATCCAGACCACGGAATTCAACGCCCAGGAGGCCCTCTCGCGCGACACCGTGCCGGTGAACGTCGATGCGGTGGTGTTCTGGCAGATCCACGACGCCCAGCGAGCGGCGCTGGAGATCACCGACTACCGCTCGGCGATCGAACGCGTAGCTCAGACCTCGCTGCGTGAAATGGTCGGAACAACCGACCTCCATACGCTGCTCTCGGACCGGAAGCTGAGCGACGAGCGTCTGCGCGAGGAGATCGGCCGCAAGACCGGCGACTGGGGTGTCTCGGTCATCTCGGTGGAGATACGTGACATCGGCGTACCGCAGGCGCTGCAGGACGCCATGAGCCGGCAGGCCCAGGCCGAGCGCGAACGTCTCGCCCGCGTCCTGCTCGGCCAGGCGGAGCAGGAGGTGGCCATCAAGTTCGTCGAGGCGGCCGAGATCTATGCCCGCAGTCCCGCCGCCCTGCAGCTCCGGGCGATGAACATCATCTACGAGACGACCAAGGAACGCGGGGTGACGATCCTGATGCCCACGTCCATGGTCGACGCGATGAACCCCGGCCCCCTCGTCGCCGCGATTCGAGCGCGCGCGGAAACGGACTGAACACTTCACCAACGGCTCGGCTTGGGCTTTGATGCGCTGCGGATTCGGGAGCGCTTCGTGGGCCAGAGTTATCCCTGTCTCGATGACCGGCTGATCGCCTTCATTCGGGCTCAAAAGGTCTTCTTTGTCGCCACGGCTCCGCTCGCGGCGGATGGCCACGTGAACCTCTCGCCCAAGGGGTACGACAGCTTGGCGATTATCGACGAACGGACAGTCGCGTATGCGGATCTTGGTGGGTCTGGGATCGAGACCCACGCCCACGTTCGCGAGAACGGCCGTATCACCCTGATGTTCTGCGCCTTCGAGGGACCGGCGAACATCGTTCGGGTGTACGGCCGGGGCGAGGCGATCAGCTTCGACGAGCCCGGCTTCGACACGGCCATTGCCGCCTTCCCGAACGTCTCGCGCGCAAGGGGCGTGATCACGGTCCACATCGACGGGGTCGCGGACAGCTGCGGCTGGGGCGTTCCTTTCTTCAAGTTCGAGGGAGAGCGGGAGCAGTTGCGTCGCTGGGTGGACGCCAGGCCCTACGACGAATGGGCGCAGCACCGTCGCGCTGCGAACGCCCGGTCCATTGACGGCCTGCCAGGCCTGTCCCCCGACGGGCGCAAGCGCCGATGAGCCGCCTGGCGAGGCGGCTCCTTCCACCGCTTCTCATCTTCCTGGCGGCCGCCCTCCTGGGCTGCGAAAGGCCGGATGAGCTGCAGGTGGCGCCAACCGAGGCAGGCGCTGTTCGCGGCCTGGCTCACGCGTCCGCCACGGCCTTCAAAGGCATACCCTACGCCGCCGCGCCGATCGGGGATCTCCGTTGGGCGCCGCCGGGCGCTCCGGCGCCCTGGAACGGGGTGCGCGATGCGACTCAGTTCGGCGCGGTCTGCCCGCAGCCGGCCAATGGAGGCGTTCCGAAGACCGCGGTTCAGAGCGAGGACTGCCTCACCCTGAATGTGTGGCGCCCCCGCGACCTCACGGGCAAGGCGCCGGTGCTGGTCTGGCTGCACGGGGGAGGCTACGTCACCGGCGCCGCCAGCGAAGCAGGGTACGACGGCGCGTCCTTCGCTCGGGACGGCGTGGTGTTCGTTTCCGCGAACTACAGACTAGGAGCGCTCGGCTGGTTCGCTCATCCGGCGCTGACGCGCGCGGCGAAATCGGGCGAGCCTCTGGCGAACTACGGCCTGATGGATCAGATCGCCGTCCTTCATTGGGTCCAGCGTAATATCGCCCGCTTCGGCGGCGATCCACGGCGGGTGACCCTGGCCGGCCAATCGGTTGGCGGCGAGTCCATCCTCGCCCTGATGGCCGAGCCACACGCTCGCGGTCTTTTCCAGCAGGCGATCGTCCAGTCCGCTCCGGCCTGGGCGCCGCTGCCCGACCTGAGTGCGGCCGAGACCGATGGCGAAGCCTTGGCGGCGCGAGCCGGCGCGCCGGACGCCGACCTTGCCACACTTCGGCGGCTCCCGGTTTCCGCGCTGCTGGCGGCGCAGGGAGCGACGATGGGGCCGGTGTTGGACGGACGGCTCGTCACCCGGTCTTTGACGCAGGCTTTCGCACATGGCGAAGCCGCCCCCATCCCCCTGCTGATCGGCTCCAATACCGGAGATGACAGCGTGCTGGGGAAGAAGGATCCGCGCAGTGTCCTGCAGAGACTGACGTCTGCCCAGGTGGGGCAGGTGAGGGCAGCCTATGGCCTCGTGCCTGGAAACGACGCGGCGCTGGGCCGGCTGGTTTTCCGCGACAGTGTCTTCGGCGCGCCGGCGCGTTGGATGGCCGAACGTCAGTCGGCGCGGGCGCCGACGTTTCTCTATCGCTTTGGATATGTCCCTCTGCTGAGGCGCCTGCGCGTCGATCGAGCCAAACATGGCGCCGAGATCCCCTTCGTGTTCGACGCCATGGACCGCTCGGGAGTCCCGGTGCGCCTGATCCTGCCCCTTGACGGCAGTGAGATGACCAAGGTCCACGGATGTTGGACGAGCTTCGTGAAGACGGGTCGCCCGACCTGCCCCAAGGGACCGCCCTGGGGGGCATATGATCCGAAGCTTGGCTGGGTCATGGCTTTCGGAACCGACGTCACGTCCGACGAGCCCGACTCCCTATCGAACGCCCTCGACCTGATTCAACGCCTCTATGGGCCAGCTTCGTGACCCCCGGTAAGGTCCCACGATAGGATGCCATTGACGGAGGTGGTCATGAGCGGCGCGCTGCGGCACATCGCGATCAACGCCGACGATGTAGGCCGCGCCAAGGCCTTCTACGGGGCGGTGTTCGGCTGGACTTTTCAACCCTGGGGGCCTCCCGACTTCTTCAACGCCCAGACACCCGGCGGTGTCGCCGCCGCAGTGCAGAAGCGCCGCGAGATCGTTCCCGGCGTGAAGGCGAGCGCCTACGAATGCACGATTGGCGTCGCCGACCTCGCCGAAACGCTTGCCGGCATCGTCCGCGCCGGTGGGCGAGTGGTCGCCGGTCCGTTCACCATCCCGACCGTCGGCGAACTCGCCTTCTTCCAGGACACCGAGGGCAATATCGCCGGTGTGATGCAATACGAATCCGACGCCTGAAATACGGGCGCGGCGTACGTAGAGCGAACAACATTCGGGTCGCGGACAATCGCCCGCTTGGCCAAATCCCGCCGGTGTGCTGACCATCGCTGATGGGGCGAGACAAAATCGGGGCCGAGGGCCTGGCGAAGGCTATCGGCCTGCCCAGCGCAGTGATGCTGGTGGTCGGCGGCATCGTCGGCGTCGGCGTATTCGTCAATCCGGCGATCGTGGCGCGCAACGCGCACTCGCCGATCGAACTGCTGAGCGCCTGGGGCGCCGGGGGCGTGATCGCCCTGCTGGGCGCCTTCGTCTACGCGGAGCTGGCAGCGCGCATTCCCCATACTGGCGGTGACTACGCCTATCTGCGGGAAGCCTATGGGCCACTGCCGGCCTTCCTCAACGGTTGGACCCTGCTGCTGGTGGTGCAGACCGGCGGCATGGCCGCGGTGACGATCGCCTTCGCCAAATATCTGGACGTCCTGCTCGGGGGCGCCGTTCCTCAGTCGCTCATTGTCGTGCTCAGCCTTGCGGCGCTGGCAGGGGTGAACATTCTTGGCGTCGGGGCGGGCAATAGCGTCCAGGGCGTCCTGGGCGCGATCAAGATCGCCATGATCGTGGCCCTCGTTCTCGCCGGCGTGCTGCTCGTAGCGCCGGCCCGGGAGCCGCCGACATCCGTCGTCGGCGTGGGTACGGCGGCCGGCCTGAAGGCCTTCGGCGCGGCGATGATCCCCGTCGTGTTCAGTTATGGCGGCTGGCAGACGGCGAACTTCGTGGCCGGGGAGATGAAAGACCCGCGCCGCGATCTCGCCAGAGCCCTGGTCCTGGGCGTGCTGATCGTCATCGCCTGCTACCTGTCAGTCAGCTGGGCCTGCCTTCGGGCTCTCGGCGCCGCCGGCCTTGCCCGCACCCTCACTCCGACCGCGGACGTGCTGGGCCTGGCGATCGGTCCGGCGGGGGCAAAGGTTGCTGCCGCCTTGGTGGCTATCTCGGCCCTGGGCTACCTGAGCCAATCGATGCTGACCGCCCCGCGCGTCTACTACGCCATGGCGCGCGACGGCCTCTTCCTGCGTCGTGTCGGCGAGGTGTCGGAAAAGACCCGGGCTCCCGCCCTGGCCATCCTTCTCCAGGCGATCTGGGCCGGCGTCATCGCCCTGTCCGGCGAGTACGAACGGATCTTGAGCTACACCGTCTCGATGAACTTCCTGTTCTTTGGCCTGTCGGGTTCGGCGGTGTTCGTGCTGCGCGCCCGCGAGCGACGCACGGGAGCAGCGCCTGCCGGTTTTCGCGCGCCCGGTCATCCCTGGACCACCGGGGCCTTCGTCCTCGCCTGCGTCCTGGTGGTGGTGAGCACCTTCTGGAGCTACCCGCGCGAAAGCCTGGTGGGGTACGGACTGCTTCTGCTTGGTCTTCCTCCGTACTTCTATTGGCGTCGAACGCGCCATAAAGTGACGGAAGCCCACGGCAAAGCTTGAATTTCGTTGCGCAATCCCACGCGTCCAGACCAAGAGGCCGACATGACCAGCCTCACCGCCGTCCCCCGCACCCTGCAGTCCAGCTACATGCGGTTCGCCAAGCGAGAGTCTCCAGCGCCCTACAACCTGGCCATGAGCGGGATCGCCGACTGCGCCCTGTCGGACCTCGAGGTTCGACCGGAGGATCTCGCCCTGCATGGACCCAACGCCTATGGCTATGACCCACTCATAGAGCGGATTGCCGGACGCTTCCGCGTTCCGGCCGAGTGCGTGGTCACGCCTGGCGGCGGTTGCTCCTTCTCCAACCACCTGGCGATGTCGGCTTTGATCTCGCCGGGCGACGAGGTGCTGGTGGAGGACCCGACCTACGAGCTGCTCGTGTCCACGCTCGCCTGCCTCGGGGCTCAGGTCCGCACCTTCGAGCGGCGTCGATCGAACGACTGGCGGCTGGACCCAGACGAGATCGGCGCGCATCTCACGCGCCGGACACGCCTTGTCGTGCTCTCCAATCTGCACAATCCGTCCGGCGCCATCGCCAGCGAGGCTCAGGTGCAGGCGGCGGCAGCCGCCGCATCGTCCGTCGGCGCACGCGTCCTGGTCGACGAGGTCTATCTCGAACTTACCTTCGCGGATGGGACAGCGCGGACGTCGTTCGCGCCGGATGGAAATATCGTCGTCACCAGCAGCCTGACGAAGGCCTACGGGCTCTCCGGCCTACGCTGCGGCTGGATTCTCGCGCCAGCGGACCTTGCCGAGCGGATGCGCCGGCTCAACGACCTCTTCGGCGTAGCCGCGCCGCATATCGCCGAGCGTCTGGCGGTCGTCGCGTTCGACCAGCTCGACCGCCTGCGCGCTCGCGCCCGCGGGCTGCTGGAACCCAATATCGCTGCCTACCGCGAGCTCCTGGGCGACCATCCGGCGCTCGACCAGGTGATCTTCCCTAACGCCACGACCGTCTTCCCGCGTCTTCGGCGTGGTGGCGCAGATGACCTCTTCAAGCGGCTTAGAGAGGAACAGGAGACCAGCTTCGTGCCGGGTCGCTTCTTTGGACGGCCCGACCACCTCCGCATTGCCCTGGGCGGTCATCCGGAGGCGACGCGCGAGGGGCTGCTGCGACTGCGCGGAGCGCTCGACGCCACCTCTTGACGGATCGGTAAGTTTTCGCTAACCGTAAGCCATGGCTAACGCGATGGCGAAAAAGAGCGGCGTCGAGGGGTTCGAAGCCCTTGCCGATCCCACGCGCCGCGCGATCTTCGAGAAGTTGTCGACCGCGCCCGCCGCTGTGGGCGAACTCGCCCAGGGCCTGCCTGTGACGCGTCCGGCCGTCTCCCAGCACCTGCGTGTGCTGGAGGAGGCTGGGCTGGTGGCCAAAACGGCCGACGGTGCGCGCCGGATCTATCGGATCGACCCGCGGGGCATCGGCGCCATGCGCGCCTGGCTGGACGATCACTGGCGCGTGGCGATGACGGCCTTCGCCGCATTCGCCGACGCCGAAGTCGAGAAAGAGGAGGAGGGATCATGACAATCGCGCCTGTGATGGTGAGCGTGAGGGTGGCCGCGCCGCCCGACCGGGCCTTCGCCATGTTCTCCCGCGACATGGGCCGCTGGTGGCCGCGCGGAAGGACGATCGGCGAGAAGCCTCACGCGGAGATAGTCGTCGAGCCGCACAACGGCGGGCGCTGGTTCGAGCGCGACGAGGAAGGGACGGAGACTTCCTGGGGCAAGGTCCTCGCGTGGGAGCCGCCGGGCCGTCTTCTGCTGGGCTGGCAGCTCGACAGCCAGTTCACCTACGATCCGGCCTTACTGACCGAGGTCGAGCTCACATTCGCACCGGACGGGCAGGGTGGCTCAACCGTCACCCTCGAGCATCGCAACCTCGAGCGTCTCGGAGCCGACGCCGAGAAGGTGGCGGGCCGGATCGGCGAGGGCTGGCCTCGCATCATTGGCTTTTTCGCCGACTTCGCCGGCGTTCCGTCGGCGGCTTGAGATCCACAAAAAAGAGCAAGGGAGCGCTCAGATGTCGGAATTCATCGTTCACAGCATTCCGGGCAGCCCGTTTGGCCGCTCGGTCATGGCGGTCCTGGAGGAGAAGGGGGCGCCCTGGCGCCTCGCTCCGATCCCGCCGGGCGGTCTCAAGACCGAGCCGCACCTTTCGCGCCACCCATTTGGCCGGATGCCCGTGCTCGAGCACGACGGCTTCTCCCTCTACGAGACGGGCGCGATCCTGCGATACCTGGACCGGATCCTGCCGAAGCCGGCCTTGACGCCCGTCGATCCGAAGGCGGCCGCGCGGATGGATCAAGTGATGAACATCAGCGACTGGTACCTTTTCCAGGGCGTTGGCAATGTGATCGGGTTCCAGCGCGTCGTGGGACCTCGCCTGCTGGGACTGACGCCCAACGAGGAGGCCTGCGCGGCCGCACTTCCGCAAGGCAAGGTGGTCTTCCGCGCCCTGGGCGAACTCATGGGCGACCAACCGTACTTCGCGGGCGGGGCGCCGAGTCTGGCTGATTACATTGTCGCGCCGCAGATGGACTTCCTCGCCGAGTGTCCGGAGTGGGCGACGCTCTGCGCGGATGCTCCGCAGCTTTGCGCCTGGCTTGAGCGCATGAACGGCCGCGCGAGCTTAAAGGCGACGACCTGGCCGGCGCTCAACGCCCTGGCGGCGGCCGCCTGAGAATTCCCCCGCGACAGGACGGACCGGACGCGCCAATCTGGCGCGTCCGGGAGGGGGAGCCGCCGTCAGATGAAATCATCCGTATTCGTCGCATGGGCCGCCGTCCTGGCCTTCGCGATTGTCGCGCCCGTTTGCGCCCAGACACCCGGGACTCCGGCGTCCCCGCGGCTCTCCACGTGCCAGGCGGGCGACCTGGCTCCCGCATGCCAGGCGGTTCGCGGCGACCGCTCTGAGGGCTGGGCTGCGCAGAGCCGGGCCGAAGAGTTTGGCCAGCACGGCATCGTCACCACAAGCCAACCTCTGGCGGCGCAAGCGGGACTGGAGATCCTCCGCCGGGGAGGCAATGCGATCGACGCGGCGGTGGCGACCGCGGCCGTGCTCAACGTCACCGAGCCGATGATGGAGGGCATGGGCGGCGACCTTTTCACAATCGTCTATGTGGCCAAGGAGAAGAAGCTCTACGCGCTCAACGCCAGCGGCCGCGCGCCCAGCGGCGCCACGCCCGAGCATTTCCGAGAACTCGGCTATGTCGCCGATCCGGCCAACTGGGGTCCCGGCTCAGGCATGCCGGTCTACGGCATCCTCCCCGTCACCGTGCCGGGCGCGGCGTGGGGCTGGAACGCGATCCTGCAGCGGTTCGGGACGATGAGCTTCAAAGAGGTGCTCGCCCCCGCCGAAAGCTACGCCGAACATGGCTTTCCCGTGAGCGAACGGATCGCCCACGACTGGATCCTGCCCAAGGCCCTGCCGCTCCACGGGTGCTGTAATCAGCTCGATCCAGACTCGGTAAGGACCTGGTACGTCGACGGCCGCCCGCCGCGGGTTGGCGAAGTGTTCCGCAATCCCGACCTCGCCCGCAGTTTCCGCCTGCTGCAGGAGCTGGGCGTGGACGCCTTCTACAAAGGCGAGATCGCCCGGGCGATCGTCGCCAAGTCGACCGCCATGGGCGGGACGATGACGATGGAGGACCTCGCCGCCTACCACGGCGAATGGATGCAGCCCGTCCGCACGACCTTTCACGGCCACGACGTCTACGAACTGCCGCCGCCCTCCCAGGCCTGGGCGGCTCTGGAAATGGTCAACATCCTGGACGAGTGCACGCCAGGATGGACCGGCGGGCGCACCCTGGCGCAGCTCGGCCCTCGCAGCCCGCTCTATTGGCATCTGATGGTGGAAGCCAAGAAGCTCGCCTACGGCGACCTGATCGCCATCAACGCGGACCCCGACGTCGTTCGCGTGCCGGTCGAGCGCATGATCTCCAAGGAACACGCCCGGGCGCTCTGCCGCCGCGTCGATCCTTCGCATGCTTCGGCGACCGGACCGGTGGGCGCCGAAGGCCCCGCCGGGGACACTATCGTGCTCTCGACTGCCGACGCCCAGGGCAACATGGTCGCCTGGGTCAACAGCAACTTCGAGGAGTTCGGCTCGGGCCTCACCGTGCCCGGCTACGGCTTCATCCTGCACGACCGCGGCGCGCTGTTCTCGCTCGACCCCAAGTCGCCGAACGTCATCGCCCCCGGCAAGCGACCGTTCAACACCTTGGCCGCCGGCCTTGTCATGGATGGGGACCGCCCGCTGATGACCCTGCTCTTGATGGGTGGCGACATGCAGGCCCAGGGCCACGCCCAGGCGCTGGTGAACATCTTTGAACTGGGCGCGAACCTGCAGATGGCCACCGACATGGCGCGATTCCGGCACAACCAGATCAGCAACACCCTGACTCTGGAGAAGCCGCTCTACGACCTCGTCGGCGCAGACCTGGCCGCCATGGGTCACAAGCTCAATCCGCCCGATAGCGGGGTGATGGGCGGCTACCAGGCGATCATGGTCCAGCCCGTCGAGAATCCCGCCCCCGGCGAAGCGCCGTTCGTCTACCGGGCCGGCTCCGACCACAGGAAGGATGGCCAAGCCGTCGCCTGGTGAGGAAGGCGAAGCCGGCGCCTGGGCGCTTTGCGGCGAAGCGGAAACGGGTTCGTCGCGAGAAAGCGCGTGAATCAGAAAGCCAGAGCGCGGCTCCGCTTTAAATCCGAGCGGAACGCGCTCTAGTCATGGTGGAACCCGCGGAGGCGCCATGAGCAGCAAGATCTTCGACAGTCCGGCGGCGGCGCTGGACGGCGTCCTGTTCGAAGGGATGACCGTGATGTCCGGCGGCTTCGGCCTGTCGGGCAACCCGGAGAGCCTGATCCCGGAAATCCGCGCCGCGGGCGTGAAGAACCTGACGGTGATCTCCAACAACGCCGGCGCCGACGGCTTCGGTCTGTGGATGCTGCTGGAGACTCGCCAGATCAGAAAGATGATCTCGTCCTACGTGGGCGAGAACAAGCTGTTCGAGCAGCAGTACCTGTCCGGCGAGCTGGAACTCGAGCTGAACCCCCAGGGGACGCTGGCCGAGCGCATCCGCGCCGGCGGGGCCGGTATCCCCGCCTTCTACACCAGGACCGGCTACGGCACGGTGGTGGCGGAGGGCAAGCCGGTCGAGGAGTTCGACGGCGAGATGTACGTGCGAGAGACCTGGCTCAAGGCCGACCTCGCCATCGTCAAGGCCTGGAAGGCCGATCCCGAAGGCAACCTGGTGTTCCGCAAGACCGCGCGCAACTTCAACCCCAACATGGCCACCGCCGCCAAGGTGACGGTGGTGGAGGCCGAGGAGATCCTGGAGGCGGGCGCGCTGGATCCCAACTGCATCCACACCCAGGGCATCTATGTCGACCGCATCGTGAAGAGCACGATCAATGAGAAGCGGATCGAGAAGCGGACGACCCGGCCGCGCGCCGAAAAGCTTGGCGCAACATCCCGCACGGAGGTCTGATCATGGCTTGGACGCGCGAACAGATGGCCCCCTACGAGGGCGAGGAGGATCCCGACCTGATCAACGCGGGCAAGGAGACCATCACCGAGCTGACGACCTCCTCCTACTTCAGCTCGTCAGACAGCTTCGCCATGATCCGCGGCGGCCATATCGACCTGACGGTGCTGGGGGCCATGGAGGTGTCGCAGTCTGGCGACATCGCCAACTGGACCATCCCCGGCAAGATGGTGAAGGGCATGGGCGGAGCCATGGACCTGGTCGCCGGCGTCAAGCGGGTGATCGTGGTGATGGAGCACACCAGCAAGGACGGCCGGCCGAAGATCCTGAACGAGTGCAGCCTGCCGCTCACCGGCAAGGCCTGCGTCGACATGATCGTCACCGAACTGGCCGTGTTCGACGTGGACCGGCACGCGGGCGGCCTGACGCTTCGCGAATTCGCCCCCGGCGTCACGCTGGAGGAGGTCCGCGCCAAGACCGGGCCGGACTTCAAGGTCGCGGTTCCCGCCTGACGGCTGGGATGGGTTCGCTGATCCGCGATCTCGCGGCCTCGACGCCGGAGATGCTGGAGGCGTTCGGCGACCCCGCGCTGGTCCAGG
>DASXGR010000102.1:0-1806 GCA_036488935.1 Caulobacteraceae bacterium | reverse complement strand
TTGAACAAAGTCTCGCTCATGTCAGTCCTCTCCAGGCCAAAACCCCCGCTCCTGCCGCCCGAGCTGCGTAATCGCGAAGTCAGTAGACCACGCCGTCCCGCTCTGATGACATCGGTCGAAACACCTATCGACGGGGCAACGCCCGTTGTCTTTTTTTCCGTCATCCCGGGCCGTAGCGACACTCGCGAATGCGAGGGGAAGCGAGGACCCGGGACCCAGAGCCTGCCCCGGACTCGATCCGGGGTGACTGTAGCGGGCGCCCGGGTTCGCGAACCGCAGCTTCCGAAATGTGGCCCCTGGGTCCCGGGTCCTCGCTCCGCTACGCTCGCTACGGCCCGGGATGACGGATGAATTTGGGAGCGAGAGAAGGCCCATGACTTTCGACGTGCTGGCCGAAGGACTGCAATTTCCTGAAGGACCGATCGCCATGGCGGACGGTTCGGTGATCCTGGTCGAGATCGCGCGCGGGACCTTGTCGCGCGTCTGGAACGGCAAGGTCGAAGTCGTGTGCGATCTTGGCGGTGGTCCCAACGGGGCGGCCCTGGGACCGGACGGCGCGGTCTACGTCGCCAACAATGGCGGGGGCGGCCCGGAGAGCGGACCGCGAGCGGCGGTCCAGGGCGGGATCGACCGGGTGGACCTTGCGACCGGCAGGGCTGAGCGGCTCTTCGACAAGGTCGGCGAGCATCCGCTTTCCGCGCCCAACGACATCGTCTTCGACGCGCAGGGCGGCTTCTGGTTCACCGACTTCGGCAGAACGACCGGGCGCACCCGCCAGCTTAGCGGCGTCTACTACGCCAGGCCCGACGGGTCGGGAGCCAATGAGATCTCGTTCGGCGGCACCGGCTATAACGGGATCGGCCTCTCCCCTGACGAAAAGACCGTCTACAGCGCAGAGAGCTACACCGGCCGCCTGATCGCTTTTGATCTCGTCGGCCCGGGACAGGTCGTCAAAGGCGGCCGGGGCGGGCGTGTGGTGGGCGCGGCGCCGGGGCGGGCCTTCTTCGACAGCCTCGCCGTGCAGGCGAACGGCGACATCTGCATCGCCTCGATCGCCCAGGGGATCACCACCATGACCCCGGCGGGCGCCTGTCGCCAGACTCCGCTGCCCGACCGAATGACCACCAACATCTGCTTTGGCGGGGCCGACCGGCGCGACGCCTTCATCACCCTCTCTGAGACGGGCACGCTCGTGCGGATGCGCTGGCCGGAGCCGGGTCTGAAACTGAATTTCAACGCCTAGCCGTTCGCGGAGGGGATCCCGGCTGGCCGGCCCGGCCGGAGCACTGCTTCCAGGTAGAGCCGGTTCATCAGCCGCAATTGGTCAGGTGCGCCGGGGGTCGTCGGCGCATCGTTCATGGTCATGCCCACCATGGTCTTCATATTGTTGAGCACCACAGTGGCGACATCCTCGACCTGCTTGTCATCGAGATCGGGCGCGCACGTCGCCAACGCCGTCTTGATATCGGCCAATGTCTGGGTGCGGAGTTGTAGGCGGACTTCCGTCCAGTCGGCGCGGGAGTCCATCAAGGCGGCGAACGCCCGCGTCTGCGGATGCCGCTTCACCAGTAGATCGATGAGGATATCGCCGAGTTCTTGCGGCGTAGCGTTGGCGGCGCGCGCGTGTATCGCATCGAACTCCGCTCGCAGAGCCTCAGAGTATTGGCTCGTGAGAGCCGCGGCCAGGGCGTCTTTGTTGGGAAAGAAGCGGTAGAGCGACCCGATCTTCGCATCGGCCCGCGCGGCGATCTCCGCCATCGTCGCCGCCTCGAACCCCCGCTCCTGGAATACAGCGGCGGCAGCCTG